>MGYJ01000073.1 GCA_001801685.1 Gammaproteobacteria bacterium RIFCSPHIGHO2_12_FULL_63_22 | reverse complement strand
CCTTAACTCAGGCGTTAGGCTTCATTGGAGTTCTCTTGCGATTCTTAACATTCGTGCTGCTTTCTTCCTTCGTCTTGGTAGCGTTCGATGCTCTCGGATCATGGGCATCTATCGCCGTACCGTTCCCGTACATGTACGGCCTGCCTGTTTCAGTTCTGCTATACGTAGGACTTAGCTTCGCGGCAGCCCGTAGGTTCGGTTTTTGGCGGGGCGTTCTACTGGGGGCGTCGCTTGGCTTTGTCGACGCAACCGCTGGATGGGCGGTGTCCTGGGCCATTGGACCCGGCCGAGTGCCAGCCGAACAATTCGGCGCAGGAATCTGGGCTTTCACGCTCGCGATGGTTGTAGGCCTTGGCGCCGCTTTCGGAATCATTGGCTCCAGCATTAACGTCCTTTTGCTCAAGTCGCGTGCAGCCTAACTATTCATTCAAGGGGAACGCTGTGATAGCTAGCATTACGCAAAGCTCCACGCGGGCGTCCCCTTAACTCAGGCGTTAGACCCCCAATTTGGCGATGCGCTACAATGGCCCCGACCTGGAGGTACCCATGAATTTCAGCATCGAATTTGAGCGCGAGGCCGACGGCCGGTGGCTGGCCGAGATCCCCGAGCTACCTGGCGTCCTCGCGTATGGCGCAACGGCCGACGAGGCCATGGGAAAAGCAGAGATTCTGGCGCTGCGGGTTCTCGCCGAGCGCATCGAAAACGGCGAGATTCGCCCGATTGATCTGACAATTTCAGTGCCAGCCGCTGCGTGAGTCAGTGGCCGTCTACAAAGGCCAGAAGGGTTCTTGCGGCCTTACTCGCCATTGGCTGGTCGATTAAGCGTCAGTCTGGTTCAAACAAGACACTCTCCCGCGATGGCTGGCCGGACTACGCGTTTGCCTTCCACGATGGCGACGAGATCGGTCCCAACATGCTCGTCCGCATAGCCAAGAACACGGGCCTTCGTCCGCAGGATCTATAGGTACGGCGTAGGCTCTAACTATTCATTCAAGGGGAACGCGGTGATAGCTTGCATCACGCAACGCTCCACGCGGGCGTCCCCTTAACTCAGGCGTTAGACCCTAATTGAGAGCTACCTTGGCCGATCAAATCGTTTGGCTAGACAGAGAGTCCATTGCCTTCGTTCGAGATGGCCGTACCGCTAAGGTGTGGGTCGACTTCGCTCCAGGCTTCTTCTCTCGAGGCCGAGAGATTCACGCGGACTCAATCAAGGAGTGGGCGGCAACTGACTCGTCCCCTGCCATACCCATCTCGGCCGATGAGCGCCGCGAGATAATCTCCGCGCTTACGTCGTATTATCGGCGGCAGTGGCGGTCGGTTGCAGTCGTTCCGTAACCGGGCAGTCCTAACTATTCAATCAAGGGGAACAGCCATCGTACCGATGTCTGTCCCCTTAACTCAGGCGTTAGGCCCAGGGAGTCATTGCGTGTTGAAAGATCCGAAGAGATTTCGAAAGGGCTGCCTGCTTGCTGTAGTTTGGCTCTTCTGGTTCTTTGGCGGCGTCTTATACGCCTCGGCAGACGGCCCAATAGACGCATTTCTCTACAACATGCCGACCAACATACAAACCTACTTCGGTGCCTGGCTGCTCGTCTCAACAACTTTGTTATTCTTCGCCATCGTTTTGTTGATTCGCGGATGGTTTGGCGGCCCTACGTATCGCCGATCCTCCTAACTATTCAATCAAGGGGAACAGCCATCGTACCGATGTCTGTCCCCTTAACTCAGGCGTTAGGCCCAGTTGTTGCGTGCTGCGCAACATGCTATGATGGCGCATGATCCACTCGTTCCGGCACAAAGGCCTTCGCAAGCTGTTCGAGACTGGCAGCGCTGCCGGTGTCCTGGCTAGCCATGCCAAGCGGCTCCGTCTGCAGTTGGCCGCCCTGGACACCGCGCATATGATCGACGATCTGGACATCCCCGGTTTCGGGCTCCATCCACTCAAAGGCCCTTTGCGCGGTCGCTGGGCAATTTCGGTCAACGGCAATGGGCGGATCACATTTGAGTTCAGGGATGGAAACGCGTACGTTTTGAATTACGAGGACTATCACTAATGGCTATGTACAACCCTCCCCACCCCGGTGAGTTCATCACCAACATTTACCTCGAGCCGAACGGCATCAGCGGCCGGGAGCTCGCGGTCAAGCTCGATGTGGCTGCCTCCACCCTGAGCCGAGTCCTTAAGGGAACTAGCCGGATTACGCCGGAGATGGCGCTTCGCCTCTCCAAGGCCATCGGACGGTCGCCCGAGAGTTGGCTGGCCATGCAGGACAACCACGATCTGTGGGTTGCCCGCAAAAACGTCAACCTTCAGCGCGTCGGCAAGTTAAAGCTCGCCGCAGCCTAACGATTCATTCAAGGGGAACCAAAATCGTTCCGATTCTGCTCCCCTTGACTCAGGCATTAGGAACCTAGGTAGCATTGGTCACAGTTGGGAGGATCGGATCATGCCCGTGAACTCAGCAGTACGTCGGCGGCTGGAAGCGCAAGGGTTCTGCGACCTCGACGAGGCCACACTCGATGAAGTGGGGCCTTGGCTTAGGTGGTCGCCGGCATTCTGCACTCTCTTCATGGTCGTGGGTGTCGCACTCAATTCAAGTGCGGTGTTGTGGGCGCTCGCGGTAACCGCGCTTCTGGGGGCGCTATTGCCATTTCATCCGTTTGACCTTCTCTACAACTATGGTGCTCGATATCTCACCGGTACGCGTCCTTTACCGCACCAAGGTCCGCAACGCCGATTTGCTTGTGGTATCGCGACTGTTTGGCTTCTGGTGACCGGGTGGGCCTTCTATGCCGGCGCACCACTCGTCGGCTACCTTCTCGGCGCGCCTCTCATACTTGTCGCTGCACTGGTCAGCATCACGCACTATTGCATCCCATCGTTGATCTACAACACATTGTTCAAGGCCCGTGGCTCCGCCAGTTCGTGAGCAGGCACCTAACTATTCATTCAAGGGGAACCAAAATCGTTCCGATTCTGCTCCCTCAACCCAGGCGTTAGTCCCACAAACATCCGAGGCCCACATGGCAATGACACTGCTTTTCATCCTCAATGATGGCGCCTACGGATCAGAGAAGACGTACAACGCGCTTCGCCTTGCAATGGCGCTGCAGAAGGATCAGCCTGAAATCGAGGTGCGTATGTTCCTAATGGCAGACGCAGTTACTGCGGCTCTGTCTTCGCAGAACACGCCGCAGGGTTACTACAACATCGAGAGGATGCTTACCTCTGTCATTAAAAAGGCCGGTCATGTCAGGCTTTGCGGCACTTGTTGCGAGGCTCGCGGCATCAAGTCATTGTCCCTGGTTGAGGGCGCCGAAGTGAGCACAATGGGCCAGTTGGCGCAGTGGACCGTCGAGTCAGACAAGGTGTTGGTCTTCTAGGCACTTTCATTGACTTCGGCTACTGCAGGGGCCTGACAATTCATTCGAGCCGATCTTCTGTAAATGGCTCGTACAATCTACTCAATGACACCTACGCAGCGCCCAGCAAGTGTGACAATCCCGATCACCGCCGCGCTTTTCTTCGGCGGCGGTATCGGAGGTGTTGTATTGGCAAACTATCTCGCGCCGGATTCCGTCATTGCCAATTTCGTCGGCCTGCTCGCTCTTCCATTCGCATTTCTCACTGGCATGCAGTTCTGGCTTGGGTTTGCGCTTCTTTCTGCACTGGTCTACGGTATTCGCAGGTTAGTTGGCCAAATTAACGAGCTACCCTCATCCATGGCAGGCAATCGTTGCGTCCCGCCAGGGTCGTATTCGTTCCTGCTCACTTCGCTGGTGGTTTCTGTCGGCGCCGGCGTTATCGTGGCGTTTGTCGCTACCCGACTTGGTTTTTTTGCAACTCTGCTGATCTACCTCCTGGTCGGCCTTTTCTATGGCCTCACATGCTGGCTTCTGGCTCGGTCGGGTTTTCTTCCGTTCCCTGAGGGGTAACAGTCGGCTCGCGGCTGACGGGCGTCCCCTCAACTCAGGCGTTATGTCCAGGAGTCGCTCCGTGGCTGACAAGCTCTTCCTGTTTCCTCCAAGTTTCTCAGACCCTGCAGCAGGCGAAGGCTATTTCTACTGTCCGTTCTGCGCAGCGATTGCCGGAGTGCTCACGTACTTTCCTCAGCTTCGATCAAAGATCGACGTGCACGAAGTCGATTTTGCCCGGCCGAGGCCGGCTGTAGCCGCACTACTCGGCCCCGATCACCCAGGTTGCCCGCTTCTCGTACTGGATTCCAACAGCCCCTCGCCCCCCGGCATTGCAGTACAGCAAGCTCCAAATGGTCTGCGCTACATAGCTGATTCGCTTCAAATCGGCCGGTACCTGGCAGCAGCACACGGCGTCGCTTCGCCGCACCCGTGAAACGCGTGCTAGCCTAACTTTCCAATCAAGGGGGACAGCCATCGTACCGATCGCCGCCCCCTTGGCCCTGGCATCAGGCGGCTTTTGAGGCAGTGTCTATGATTGAAATCCTGGCGCTTGCTGTCGTCGTGCTTGCCGGGCTGTACTTTATTGTCCTGGCGGCCGCCTCGCTATTCTTTCCAGCGTTGGCCGGCCGCTTCCTGCTCGGCTTCGCTACCTCTGCGTTCAAGCATTACGCGGAGATGTCCTTGCGGGTTGCGGTTGGTATCGCGCTCATAGTTCAGGCCCCTCGCATGCTTTTCTCGAGCGCCTTCTCGCTCTTTGGCTGGCTCCTGCTTGTCACGACAGCCGGCCTGCTGCTCGTTCCCTGGCAGTGGCATCAGCGGTTTGCCCAGCGCGTCGTTCCGATGGCAACTCGCCACATCACGCTGGTTGGTTTGGTTTCATTAGTACTCGGCGGGCTCATGCTGGTAGCGGTGGCGCGTGGTGGCGCCAACTGACCATTCATTCACGGGGAACCAAAGTCGTGCGTAAAGGAGAAATCAGCCGGTCTGTTGATTGCGCTTGCGGCATTCCTGTCCGACTATGGGAGTACCCTTCCGGGCGCAGCAGGGAGAAGTCTTTGTGAAGCTCACATTTTCCCCTTTCCCGGTACTGTTGCTCGCCGCCTTGCAAGTGGGCTGTGCTGCGATTCCGGGCCGCGTCGACGCCTTTCGATCCAGTCCGGCAGTCCTGAGCCCTACCTGCGATACCTCCGTCAAGGTCATCGCCCTGACCACCAGAACGCCCAACCACGCCGATCGGGATATCGAGTTCCACCTTGATGGTGATCGCGGCCCACCCTTCGATCCGTGGTACCTGGGTTACCGCGTGCATTCGAGCGCGCCGGGAGAGCCGTTCCGGCTGGTGCATAACTCCGGGCACGACGCAGTCTGGACGCGAACGGTGGCCATAGCGCCTGGGAACTCCGCCGAATTCAACATTCCCATCTTCGGCTTGAAGCCGGCCGACTACCATCACTACTTCCGGATCGAGTTGCGGGATTCGAAAGGAAGGTCGTATTGGACCCCTGTGTTCGACCTGTGCTCGGTGTCCCGGGCGCGCTGCGGATGCCCGCGACTCGGCGCCGTGGCCGTCAGTTCGCAGGCGCCGCTGCAGTCCTGCCCTGCGGCGCCCGCTGGCGACCGTTGCGAATAATGCGAATGATGAAAACCCTTAATCCGTATTTTATCGAGTATCTGTTTCTGTCAACGGTAGAAGAAGCACAAGGGCCACAGGAAATTGAGCCCGTCTCTTGCGTTCGTCGGCAGTTTCGCCCTGCTCCTTGCGTTGCTGGCTGCCACGGGAATACTAAAAGCGAGACCCCAAGGATAATTATGAGCAACTTGATTTCCCGGCTGAGCATCGGCCTTGCACTCCTGTGCAGCACTTCACTCACCCTCGCGTCGGTCGAGCAGCCAGCCAAGGACCCATCAACTGACGAGTTGTTTGCGGTCATCTCGTCCCTTGACAGTGCCGTGTTCGATGCCTTCAACAACTGCAGTGCGCCTGAGCAGCTTGAAAAACACGCCGGCTTCTTCTCGCCGGACGTCGAGTTCTATCACGACACCGGCGGTGTGACCTGGAATCGGAAGGATATGATTGCCAACACCGCGAAGAACGCGTGCGGCAACTACCGCCGCGAGCTGGTCGCAGGCAGCTTGAAAGTATTTCCCATCAAGGGCTTCGGCGCCATTGCGCAAGGCACACACCGCTTCTGTCAGGTCAAGACTGACAGCTGCGAGGGCATGGCTGATTTTGCGATCATCTGGCGCAGCCAGGACACTGGCTGGACAATAACGCGAGTCCTCAGCTACGGCCATCGCCCCAACGCGGAGGCACTCGAATGACTCGAGTTCGCGTCGAGAGCTTCACCATCTCGCTCGACGGGTACGGCGCGGGCCCGAGTCAGGACATCAAGAACCCGCTCGGTATTGGCGGGACGGACCTGCACCAGTGGCTATTTCCAACATCCACGTTGCAGCGGACCTTGTTCGGGAATGATGACGGCACGACCGGCGTTGACGATGACTACGCCGCTCGTGGCTTCAGGAATGTCGGGGCCTGGATTCTCGGCAGGAACATGTTCAGCCCCGATCGCGGGCCCTGGGCGGACATGAACTGGAAAGGCTGGTGGGGAGATAATCCGCCATATCACGTTCCGGCCTTCATCCTGACGCATCACGCACGTCCACCGATCGAGATGGAAGGCGGCACGACGTTCCATTTCGTAACGGGCGGCATTCGCGAGGCGCTTGACAGGGCGCGCGAGGCGGCCGGCGAGAGGGACGTGCGCATCGGCGGCGGGGCGAACACCATCCAGCAGTATCTTCGCGAAAGCCTCATCGATGAATTGCACATCGCGATCGCGCCTGTCCTGCTGGGCGGAGGCGAGCGGCTGTTCGAAGGGGTCGACTTGCGGGCCCTGGGCTACGAATGCGTGCAGTTCACGGCAACGGAGAAGGCCACGCATGTCATCCTGCGGAACAAGGACACCAACCGCTAATCCTGCAGCACGGAGTTCTCCATGCGCACTCGTTCGGTAATTTCATTTCTTATTGTCCTGCTCGCAAGTTTGATGGCTACCGGCTGCAACGCAGACAGGGCTCCGACTGCAGGTGCCGCGCAGGAGCCAAAGGTCGCATCACCTCCGCCTCTCCAGATATCACCTGTGCTTCCCAATGGCTCGGCCCTGCTTGTCCAGAAGGGCGAGCGTGTAGCCACTTTGCTTGGCTGCCTGGGCTGTCATGGCAAGGACCTGCACGGCAAGACGTGGGTGGACGAGCCCGAGTTTGCCGTCCTCTATTCTTCCAACCTGACGCGCGCAGTTTCGCATTACGACGATGCACAACTGGAGCGCGCCATTCGTGAGGGCGTGCGC
The DNA here is from genome assembly GCA_001801685.1 of Gammaproteobacteria bacterium RIFCSPHIGHO2_12_FULL_63_22. Classification (GTDB taxonomy): domain Bacteria; phylum Pseudomonadota; class Gammaproteobacteria; order Xanthomonadales; family Xanthomonadaceae; genus Arenimonas. The sequence continues at coordinate 25,183 of MGYJ01000073.1, read as the reverse complement.
TACGACGGATCGCCGCTGTGGGAAATGCCGTCAGATTCCTTCCTGCACCTGAGCGCGCCAGACATGGAGGCGCTGATCGCGTACTTGCGCTCGGTTCCACCAGGCGGAACGGAATACCCACGCATGGTTCTCGGCCCCGTAGGAAAGAAGGAAATCCAGGAAGGTTTGCTTACTCCCACCACGCACGCGGTAGCAAGGACGCGCCACATCGTGCCTGTGTTTGCCGGCGAGGAAAATGCGTGGGGCCGGTACCTGGCGCAGACAATTTGCAGCGAATGCCACGGACCAGCTCTTCGTGGCAACCCGGGCGCAGACAGTTCTCGTCCAGACCTGATCGCGGCTGCGTCATACTCGCTGGACGACTTCAAGAACCTGCTGAAAACCGGGCAACCCACGGGCAACAGGAAGCTCGGCCTGATGGCCAAGGTATCGCAGAGTCGCTTCAGCCATCTGACCGAACCTGAGGTCAGTGCAATACACGCATACCTGGTGGCTCGAGCAGCAGTGCAGCGCTAGTACTGGACCTCGCGACGGGCCGCTCGGGCCTGAGTCTCCGGCCGCGTTCGTGCCGTGGGGCCGAACGGGCCGTGTCCCCTTTCTTCAGTCGTCTTTCTTGGCTGCGTCACGAATCTCGTCGGCAGCTTCGCCGGCTTTTCTCTGGACCTTGCCCAGCTTTTGCTCGACATTTCCCGCCAGTTCCTTTGATTCATTGCCCGTGATCTTGCCGGCCAATTCCTTCAGCGCGCCCTTGATTTCGTGCTTCGCGCCAGCGCTTCGATTGTCGTCCATGTTGGTGATGCTCCATCCTGCAGGATTGCCGGTAATCGATGGTAGGCGCATATCGACAGCGGATTCGGCCGGGCCTTGGGCCGGGTGGGCTGGGATTAAGGTCCGGCCCCTGAACCGCGTTGGCAGCCCGATCACGACAACGGATATCTATCGCATAATCAGCCGCGGACGCCGCGCAGGCGCCTGACCAGGCAGTCCAGGCCAACCAGGTGAATTCCCATGAAAGCACTTGAACTGAAGATCCCGCCGCCCGTGATTGCGTTGCTCGTTGCGGTGTCCATGTGGTTCGCGCGTCGGTACGCGCCGTCGCTAGGCCTGGCCATCCCCTGGCGCACGGCACTGGCCATCGGACTGGTCATCCTGGGCATCGCGCTTGCCCTTGCCGGCGTGCTCGCGTTTCGGGAGGCGAAGACGACGGTGAACCCGCTGAAACCAGAAGCCACCTCAAGCGTCGTTGCGACGGGCATCTATCGCTTCACGCGCAACCCGATGTACCTCGGCATGCTGGTCGTGCTCGTCGGCTGGGCGGTATTCCTCGCCAATGGTATTTCCTTCCTGCTGCCGGCCCTGTTCGTCCTCTACATGAATCGCTTCCAGATCGGCCCGGAGGAACGCGTGCTTGCCGCGCACTTTGGCAGCGAATACGCCAACTACATGAAATCAGTCCGGCGCTGGCTGTAGGCTGGGGCGCGGAACCTGGTATTGGAGGCAACGATGGCAAGGATTACCGGAATCGGCGGCGTGTTCCTGAAGTGCAAGGGCGATAGCGCCGCACTCGCCGCGTGGTATCAGCAACACCTCGGCCTGCCACTCGAGCCTTGGGGCGGCGCCATCCTGAAATGGCCGGACGACAAGGCCTCGGACAAAGGCCTGACCGTCTGGAACCTCGCTGACAAGGACAGCCAATGGTTCAGTCCGAGCGACTCGTCCTTCATGATCAATTATCGGGTCGATGACCTGGATGAAATGCTTGCGCAATTGCAGGCGGCTGGCGTGGCGATTGTTGCCGGCCCGGAGTCGCACGAGAACGGCAAGTTCGCGTGGATCATGGACCCGGATGGAAATAAGGTAGAGCTTTGGGAACCGATGCTCTGGGACGCCAGCAACAAGGGCGCCTGAAGTCCGGGGGCGAAACGACCTCAGCCGGGAGCTTCTATGCAACGGGTCAAGGCAAGCTTGCTGAACTTCGCGATTGTTCTCGGTACCGGGTTTGCACTCGGTGTCGTGCGGGTTCCATTCCTGGTTCCCCGACTCGGGGAGCGGTATGCCGAACTTCTCGAGATGCCCATCATGCTGGTCGTGATCGTGCTGGCGGCCCGGCATGTCGTCAGGCGCTTCGAGCTTGCTCCCGATGTCAGCGTCCGACTGCAGGTGGGGTTTGCTGCACTGGCCCTGTCGGTCGCGGCCGAGTTGCTGCTCGCGACCATGCTGCAGAGCCAGTCGCTGATCCAATACATTGCCAGCCGGGACCCGGTGTCTGGATCTATCTATGTGTTGCTGCTTTTGGTATTCGCGCTCATGCCAGCCCTGCTGACGCGCGCAGGCGTTCGGCGAGGATAGACATCATGGCCCTGTTCGTTGGACTCGCACTTGCACTAGCGGTTGGCGCCTTCGCCACCATCGTCGGGCTGGATCGCGATCGGGCCTTCTATCCGACGGTGACCATTGTCATCGCATTCCTCTATGCCTTGTTCGCGGTGATGGGAGCATCGACCGACACGCTCGTGCTGGAGTTGCTTGCTGGCGTCGCCTTCCTGGCGGCTGCCGTAGCGGGGTTCAAGTGGTCGCTGTGGATCGTCGTGATCGCGTTGGCAGCCCACGGCGTGTTCGATCTTGTCCATGGCGCCGTGATCCATAATCCGGGCGTTCCCGCGTGGTGGCCCGAGTTTTGCCTGGCCTACGACGTGACAGCAGCGGCCTACCTGGCGTGGCTGTTGACGAGTCGCCGCCTCGGCCGGTGATAAAGTGCAATTCGAAAGACCTCAAGTCGGAATTTGATGTGGCTGGACCTCAACCGAAGGCGCGCAAATGCAGGGCAAGAAGACACGCACGAAACTGATCACGTTGGCGGCGCTTTGCATTGGCTCGTTCGGCGCGCAGGCACAGGCCAACCCGAAGCCGTTGGACTTCTGGGCGTCCAGGGACGCGCCTGTGGAGATCGTTGTCGACGCGCCGACAGTCAGGATTGCGATTTGGGACAGTGGTGTGGATGCCTCGCTGTTTGCGACACAAGTTGTACGCGACGCAAGCGGCGAAGTCCTCGTTCGAGGCTACGATGCTTTCAAGAATCGCCAGGACACGGCCATGGCCGTCATTCCCGAAGCCGTCCTGAAGCGCCAGAATGAATTGAACGACACACTCCGGGCGCTGGATGATCGGGACAGCGGCGTCGACAGTCCGGCTGCCATGGCCATCGCCGAGCGTCTCAAGAAGCAGACCTCGGCTGAAGCTGCCGAATTCGATGACGTGATCGGTCGATGGAGCGGATACGTGCACGGCACCGGCGTCGCGGACATTGCACTGTCCGGAAATCCGAACGCGGAGATGCTGATCGCCCGCATGGAATGGTGGCACGGCTCCCCGCCCGTCCCTTGCTGGACTCGTGAACTCGCGGATCGGGAAGCAGAATCCATCCGCGATCAACTCCAGTTCCTGGTCGACCATGGTGCTCGCGTCGTCAACATGTCCTGGGGCCGTGCCGAACGCGCGTACCTGGGCAACCTGAAGGCTTGCGCTCCCGACATGCCGGAATCCGAACGTCTTGAGCTCGCCCGGTACACAGTGGCCAAAATTCGTGCCGTGCTGATCAAGGGCATGGAGTCCGCGCCCAAGGTGTTGTTCGTAGGCGCGGCAGGAAATGCCGGCAGCACATTGAAGACCGCTAACCCCGCGACGCTGTTTGCCCTCCCGAACTTCCTGATCGTTGGTGCAGTGGACCGGAACGGCGCCGCGACCGAGTGGACCAACACCGGTCCCGAAGTCACTTTGTATGCCAATGGAGATCGTGTCCCGGCACGCTTGCCGGGTGGCGGGCCTTCGTTTCCGTCCGGGACGTCCATGGCAACACCGGTCGTCGTGAATGCCGCCGCCAAAGTCCTGGCCGTAAATCCGGCCATGACGGGTGCCCAGTTGAGGGTCTTGCTAGAGCAGACAGCAACACCGAACGCCACCGGACAGCCACTATTGCACCCGCGAAACGCTGTCGAGACTGCGAGGAAAGTCGCGCGCGGCTGACTCCGCGCTGCGTTTGTATTCCAAAAGGTGTCCAAGCATGCGGACCTACGTCATCGTCACCAGCATCGTATTCACCCTGGTTACCCTCGCGCATTTCGGGCTGATCGCGAGCAAGCCAGAGTCGATTTCGGATCCTGTCTTCATGGTATCCACTGCTATATCCACTGGCCTGGCCATCTGGGCCTGGATCACGCTGCGTCGCGCACAGTAGGAGTTGGCATGAAACTAAGTCGTCTTGTCCCAATGCAGCCGGTGGCCAGGCTCGCGGCTAGCGTGGAGTTCTACGAGAAGCTGGGCTTCGTGGTGGAGACTCGCAACGACGAATGGGGATGGGCCATGCTGCGCTGTGGCGATTGCCAGCTGATGCTCGATCAATCCATCAACCTGCATGCGGGCATTCCCAGGATCGCCGTGTTGTATCTGTATCCCGATGATCTTGCGGATTTCCACCGCCAAGCGCGCGCACGCGGACTGGCCATTCCGGATATTGAATCCACTTTCTATGGCATGACGGAATTCCGCATCGAGGATCCGGATGGCAATCGTCTCTGGATCGGGCAGGCAAACTGAGGAGAAGTCCATGACAAGCCCGGCACAAACCGTCCGCGTCTTTGGCGGCTACCTGATCGCATTGGCCGCAGTGTTGATCGTTGCCCCGAACTTGTTGTTGGAAGCATTCGGAATGGCGCCGGTCACCGATGTCTGGATTCGCGTGACCGGGATGCTGGTCGGCTTCCTTGGCGTCTATTACCTGCGTGCGGCAAAAGCAGGGTTGACTGAGTTCTTCGCCTGGACGGTGTCGGTTCGCCTGTCCGTATTCCTGTTCTTCAGTGCGTTCGTGCTGTTGAAGCTCGCGCCACCCGTGCTGCTGGTATTTGCTATCGTTGATGCTGCTGCAGCCATCTGGACAAGGCAATGCTTGAAATCATCTGGAGTGAACTGACGTCCGGCCTGCCGGACCGGACGGAGCTGGCTCACGTCGTCATACGCCTGGTCGCGGCCCTGGTGCTTGGTGCGATCGTTGGTTACGAACGCGAGCAAGCGGGCAAGGCGGCCGGACTGAGGACGCACATGCTGGTCGCGATGGGCACGGCGCTGTTCGTGCTGGCCGCGTCGGGCAGCGGTATGAATCTTGATGGGGTATCTCGGGTTATCCAGGGGCTTGCCACGGGCATCGGTTTCATCGGCGCCGGCGCCATCCTCAAGTTGAGCGCGACGCGCGAAATCCAGGGACTGACTACCGCCGCCGGCATCTGGGTGACCGCCGCGATTGGCGTAACGGTGGGCCTGGGCGCCCTGGGCCTGGCCTTGCTGGGCACGATCCTCACCTGGATCGTGCTGGTGTCGATCGGACTTTTCGAAAAGCGGCTCGAGAGGGAACGGGAAAAGAATGCCGCCACGAAATAGTGGTGCCCGGCGGATGCCCGTGATCTCGCGCCTGTTGCTGGCTGCTGCCGTGGGTGTGGCGCATTTCGTGATGACGCTCGTGCTGGGCCCCAGCATCCATTGCGCCGAAGCGCGGGGTTGCCGCGCCAACGACTGGATCCAGGCGCCGCCGACCGACGTGTTCGCGCTTCCGCTGTCGCTGGCGCGGGAAACGCAGGCCTATGCGTCGTTCTTCGCGGAGCGTTCTTTCGGCTACTACTCGACGACCAATTCCATTGCGTTCGCGCTGGTGGTGTTCGCCGTACTTTCCATCGGCCCTGTTTCGTCGGCCGCCATTTCGTGGTTCAAACGCAAACGGGGGCGTGCATGAAGCGTGTCGCGATGATGTTGGGTTTGTCGGGAGTCTTGCTGTTCGGCCTGGGCGTCGGCACCGGTCTAGCCGCCAAGACCTACGCCGATTCGAAGAACCGGGTCGAGAAGGACCGCACGGACTTGTCGGGTGCGCCTGGCATGGAAGTAATTGCGTCACTCGCGGAGTACAAGCCAGGCGACAGCCTCGACCTGCATTCGCATCCCGGTATCGAAGCATCCTACGTCGTGCAGGGCGCGTCGCTGGGGTTTGCGGGTGAAGCGCCGATCAAGCTGACCACCGGATCAACCCTGCTGGCGCTTCGCGACATCAAGCATGGCGACTTCAAGATTGTTGGCGACACGTCGCTGAAGCTGTACACCGTGCACATCGTTGACAAGGGCAAGCCCTTGTACGAATTCGGCAACTAAGAGAGACATCAACCTGGCGCGGGCGATCCCGCGCCAGGTCGTTGCAGCAGGCTTTACGCCAGGTCGAAACGGTCGAGGTTCATCACCTTGTTCCAGGCGGCGACGAAGTCCTTGACGAACTTGCCTTGCGAATCGCTGGCCGCATAGGCCTCGGCGAGTGCACGCAGCTGCGAGTTGGAACCGAACACGAGGTCGGCCACCGTACCCGTCCACTTGACCTCGCCCGACTTGCGATCGCGGCCTTCGAGTACCGCTTCGTTGGCGGCGGACTTGGACCACTTCGTGCCCATGTCGAGCAGATTGACGAAGAAGTCGTTGGTCAGCGTCTCCGGGCGCGCGGTGAACACACCGTGCTTGGCCTGGCCGACGTTCGCATTCAACGCACGCAGGCCGCCGATAAGCACGGTCAGCTCGGGCGCGGTGAGGGTGAGCAAGTTGGCGCGATCGATCAGCGTCTCGGCGACGGCAGCCTCGTTGCCCGTGCGCACGTAGTTGCGGAAACCATCGACGACCGGCTCCAGCGGCGCGAACGAATGCGCGTCGGTTTGTTCCTGCGAGGCGTCGGTACGACCCGGCGTGAACGGAACCGTGATGTCCTGCCCGGCACGCTTGGCAGCGGCTTCCACCGCGGCGCAACCGCCGAGCACGATCAGGTCGGCCAGCGAAATCTTCTTGCCGCCGGACTGCGCGTCGTTGAAGTCCTTCTGCACGCCCTCGAGGGTTGCGAGCACCTTGGCCAGTTCGGCGGGCTGGTTCACTTCCCAATCCTTCTGCGGCGCGAGGCGAATGCGCGCGCCATTGGCGCCACCACGCATGTCGGTGCCGCGGAAGGTGGACGCCGATGCCCAGGCCGTCGTCACCAACTGCGAGATGGACAAGCCCGAGGTGAGCAGCGTGGCCTTCAGTGCAGCGATGTCCTTGGCGTCGACCAGCGGATGGTCCACGGCGGGCACCGGATCCTGCCAGATCAGCTCTTCCTTCGGCACCAGGGGGCCGAGGTAGCGAACGCGCGGACCCATGTCACGGTGCAGCAGCTTGAACCAGGCGCGGGCGAAGGTGTCCGCGAACTTCTGCGGATTGGCCATGAAGTCGCGCGAGATCTTTTCGTAGATCGGATCCATGCGCATGGCCATGTCGGCCGTGGTCATCATCGGTGCATGACGCTTGCCCGGAATGTGGGCGTCCGGCACGAGATTCGCTGCTTCCGGATCCTTCGGCTTCCACTGCTGGGCGCCCGCGGGGCTGCGGGTGAGCTCCCACTCGTGGCCGAACAGGGTTTCGAAGTAGCTGTTGTCCCAGGTGGTCGGCGTGGGCGTCCAGGCGCCTTCGATGCCGCTGGTGATGGTGTCGGCGCCAGCGCCGGTGTTGAACGAGTTGGTCCAGCCGAAGCCCTGGTCTTCGATGCTGCCGCCCTCGGGTTCCGGGCCGCAGTACTTGCTGGGGTCGGCTGCGCCGTGCGCCTTGCCGAAGGTATGGCCGCCGGCGGTCAGCGCAACGGTCTCTTCGTCATTCATCGCCATGCGGGCGAAGGTTTCGCGGATGTCGCGCGCGGAACCGAGTGGATCAGGATTGCCGTTCGGGCCTTCCGGGTTCACGTAGATCAGGCCCATCTGCACGGCGCCGAGCGGGTTCGAGAGTTCACGGTCGCCGCTGTAGCGCTGGTCGTCGAGCCACTTTCCTTCCGGACCCCAGTAGATGTCTTCTTCGGGTTCCCAGATGTCCGCGCGGCCGCCGCCGAATCCGAAGGTCTTGAAGCCCATCGAATCCATCGCGACATTGCCGGTGAGGATGATCAGGTCGGCCCAGGAAATCTTGCGACCGTACTTCTGCTTGATCGGCCACAACAGGCGGCGCGCCTTGTCGAGGTTGCCGTTGTCCGGCCAGCTGTTGAGCGGCGCGAAACGCTGCGCGCCCGTGCCGCCGCCGCCGCGACCGTCGGCGATGCGATAGGTGCCTGCGGCATGCCAGGTCATGCGAATGAAGAACGGACCGTAATGGCCGTAGTCGGCCGGCCACCAGTCCTGCGAGTCGGTCATCAGCGCGGTCAGGTCCTTGATGACGGCATCAAGGTCGAGCGTCTTGAATTCCTCGGCGTAATTGAAGTCCTCGCCCATGGGATTGGACTTGGAGGAATGCTGGTGGAGGATGGCCAGGTTCAACTGATTCGGCCACCAGTTGGCGTTCGTTTGGGTGCCCGTGACGGCGTTGCTGCGCGCGCCGTGCGGGAATGGGCACTTCGATTCGGTAGACATGGTTCTCTCCTTGGGTCGTTGGGACCAATTCGTTTCACCAGCTTAGACCAGGCCCTGCCATAGATAAAGTTGATTCTACCGATGATATCTATAGGGACAGCCTATGGTCTTGCCTGCAAATCCATCCTTCTCACATCGTAGACTGGCAGCCGCGGCAGGCAGCGTCAGGCTACCGGCCATCATATGAAATCGGACTCCGATGAACCTGTTATTTCGACAAATGGTGTTTTGGTTGTTGAGCGTGCTTGCACTGTGCGCGCTCGCGCTCGCGGTGCAATACCAGCTCCGTCTTCGGATGGCTGCCGGCGACGACCTGGTGATCGGCATGAGCGAAGGCACCTGGAACGATTGCGTGCCTGGCAGCTCGAAGATGCGCGGTCGCATCGATCGGGTGCGCCTGACCGGCGTGGTGGTGACCGACACCGATGGCGCCTTCACCGAGGCCAACGACCTGGTGCGGCTGAAGGACGGCGACCTGATCTGCCCCGGCCTGAAACTGCGATTGCTGGACGCGCGCCAGCGGCAATACTTCGTGCCCTTCGCCAACCTCGGCGGATTGCGCCGGTCCGGGCAATGGTTCTGGACCAACCCCTTTCCTGATTGATCGAATGCTGGAAAGCCCCGGTGAATCGGCGTGTTGACATACTGTGCGGCGTACCGTACTGTGCGCCCCATGGGTGATTCAGACGCTTTCGGAAAACTGGAGCTCGAGCTACGGCGCGGGGTGCTGGTGCTGGCCACGCTGTCGCAGTTGCGCGGGCAGCGCTACGGCTACGAACTGCGCCAGGCACTGGCCGCCAAGGGCCTGCCGATCGAGGAAGGCACCTTGTATCCCCTGCTGCGGCGCCTGGAAACGCAGGGCGTGCTCGACAGTGAATGGAAGATCGAGGACGGCCCGCCCCGCCGCTACTACTCGTTGAATGCGGATGGCCGCAAGTTGTTGAAGAAGCTGACCGACTCATGGAAGGGCATGAACGGCGCTATGGACAGACTCCTGGAAGAGGACTGAGCAATGAATGCGAACGACGTGATCGAGGCCTACGTGAACGACGTGGCCGTGCAGCTGCCGCGCAAGCAACGCAATGACGTGGCGTTTGAACTGCGCGCGTTGTTGAACGAGGAACTGCAGGCGCGGGCGGACGGGAGCGGTCGCGTTGCGGATGCCGGCATGGCGATCGACATGTTGCAGGCGTTCGGCCAGCCTGCCGAGGTTGCGGCGCGCTACCGGCCGACGCTGGTTGTCATCGACCCGGTGGACGGCCACGCGTTCGTTCGCCTGACAGTGATTGGATTGCTGGTCATCTGGACACTTGGATTGATCGCGCAGCTCGGGGCGCCGATCCAGTCGGCCGATCAGTTCCTGATCGCACTGGGCCAGTGGTGGACGAAGACGGTAATTGCTTCGCTGTGGTGGCCGGGTGCGTTGGCTGTGTATTTCGCCATCGCAGCATGGACGCGCCGGCGATGGCCGCAATCGCAGGCGTGGAAGCCGGTGGCGGCAGGCCATACTCCTGGTGGCCGTGCGGCGCTGGTGATGGGCCTGGTCGGGATCGCCCTGGGGCTTTTTGTATTGACCGAACCGCGCTGGGTGCTGGACGCCTTCTGGGGCGGCAATGCAGCGCCGGCCGCGTATGAGGCCCTGACCTACACCGAAGCCTTTCGCCACCGCGAAGGCGTGGTGTTGTGGCTGCTGGTGGCAACCAACATTCCATTGCTGGCCGCCGCGATCGTGGCGGGCCGCTGGACAACCCTGATGCGGCGCGTGCAGACGGCAGGGAGCCTGGCCACCTGCGCCGCGATGGCCTGGGCCGTGGCGGGTGGCCCGATCTTCATCCGGCCGGCGGCTGACAGCATGACCAAGGGCTTGATGGTGCTGATCATCGTTTTGACACTGCTCGAACTCGGCATCAGACTCCATCGAAACGTGAAGCCGACACCGGACAACATGGGCTCGCGGCTGACGGGATAATATTTTCCGAAGAGGGGAAGCAAGCCATGTCGAACGCCTCACCGTTGATTGCGCCTGTCATTGCCTTGGTGCTGTGGACCGGCGTCATCTGGGCCTGGATGTATGCGACGCGCATCCCGGCCATCGTCAAGGCAAGGATGGTGCTGGACCCGATGATGCCGCGCGGCGAACAGATGGCGCAGCTGCCGGCCCGAGTGCGGTGGAAAGCCGACAACTACAACCACCTGCTGGAACAACCGCCGATTTTCTACGCGACCGCGTTGGCGCTGGCGCTGCTTGGAGACTCGTCCGCCGGCAGCGTTTACCTGGCCTGGGCGTACGTCGGCATTCGCGTGGTGCACAGCCTGTGGCAGACGCTGAGCAATCACATTCCTACCCGGTTCGCGCTGTTCTTCGTCTCGTCGCTGGTGTTGTTTGCGCTGGCCGTCCGGGCTGCCCTGCTGGTCTTCTAGCCTCGCATGCAAAAGACTGCGCCAGCCGCCAATCCGGAAGCCTACGTGGCCGGCCTTGATGGCTGGCGCCAGGACTGCGTAATCGAGTTGCGCGCCGCCGTGCGCAAAGCGGCGGATGTGGAAGAAGTGATCAAGTGGGGCCACCTGGTCTATTTCTCGAACGGACCCGCGCTGTTGATTCGCGCCGAAGCGGAGCGCGTGTTGTTCGGATTCTGGCGCGGGCAGCTGCTGCGGTCGATCGAGCCCGGACTGAAGCCCGGCGGTAAATACGAAATGGCGACGTTGGAGTTGCGCGAAGGCGCAACGTTGAGCACTGCGGTGGTTGCCCGACTGGTGAAGGAGGCCGTGCGCTTGAACAAGTCGCTGGGCGATCCAACCAAGGTCGACTTGCATGGGAAATAGTTACTCCTGCCTCTGGGAATTCCGGGTCGCCGCCGAGTCGGTGGAATCGTTCGAACGCCACTACGGGCCGCATGGAACCTGGGCGGCCCTGTTCCGGCGGAGCCCTGGCTACATCGAAACTTTGCTGCTGAGCGATCGCGCCGCCCCGGGCCGCTACCTCACCATTGACCGTTGGCAGGACGAGGAGGCTTACTCGGGCTTCCGCCGCCAATTTGGCGCGGACTATGCGGCGTTGGATTCCGAGTGCGAGGCGCTTACCATTGAGGAGACTTTCATCGGCGCATTCCGGGAGAGTTGAGGACCCTTCAGGAGACGCGCGTGGCCGAGCACCCGATCAACACCTGGCACCGACTGGTTCGCACGCACGATGCTTCCGGCTTGGCGACGCTGCTGGCAGACGATGCGGTATTTCATTCGCCCGTGGTGCATACGCCACAGCGCGGAAAGAAGTTGGCCGCCGGCTATCTGGGTGCTGCCTTCCACGTGTTCTTCAACCCCAGCTTCCGCTACGTTCGCGAGATCCGCGGCGAGTCGGATGCGATGCTGGAATTCGAGACCGAGATCGACGGCGTGCTGGTGAATGGCGTGGATATCATCCGGTGGAATGAGGCCGGCCAGATCGTGGACTTCAAGGTGATGATCCGGCCGTTGAAGGCGATCAACCTGATCCACCAGCGGATGGCGGCGATGCTTCAATCGAACGCGCTCTGAACTGGCAAGCCGCTGACTGCCCATGTCGAACAGAGGTCGCTTCCTGGCTTATCTCCGGCACTATTCGCACCGGGACCTCGAGCGGGTGTCGGCCATGTTCGCGGATGACGTGACCTTGCGCGATTGGAATATTTCGGTGTCGGGCAAGGCCGCGGCAGTGGCGGAAACTTCGCGAAACTTCGAGTCCTGCCAATCGATCGAGATCCAGGCCCTTGGCATTTTTGAAGGCAGCGACACGGCTGCGGGCGAACTGCGTATCGTGGTGGATGGTAAAATCGAGCTGCATGTCGTTGACGTGATCAGCTTTGATCCGGACGGAAAGATAAAATCAATTCGCGCCTACCTCGGCAGGGGCGATGACCAGGGAATGGAAGAAGAATGATCCTGTTTCTCGTATTCGTAGTCGTCATGGCCCTTCCGGCGGTCTGGCTTTTCGCACGGACCAAGCCCGCGACCAGCCGACCGGACCTGCTGCGGCGCTTCAACGCCTTCACCTGGTTCTTCGTGATGTTCACCGGCGCGTCGGCCTGGATCTACCTGAGCCAAAGCTCGGCGCAGGGCGGCGGGCCCGGCGTTTCTCCCTACCTGGCGATCATCGGTACAGTTGCTTCGGGCAGCGGCGTGTTGTTGCTGGCGGCGCTGGTACGCCTCCTGGTGTTCCGCCGCTACCGATAGGGCATCGGCCTGGCTTTGGGCCTAGAATCATGCAATGCAAAGCCAGCTTGTCCTGAAATTCCGCCGTCCAGCGATCGATACCGCCGGCGTCGCCACCCTCGAACACCAACTGCGCGACACGCTTGGCGACAGCGTCGAAATGGATGGCCATAACGAAGGCGTGCGCGACATCGACGTGTTCATCATCACCGAGGACCCGGCGTCGACCTTCAGGCGCTGCAAGCCGGTGCTCGAGCAGATGCAAGTGCTGGACCGGGTGGTCGCGGCGCACCGGTTCGTCGGCGGCCTGCAATTCAAGGTGATCTGGCCGCTGCGCTGGGGCCGGAAGTTTTCCGTCAACTGAACCCTGGAACCCAATCATGCCCAAGCTGCCCCATTGCCCCGCCTGCAGTTCTGAATACACCTACGAAGATGGCGGGAACTACGTCTGCCCCGAGTGCGCCCATGAATGGCCCGTGGTTGCGACTGCGGCAGTGGCCGATCAGGCCGCCGTGGTGCGTGATGCCCATGGAAACGTGCTTCAGGACGGAGACAGCGTCACGGTGATCAAGGACCTGAAGGTCAAGGGCACATCGTCGGTGGTGAAGGTCGGCACCAAGGTGCGCAATATCCGCCTCGTGGAAGGCGACCACGACATCGACTGCAAGATCGATGGCATTGGCGCCATGCAGCTGAAATCCGAGTTCGTGAAGAAAGCCTAGTTTTCCTTCCAACCACAAGGAGATCGTCATGCGAATTGCAAAGCAGGATGTACCGGTGAGGATCGACGTACCCGGCGCCGTGGCGCGGCAGAAGACCGAATTTGGCAGCGCGGCAGGATTCGGGATGATGGGTGCCGAATATTTTTCGCTGGGCGCCGGTACGGATATCGCGCCGCTGTTGCAGGGCTTGAAGGGTGACATGTGCCAGTCGCCACACTGGGGCTATGTGATCCAGGGCGAGCTGACCGTGAGCTACGCGGATGGGACTGACGAAGTGATTCGCGGCGGCGACCTGTTCTATTGGCCGCCCGGCCATTCGGTGAAGGTGGCTGAAGACGCCGAAGTCGTCCTGTTCAGTCCGCAACACGAACATGGCGAAGTGATCGACCACATGTTGCACAAGATGGCCGGATGACACCGAAGACACAGGCGATCGTCGCCACGGGTTCGCTGGTGCTGCTGGGCATTCCACTCGCCTTCGTGGCGACGTTGCTGCTGTATCCGTTCTGGAATTGGCTTGAGGCGCAAACGGGCATCGAGTCCATGGGCCATTCCGGTCCCGCGACCTGGTGTTTCGTCGCCGTGTACGTGGCCATGTTGCTCGCCTGCTACGTGGGTGCGCGCCGTGCGATACGGCGCGCGCTGCAGTCGTCCAACTGAATTCCGCGCCTACCCCGGGCAGCATGCCTGTGCTTCAATAGGCTGCCAGTATCGATGCCGCCGGCATTCGGCCTGTCGCCACAAGGAAGTCCCATGAATCCTGTCAAATTAGCTGCAATCGTCCTGTTGGTAGCCGGAGTGCTTGCGCTTGTGTACGGCGGTTTCAGCTACACCAAGGACACCACGGCCGTGAAGCTGGGGCCGATCGAGATGACGGTGAAGGAAAAGAAGACGGTGAACGTGCCCATGTGGGCCGGCATCGGCGCGATCGTGCTGGGCGGCGTGTTGCTGGCCACCGGCGGCAAGCGCTGAATCGACAGGCATTGAAGCGGGAACGACTGACATGGCGGATGCGATCACGCTGACCAGCATCGTGGTCAGCGACTACGACCAGGCAATCGACTTCTATACGCGCGTGATGCGTTTCGAATTGCGCGAGGACAGCGACCGCGGCGGTGGCAAGCGCTGGGTCGTGGTGGCGCCCCCGGGCAGGCGCGGCGGCGGGCTGTTGCTTGCGAAGGCGGCGACGCCGGAGCAGGCCGCGCATGTCGGCAACCAGACCGGCGGGCGCGTCTTCATGTTCCTGGAGACCGATGACTTCGACGACCTGTACCAGCATCTGCGCCGGAATGACGTCCAGTTCATGGAAGAACCGCGGCACGAGGAGTACGGCAAGGTCGTCGTGTTCAAGGACATCTTCGGCAACAAGTGGGACCTGATCGGCAAGCGGCAACAAGGAGAGACCGGACCATGAGGCATGTCGAGAGCCACCGCTCGCATCGCATCGGCTGGCTGCGCGCCGCGGTGCTGGGCGCCAACGATGGCATCATCTCCACCGCCAGCCTGGTGGTCGGCGTGACCGCTGCCGGCGCGGATGAAAAATCCATCCTGGTGACGGGCGTGGCCGGACTGGTGGCCGGCGCGATGTCCATGGCGGCCGGCGAGTACGTGTCGGTGAGCTCACAGAAGGACACCGAGAACGCCGACCTGGACCGCGAGCGGCGCGAGCTGGCCACCGACCCCGTGCACGAACACGAAGAGATGACCAACATCTACATGAGCCGCGGGCTGGACAAGGCATTGGCCGCCCAAGTGGCGACCCAGCTGATGTCGCATGACGCGCTTGGCGCGCATGCGCGTGACGAACTGGGCATTACCGAGATGATGACCGCGAGGCCGATGCAGGCAGCGATGGCGTCCGCCGCGACATTTGCCGCCGGTGCCGCCCTGCCCTTGCTCGTCGTTTGGCTGGCGCCTGCTGCCGGGCTGATGTGGAGCGTGTCCATCGCATCACTGGTGTTCCTGGTCGGACTGGGCGCACTGGCGGCTAAAACGGGCGGCGCGGGCATGGCTGCGGGCGCGTTGCGGATGGGCTTCTGGGGCGCCCTGGCGATGGCGATTACTGCGGGCGTGGGCGCGCTGTTTGGAGTCGCTGCGTAAGGCGCTTGCGCAATTCGAGCATGGCACCCGTGCCGCGCAAGCGTGGCGGCAGGGCATCCAGCGCAGCCATGGCATCGCGCCACGCCCGCATCGCTTCGTCGGGCCGTTTCGCGGCCATCAGGATGTCACCGCGGCGCTCCAGCCAGGCTTCCTGGCGCGGTTGCGCTTCGCGTAGCGTATCCAACCGTCGCAGCGCGTCATCGAACTCACTCCGCCTTACTTGTAACTCGATGGCTGCAAGCGACAGCGTCGGCAGCTTGCCCAGGCGCGCAATACCTGCATCCAGGCTGGCGAGGGCTTGGTCATCGCGCGCGGGTCGGGCTGCCGAGAGTGATTTGGCGCGACCGAGATAGAAATCGGGTTCCGGCGACGAGGCATTTTCAATCGCACGGGCATAGTCGGCGGCCGCAGCTTCGTGTTCGCCCAATGCCTGCAAGGCCTGCGCACGGGTGGCCAACGCGTCCACGTGCGTGGGCTGCGCGTCGAGCACGCGATCCAGGGCTGCGCGGGCGGTATCGGGTTTGGCCATGGCCAGATACAACTTTCCGCGCCCGAGGTCGATGGCCCGGTTGTCCGGCGCAAGCTTCGCCACATGGTCGTAATCCGCTTCAGCCTGTGGCCATTGTTCGTGTTCGCGATGCAACTCGGCACGGCGCAGGATCAGGTCGGCATTGGCCGGATCTGCTTCGATGCGCTGACTGATGGCAACAATCTGCTCGTGCAGGTCGCCATGCGCAACGGCGATCGGCGGCGCAAGCGCCGCCACCAGCAGGCAGACGAAGATGATCCGACGGCCATGCCCCGAAGGACCGGGCCGATCGGTGCGTGACGCGGTCACTTCAGCGTCTTGGCCGATGCCGTGTTCGAGTAAGTGGAATCACCACTCGCGTTGTAGGCTCGCAGCCGATAGTAGTAGGTCTTCCGGGATTTCAAGCCCGTGTTGGCGTAGCTGGTGGTATTCGCACCGACGGTAGCGATCAGCTTGTATCCGCTGCCACTGACGGTGGAGCGCTCGATCCGGAAACCCGATTCGTTGTTCGATTGGTCAATCCAGGAAAGGTTTACCTGCGTCTTGGAAATGGCAGTGGCCGTGAGCCCGGTCGGGGCTGCGGGAACCGCAGGCGGCGCGACGGGCGTTGCACTGGCCTGGCTGGAATCGGGACTCTCGCCGGTGCCGTTGCTGGCGCTGACCACGTAGTAATAGGTGGTGCCGTTGCTCGCCGTGGCATCGGTGTAAGCGGTGGTGGCGATGCCCGCTGCCAGCATTGAATACGGACCGCCGTTGCTGGTGGACCGCTTGACCGTGTAACTGGTAGCGCCGCTGCTGGCAGCCCAGGACAAAGACACCTGCGCATTGCCTGCCGTTGCCGACAGCGTCGCCGGCGCCAGCGGAACCTGCGACTGCGTCGTCGTCTTGACCAGCGTGAAGTAGTCATCCACGGCGCCGGTTTCACGAATCATCTTCGCATCGAGCCGGTTGCCGTCCACGTCCAGCACCAGCGAGCCGACATGCAGGACCGAACGGTACATGGCCGGATGCGGCGCCGGATTGAATTCCGCCGTGCTGCCGCCTACCCAGTTGGTGACATGGCCGCCGTTGCCGGCGACCACATAGACCGCGCCCGCATTCGCAACCAGATCGGCAGGCTTGTCGTAGGCGCCGCCGCTCTCGTTTTCACGACCCGATCCCGCTTCGACCTTCATAGCGTTGGTGAAGGTGCCGGACAAACCGTAGTGGCCGTTGATGAAGAAGCTACGCTCGTAGCTGTGGCTGTGGCCCGTAAGCACGAGGTCCACGCCGCCCGCTTCGAGGATGGGGAGCACGTTGGCGCGCATCTCGATGAGTTGCGATTCGGTATCGGAGTTGTGCGAACCCTTGGTGTACGGCGGATGGTGGAAGAACGCGATGATCCAATCCTGCGTGGTCGAACCGAGGTCCGCTTCCAGCCAGGTGAGCATCGCACTGCCCGGCGCGCGGCTGGAGGTCATGGAATCGAGCGAGATGAAATGGATGCGCCCGTAATCGAACGAGTAATACCTTTCGGTGCCCGAAGGCACGCCGCCCGCGGAACCATCGGTCGGGCTGTTGAATATCTGGAAGTACGGAATCGACAGCGACGGATTGGTGGTCTGGCCGGTGTCGTGGTTGCCGATGGTTGACCACAGCGGCGCCTGGCGCAGGTAGGACGGATACATGTCGAACACGGCGGCCTGGAATTCGGCATCGGTGCCGTTGTTGTAGGCGTTGTCGCCGAGCATCAGCCAGACGTCGGTATAACGACCGGCGCCGAACGCGGTGTAACCGTTGCGTACCGCCGCGGCGACCGCATCCTTGGTGCCGGAGTCGCCCAGCACCCAGACGCGGGTGGGCTGCGCGGTGCCGATCGGCGGCGCGGTGTAGAAGCTGTAATCGGTGCCGCTTGCCAGCGTGGCCGTGCTGCTGCCCACGGAATAGTAGTAGCGCATGACGGGCGACAGGCCCGAGACCAGCACTTCGTGTTCCGTGGTGAGGGTGGCGTTGCCCGCGCTGGACGTGAGCGAGCCGACGCTGGTGCCGAATCGCACGCGGCTGTCGGTGGCCGTGTCGGTGCGCCAGCGAACGATGATGCTGGACGCAGTGCCGACCTGCAGGTACGGACCCCGCGTGACGATCGGCTGGCTGACGGTCTGTCGGTCGCCAACCCACAGCGGGCCGTTGACCAGTGTGCCGGTGACATTGTTGCCAGACGTGTCGGCGGCAGACGTGCCGCTGTTTTCATCCAGGCCCCAACGACCGACCAGGCCCGCTTCGCTGTTGATGTCGACATCGCGACCCGCGAGGATTTGCGCGGGACTGCGCGCGACATTCCAGATGCGGGCTTCATCGAGCGTACCGGCGAAATAACCTGAGGCGACGCCGGTCGAGTTGATGGCGGTGCCAAGCGCTGCGTGCTGGATGCTGTCGCTGCGCAGCGGGCGACCGACGATGAGTTCGGCTTCCAGCGCGCCATTGAGGAACAGTTGCCACTTGTTGCCGTCGTAGGTGGCGGCAGCGTGATACCAGACGCCGATGGACAGCGGCGTGACGCCGGCGATCGGGTGGTTGAGTCCGGGTGATGCACCGCCCGCCCCTTCCTCGAAATCGGCGACCAGCACGTTGTCGGTGCCGCGGATGCCGAGGAAATAATTCATGTCCACGTTGCTGTTGTCGCCTTCCGACCGGCCCTTGGTGACCAGGGGCACGGCGCTGACGCCGCCGCTGCCGGTGCTGGTGGCAACGCCTGCGCCGCTGCGCCTGAACCAGGTCTCGAGGGTGATGTTGGACGCACCGAGCGCGGGCGCGGGACCGAAGGTGACATGGTCGTTGGCGCCGTCCAGCGCGAGGGCGCCGCCTGCTAGAGCCGAAGGCGCCGCGGCCAAAAGGAACATTCCGACGAGGGCCGGGACCAGGGACTTGCGCAGGATTTTGTTCATATTGCCTAGGCTAGTCCTGTGGCGGCAGCCCGGCAACTATCCCCGGGGATGGTGCTGCTGGTGCAGGCGCTTGAGGCCCTCGCGCGCGACCAGGGTGTAGATCTGCGTGGTGGACAGGCTGGCGTGGCCGAGCAGCATCTG
This sequence comes from Gammaproteobacteria bacterium RIFCSPHIGHO2_12_FULL_63_22, assembly GCA_001801685.1. GTDB lineage: Bacteria > Pseudomonadota > Gammaproteobacteria > Xanthomonadales > Xanthomonadaceae > Arenimonas. The sequence goes on along the minus strand of MGYJ01000073.1, from coordinate 6,138 downwards.
CAGTGCGCGCAGGTCGGCGCCGTGGTTGAGCAGGTGCGTGGCGAAGCTGTGGCGCAGGCCGTGCGGGCTGACGCGTTTCGATTCGATGCCGGCATGCACCGCGAGCTTTTTCACCGTGTTCCAGAATTGCTGGCGGCTGAGCGCCTCGCCATTGCGATCCAGGAACAGGGGCACGGCATTGCGCTTGCCGGCCAATGCAGGTCGCGCTTCGGCGAGATATTTTTCAAGCCAGTGCTGCGCCTCTTCGCCCATCGGCACCAGGCGTTCCTTGCTGCCCTTGCCCATCACCCGCAACACGCCTTGGCGCAGGTTGACCGCGACCGCCGGAAGATTCACCAACTCGCTGACGCGCAAACCGGCGGCGTACATGACTTCGACCATGGCTCGATCACGCAGACCGGCGGGCGTGGTGACGTCGGGGGCATTCATCAGCGCCTCGACCTCGCTTTCGGACAGCGCCTTCGGCAAGGATCGACCGAGCTTGGGCGCTTCGAGCAAGGCGGTCGGATCTTCGCTGATGGCGCCGAGCCGGAGTTGCTGCGCGTAGAAGCCGCGCAACGAGGACAGCAGGCGCGCATTGCTGCGGGTGGCGTATTGCCGCCGGCTGCGTTCCGACAAATAGGCGAACAGGTGTTCGCGCTGCACGGCGAGCAAGGGCCGGCCTTGTCCGCGCAACCAGCGGGCGAGGCCATCGAGATCGCGACGATACGAATCCAGCGTTTGTCGCGCCAGCCCCTGCTCGGCCCAGGCCCGTTCCAGGTAGGCGGCGATCAGCGCCGCGTCGGCGGGAGAAGCTTCTGGCAGGGCCAGGCTTTCCTGACGGCGACTGCTGGGCGTGGTGGGACTCATGCCTGCAGCTTAGCGATGCGCCCCTGCCCCGGCTATCCTTGTCACATGGACACTCCTTCGAACCCTGCCGCGCGAGCGGTTGCCGAACCCGCGGCCCTCGGCTGGCGCCTGCTTGCCCTGACCTACGACTGCCTGCCGATGATTCCGCTGGTGATGATTACCAGCGCCGTGTTCCTGTGGATGAATGGCGGTCGCACCGTCGAACAATCGCCGGGCCTGGGCGTGCTGGAACTCGCGGTGATGTGGCTGCTGGCCGGCGCCTACTTCACCGTGTCGTGGCGACGTGGCGGACAGACCGTGGGCATGCGGCCCTGGCGCCTGATGGTGCTGGCGACGGACGGCAAGCCGGCTGCCTGGGGCGCGCTGTGGCTGCGCTACCTGGTGGCCTGGCTGACGCCGGGCATCTGCCTGTTGTGGACGCTGGTGGATGCCGAGCGTCGCGGCTTGCACGACCTGGCGGCGAAGACGATGTTCGTGCGGCTGCAACCGCCCGCAAAACCGGCCAGTTAGTTCCGCCGGCTAGATCCGTTTCGCCAGCCAACCCCAGCACACGCCGAGGATGATGAGCGGCGGGAACAGGTAAGCCCAGCGCACATCGAAGCGATAGACGTCGGCCAGGCCGACGAACATGCGCTGCACCAGTAGTGCGCCGATGCCGATCAGGATGCCGATGAACAATCGTTTGCCGAAGCCGCCGCTGCGCAGCGAGCCGAAGGCGAAGGGCAAGGTGGCCAGGCACAGCACGATGACGTTGAAGGGATAGAACCAACGCGCCCAATACGCGCTTTCGAACTTGAGCGAGTCGAGCTGGTTGCGGCGCAGGTAGCTGATGTTGCTGCGCAGCTCGGCGCTGCTGAGGTAGCGCGGTCGCGCCAGTTGCGCGGCCAGCGTGCTGTCATCGAGTTCGGTGTCCCAGCGTTCGCTCGGGATTTTTTCCACGCGCACGGAACGCGCATCGAACCAGGTGCGCTCGACATTGTTCAAGGTCCAGCCTTCCTTGCGATGGATGGCGGTGCGCGCATGCGCGAGCGACAGCAACTTGCCCTTGTCGTCGAATTGATAGAGGCGCACGTCTTCGAGTTCGACCCAGCTCTGGCCGTTTTCGTCGGTATGCGGGGCGCTGTTGCCGCGCGCGTTGAGGAACAGGTCGCCCTCGCGCGCCCACAGGCCGGAATAGCGGGCCATGATGAGCTGCCGCGACTTGCTGTTGGCAAGTTCCTGCGCGCGCTGCTCGCCTGCCGGACCGAGCGTTTCGATGTTGATCACCATCAGGCCGGTGAGCAGCAACAGCGGTATCAACGCGGCCAGGCCCATCTGCAACTTGGACAGGCCCACTGCGCGCATCACGGTGAGTTCCGATTTCGCCGCCAGTCCGCCCAGGCCGAGCAGGCTGCCGATGACGGCGATGGTCGGGAACAGTTCGTACAGGCGCCGCGGCGTGGTCAGCATCATGTACAACACGGCATGGCTGAGCGTGTAGCTTTCCTTGCCGACGTCGCGAAGCTCGCTGACGAAATCGATGATGGTGATGAAGCCCAGCAACACCGCCCACGCCGCCAACGTGGACAGCAGGACGCTTTTCGCGAGGTAACCGGCCAGCCGGCGCGGAAACAGGATCATTTCCGCACCTTCGCGGGCTTGGGCAAGGATCCGTCGCGCAGGAACAACCAGGCTGCGAACGCCAGCATCGGCAGGTGCACCCACCACAGGCCGAGCCAGGACGGCATCTTGCCGCTGCCGATCAGGCTGGTGCCGAGCAACAGCAGGATCATGCCGACCAGGTAGACCAGCAATGCGAACAGGACCAGGCCGTATTGCGGCTGGCGTGGTTCACTGCGCGCCAGCGGGACGGCAAAGACGGCGAGGATGCCGACGAACAGCGGCATCGCCAGGCGCCAGTTGACTTCCGCGACGGCCAGCGGCTTGCCGGACCGGGCGAGTTCGACGGTGGAATCGGCGGCGAGGGCGTCGGCCTTGTTGTCGTTTTCGCGATCGGGCACGCGCACGTCGTTGGTTTCGAAACGCATCATTCGGAAATCACGCGAGCCGATCGCGCCTTCGACACGGAAGCCATCCTTCAGGCGCAGGTAGCGTTCGGTGTCGCCGATCAGGTTGAGGCTGCCTTCGTGGGCGGTGATGATGTCCACGCGGCCTTCGTTCTCGCGCTGCACGAACAACTGCTTGAAGCGCGTGCCGTCGGGCGTGAGTTCGGTGACATACAGCACGCCACCCTTGCCGGGCAGTTCGACGAAGCGACCGGGCTCGAGCCCGGCGATCAGGAACGAGCGATTGGCGACCTCGATCATTTCCTTCGCGCGCGATGCCGACAGCGGCGCCAGCCACAACGAAGCCAGGCCGACCACGATCATGATCGGCAGGCTGACCAGCAGCAGGGGCTTCCAGAGCCGCTGCGGGCCCATGCCGACCGAGGCGAGCACGGCCATCTCGCTTTCCGCGTACATGCGACTGATGGAGATGAGCAGGCCCAGGAACAGCGCCAGCGGCAACACGAGGGTAAGGAAGCGGATCGATCGAAGGCCCAGCTGCGACAGCAGCAGGCCGGCCGGCACCTTGCCCTTGGCGATTTCGGAAATCAGGTCGGCAAACAGCGCGCCCAGCGTGACCAGCAGCAGCACGACCGCGACGGCGAACACGCTTTCGGCGAATTGCCGCGTGAGGTGCCTTTCGATCAGGAGCATGCGGGGCGCTTTGACATCGGAGGGGGGTCGCTTGAATTACACTGTCGGGTCTGACGCGGTGCCGATCAGCGCCGCCTATCCCCCCAATTGTACGGAATTAGACGCATGGCCCTCGAATTTCAGATGAACCCGGTCGCACCGGCCACCGCCCAGACCGATTGCCTGGTGGTCGGGATCTACGCCGACAGCGCCCTCAGCCCCGCGGCAAAGGCCGTGGATGAAGCCTCTGGCGGCCGCCTGGCGACCCTGGCCACGCGTGGCGACCTGTCAGGCAAGACCGGCCGCTCGACGATGCTGCAGGACCTGCCGGGCGTGACCAGCCCGCGCGTGCTGGTGATCGGCCTGGGCGATCGCGCCAAGTTCGCCGTGCCGCAGTACCTCAAGGCGATCGCCGATGCGGTGCGCGCCCTGCGCATCGGTCCGGTAAAGACCGCCACCATCACGCTGACCGAGCTGGACGTGAAAGGCCGTGACGCCGGCTGGAATGTCCGCCAGGCTGCCATCACCGCCGACAACGCCGCCTACGAATACACCGCCACGCGCACCAAGCCCGCCGAAGTGACGCTGGCGTCCATCGTGCTGGCCGGTGACGAAGCCCTCGCGACCGAACTGCAGCGTGGCGTCGCCATCGCCGCCGGCGTGCAGCTGTCACGCGAGCTGGGCAACCTGCCGCCGAACGTCTGCAACCCCGGTTACATTGCCGAACAAAGCATCAAGCTGGCGACCCAGTTCGACGAGGTGAGCTGCGAAGTGCTCGAGCGCGCCGAAATGGAAAAGCTCGGCATGGGCTCGCTGCTTGCCGTCGGCCGCGGCTCGGCCAATCCGCCGCGCCTGATCGTGTTGCGCTACACGGGCGCGGGCGATGCCAAACCGTTTGCGCTGGTCGGCAAGGGCATCACCTTCGACACCGGCGGCATCAACCTCAAGACCCAGGGCGGCATCGAGGAAATGAAGTTCGACATGCTCGGCGCTGCCAGCGTGATCGGCACCTTCCTGGCCTGCACCCGCATGAAGTTGCCACTCAACCTGGTCGCCGTGGTCGCTGCCGTCGAGAACATGCCCGACGCCGACGCCTACCGTCCGAGCGACGTCCTCACGTCCATGAGCGGCAAGACCATCGAAGTGGGCAACACCGATGCCGAAGGCCGCCTGGTGCTGTGCGATGCGCTTACCTACACGCAGCGTTTCGAGCCGCAGGCCACGGTGGATGTCGCGACCCTCACCGGCGCCTGCGTGATTGCGCTGGGCAAGTACGCGCACGGCTTGATGAGCAAGCACGATGACCTGGCGGCTGAACTTTCCGGCGCTGGCGAAATGGTGTTCGACCGCGCCTGGCGCCTGCCGCTGTGGGACGAGTACCAGACGATGATCGAATCGGCCTTCGCCGATGTGTACAACATCGGTGGCAAGGGTGCGGGCGCGATTACCGCCGGCTGCTTCCTGTCGCGCTTCACCGAAGGCCAGCGCTGGGCCCACCTGGACATCGCCGGCACGTCCTGGGACGAAGGCCGCAAGGGCATGGCCAACGGCCGCCCGGTCGGCCTGCTGAGCCAGTGGCTGATCGACCGTTGCGCCTGATCACGGACATCGGCTGATCCGACGATGGCGCGCGCCGATTTCTACCTGATCGCGAAACCGCGCTTCCTGGAGAAGCCGCTGTTGCTGGTGTGCGAACTCGCACGCAAGGCCAACGACAGCGGCCAGCCCCTGCTGATCCTGGTGTCGTCGGCCATCCAGGCCGACGTGCTGGACGAACTGCTGTGGGAGTTCGATCCCGACGCCTACATCCCGCACCAGATCGCGGGCACCGACGAAGACGACGACATCACGCCGGTGCTGATCGTGCCACCCGAGATGCAGCCACCGATGCGGCCGCTGGTGATCAACCTGCGCAATGAGCCCGTTACCGGCGACTTTGCGCGCGTGCTTGAAGTCGTACCCGCGGACGAGAGTGCACGCGAGCCCTTGCGGGCGCGCTGGAAAGCCTACAAAGACCGCGGGCTCGACGTCCAAAAATTCGACATGTGATCTGGCGCAGCCGCTTGACAGCGCCGGGGGGTGGGTCCGCCCTGGTCGCCTCGGCGTAGCCGCTCCTGCGGACTCAGAGTCGACCGGTTGGCCATCCATGGCCAACCTCCTGTGCGAACCCACCCCCCGTCACCGCCAAGCGGCTGTCCGAATCCATCGAGAGTGGTCGAAGATCAAGGTCAAGGTCGGTTACGCACGTGGTTCGTGACGCTGCAGCTGCGTTCGAAAAAATCGGCAGAGCATCCAGGCAATTCGAAACTCAACGCATCAATGCCGAGTGCGTCGGACTGAAAGAGGCTGGAACTTGGGCTTGATCGACGTTGACGTTGACGTCTCGCAACACGCGTCGGTGTCTGACGAACGCTTGGCGGTGACGGGGGATGGGTTCGCACAGGAGGCCGGCCATGGATGGCCGGCCGGTCGACCCTGAGTCCGCAGGGAGCGGCTACGCCGGGGCGACCAGGGCGGACCCGTCCCCCGGCGCCGTCAAGCGTTCGCGCGGGCGCCATGATTTGCGAAAACGGTCTAGCGCGTTGCTAGAAGGGATTCGACGGCGTCTATT
>MGYJ01000072.1 GCA_001801685.1 Gammaproteobacteria bacterium RIFCSPHIGHO2_12_FULL_63_22 | reverse complement strand
TGGCCTTGAGCTTGTTCTTGACCCGCACCTCGCGCAGCCGGTTGCGGTCGTCGTAGGTAAAGGTGGTGGCGTTGTTGTTCGGGCCGAGTAGCGTGGTATTGCCGTTGTTGTCGTAGGTGCGGGCCGCGCTGCCGACGCTGGCCAGCCGGTGGTTAGTCGCGCCGTAACCGTAGGCCGTGGTGCTGCTGCCGACTGTCTTGCTGGTGCGGTTGCCGGTGGCGTCGTAGGCAAAGCCCTCGATCGTGGTGCTGCCATTCTTCTGGGCGGTCAGCCTGTCCAGACCGTCATAGGTGTACGTGCGCGTCACCGGCGTCGGCCCGCTCAGGCGCTCGGCCAGACTATCGACGTTGCCCACGGTGTCCAGATGGAAGTCCTGGCTAAGCCCGGTGCTGCTGGAGTCGACAATCGCGTCAATGCCGTAGTTCTGGTCGTACACCTTCTGCACCACGCGGTTGTTGCCAAAGACGTATTCGGTCAACGGACCGAACGGCAGATACTTGATGTCCTTGACCAAATCGATCTGCGCGCCACCGACCAACGGGATCGCGTCCACGTCGTCCACGTTGCCGTCGGCATCGCGGTGGTAGGTCACGATGGCGCCGCTCGGATAGGTCAACGCGACCAGGCGATGAGCCGCGTTGTAGGTCGGCTCCACGACCAGCGTCGAACCCCCGGTCACGATCTGCGTCTTGCCGATCTCGTTGCCACGCAGATCGAAGCAGGGCCAGGTATCGCCCGACTCGTCGGTCATCCGCCCCAGATTGCCGATCACCGCGTCGCTGGTGCAGTGCGGATTTGCGCTCTGCGGGATGTCGTACTGGAAGCTGACGTTCTGCGATGCAGTGGGCACGGTCTGCGTCAACAACCGGCCCAGCGCGTCGTAGGTATAGCCGGCCGTCTTGCCGCGGGCATCGGTCTGGCTGACGCGGTTGCCCGCGCTGTCGTACACGAAGTTGGTGGTGCCGGTGTCGGGGCTGATCAACTGCATGAGGTCGTCGAAGCCGCTATAGGCGTAACCGGTCGTCAAGCCCTTCGGGTCGATGACGGAGGTCAGGTTGTCCCGGGCGTCATAGCCGAACTGGGTGATCGCCTTTTCATTGGCCACGCCGTTCTTGTTGGCCGTCACCTGCTTGAGTCGATTCAAGGGGTCCACGTCGCTGTCGGTGACCCGGCCGAGCGGATCGGTGACCCCATCGCCATTGCCATTGAGGTCGTAGGTGAAGTCGGTCGGTGTGGACAAGGCGTCGGCCAGGATCTGCAGCTGGCCCAGGCTGTCGTAAACGCGCGACAGGCTGCGCTTGATCACGCCGTTCGGGTCCTTGTTGGCCTCCGAGATGCGATTGCCGCTGTTGTCCAGCACATAGTGGAGGCTGTTGCCCGTGACATTGGTGATGTCGGTCAGCCGGTGCGCGGCGTCGTAGGTGAAGGCCAGGAACGTGCCGTCCGGCTGCGTGATCTTCTTGAGGTTGCCCACCAGGTCGTAGTCGAACTGCGTGACGATGTCGTCGGCGGACCCCAAGCTGGCGGAACCGTAGTTGTATTCCGCCAGCAACCAGCCGCGAGGCGAGTACTGATTGCGGTGATAGACATTGTTGGCGTCGCGCCAGTACAGAACCCGGCCGGCGCCGTCGTATTCGAAGATTTCAGCGGTCACCTGGCCCAGGGCGTTGGTCACCGTTCGCAGGTCGCCCTTGTAGTACGCGCACCAAGGCACGATTGCCGTCGCGCAGGTGCCGCCGTCCGCCGGGTCGGTCTCTTGATAGTAGGCATACATCTCCACGTCTGCCACGTCGGTGCGCGGGCCGTCGCGGGACAGCAACTGACCCACCCACGGGCAGGTCCCCACGGTTACGCCGGCGGCCTCGCAATAGGTATACGTGCTGGTTCGCGTGACATTGGGCGTAACGGTCACGTCCACCACGGACGCGGTCAGCACCTGGCCCCGGGCGTTGTAGGTCCAGGTCTGCTTGCCCACCAGCACATTGGCCTCGTTCAATGTCCGGCGTTCGATCGGGACATTGAAGGTTGCATGCCAATCCGTCTGGGTCGTGCGTTTGGTCAGCGCCTGGTTGGCCGACTCGATGGTCTGCGTTGGCAAGCCGCGGGCATCGAAGTCGTGGTCCGTGGTCGTACCCAATGGGTCGGTGACCCAGTCCGTGCGGCCATTGGCGTCATAGGTATAGCTGGTGGTGCGCGTGACGCTGCCCGCCGTCACCGCGATGGAGGCTGGTCGCGTGACGCCCTGTGGCATGACAAAGCCGCGTTGCTGGACGGCACCGGCAGGCACGGTAACGGCGGTCGTGCCATCGGCGTTGTAAACCATCGAGTACGTCTCGACACCGCCCGCGTGTTCGGTGGAAATCGCGCGGCCATCGGCGGCATAAGCAAAGGTGGCGAACCGTTGGCCTTGCTCGTCGACGATGCCGGTCAGCGCGGTCGGCAGATTCGTCCCGCTGGTGAATGCCGATTCGTTGTAGAGATAGGTCTTGCCGGTACCGCCTGGATAGGTCACCGACTGCAACCGGCCGGAGGCATCGTAGCCGTAGCTCGTCACCTCCCCGGTCGGATCGGTCAGTTGGCTCAGCCGCCGCGACGGATCGTAGGCAAGCCTGATCCGTCGTCCATCTTGCGCAACGACCAAGGTCGGCAGGAAGTCGTTGGCGTTGTTCTCGGTGACGCCGTTGTTGTAGGTCAGCGTAACGGAGGTGCCATCCAGGCGGCTGATGCTGCCGAGCCGGCCTAGCGCATCGTAGTTCTCGGTCTCGCGGCCGTCGTTGGCCGTGAAGGTCCAGCCGAGAAGCTGGCCTGACCCGTCTTCCAGACGCGACAGTCGGCCGACGACATCGGCGTCGGCCGTCCAGACGCCGCCCACGAGCCGGAACTCGACGCTGTGACCATCCGGCCGGGCCACCGTGGCGATGACGGTCGTCCCGGGAAAGTTATCGATTCGACGCGTGTAGACGTGGGTCCAATGCGTGCCCAGAAGATGCGTCGGCGCGGCCGCGTGACTGTTGTAGTAGCGCTCGAAGGCGAGCAGGCCTGCGCCCGGGACGTCGGTCTCCACCTGAAACTTGTTGCCGATGGCACTGTTGATGGGATTGCCGCACATGTTGCCCGGGCACACGCCGAGGTTCTTCCCGGGGGGAAAGAGGTAAGCGGATGCCACCACGTTGTGGTTGCTGCAAGTGCCCGTCACGCTGGCCGCTACGCCGCCGGAAACGCTCGCATCCTGATAACTGGTGGAAGCGGGTGAACAACTCGGCTCAGTAGATCCGAAAGGCGTGCCACTGTAGAACGCGTAGACCCAGAAATCCCAGACACCGGATCGGGGCGTGCCATCAGGGTTCATCCGGCCGATGCGATAGGCATACATGCTGCGGGCGCTGTACCACTCCCACGACCAGGCGCCGGTGTAACAACCCAGGCAACCGTTCGTGACCGCGGCGTTGGCAGCCGATTGGGCCGTGCCGTAACCAGATCCATAGACCGTGCTCGCCCAGCTCGAGACATTGGGGTAGCTACCCTGGTGCGGGTCCGGAGGAAAGAGCGATTGCCAGTCGGTAATGGCCTCGGCAACGGTCGAAAAGCTGTCCGTGGCGTGCTGGGCATCGATCAGCTGGTAGGGCGCACCGTAGTAGCTCTGGGCCCGTGCGCTGCTGCTGATGACTGACAGTACGGCGAAACACAAGCACAGCAGGACATGCTTCACGTAGGGTCCTTTGGGTTCCGGCCTTGCGCTCCCCGAGCGGGCGCTTCCATTCGCACACGCGATTTGGCACCAATAACGGACAGGCTTCGTCCGGGGGGCTACTTCCCCAACCAACTCCGCGGATCCTGCGGCTGGCCATTGCGGCGCAGCTCGAAATACAACGCCGACCTTCCCTGCCCGCCGGAACTGCCGACGGTGGAAATCGCCTCGCCTGCCTTCACCAAATCACCGGCGTTCTTCAGCAGCGCATCGTTGAACGCGTACAGCGTCATGTAACCATTGCCGTGGTCGAGGATGATCAGCAGGCCGTAACCCTTCAACCAGTCGGCGTAGGCGACGCGGCCGGCGGACACGGCATGCACTTCGGCGCCGGGATTGCCCGCGATCAGCCAGCCCTGGCTTTTGTGGCCATCGGGCATGACGCCGCCGAAGCCGGCGAGCATGCTGCCGGCCAGCGGCAACTTCAGCGGACCGGTGGGAATCATCGCGCTGCCAATGCCGGAAGGCTTGAGCGAGGGCTTCGCGGAGCCACCCGGCTTTCCGGGCTTGCCCGGTTTTGCGACGGGCTTCGGCATCTGCGCCATCAGCTTGCGCAATCTTTCCAGCAACACCACCGTCGATTTTTCATCGCGGCCCAGCGCGGTGATGCGCGCCTTGCGGTCGCGGAACTTGCTGTCGAGCGAGCTGACGACCTTGCCGCGCTCGCGGCGTTGTTCGGCGAGGGTAGCCAACTCGGATTTCCGTTTGTCGCGCGCGGCGACCAACTCCGCCTGCTTCGCTTCGATCTGCTCGCCCACTTGCGCCAGCGATTGCAGTTCCGCCGAAATACCGGTGATGCGCAGCTGGCGGTCGCGCTGGAAATAGCGGTGGTAGGCCAGCACCCGCGCCAGGTCGCTCATGCGGTCCTGTTCGAGCAGCAGCTTCAATTGTTCGTGCCGGCCCAGCGCATAGGCCGATCGGATCAGCGTCGCCAATTCCGCGCGTTGGCGCGACAGGCTTCTTTCCAGGGCGAGGCGTTTTTCGCGCAGGTCTTCGAGCGCCTTCTGTTGCTCGGCAATCTGCGCCTCCAGCGTGTGCAGCGAGCGTTGCGTGCCCGACACCTTGCCGTCCACCTCGCGCAGGGCCTTGCTGGCGGCGCTGCGCTCGGCCTCGATCTTTTTCTGTTCGTCGGCCAGCGCCTTGATGCGGGCGCGGGTTTGTTGCAGCTGTTTCTCTGCGGCAGCCGCCTTTTGTGCGCGCTGCGCCGTTGTCTGGGCGACAGCTTGGGATCCCGTGAAGAAAAACAGCAGGCAAGCCAGCAGGATCAGTCGCACTCAGCCCAGCTCCACCAACGCGCGGCCGGTCATGTCTGCCGGCACAGGCAGGCCAAGCAGCGACAACATCGTCGGCGCGATGTCACGTAACGCGCCGCCGTCCCGCACCTGAGCCTTGCGTCCCACGTACACCAGTGGCACCGGGCCGATGGTGTGCGCGGTATGCGGCTCGCCGGTGATCGGGTCGCGCATCAGTTCCAGATTGCCGTGGTCGGCGGTGACGATCATCTCGCCGCCCACCTCCGCCAGCGCCGCGCGGATTTCGCCCAGCGCCACGTCCACCGCTTCCGCGGCCTGGATGGCCGCCGGCAGCGAGCCGGTGTGGCCGACCATGTCGGGGTTGGCGATATTGCAGACGATCACGTCGTGGCGCTGCGCGCGGATGTCCTCGCACAGGCGCGCCGTCAATTCCGGGCAGCTCATCTGCGGCTGCAGGTCGTAGGTCGCCACTTTCGGCGACGGCACCAGCAAGCGGTCTTCGCCCGGCTCGGGCGTTTCGCGGCCGCCGCTGAGGAAGAAGGTCACGTGCGCATACTTCTCCGTCTCTGCGATGCGCAACTGGGTCAATCCATTGCGCGAGAGCACTTCCGACAGCGTGTTGTGCAATTCATCGGAACCGAAGGCCACCGGCGCCGGCAGGTTTACGTCGTACTGGCTGAGGCAGACGAAGCGCGACAACTTCAATTCGCGCGGGCGCGTAAATCCATTGAAGCCCGGCTGCACGAAGCAGGCGGTCAATTCGCGTGCGCGGTCGGCGCGAAAATTCATGAAGACCACGGCATCGCCATCGGCGAATTCGGCGCCTTCGCCCAGCACGGTGGGTTTGACGAACTCGTCGTTCTCGCCGCGCGCATAGGACGCGAACAGGGCGGCAAGCGCGCCGCTGGCGTACTGGTCGGCGCTGGCGTCGGTGATGGCGCGGTAGGCGAGTTCCACGCGATCCCAGCGCTGGTCGCGGTCCATCGCGTAGTAGCGGCCGCTGATGGTCGCGATGCGCGCGTTGCCGGCGCTCGCGCAAACTTTCTCCAGGGCGCGCAGCGAGGCTTCCGCCGATCGCGGCGGCGTGTCACGGCCATCGAGGAAGGCGTGCACGGCCACCCGTGGCACGCGCTGCGCGGCAGCGAGGCCGATCATGGCGAAGATGTGCGCCTCGTGGCTGTGCACGCCGCCCGGCGACAGCAGGCCGAACAGATGCAGGGTCGCGTTGTTGTCGCGCGCGGCGGCGCAGGCCGCCAGCAGTTCGGGGTTGGCCTGGAAGCTGCCGTCCTCTATAGCCGCGTCAATGCGGGTCAGGTCCTGGTAGACGATGCGGCCGGCGCCGATATTCATGTGGCCGACCTCGGAATTGCCCATCTGGCCGTCCGGCAGGCCGACGAAGCGGCCCTCGGTATGGACCAGCGTGTGCGGGAAATCGGCCAGCAGGCTGCGCCAATGCGGCAGTTCGGCCAGGGCAATGGCGTTGTCCTCGCGCTCGATGCGGTGCCCCCAGCCGTCCAATATCAACAGCAACAAGGGCTTGGGACGGGTCATCGGTCACTCCTGACGTTCGGCACGTGAGAATTGTAACCATCCGGCTTCCAATGGGCTCTAAACCATTTACCGGCCCCACGCATCACAGCGTCGAACACCAGAAGAAACCCCTTCGGAGAACCACCATGCGTCGCACCTTGCTTGCCCTTGCCGTCACCCTGTCCCTGTCGATTTCCGCCGTCCAGGCCCACGATACCGACCCCAAGGGCGGCGACATCAGCCGCGTCAACGGTGGAATCACCGCCGAGGCCGGACACATCTATGGCGACCTCGATACCGTCAACGGCGGCATCTCGGTGCGCAAGGGCGCCACCGCCGAGGACGTGGAAACCGTCAATGGCGGCATCACTCTCGACGACGACGCCTCGGTGTCGAGCGTATCGGCCGTCAATGGCGGCATCCGAGCCGGCGAGCGCGTGAAGGTTGCCCGTGGCGTCGAAACCGTCAACGGCGGCATCCGCTTCGACTTCAATTCCACGGTTGGCGACGACATCAGCACCGTCAATGGCGGCATCACCATCAAGCAGACGACGGTCAATGGAAAGCTCAGCACCGTCAGCGGTGACATCACCGTCGGCGCGAAATCGCTGGTGGAAGACGGCATCCTGATCGAAAAGCCGCATGGCATCAGCTGGGGCAAGCCACGCGTACCGCGCGTCGTCATCGGCCCCAATGCCACCGTGAATGGCGAGCTGCGCTTCGAGCGCGAGGTGGAGCTGTTCGTGCACACGACCGCCAAGATCGGACCCGTGAGCGGCGCCACGGCGCGCCCCTACACCGACAGCCTGCCGCCAAAAGCTGACTGAACACACGTTTCCGGGCAGCCGGCCGAATCGGCCGGTTGCCTGTGCTTACAATGCGGGCCTGACCCAGGAGACCCGCATGACCCCGATCCGCCGCCTGCTTCGCCCCCTGCCCCTGGTACTGCTGCTGGCCGGCTGCCAGCACGACCGCCTGCAAGAGACCGAAGCATCGCTCCTTGCCGCGAACGAGCAAGCCGGGCATGCCTTCGGGCCGGAGATTTCCGCAGAAGATTTCGCCGCGCACATCAAGGTCGTCGCCTCCGATGAATTCGGCGGCCGCCAGCCCGGCAGCGATGGCGAGACCAAGACCACCGAATACCTGCGCGAGCAATTCCAGCGCCTCGGCCTGGAGCCGGGCAACGGCAACAGTTATTTCCAGACCGTGCCGATGGTGGAAACGCGGGCCGACACGAGCACCAGCAAGATGACCATCAAGCTGGGCGACCAGTCCATGCCGCTGTCCTTCGGCGAGCAGATGGTGCTGAGCACGCGCACCGGCCAGGCGGAAGTGAAGGTCAGCGACAGCCCCCTGGTATTCGTCGGTTACGGCGTGAACGCGCCGGAAGCCGGCTGGAACGATTACGCCGGCGTGGACGTGAAGGGCAAGACGGTGGTGATGCTGATCAACGACCCCGGCTTCCACAACAACGATGCAACCCTCTTCCAGGGCCGGCGCATGACCTACTACGGTCGCTGGACCTACAAGTTCGAGGAAGCCGCGCGACAGGGCGCAGCGGCAGCCATCATCATCCACGACACGGCCGGCGCCGCTTACGGCTGGGACGTGGTGAAGAACAGTTGGAGTGGTTCGCAGTTCGACCTGCCCGCCGCAGAAGAACCCGGCCCGCGCCTGCCCCTGCAGGGCTGGATCACTGGCCAGGTCGCCTCGAAGCTGTTCTCGCAGGTCGGCCTGGACGTGATGGCGCTGCGTGATGCCGCCGGCAAGCGCGGCTTCAAGGCCGTGCCGCTGGGCAACGCCAAGCTCGATGCCGAGTTGTTCAACACGATTTCGCAATCGCAATCGCGCAACGTGGTCGCGCGCCTTCGTGGCACGAAGTATCCCGATGAAGCCATCGTCTATTCGGCGCACTGGGACCACCTGGGCACGCATTCCAACGAGCCTGGCGACAATATCTACAACGGCGCCATCGACAACGCGACCGGCGTGGCCGGCGTGCTGGAAATCGCCGAGCAGTTCACCGTGCAGGATCCGAAACCCGAGCGCAGCATCGTGTTCCTGTTCGTGACGCTGGAAGAATCCGGCCTGCTCGGCTCGGCCTATTACGCCGCGCACCCCCTGGTGCCGCTGGCGAACACGGTGGCGGTGGTCAACATCGATGCGATGCCCGTGGTCGGCCTGACCCGCGACCTGGTGGTGGTGGGCCTGGGCAATTCCGAACTGGAGGACGTGCTTCGCCCGATCACCGACCGGCAGAAGCGCGTGCTCACCGAAGAAAGCGCGCCCGAAAAAGGCCAGTTCTTCCGCTCGGATCATTTCAGCTTCGCCAAGGCCGGCGTGCCCGCGCTGTACGCGAAGGGCGGCGTGGACCACATCGAGAAAGGCCGCGAGTACGGCATTGCCGTCACCGACGACTACACCGCCAAGCGTTACCACAAGTCCGCCGACAATTTCGATCCCGAATGGGACCTGCGCGGCATCGTGCAGGACCTGAATGCGCTGTATGGCGTTGGCAATGTGCTGTCCACCAATCGCGCCTGGCCGAACTACCGCGAAGGCAACGCCTTCAAGGCTGTCCGGGATGCGTCGCGGGCGAAGGCTGAGTAGGTCCGATGATCGTCCCGCAGTATTGGGCCGAGGCTCAATTACAGCAGCGTGAAAAGGGCAAGCAACTGACCGTCCGCCGCTTTGGCTGGTCGGACGTGAGCCAGGACGAAGCACAGGCGAATGCAGACGCGCGCGTGAAGGAAGCCTTTGCGCGCGTGCTGGCGGGCGAGAAGTTGCCGCGACGCGACCCGAAGATCCCCTACAACGGCGCGACCGGCCTGCCGATCCGCGAGGAGATCGTCGGCCGCCACGGTGATTGCATCGTCACCCGCAATTCCTATGGCGCGCGTTGCCTCAATACGCCAAACGTATTTTTCGCGGATATCGATTTTCCCGAAGGCCCCGCGTTGCGCTTCACGCTGGGCGTGTTCGCGATCCTGCTGGCACTGGCCATCACGGTCGGCGTGCTATCACAGTCACGCGCGCTCGGCATCGGCCTGGGCTTCGCCGCGCTGATCGGCGCCAGTGCGATCTCGAACGCACTGCATCGCGCGCTGCAATCGATGTCCGGCGGGCCGGAAAAAATCGCACGCGGCCGCATCGCGCAATTCCTCGCATCGCATCCCGACTGGAACTTCCGCCTGTATCGCACGCCGGCCGGCATGCGCGTCATGGCGACGCAAAGGACGTTCAGTCCGACCGATCCTCTGGTCACCGAATGCTTCGATGCGCTGAAGACCGATCCCATCTACGCCACCATGTGTCGCAACCAGCAGTGCTTCCGGGCGCGCATCAGTGCCAAGCCTTGGCGCATCGGCATCTCGGGCCACATGCGGCCGCGCCCTGGCGTCTGGCCGGTGGCGCCCGACCGGATTGGGCAACGCAGCCTGTGGATTGCCGAATACGAACTGGCCGCCAGCGTCTACGCGGCCTGTGAGTTCATCGAGAGCGTCGGCAGCGGAAAGATCCACGAGGACGTACGGCCCGTGCTCGAGCTTCATGATGAATCGTGCTCGGTAGGCATCGGGCTTCCGCTGGCCTAGACTGCGGGTTCGCGCACCACGCACCTACGAGGACGACAGCATGGAAGTTCGCATTTCCGACAAGGCCACCGGCGCCAGCATTGGCAGCGTCAGTCGCGAGGAATTCCAGTTCCTCGTAAACCAGCTTGAAGAAGAGTCGTCCACCGACGCCGACTACTTCATCGACACCGCCACCATCGACATGCTCGAAGACAACGGCGGCAGCGCCATGCTCGTCGCGATCCTGCGTGCAGCAGTAGGTGAGTCCGAAGGCATCGATATCAGCTGGCAACAGACCTAGGCGATCAGCTCCACCGCCGACTGATCAGCCGCGCGCGACGAACTCGCGCATCGCCGCTGCCACGTTGCCCGGCTGCGCCATCATCGGCATGTGGCCGCAGCCCGAGAGGAACACGCTTTGGCTCCGGGGAAGGCCGCGATGGAATATCTCGGCCGCGCTGATATCTATGACCCGGTCGTCCCGGCACCAAAGCAACAACACGGGTGCCTCGATCTGCACCATCTCGGTTTCCAGCGAGAAGGCTTCCGGCCCACGGCCGATCGAGTCGAGGACTTTCTGTTCGAACATCACGTCGTTGCGACGGCGGCGCACCAGCGCCTCGTCCGCGGGCCAGGGCACGAACGGCGGATCGTTGAACACGATGCCCAGGTAGCGATGCAGTTCGGGACGCGTGCGTACCTCGAACGGATTGCGACCGGCCATCACTTCGCGACCGAATTCATTCTCTTCGAACTTCACGCCGGCCGATGACATCAGCACGATCGGCCCGACGAGATTGGGGTGGCGCGCCGCCAGCAATCCGGTGAAATGCCCGCCCATCGAATGGCCCACGACCAGCGCCGGTTTTTCCTTCAGCGCCTGCAGGAATTGCGCGATGCGCTCGACCTGCACGCTGGGTCCGTAATTGCTGCTGGCCTGGCGTTCGCTCTGGCCCCAGCCCGGCAAGTCGGGCGCGATCACCCGATTCGTCTTGGCCAGTTCGCGCATCACCGGCAGCCAGTTTTCCTTGGCGCCGGTGAAGCCGTGCAGCATCACGATCAGCGGGCCACTGCCCGCTTCCAGGTAAGCCCAATCGTGGTCGCCAACGCGCAACTTGTGCACGCTGGCGCCGGCCAGCCAGCGCTGGCGTGCGAACTCCGCATCCAGCACCCGCTCGGGCATGGTCGCGGCCACGCCCACCGTGGTCAGCGCCAGGCCGAGCGATACAGCCAGCGCTAAGCGTCCTTTGGCCATGGGATCAGCGCTTGGCCTTGCCCTCGGCCAGGGTCTGTTCCACCGATCCGGTCGTGATCGGGTGGTAGCCCGGACGCGCCTTTTCGAACACGCCCTGCGCGAAGGCCAGGCCATCCGGGGTCTGCGCCAGCGCGGCGTAGGTCGGCATGATCAGCTTGCGGCGGCCGATGCGGCTGAGGAAATCAGCAATGGCCGGACGCGCGGTGGTGTAGCCGCTACGCACCGTCAACGGATACCAGCGCTGGGCGATTTCGCCGTTCTGCGTACCAGTGAACTTGTAAGCCGCGTCGAGCTCGGCCAGTTGTTCCTGGCTCAGCGTTTCCGGCATGCCTTCGATGAAGCGCACCCATTCCTGGGTGGTCCACTTCGAGGTGTCCATGTTCGCCGGCTTGGCATGGCCCGCCAACCAATGGCCGCGCAATTCATCCACCGCATCGAAGCGCGTGGACTTGGCCGCGACCGCGAACGCCGGGATGCCCGAACCGTGCATCCACGCGTGGATTTCATCATGCGTGGTCTTGCCCGGATTCTTCGAGAACAATTCCTTTTCCATGAAGCGCTCGAACGCCGAGCTGTCCAGGCTGGTGAAGGCGTGTTCGTCGAACCACTTGCGCAGGAAGGCGTCGAAGGTCTCGCGGCCGTAGCGCTCTTCCAGGAACATCAGGAACCACTGGCCCTTGATGTAGGCGACCTGGGTCAGGCCCTCGTCGGGATCACGATTGACCAGCGGCGGCAGGGTCAGCACCTGGTCGGCCGGCGCGATGTCCTTCATGTCGGCCTTCAGGCCGTCCTGCGAAATCACGTTTTCCATCAAGGCCTGGTCCTTGCCGAACAAGTCCTCGACGATGCGGTTCTCGACGTAGCTGGTGAAGCCCTCGTTCAACCAGATGTCCTTCCAGCTCGAGTTGGTGACCAGGTTGCCCGACCAGCTGTGCGCGAGCTCGTGCGCGATGATGCTGACCAGCGACTGGTCGCCGACGATGACGGTCGGCGTGGCAAAGGTGAGGCGCGGGTTTTCCATGCCGCCGAACGGGAACGAAGGCGGCAGCACCAGGATGTCGTAGCGACCCCACCGGTAGGCACCGTACAGGCGCTCGGCGGTGACGATCATCTTCTCGGTGCTTTCGAATTCCTTCGCGGCCTTCGGCGCCATCGCCGGTTCTGCCCAGACGCCGGCGCGCTCGGAAATCGGCGCGAACACCAGGTCGCCTGCAGCAATCGCCATCAGGTAGGACGGGATGGCCTGCGGCATCTTGAAGCTGTAGTCGCCGTCACGCGGTGCCTTCGGGTCGTTGTCGGCACTCATCAGCGCCATCACGTCCTTCGGGGTGGTGATGTGGGCTTCGTAGGTGAAGCGCACGCCGGGCGTGTCCTGCAGCGGCACCCAGCTACGGGCATGGATGGCCTGCGACTGCGAGAACATGAAGGGCGTCTTCTTGCCCATCGTCATGGCCGGCGTCAGCCACTGCAGGCCGGACGCTTCCGGGCGGCTGCTGTAGGTGATGCGCACTTGCTGCAGCTGCGACGGCACCGCGATGCTGAGCTTGCTGCCGAAGATCGGATCCTTGGGCGCGACTTCGAATTTCAGGTCCTGCCAGGTGCTGCCGTCGAAGCCTTCGATCTTCGCGATGTCGAGGTCGCGCGTATCCAGCGCGACGGAGCGTGCGTCAGGATCCTTCCAGTCGAGATCAAGGGTCGCGGAACCAGACAGGACCTTCTTGTCGAAGTCCACGCCCAGGTCCAGCGCGAGATGCTTGATGACGACCTTTTCCGGCTCGGCATAGGAGTTGACGTCGTGGCTGGAGATCATGGGTTCTTCGTGGACCGTCTTGTTGTGTTCGGCCGGTTTGGCCGCTTCGGTCGGCGCCGGCTTCTGGCAGGCAGCCAGGGGCAGCACGACCAGGGCGAGGAAGAGGGAGGAAAGGCGCATGTCTGGCTATCCGGTTTTGCTGGGGAACGGCCAGTTTAGCCGGGCCGGGGGCAAAACGTTTGAACGGTGCCCGATTGATCTGAATCATGATGGACCCTGGCGCCCAGGGCGACACTGCATCCAGTCCCTGGAGTCCTGTCCATGAGCCCAGATTCGAAACCGTCCGAAACTGCACGTATCCTGGTCCTGCGCGGCCGCCGGGGCCTGCAGGCGTACCTGGATTCGTTCCCGGTCAAACCGGCGGCCAGCGAATACTGCGCGCCCATGCTGGAGGCGGCCTGGAGCCGCGAATCGGACCTGGCCGACGACCGGGCCTGGACGATGGCCGAGCGCTGGGACCTGCCCGCCCTGGCCTCGCTTGATTTCGACCCGGCGCCGGAAGCCCTCGCGCAGTTCACGCCCGAGGCGGTTCGTCGGCTTCGCGCCGTGCCCCTGCTCGTGCACAAGGGGCTGATCGCCGTCGCGCTGGAAGACGCCGGCGATCGCGAGACCCTGGACCAGCTGAATTTCCTGTCATCGCTGCGCGTGGTGCCGATCGCGGCGCCGGCCATGCTGGTGCGCAACGGCATCACCCGGCACTACGACCGCGCCGAAGACATCGCCATCGCGCGCTCGCTCGGGCTCGACCCTTCCGCCGACAGCGCAGATGCCACCGAACGCGAAGTCGAGCGCCTGTCGAAGGAAATGCCGGTGGTGCGCATCGTCACCGAGATGATCTCCGACGCCGTGCGACGCCGTGCGTCGGACATCCACTTGCGGCCCGGCGAACACGGCGCCGACATCCTGTATCGCATCGACGATGAAATGGTGCCGGTGCGGCACCTGATCCACGCACTGCAGCCGGCCGTGGTCAGCCGCATCAAGGTATTGGCGAGCATGAACCTGGCCGAGCACCGCAAGCCGCAGGATGGCCGCACCACGTTCGTGCTCGACGACGGCCGCAAGGTGGACCTGCGCATTTCCGTGTTGCCCGCAGTGCACGGTGAAAGCGTCGTGGTGCGCCTGCTCGACACGAGCGAGGGCCTATGGAATCTAGAACAACTGGGCCTGACGCCGGAAGACCGGCAGCGCCTCGACGACGTGATGTCGCGCAGCCATGGCATGTTCCTGACCACCGGGCCGACTGGTTGCGGCAAGTCCACCACGCTGTACGCGATGCTGCTGGAGTTGCGCAAGGAACGCATCAACATCCTGACCATCGAAGATCCCGTCGAGTTCTACATCGAGGACATCCAGCAGATGCAGGTGAACCGCGCCGCCGACTTCACCTTCGCCGGTGCGATGCGAAATTTCCTGCGCCACGATCCGGACGTGATCATGGTCGGCGAGATCCGCGACCGCGAAACCGCCAGCATCGCCGTGGAAAGCGCGCTCACCGGCCACCTGGTGCTGAGTACGCTGCATACGAATACGGCGGCAGCCACGGTGACGCGCCTGCTGGACCTGGGCGTGGAGTCCTACCTGCTGCGCGCCTCATTGCTGGCGGTGATGTCGCAACGACTGGTGCGCCTGACGTGCCAGCATTGCCGGCAACCCGAAACGGTGGACGCGCACACGCGCGAACTGCTGGGCGTAGCGCCCGACGAGGAATTCTTCATCGGCGCCGGCTGCCCGCAATGCGAAGGCCTGGGTGTGCACAAGCGCCAGGCGGTTTACGAGTTGCTGGTTGTCAGCCCGGCGCTGCGCAAGCTGATCGTTGCCGATGCCGAAGCCGACAGCATCCACGAACTGGCAATCAAGGAAGGCATGACGCCGATTACCCAGGCCGCAGTGCGCCTGGCCCGCGAAGGGAGGATTTCACTTGCGGAAGCCTGGCGAGTGCGCGCGGACTGACGTGGATCGCGGCCAAGGCCGCTCCCACACAGGCGCTGTGGTCAGGTGCGGTAACCGGAGTGGATGGCGACGATGCCGCCGCTCAGGTTGCGGTGCGTGCAGCGGCCGAAGCCGGCATCCACCATCATCGACTGCAGGGTCTCCTGGTCGGGATGCTTGCGGATGGACTCGGCCAGGTACTGGTAGCTGTTGGCGTCATTGGCGAACAGCTTGCCCAGGCGCGGCAGCACCTTGAACGAATGGAAGTCGTACACCGGTCGGAACCACTCGGGCTTCACCTGCGAAAATTCCAGGACCAATGCGCGACCGCCGACCTTGAGCACGCGATGCATCTCGCGCAGCCCCGCCGCCTTGTCGGTGACATTGCGCAGGCCGAACGCGATGGTGACCAGGTCGAAACTGCCATCGGGAAACGGCAAGGCCTCGGCATTCAATTGCACGTAGCGCAGGCCGCGTACCAGTCCGCGATCGGTCAACCGGTCGCGGCCGACGCCGAGCATCGCGGCATTGATGTCGCCGATGACGACCTCGCCCGTCTCGCCCACGCGTTCATGCAACAGCGCGGCGATGTCGCCGGTACCACCGGCGAGGTCGAGCACGCGATCACCACGCTTCACGCCCGAGGTACCAACGAAGTAGCGCTTCCAGATCCGATGCACGCCCAGCGACATCAAATCATTCATCAAGTCGTACTTGCCGGCCACGGACGAGAACACCTCGCCAACGAGCTTCTTCTTCTCGCCGACCGGCACGTCCCGAAACCCAAAATGCGTCTTCTCTTCGTTCATTTCTGCATTATCCCACGCAATTCAGGCGGGGGCCGTCCGCCGGTCGTTGGCCGAGGCATGACGGCGCCGGTGGCGGGGATTATCGCTGGCCCCCTCTCTGGGAGCGACGTCCTGTCCACCAAGAGGGGGCCGGCCGGCCATCCATGGCCGGCCTCCTGCGATAACCCCCGCCACCGACACCCTCACGCCCCGGCGCAAAATTCGCGCGCGGCCCTTCCAGACTTGAACGCGAAGCACCCAGCACCGACCGATTCTCCCAAATGAAAAGCCGTGCCATCGCAATTCGCGGCAGCATCACGACGACGTTTTCTTCCAATCGACACGCACGCCGTTCGGCCGTCCGCCCCACTGTTTGCCGCCGGTGCCGGAGGGAGGGGATTTCTGCAGAGGTCGGCCATGGATGGCCGACCGCACCCCTCTTGGTGGACAGGATGTCGCTTCCAGAGAGGGGGCAGCAGAAATGCCCCTCCCTCCGGCGCCGGCGTGCCTCAGCGTCGAGAGACGGCCGGGCTCTGCTTTGGTCAGGGATCGCGTGACTGTCCGCGATCTGCGAGCTCTGCGAGGTACGCGGCCCAGCGTTGTTCGTAGTCGCGCCCGAGCTCGTGCAGCGTGCCCCAGGTGAAGATGC
>MGYJ01000071.1 GCA_001801685.1 Gammaproteobacteria bacterium RIFCSPHIGHO2_12_FULL_63_22 | reverse complement strand
GGAAAGGTTGGTGCGACACGGCGTGAAACGCGCGGGCGCGGGCATGCTGGGCGTGGACCTGGTGGACGAATACGGGCGTGCAGACCCTGCATCGCGTCGCCGCGATCCTTCACTGCGTGAATTGCTCGACCGTCGCGGCCGTCGCGACGACCTTTACCTGGGCCGTGACCCGAAGGCCGTGCTGCAGCCGGTGGAAGCCATCTCGGGAGCGCTGATGCTGATGCCGGTCGGATTGTTCCTGCAGTTGGGTGGCTTTGATGAAACCTTCCGGATGCATGTCGAAGACCTCGACCTGTGCCGGCGCACGCGCGAAGCGGGCTACGAGGTGTTGGTGGCCAACGACATCACGGTACTGCATGTCGGCGGCGAATCGAGCCGGGCACGACCGGTCTGGGTCGAGCGGCAGAAACATCTCAGCTTGTGGCGCTACTTCCGCAAGTTCGAAGCCCAGGACACCGCGGACTGGTTGAAGCCGGTGTTGTGGCTGGGTTTGTGGGGCCACTTCATAGTGGCGGCGGCACGCGTGCTGGTGCGCCGCCCGGCTTAGCTGGAAATGCGGAAGCGATTGATCGAATCGCGAAGTTCCATCGCGGCAGCGCCTGCGGCCGCGGCGAAGTCCTCGCCATTGCCCGCATAAAGGATCGCCCGCGACGAACTGATCGCCAGGCCCTTGCCATCAGTCGTGCTGCCTTGCGTAACCACGGCTTCCACATCGCCACCCTGGGCACCGATGCCGGGCACCAGGAAGGGCAGGTCGCCGACGATGGCGCGAACTTCCGCCAGTTCGCGCGGCCAGGTCGCGCCGACCACCAGCAGGCAGTTGCCGTTGCCATTCCATTCGTCGGCCACTTTCGCGGCCACGCGCTGGTACAAGGGCTTGCCGCCGCAGTCGAGGTCCTGGAAATCGCCCGCGCCCGCATTCGAGGTGCGGCAAAGCAGCACCACGCCCTTGTCGGCGCGGTCCAGGAACGGTTGCACCGAATCGCGGCCGAGATAGGGATTGAGCGTCACCGCGTCCGCGCCGTAGCGGTCGAAGGCTTCCACCGCGTAGCGCTCGGCCGTGCTGCCGATGTCGCCGCGCTTGGCGTCCAGGATCACCGGCACATCCGGATGCCTGTCGTGGATATGCGCGATCAGCTTCTTCAGCGTGTGCTCGGCTTCCAGCGCCGCGAAGTGGGCGATCTGCGGCTTGAAGCAGCAAGCGTATTCCGCCGTCGCATCAACGATGTCGCGGCAGAACTCGAACACCGCATCAGGCTTGTCGCGCAGGTGCAGCGGGAATTTCGCCAGCTCCGGGTCCAGCCCGACGCAGACCAGCGTATTGGCGCTGGTCCATCTTTCGCGAAGGGCGGTGATGAAGCTCATGCTTATTTCAAGGCCTTGTAGCGCAGGCGATGCGGCTTGCTGCCTTCTTCGCCCAGGCGACGACGCTTGTCTTCCTCGTATTCGCGGTAATTGCCCGGGAAGAACTCCACGTGCGAATCGCCTTCGAAGGCCAGGATATGCGTCGCGATGCGATCCAGGAACCAGCGGTCATGGGAAATGACCATCACGCAACCGGGGAACTCCAGCAGCGCGTCTTCCAGCGCACGCAGGGTTTCGATGTCCAGGTCGTTGGACGGTTCGTCGAGCAGCAGCACGTTGCCACCCTGCAGCAGGGTCTTGGCCAGGTGCAGGCGGCCGCGTTCACCACCCGACAGCGTGCCGACCAGCTTCTGCTGGTCGGAACCCTTGAAGTTGAAGCGGCCGATGTAGGCGCGCGACTGGATCTCGACCTTGCCGATGGTCAGGATGTCGGAGCCGCCCGACACTTCCTGCCAGACATTCTTGTTGCCCTCGAGCTTTTCGCGGCTCTGGTCCACGTAGGCGATCTGCACGGTCTGGCCGATGTTCACTTCGCCCTTGTCGGGTTTCTCGGCGCCGGTGATCATCTTGAACAACGTGGACTTGCCCGCGCCGTTGGGACCGATGATGCCGATGATCGCGCCCGGCGGCACCGTGAAGCTCAAATCGTCGATCAGCAGGCGGTCACCGAAGGACTTCGACACGTTCTTGAATTCGATCACCCGATCGCCCAGGCGCTCGCCCGGCGGGATGAAGATTTCGTTGGTCTCGTTGCGCTTCTGGTATTCGACCGAATTCATTTCCTCGAAGCGCGCCAGGCGGGCCTTGCCCTTCGACTGGCCGCCGCGCGCATTCGACCGCACCCATTGCAGTTCGCGGGTGATGGCTTTCTGGCGGGCCTTCTCGGACGACTCTTCCTGCTTGAGGCGTTCTTCCTTCTGTTCCAGCCAGTTGGTGTAGTTGCCCTTCCACGGAATGCCCTTGCCGCGGTCGAGTTCCAGGATCCACTCGGCGGCGTTGTCCAGGAAGTAGCGATCGTGGGTTACCGCCACCACGGTGCCCGGGAAGCGCGCCAGGAATTGTTCCAGCCACTCGACCGATTCGGCGTCGAGATGGTTGGTCGGTTCGTCGAGCAGCAGCATGTCGGGCTTGGAAAGCAGCAGGCGGCATAGCGCCACGCGGCGTTTTTCACCACCGGACAGCTTGCCGATAACCGCGTCCCATGGCGGGATGCGCAACGCATCAGCCGCCACTTCCAACTGCTGTTCCAGCGTGTGCGCATCTCCGCTGGCGAGGATCGCCTCAAGGCGCTGCTGCTTGATCGCCAGCTTGTCGAAGTCCGCCTCCGGGTCTGCATAGGCCTCATAGACCTTGTCCAGCTCGGCCTGCGCATGCAGCAGCTCGCCCACGCCTTCCTCGACCGCTTCGCGCACGGTCATGTTCGGGTCGAGCTTGGGCTCCTGTTCCAGGTAGCCGATCTTGATGCCGGGCGCCGGACGCGATTCGCCCTGGAAGTCGGTATCCACGCCAGCCATGATCCGCAAGACGGTGGACTTGCCCGCGCCATTCAGGCCCAACAGGCCGATCTTGGCCCCGGGATAGAAGCTCAGCGAGATGTCCTTGATGATCTGGCGCTTTGGCGGCACGGTCTTGCTGACGCCAATCATGGTGTAGATGTATTGCATGGGGGGACCTTGGAGGGTGCTCTTGTGGGAGCGGCCTTGGCCGCGATGCTTCTAGGCAAGCAGCTATCGCGGCCAAGGCCGCTCCCACAGGGAACTGGGGAAATCACTGGTAGCCCGTGATTATCGGTGATCGGGCCCGTCCACGCCACCAACGGGGTCGTTTCCGTGGCCCCGAACCCCCGCCGGGGCTACAATTCAGGCCTTCCCTGTCCCTTTTCCGAGGTCCGAATGTTCCCCCGCGATACGCGCATTGCCGGCTACGACGACGTCCTGGCGCAGGCCATCGAATCCGAACGCCAGCGGCAGGAAGACCATGTCGAACTGATCGCCTCGGAAAACTACGCCAGCCCGCGCGTCCTGGAAGCCCAGGGCAGCGTACTGACCAACAAGTACGCCGAGGGTTACCCGGGCAAGCGCTACTACGGCGGCTGCGAATTCGTCGACATCGCTGAAAAGCTGGCGATCGACCGCGTCAAGCAACTCTTTGGCGCCGATTACGCCAACGTGCAGCCGCACTCAGGCTCGCAGGCCAACCAGGCCGTGTACCTGGCGCTGCTGCAACCCGGGGACACCATCCTGGGCATGTCGCTGGCCCACGGCGGCCACCTGACCCACGGCGCCAAGGTCAATATCAGCGGCAAGTTGTTCAACGCCATCCAGTACGGCGTCGATGAAAACGGCCTGATCGACTACGCCGAAGTCGAACGCCTCGCGATCGAACACAAGCCGAAAATGCTGGTCGCCGGTTTCAGCGCGTACTCGCAGGTGGTGGACTGGGCGCGCATGCGCCAGATCGCCGATGCCGTCGGCGCCATCTTCTTCGTGGACATGGCGCATGTCGCCGGCCTGATTGCCGCCGGCGAATACCCCAGCCCGCTGCCGCACGCGCACGTGTGCACGTCCACCACCCACAAGACCCTGCGCGGACCGCGCGGCGGCATCATCGTCGCCAGCAACACCAGCGAGGACCTCGCCAAGAAGTTGCAGTCGATCGTTTTCCCCGGCATCCAGGGCGGCCCGCTGATGCATGTCATCGCGGCCAAGGCCGTGGCCTTCAAGGAAGCGCTGGATCCTTCGTTCAAGCTCTACCAGGCGCAGGTCGTGAAAAACGCCAAGGCGATGGCCAAGGCCATCATGGCGCGCGGTTACAAGGTCGTGTCCGGCGGCACCGAAAACCATTTGATGCTGATCGACCTGATCGGTCGCGACGTTACCGGCAAGGACGCGGAAGCCGCGCTGGGCAAGGCGCACATCACCGTCAACAAGAATGCCGTGCCGGGCGACCCGCGCTCGCCCTTCGTCACCTCGGGCCTGCGCATCGGCACGCCGGCGGTTACCACGCGCGGTTATCTCGAGCCCGATTGTGTCGCGCTTGCCAACTGGATTTGCGACGTACTCGACGCGCCAGCCGACGATCGCGTGCTTGAGGGCATACGCGGCAATGTCACCGAGCAATGCCGTCGGTTCCCGGTGTACCAGTCATGATCGCGCGCGTTTGTTTGACCGTAGCCCTGTTGCTGGCTACGTCGGCGAACGCGCAGGACGCGACCACGCCGGACGCCCCGACTTCGGCAGCCACGCTTTCGTCCAAGCGCGACTACTCGGACAATGCCCAGCGCGACCTGCCCGTCACGTGCAAGGAAGGCGATCTCGAGCGGCAGGCCGGCAAGACCATGGGCCAGGTATTCGGCGCCGACTGGCCGATCCAGCCAACACCCTCGGCGCCCGACTCGCACTCGCCGGCCGATGCCACATCGATGGGCAAGATGGTGTGGCCGCGGGGCCTGGAAGGCCAGCGCGGCCTGGTCGTACTGGCGGTGCTGGTTGGCAGCGACGGCAAGCCCCTGCGTGCCGAACCCTTGTGCGCCACGGCCAACGGTTACGACCGCTCGGCGCAGCGATCGGCCATGGGCGGCACCTACAAGCCCGCGCTGGTGGATGGCACGCCCATCACCAGTCCGGCCATTGTCGTCGTCAGTTACCAAGGCTCCATCAAGCGCCGCAACCGGCGCACCGACGCCACCGACTGATGCATTGCCCTTTCTGCCAGCACGAAGACACCCGGGTCATCGACTCACGCGTCAGCGAAGACGGCAGCACCATCCGCCGTCGCCGTGAATGCGAGCATTGCCAGGAACGCTTCAATACCTTCGAAACCGCCGAACTGAAGCTGCCGACGCTGGTCAAGACCGACGGCCGCCGCGAAGCCTTCGACGACCGCAAGTTGCGCACCGGATTCGAGCGCGCGTTGCAGAAGCGTCCCGTGTCGGGTGAACAGATCGACGCTGCGGTGCGCGGCGTCATCCACGCCTTGCGCATGACGGGCGAGCGGGAGATATCCTCGCGCCGCATCGGCGTGTTCGTGATGGACGAGCTGAAGAAACTCGACCAGGTGGCGTACGTACGCTTCGCCTCGGTATATCGCCGCTTCGAGGACGTCGCCGATTTCCGCGAAGAGATCGAACGGCTCGAGCGCGACCTGCCCGGCATGGCCACCGAACAACTGCCCCTGCTGGACGAGCCGGTCCGCGGCAGCAAGCGTTAGGCCATGCACATCGATTACCTCGACCAGCATCGCGATCTTGTCGCGACCCTCGCTGATTGGCACCACGCGCAATGGGGCCACTTGTTCGACGATTGGGACATCGAGGTCGTGCGCGCCGAACTCGAAGGCCACGCCACGCGGCGCACACTGCCGACCACCCTGGTGATGGTCGAGGATTCGAAGCCCTTAGGTTCGGTCAGCCTGGTGCTGGAAGACGCGCCGGAATTCTGCGACCAGGGCAGCCCGTGGCTGGCCAGCCTGTATGTCGCGCCCGAACATCGCGGCCGTGGACTGGGCGCACGCCTGGTGCACGCGGCAGTGGATGCGGCGGCAGGGCAGGGTATCGATCAACTCTTCCTGTTCACGCCCGACCACGCAAACTTCTACGAGCGCCTCGGCTGGAGCCGGATGTTGCGCACCACCCTCAAGGGCACCCCCGTGGACTTGATGACAATCCATCCGCCGTTGCACGCAGCGAAGGCCGTCGCATGACGACGCTTGCCTGGTCCGCCACCGACCACGCCATGATGGCGCGTGCGCTGCAACTGGCTGCGCGCGGCGAATTCACCAGCAAGCCCAACCCGATGGTCGGCTGCGTGATCGCGCGCAAGGACAAGATCGTCGGCGAAGGTTTCCATCTTCGCGCCGGCGAGCCGCATGCCGAAGTGCATGCGCTGCGCGAGGCAGGCGACAAGGCCCGTGGCGCGACCGCCTACGTGACGCTCGAGCCCTGCGCGCACATGGGTCGCACGCCGCCCTGCGCCGATTCATTGGTGGCCGCCGGCATTACCCGCGTCGTCGCCGCCTGCCGTGATCCGTTCGCTTCGGTGGACGGCGAGGGTTTCCGCAAGCTGATGGCCGCAGGCGTTCTGACCGAGATGGGCTTGATGGAACCGGCCGCCCGCGAACTCAACCGCGGCTTCTTCTCGCGCATCGAGCGCGGCCGACCCTGGGTGCGGGTGAAGCTGGCCATGAGCCTGGACGGCCGCACCGCCATGGCCGACGGCGAATCGAAATGGATTACCTCGCGCGCCGCCCGCGCCGACGTGCAAGCCTGGCGCGCGCGCTGCAGCGCCATCCTCACCGGCAGCGGCACGGTGCTGGCGGATGATCCGCAACTCACCGCGCGGCTCGTCGACGATGCGCCGGTGGTGGCGCCCCTGCGCGTCGTCCTCGACACCCGCGGCCGACTGTCCGGCACGCGCCGGGTTTTTGACGACACGGCGCCGACGCTGGCCGTGCACGCGCTCGACATGATTCCCGACTATCCCGATTCCGTGGCCGCTTTCGCCGTACCGCGCGACGGCGACGGACTCGACCTGCATGCGACCTTGTCGCAGTTGGCGCAACGCGACATCAACGAGGTGCAGGTGGAAGCCGGCGCGACCCTGTGCGGCGCGCTGTTCCGCGACGGACTGGTGGATGAGTTGCTGCTGTACATCGCGCCGGTGCTGCTGGGCGACAAGGGCAGGCCGCTGCTCGGCGGCCTCGGCATCAACCTGATGTCGGACCGGCACAATCTTGAATTGATCGACTCGCGCCAGGTCGGTCCCGACCTGCGCCTGTTGCTGCGGCCGGTGCGCTGAATCATGTTCACCGGACTGGTCCAGGCAGTGGGACGCTTGCGCGACGCGCAGCCTCGCGGCGGCGACCTGCGCCTGCGTTTTGATGTCGGCGCGCTGCCGATGGACGATGTGCAGTTGGGCGAAAGCATCGCCGTGTCCGGCGTCTGCCTCACCGTCGTCGAATTCGATGAAACCTCTTTCGCCGCCGACGCATCGAACGAAACCCTGTCGCTGACGACGCTGGGCGCGCTGGCCGTGGGCGCGCCGGTCAACCTGGAACGCGCGCTGCTGCCGACCACGCGGCTGGGCGGTCACCTGGTCGCCGGCCATGTCGATGGCATCGGCCGTGTCGAAAGAACCTGGGACGACGGCCGCTCGCAGCGCTGGCGTTTCAGCGCGCCGGTCGGCCTGCTTCGTTACATCGCCAACAAGGGTTCGATCTGCGTGGACGGCGTCAGCCTGACCGTGAACCTTGCCGATGACACGGGCTTCGAAGTCAACCTCGTGCCGCACACCATCGAACACACCGCCTTCGCAAGCACGCCGGCAGGCTCGCCGGTCAATCTCGAAGTCGACCTGATCGCCCGCTATGTCGAGCGACTCAACTCCGGACCCCGCCCATGAGCTTCGCCCCCATTTCCGAAATCCTCGACGACATCCGCGCCGGTCGCATGGTCGTGATCGTGGACGACGAGGACCGCGAGAACGAAGGCGACCTGATCATGGCCGCCGAAAAAGTCACGCCCAGCGACATCAACTTCATGGTCACGCATGCGCGCGGCCTGGTCTGCCTGTCGCTGACCGGCGAACGCTGCCGGCAGTTGAACCTGCCGCTGATGGTCAGCGACAACCGGTCGCCGTACCAGACCAACTTCACGGTCAGCATCGAGGCGGCGGAAGGCGTCACGACGGGCATCTCCGCCTACGATCGCGCGCTGACCATCCGCACGGCGGTACAGCCTGACGCGAAGCCGCAACACCTCACCCAGCCCGGCCACATCTTTCCGCTGATGGCGCAGCCCGGCGGCGTGCTCACGCGCGCTGGACATACCGAAGCCGCGACTGACCTCGCCTTGCTCGCGGGCTTGGAGCCCGCCGGCGTGCTGGTGGAGATCCTCGATGCGGACGGTGGGATGGCGCGTCGACCCGCGCTTGAAATTTTCGCGAAGCGCCACGGCATCCGGATTGGCTCGATCGAAGACCTGATCCGCCACCGCCTCGCCACCGAGCACACCATCGAACGCGTGGACACGCGCGACGTCGAAACCGCGCACGGAACCTTTCAACTGGTGACCTATCGCGACCGCCTCAGCCGCGAGCTGCATTTCGCGATGGTTCGCGGGCAGCCGCGCGCCGATGCGCCAACCCTGGTGCGCGTGCATGTAAAAAACCCGCTGTCGGATGTGCTGCATTGGCAGCGCGCCGATTTCGGCATCAGCGTGTCCGAGGCCATGGCGCGCATCGCCGAGGACGGCTGCGGCGTGGTCGTGGTGTTGTCGGAGGCGTTGCGCCCGGACGACCTGCTGGCGCGCATCACCGAGCAGCCCGAGGCCGAACCGGCCCGCGGCGCTGAATGGCGACGCAACGGCGCCGGTGCGCAGATCCTCGCTGACCTGGGCCTGCGCCAGCTGCGCGTGCTGGGCACGCCGCGCCGCCAGGTGGGCCTGGCCGGTTACGGGCTGGAAGTGGTGGAGACCATCCCGGGTCGGCCGCCAACGGCCTGCTAAACTAATCGCCCAACCCGCAAAGCCCGACCCATGCCCCTAATCGAAGGTGAAATGCGAGCCGCCACGGGCGCCCGCTTCGCCATCCTCGCCAGCCGCTGGAATCCGCGCATCACCGATGCGCTGGTGGACGGCGCGCGCCAGGCGATGCAGGACCAAGGGGTCGTCGAGTCCGACATCGACCTGGTGCGGGTTCCCGGCGCCTGGGAATTGCCGGTGGCCGCCGCGGCCCTCGCAGCCACAGGCGGCTACGTGGCCCTGGTGGCCCTGGGTTGTGTCGTGCGCGGCGAGACGCGGCATTACGAGCACGTCGCCGACGAATGCGCGAAGGGCCTGATGCGCGTCGCAATCGATTACCGCCTGCCGGTCGCCAATGGCGTGCTGGCGGTTGAAGACCATGCCCACGCGCAATCGCGCGCGGGCGGCGCGCATGGCAACAAGGGTGAGGAAGCCGCGCTGGCGGCCCTCGAAATGTCCCGGCTGTTGCACAAGATAAGCGAATCCAACCCATGAAACCGCACCGCACCGATGGCATTGATCCGGCCGCCCGTTCGCGCGCGCGCCGTCGCGCCCTGCAGGCCTTGTACGCCTGGCAGTTGTCCGATTCGCCGATCGAAAAAGTCATCTCCCAGTTCGAAACCGAGCAGGACATGGACGTGGCCGACCTCGAATACTTCGAGGCCCTGGTGCGCGGCGTCGCCAAGCATGCCGAGGAACTCGACGCCGTGCTGGCGCGATACATCGACCGCACCATGGAACAAGTGGACCCGATCGAGCGCGCCGTGTTGCGCATCGCCGGGTTCGAACTGCGCTTCCGTCCCGACGTGCCGTATCGCGTCGTCATCAACGAAGCCATCGAGACCACCAAGCGCTTCGGCGCCGAACACGGCCACACCTACGTCAATGGCGTGCTCGACCGCGCGGCCGCCGAATGGCGCGCGCAGGAAATACAGGGCGCGCGTCGCTGAGATGGAAATCGATCCGGGCGCGCCGCGCAATGCGGAGTTCAGCCTGATCGATCGCATTCGCGAACGCGCCTGCTCGCGCAGCGATGTGCTGCTCGGCATTGGCGACGATGCCGCCGTACTGCAGGTTCCCGAAGGCCACAATCTCGTGCTGAGCACCGACACCCTGGTCGCGGGCGTGCATTTCCCCGAGGACACGGTGCCAGCAGACATCGGCTGGAAGGCGTTGGCCGTCAACCTGAGCGATCTGGCCGCCATGGGCGCGACGCCGGCCTGGGTCACGCTGGCGCTGACGCTGCCTGATGCGGATGCCGATTGGCTGGACGCGTTTCTCGACGGTTTCTGCGAACTCGCCGATGAATTTGGCGTGGCGCTGGTCGGCGGCGACACGACGCGCGGCCCTCTGTCCATCACCATCGGTGCGCATGGCTTCGCGCCGGCAGGCATCGCGCTGCGCCGCGACGGCGCCGGATTCAACGACGACATCTGGGTCACCGGTACGCTGGGCGATGCCGCCGGCGCCTTGCTGCAGTTGCAAGGGCAGGGCCTGATGTCCTCGAAACTTCGTTATCGCCTCGACCGCCCGACGCCGCGCATCGCTGCAGGCATCGCGCTGCGCGACCTTGCCACTGCGGCGATCGACCTGAGCGACGGCCTGCTCGCCGACCTGGGGCATGTCCTGCAGCGCAGCGGCGTCGGCGCCGAGCTCGACCTCGGCCGCCTGCCCACGTCGCGCACGCTGGCCGAACATTTTCCCGACGAACAAGCGCGCTGGCGCATACAGCTTTCCGGCGGTGACGATTACGAGTTGTGCTTCACCGCGTCGCCGGCACACGCGCTCGCCATCGAACAAGCCCTTGCCGCATGCGATACACCAGCGACCGTGGTCGGGCGAATAACCGCCGGCAAAGGCCTGCGACTGGCCACGCCGGACGGTGAAGCATTCGACGCCGGCCCGAGCGCGGGCTTCGAACACTTCGCAGGCAACGCATGAGTTTCCCGCAACCCGCGCGCGTGGTCCTGACCCATCCGGCCGGCTGGATCGCCAGCGGCTTCGGCATAGGCCTGTCGCCGGTGGCGCCCGGCACGATGGGCTCGCTCGCGGCCTTGCTACCGTGGTGGTTCTACCTGCAGCACGCATCGTTGGCCGTGCAATTGGCTGTCATCGGCGCTGCCTTCGTGGTCGGCGTGGTCACCGCCAACTGGGTGATCGAAAAGACCGGGGTGCAAGATCCGTCGGTGGTGGTCTGGGATGAATTCATCGGCCAGTGGATCGCCCTCTTGCTCGCGCCCGCGGGCTGGCTGTGGATGGTGCTGGGTTTCGGCCTGTTCCGGCTGTTCGATATCTGGAAGCCGTGGCCCGTGCGATGGGCCGATCGCAAATTGCATGGCGGTATAGGCGCCATGCTCGACGACGTGCTCGCAGGTGTTTATGCCTGCGCCACTCTTCACGTGATCGTCGCATTGCTGGACGCGAACGGGATCCTGAAACCGATCTAGCGGGAAAGTACGGCCGACACCTGTTCGCGCAGGGCGGGCAATACCTCGGCGTCGAACCAGGGGTTGTGCTTGAACCAGGCCACGTTGCGCGGGCTGGGATGCGGCAGCGGAAACACGCGTGGTGCGTACTCGCGCCACGCGTGCACCGTGTCGGTGAGTGATTTCTTGCGCGTGTCGCCCAGGAAATAAACCTGCGCGTACTGGCCGATCGCCAGCACCAGTTTCACTTCCGGCATCAGCGGCAGCAGCCGGTGATGCCAGGTCTTCGAGCATTCCGGACGCGGCGGCAAATCGCCCGAGTTGCCACGGCCCGGGTAGCAGAAACCCATCGGCACGATCGCGATCTTGCCCTCGTCGTAAAACGTATCGCGATCCACGCCCAGCCAGCCGCGCAGGCGCATGCCACTCGCGTCGTTCCAGGGAATGCCGCTGGCATGCACCAGCGTGCCGGGCGCCTGGCCGACGATCAGCAGGCGCGCCGTCGCGCTGGCGCGCAGCACGGGCTTCGGCCCCATCGGCAGGTGTTCCTCGCACAGGCGGCAAGCGCGCACTTCACGCAGCAGCAGGTCGAGGTCAGTGATGGGTTTGCTCATTATGTGGGCGCTTCAATGGCGGGCAGCAGCTTGCCGGGATTGAGGATGCCATCGGGATCGAGCAGCGTCTTGATCGATCGCATCAGCGCGAGGGTGGCCGGATCGATGGCGCGACTCATGAAATCCCGCTTGGACAGGCCAATGCCATGTTCCCCTGACAGCTGACCACCCAGCGCAAGCGTCGCTTCGAACACTTCGGCCAAAGCCTTGCCTGCGCTGTCGCTTGCGACCGCGTCGGCCGGGTCGTAGAGGATATTGACGTGCAGGTTGCCATTGCCGGCATGGCCGAAGCAAACGATGTCCAGCGCATGCTTCGAAGCGATGGATTCCACGTGTCCCACCAGCGTCGGCAGACGCGACACGGGCACCACTACGTCTTCGTTGATCTTGCCCGGCGCGATGGTGCGCAGCGCCGGCGACAGTGCCTTGCGCGCGGCCCACAGGCTTTCCCGCTCGGCCTCGCTGCTGGCGACGTTCACTTCGATGCAACCTTCACCGTTCGCGCTGGCCCGCAGCGCCGCAATCGCCGCGGGCAGGGTGGTCGCATCGCCATCGGCTTCGATCAGCAGCAGCGCACCGGCATCGGGCAGGTCCACGCCGCCAACGTCGCGCGCCAGCTTCACGCAGCGCGCATCCATGTATTCGAGCATCGACGGCGTCATGGGTTGCGCCATCACGCGTGCGACCGCTCGCGCCGCCGCATCGGTGTCGCGATACAGCGCCCGCAATACGCGCCGCATCGGCGGCAGGGGCACCAGCCGCAGCGTCGCTTCGACCACCAGTGCCAGCGTGCCTTCCGAGCCGATCAGCAAGCGCGACAGGTCATAGCCACTGGACGCCTTGGTCGTCGCCGCGCCGAACTGCACGATCTCACCGGTGCCGGTCACCGCTGTCAGTGCAAGCACGTTGTCGCGGGTCGCTCCATATTTCACCGCGCGCGGGCCGCCTGCATTGCAGCCCAGGTTGCCGCCGATGGTGCAATACGGGGCACTGGTCGGATCCGGCGGCCAGAACAGATGGTGGTTCGCCAGGGCCTTCTGCAGGTCGCCGTTCAACACGCCCGGTTCCACCACCGCGACCCGGTCGCCGGGACGAATGTCGAGGATGCGGTTCATGCGTTCGAAGGCCATCACCAGGCCGCCGCCCACGGGCACGCTGGCGCCGGTGGTATTGGTGCCGCGGCCGCGCGCCGTTATCGGTACCGAATGCTCGCGGCACAGGCACACGATGGCCTTGACCTGCGCCGCATCCGTCGGCAGCACTACCGCGTCAGGCAGGGCCTGCCGGCGTGAATTGTCGTAGGCATAGGCCAGTCGTTCCGCGGGATCGAGCAGCAAGCCGCCGGGGCCGAGCAAGGCCAGCAGTTCGGTGGTGAAGGGCACGGGCAGGCTCGAGGGCACGGCTCGATTCTATCCCGGCCCTGTCGATTACCAGAGATCGTCGAGGGTAAATGCCGCGCGAATCCACTCGCACTCGATACCGTTGGCGCCCGGCATCGCAGCAACCACGTCGAAGCGACACCCAGCCTGGGAATATTGTTTGTGCGAGGACAGCCAGGCTTGCGAGGCACGCGCGATCTTGCGTCGCTTGTTCGCATCCACCGACAGCGCGCCGCCGCCGAAGCGCGAGGGGCGACGAAAGCGCACTTCGACAAACACCAGCGTTGCGCCTTCGCGCATCACCAGGTCGATTTCACCAAAGGGGTAGCGTGCATTGCGCGCGAGCAGGATGAGTCCTTCACCCTGCAGGTGGACCAGCGCCGCGTCTTCCGCCGACGCGCCGTCCTGCTGTCGGTCAGCGGGCGGGAGGGCGCGCATCCGGCGCCCGAACCGACAAGGTGCTGGGACGGCCGCGGCCGCCGCTGAAGACGGCCCAGCCGGGCGTACGCCGCACCGGGCCGGAAATGTCGATGCGCAAGCTGCCGGTCGCGCCACGGATGGAGGCCGCGGGCTGGTTGTACAGATGGTCGAACCACGCGCACAGGCGCCAGGCGTCGGCGCCGAAGGCGAACAGGCGCTGCGACGGGCCGCGCGCACTGGGCAGGCTGCGCGCCAGCGCGTCGGCGTCGGGCAGGCCGCCACCCTGGTCGAGCAACCACGGCAGTTCCGGATATTCGATCCCGTCGAGTTCGATGTCGGCCTTGGTATTGGCGCCGTTGAGGATCAGCGACGTCGCCATGCGCGGCAGGCCGGCCAGCTTCGATGCCTTCAGTTGCGCAGCGATGCTGCGGCCCTGGCCTGCATCCAGAGCCAGCAGGACCGCCTGGGGCGGATTGGGTGCAGCCTGCAATGCCGACAGGCGTGCGGTCAGGTCGGCCGTGTCGCCGACGATGGCGATATCCGAGATGACATCGCCGCCCCGCTTGCGCAGCTGGTCGCGGAAAGCTGCCACGCCGCGCTGCGAGTTATCCGTCTGGTTGCTGAACACCAATACCGACTTGATGCCGCGATCGGCCAGGCGATCAGCCGCGGCCGCGCCTTCTTCGTCGGGAAGCAGCGCAAAGGACGTGGTGCCCAGCGGAGGAGCTTTCACGCCTCGATTCAAGGTGATGATCGGAATGCTGCCGTCGGCGGCGCCGACCACTGCACTTACCTCATCGCGGCCGAGCGGGCCGACGATCATCTGCGCACCATCGGCGCGGGCGCGGGACATCGCCGATTGCGCGCCGCCACCGGTGCCGTGCGTGTCATAGAACTTCACCGTCGGGCGGCGACGTCCTTCCGCGTAATACGCTGCCAGGAAGCCGTCGCGTACGCCTGCCGCGGCCGGCGCCAGGCTGCCGGTCATCGGCAGCAGGACGGCAACGGTTGCCGGCGGTCGATAGCCATCGCTGTCACCGGGCGGGAATGCGTCCGTACGCGCGTGGTCCTCGCGCACTGGCGGGGAAAGGTCGGCATCCGGCCCGGGGCGCGAGGGCGCGACGCGCACCGTCGAACAGGCGGCCAGCACCAGCAACATCAGGCAGAACGACAAGCGGACAAAACGCATAAGGGCTTCCAGGGGCAATGCCGCTAAGATGATAACCCGCACGCCCTGAGAGAACGCGGCCATGGCCACCGTGCCGGCAGGAACCCTTTACGTGGTCGCAACCCCCATCGGCAACCTCGGCGACCTGAGCGCCCGTGGTCGCGAAGTGCTGTCGCAGGTCGCAGCCATCTGCGCCGAAGACACCCGCCACACCCGGCAGATGTTGTCGGCTTATGGCATGGAAAAGCCGCTGCTCGCCGTTCATGAACACAACGAGGCCGAGATCGCCTGGCGCCTGGTCGAACGCCTGCGGGGCGGGGAATCACTGGCCCTGGTGTCGGATGCAGGCACGCCGCTGGTCTCGGATCCGGGCTATCGGCTGGTGCGCGAGGTGCGCGCCGCCGGCCTGAAGGTCAGCCCCGTGCCCGGTGCCTGCGCCGCCATCGCGGCCCTGTCGGTGGCCGGCATTCCCAGCGATCGTTTCTGTTTCGAAGGCTTCCTGCCGGCCAAGGGCTCGGCCCGGCGCGAGCGGTTGCAGTCCCTGGCCCGGGAAACCCGCACCCTCGTCTTCTATGAATCCGGACACCGGATCCAGGAATCCCTCGCCGATTTCATCAACGTTTTCGGACCCGGGCGCGAAGCTGTGCTGGCCCGCGAGTTGACCAAGCTGTTCGAAACCCTGCTCGGCGACACCCTGGCCGACATCGCCAGCCGCGTGGATGCCGACGAAAACCAGCGCCGGGGCGAGTTCGTTCTGGTGGTGCGCGGATGTGAAGACGATGCTGCAGCCGCCTTGCTCGAAGGCAGGCGACTGTATGAGAAACTGAAAGCCCACCTCGCCCCGTCCCAGGCCGCCAAGCTTGCGGCCGAGCTGAGCGGCGCGCCGCGCAAGTCGCTGTATGGCGGCCCCGGCCCGGCCGATGGGGAATGAACCCTTTGCCCCTTCCGCGTTCCCAGTACCGACCTGCCTTCCGGAGTAACCGATGATTCGTCGTAGCCTGCTCGTCCTCTTGCTCAGCCTGATTCCCCTCAGCGCCTTTGCCCAACCCATGGCGCCGGGCTATCGCGAGGGCGTGGACTTCGTGACGCTCAAAGCCCCGCAACCGCCGTATGCGCCCGGCAAGATCGAAGTGGCCGAAGTCTTCAGCTACGCCTGCATCCACTGCTTCACCTTCCAGCCGATGGTCAACAAGTGGAAGACGACCATGGCCAAGGACGTGCGCTGGGAATACGTGCCCGCAGCCTTCGGTGGTCCCTTCGACCAGTTCGCGAAGGCCTACTTCGCTGCCCAGATCCTGGGCGTGCAGGAAAAGACCCACGACGCCGTGTTCAAGGGCATCTTCACGGACAAGCTGGTGAAGCAGGGCACGCCCGAGGAAGTGGCCGACCTGTACGCGCGATTCGGCGTGGACCGGGCCAAGTTCCTGGCCACCATGGCAGGCAATGATGTGAAGGCGCGAATGGCCAAGGCACGCGACTTCGCCATGCGCTCGGGCGTCGAGTCCACGCCCACGCTGATCGTCAACGGCAAGTATCGTGTGCTGGGCCGGACCGAAACCGGCTACGACGGCATGCTCAAGACCGCCGAGTTCCTGGTCCAGAAGGAACGTGAGTTGGCAGCCAAGGCGGCCAAGAAAAAATAGGGTCTTCACGGCCTGATGTGAAGGTCGCCGGCCACCACCCCGGCGAGTGACTCCGAACGGCTTTTCGCCTACCCTCAAAGGACGGCGGGGAGCCGTTTTTTGTTGCGTGACCTTCACGGGGTGGGAAACGCATGGCGGCACTATTTGCCGAACTCAAGCGTCGCAATGTTGTGAAGGTGGGGGCTGCCTACCTGCTGGTCGCGTGGCTGGTCGTGCAGGCGGCAAGCATCGGCTTTCCCGCGTTCGATGCGCCGCCGTGGGCACTGCGCGTTTTCATCCTCGTATTGCTGCTGGGCTTTCCGATCGCGATCGTCATGGCGTGGATGTTCGATGTCACGCCGGAAGGTCTCAAGCGCGATGTCGCGCCCGCCGGTAACAAGCGCATTCTCATCGCCGCCGGCGTGCTCGCCGTGCTTGCCATCGGCTGGTACTTCCGTGGCCAGCCGACGGTGCGCGTGGCGGAC
Source organism: Gammaproteobacteria bacterium RIFCSPHIGHO2_12_FULL_63_22 (assembly GCA_001801685.1). Lineage (GTDB taxonomy): Bacteria > Pseudomonadota > Gammaproteobacteria > Xanthomonadales > Xanthomonadaceae > Arenimonas. The sequence goes on along the minus strand of MGYJ01000071.1, from coordinate 36,703 downwards.
GTTCCCGCAGGTGAGGTGGGTGCGGCGAAACCGGCGACTCAGCCCGACGCGCCGCTGCAGAAATCCATTGCCGTGTTGCCGTTCGTCAACATGAGCTCCGATCCCGGCAACCAGTTCTTCTCCGATGGCATCAGCGAAGAACTGTTGAACGTGCTCGTTCGCGTGCCGGACCTCGGCGTGGCCTCGCGCACCTCGTCCTTCGCCTACAAGGGCAAGGAGATGGGCGCGGCGGAAATCGCCCGCGAACTCAAAGTCAGCTACATCCTCGAAGGCAGCGTGCGCAAGGCGGGCGACAAGGTCCGCATCACCGCGCAGCTGATCGACGCCGTACACGACCGGCACCTGTGGTCGGAAACGTACGACCGCGAGTTGACCGACATCTTCGCCATCCAGGACGAGATCGCGAATGCCATCGTCGCGGCCTTGCGCGGTTCGTTGACCACGGCCAAGGCAGCGCCGACAGTGAAGGTGCGCGCCGACACCGAGAACATGCAGGCCTACGAGCTGTACCTGAAGGCGCGCGAAAACTTCATTGCACGACGCGACCTGTCGGAAACGACCGGGATGTTCCAGCGGGTCGTGGAGCTCGACCCGAAGTTTGCACGCGGCTGGGAAGGACTGGCGGCGGTGAGTTCGGTGGCGCCAAGCTGGGGCCAGACCGATCGGGACTATTTTGCGCTTTCCCAGCAGGCTGCCGATCGCGCACTCGAGCTCGATCCTTCCCTGTCGATGCCATGGGCGGTCAAGTCGCAGATCCTCATGAACAGCTGGCCCATTGATTTCAGCGGGCAACTCTCAAGCCTCGACAAGGCGATTGCCGCCGACCCCAGGAACGCAACTGCCATGCTCTGGCGCGGCATTGTCTGGATCAGGCTGGGCTTCTTCGATCGTGCCATCGCAGACCTGGATCGCTCGATCTCGGTCGAGCCCAACTACCACAATGCCATCCGGCACAAGGCCCTGGCCCTGCTGCTTGCCGGCAAGGAAGACGAAGCATTCGCGTTGTATGAAACCGGCTTCGAGAAAGGCTTCGTCTACAGCCGCACCGAAAATTTCATTGCGCCGATGCTTGCCCGCGGCCGCCGCGCGGAGGGCCTGTTGCTGATGGGGGTCACCACCATGGCGCCGGAGCTGCGCGAAGCGCTGGTCAGCAAGTTCGATCATCCCGCCACGCCCATCGCCAACGCGCGTGCGTTGGCGATGCGCCATGCGCAAGACCCGGAACTCAATTCATCGACGGGAAGCCTGACGCTGTCGCATTTGTACCTGTGGCTCGGCGAATACGACGCCGTTGGCACGTCCGACGACCGCGTCACCACCACCATCGTCGCCTGGGATCGCTATCCGCCCACGTTTCGCAACTCGCCGGGCATGAAGATGAAGCTCGAGAAGATGGGCGTCGTCGCGTATTGGCGCGCCAAGGGCTTCCCGCCGCAGTGTCGCCCGCTCGGCGCCAAGGACTTCACCTGTGACTGAGCCCCGCCCATGAGCCTGATCGCCGAACTCAAGCGCCGCAATGTCATCCGCATGGCCGGGCTGTACCTGGTCGGCGCATGGTTGCTGGTGCAGGTGGCCGGCACGGTGCTGCCGATGTTCGGCGCCCCGGACTGGATGCCGCGCACGGTCGTCGTGCTGCTCGCGCTGGGATTCGTGCCGGCGCTGGTGTTCGCCTGGGTGTTCGAGATGACGCCCGACGGCATCAAGCGCGATGCCGACGTGCCGCCGGAAAAATCCATCGCCTCGCACACCGCACAGCGAATGAATCGCCTGATCGTGGCCACGCTGGTGCTGGCCGTCATCTATTTCTGCGTGGACAAGTTCGTGCTGGCGCCGCGTCGCGATGCCGTCCTGGTCGCCGCCACCACCGAAGTCGTGAAGTCGGAGGCGACTACCCAGGCCACGAAGAAGGCGCGCGACAATTCCATTGCGGTGCTGCCTTTCGTCAACATGAGCGACGACGCCAGCAACCAATATTTCTCCGACGGAATATCGGAGGAGCTGTTGAACGTGCTGGTGCGGGTGGACGGCCTCAGCGTCGCCTCGCGCACCTCTTCCTTCGCCTATCGGGACAAGTCCATCGGCAGCCTTGCGATTGCAAAGGACCTCGGGGTCGGGCACATCCTGGAGGGCAGCGTGCGCAAGGCCGGCAACAAGGTGCGCATCACGGCGCAGTTGATCGACGCCGTCAACGACCGCCACATCTGGTCGGAGACCTACGACCGCGAGCTCACCGACATCTTCGCCATCCAGGACGATATCGCCAACGCCATCGTTACCGCGCTGCGCGGCTCGCTGGCAGTGAACAAGGCGGGTCCGGTCGTTTCCGTCGAGGCCGATACCAAGAACATGGAGGCCTACGAGATCTACCTGAAGGCGCGCGAATTGTTCATCGCCCGCAAGGACGTCGACGTGGGCGTGCGCCTGTTCGAAAAAGTCGTAGCGCTTGATCCGAAATTCGCCCGCGGCTGGGAAGGGCTTGCTGCTGCCTGCGCCATTGCCGAGAGCTGGGGGTTCCACGACCGCGATTACACCGCGTTGGCCGAAAAATCGGCCAAGCGGGCGCTGGAACTGGACCCGAAGCTTTCCATGCCCTGGGCCGTCCTGGCGATGGTCGAAATCACCACGCTTCCCATCAACTGGGAAAAGGTAATGCAGCTCCACGACAAGTCGGTCGACGTCGACCCGAAGAACGCGACAGCCTACCTCTGGCGCGCCATCAGTTGGAGCAACCTGGGCTTTTTCGACCGGGCCGAGGCCGATCTCGACCGCTGCATCGAGCTCGATCCCAGCTACCACAACTGCGTGCGCTGGAAAGCCGTCGCCCTGTTGAACGCCGGCAAGACCGAGCCGGCCCTGGCGCTGTTCGAGAAAGGTGTTTCCGCAGGATTCATCAGGAATCGTGCTGCGGAATTCCTGCCGGCGATGGTGCGGCGTGGCGATCGCCTGGCTGCCGAATTGCTGATGGCTACTTTCAGTACGAAACCGAAGTTGAATTCGCTCTTGCTCGATGCCCTGGCAGAGCCGGCACTGCCCGACTCGACGACCAAGGCAATCGCAAGCCGCAAGCTTATCGACGGCGACATCAATTCCGACCAGTCGATCGGCACGTCCCGATACTACTTGTGGCTCGGCGCCTACGACCTGGTTGCCACGTCCTCGGACATCGATGGCGACTCGCAGATTGCATGGGATCGAAGCCAGCCTGCGTTTCGCAACTCGGCGGGATTCAAGGCCGTGCTGGCCAAGTTGGGTGTGCCGGCCTATTGGCGTGCGAAAGGCTATCCACCGCAATGTCACGCGCAAGGCAGCAATGATTTCGTTTGTGATCCCATCCAACCAGACACTCGGCAGGTCGCCCGATGAAAACATCTCCCCTCGCAAAAACTGAGTTCGAGAACATCGCCGGCGCGGCGATTGCCAACGGCCAGACGCTGCCGCAGATGCTGATCGCCGCCTGCCAGCGCTACGGCGACAAGCCGGCCTTCACCAACCTCGACCACAGCCTGAGTTTCAGCGAGTTGGACAAACTCAGCGCCGACCTCGCTGCCCACCTTCGCGGCGGCCTCGGGCTGGCCGCCGGCGACCGCGTCGCCATCATGGTGCCGAACCTGCTGCAGTTTCCGGTGGCCTTGCTGGGCGTATTGCGCGCCGACCTGATCGCGGTGCTGGTCAACCCCATGTATACCGCGCGCGAATTGCATCACCAACTCGCCGACTCGGGCGCACGCGTGCTGATCGTCGTGGACAACTTCGGCCATGTCGCGGCCGACGCCATCGTGGCGACCGACGTGCAGACGGTCATCACCACGCGCATCGGCGACATGCTGCCCTGGCCGAAGTCGCTGATCGTGGACCTGACCATCAAGTACAGGAAAAAGCTGATCAAGCCGTTTTCGATTCCAGGCGCGCTGCGCTGGCCGAAGGCGCTGGCCGCTGGCGCGCGCCTGCCGCGGGTAGAAGCCAAGGCCGTGCAATCCGATACCGCGCAGCTGCAATACACCGGTGGCACCACGGGCGTTTCCAAAGGCGCGGCACTGCAGCACACCGCGTTGATGGCCAACGTCGCCGCCGCGGAGCAATGGCTGGGCACGCTGCTCGATCCGCAGAAAGATATTTCGCTGATCTGCCTGCCGCTGTACCACATCGCCGCCTACGCCAACATGCTGTATATGTGGGCGCACGGTTTCCACAGCGTGCTGGTAACTAATCCACGTGACATTCCGGGCCTGATCACCACCTTCGAAAAATATCGGCCGGCGACCTACTCGGGCGTCAATACCCTGTTCGATGCGTTGCTCAATTCCCCTGATTTCGAAAAGCTCGACCTGTCCAACCTGAAACTGTGCGTGCAAGGCGGTACGGCGCTGCGTCGCGCCACGGCTGAACAATGGAAGGCGGTGACCGGCAAGGACGTGGTGGAGATGTACGGCCTGTCGGAAACCAGCGCCGGCGTCACCGCCAACCAGTGGGACGCGCCCAATCCCGTCGGCTCCATCGGCATGCCGCTGCCCGGCGTGGACATCAGCCTGCGGGACGAGGAGGGCGCGGAAGTCGCCTTCGGCGAAATGGGCGAACTATGCGTGCGTGGCATGCAGGTAACCACCGGCTACTGGCAGCGCGAAGAGGACTCCGAGAGCGCGTTCTTCCCGGGAGGCTGGTTTCGAACCGGCGACATCGCCAAGGCGGACGAGCAGGGCTACCTGTTCGTGCTGGACCGGCGCAAGGACATGATCCTGGTGTCGGGGTTCAATGTATTTCCGAATGAAATCGAAGACGTCGTGTCGCTGCATCCCGGCGTGCTGGAAGCCGCCGCCGTCGGCGTGCACGACGACAAGTGCGGCGAGGCGGTAAAGCTGGTGGTGGTGCGCAAGGACCCGTCGCTGACCGACGAAGACCTGCGTGCGCACTGCCGCAAGCTGCTGACCGGCTACAAGCAACCCAAGGTGATCGAGTTCCGCGACGCCTTGCCGAAATCTGCGGTAGGCAAGGTATTGCGAAGGGAATTGCGCTGATGAGCCTGTTCGACGAACTCAAGCGCCGCAAGGTCTTCAAGGTTGGCGCCGGTTACCTGGTAGTCGCCTGGCTGGTGGTTCAGGCGGCCAGCATCGGCTTCCCGGCCTTCGATGCGCCGGCCTGGGCGCTGCGCATCTTCATCCTGGTCATCTTCCTCGGCTTTCCCATTTCACTCGTGTTCGCATGGGCCTTCGATGTCACGCCTGAAGGTCTCAAGGCGGAGAAGGGCATTCGCGGCAGCAAGGCGTTCCTGCTGATTGCCGCGGGCCTCGCGGCACTCGCCTTTGCCTGGTATTTCAAGGGCCAGCCCGCGTATCTGGATGCCGCTGTACCGCCGACTACTGTGGCGGGCTCAGCGGCGGCGGTTGCGGCCAAACCTATTGCTCCCATCAGCAAGAAATCCATCGCGGTGCTGCCCTTCGTCAATATGAGCGCCGACAAGGACCAGGAATATTTTTCTGACGGCATCTCCGAAGAGATACTGAATGCCTTGGCGCAGGTGAAGGACCTGAAGGTTGCCGGCCGCACCTCATCCTTCCAGTACAAGGGCAAGAACAACGACCTGCGCGCCGTGGGCCAGGCGCTGGGCGTCGCGCACATCCTGGAAGGCTCGGTGAGAAAGCAGGGCGATCGCGTGCGGATTACCGCGCAGCTCGTCCAGACCGAGGATGGTTTCCACGTCTGGTCGGAAAACTACGACGGCGACCTGAAGGATGTCTTCCAGTTGCAGGAAAACATCGCCCGGTCCATCACCGACAAGCTGCAGGTGATCCTGCAGGGCGACCAGGCGCAGAGGCTGGTGGAGGCGCCGACGCAGAATACCGAGGCCTACACGCTCTACCTGCAGGCCACGCAGGTCATCAATCGACGCGACGGCGTGCGGTTTCCGGCAGCGATCGCGCAGTTGGGCAAGGCGCTGGAGCTGGATCCGAAATTTGCTCGCGCGCATGCACGGATGGCCTCCATCCAGGCGCTTGCCGCCAACTATGATCCGAATGTGCGCGACGCAGCTGCCAAGGCGGTCGAGGTGCACGCGCGGAAGGCGATGCAACTCGATCCTCGCCTCGCTGAGCCGCATGCCGCGCTGGGTGCCCTCTATACGCGCAATCGCCGCTACGTCGAGGCGCTCGAGACACTGCAGCGCGCCCTGGCGCTCGACCCCAACGATGTCACGGCGCATTTCTGGTACGCCACGGCCTTGTGCACGACGGGTTACCTGGCCAAGTGCGATGCCGAGCTCGACCGGGTGCTGGAGATCGACCCGATGATGCCGAACGCGCTGTCCTGGCGCGGACGCGAGCTCATTCGCACGAACGAGTTGGACAAAGCCGACTTGTTGCTCCGGCGTTCTGAGGATCTCGGCCTTGCCCACGCCGGTCTCGGACTCGCCGCGCTCGCGGATGCCCGAGGCGATCGCGCCGAGGCGGAACGATACTGGGCGCTGGGCAACCGCCCCTTCCTCAACGATCTTCCTGCCGGCAGTGCCGAAATCATCGCGCGCGGCATCTACTCGGACGCCCAGGCAAGGGCGAAGGCGATCGCAATCATCGATCAATACCTCGCGACCAACCCGGAAACCGTCAATGCGGTTGCGATCAACGCGCTGATGCGTCTTGGCCAGCCGCAGCGCGCCCTGGCCCTTGCCCAGCGCGGTATCACCAGCAATGAGGCCATCGTGTTGACTCCGATCTGGGAAAACAAGGGCCGCGGCGTGCGGACGATTCCGGAGTTTGCCGATTTTGCGCGTGGCCTCGGCCTGGCATCCCTGTGGGACAAGCTCGGCCCGCCGGACCTGTGCAAGAAAAACGAGAAGGGCGATTATGTCTGCAGCTAAGGCCATCGCATGATCCTGCGCCGCGTCATCGACCATGTCCGCAAGCAGGAATGGACGGCGATCTGGATCGACCTGGTGATCGTGGTGGTCGGCGTGTTCATCGGCATCCAGGTCAGCAACTGGAATGCCGAGCGCGAAGAAGATCGCAGGGCAGCGATCTTCACCGAGCGGCTGAGGGCTGACGTGTTGAGGGAGGCGTGGGGCTACGAGTACCTAGTCGTGTACAGCCGCGAGACCAACCGAAGCCAGCGACGGGTGCTCGACGTGATGGCCGGCGAGGCATCGCTGACCGATGAGCAATTCCTCATCAACGCCTATCGGGCAACGCAGTACAAATACAACGATCGCTTTCGTGCCACCTACGATGAGCTGATATCGACCGGGACCATCGGCCTCATCAAGGACCAGGAACTACGCGAGACGGCGGGCATCATTTTCACTTCGCCGCTGTTCGACACGATTTCGAAGGAGGGGGGCGAGTCGGAGTATCGCCGGCTCTTTCGGGAGACCGTGTCAGCCGAAATCCAGGAGGCCCTGTTGAGCCGCTGCGGTGATCGCTACGCGCCCGTCCTGGACTACGCGGCCATTCCCAGTTCGCTCGACTACCCATGCACGCTCGGGATTTCCCCGGACAAGGTGGCGCGTGCCGCGGCTGCCCTGAAGGCAATGCCCAGGTTCGTGTCGGCGCTTCAGCTTCGATTCGCCGACAACCAGACCGCGCTCACCGACCTTGAAGTCAACAACAAGGCTGTCGTCAAGAACCTGCAGTCGATCAGGGACCGCAACAAATGATCCTTCGCCGTCTGTCGCAATCGTTGAAGGAACAGAACTGGACCGCCATCTGGATCGAGTTCGTGTTGCTGGTGGCTGGCGTGTTCCTGGGTATCCAGGTGTCGAACTGGAACGAGGCGCAGGCCGATGCGCGCCTCGGCCGGGATTACGTGCGGCGGCTGACGCGGGATCTCCGCGAAGACCTGGGCGCAGTTCGTGCGCAGAGTGCCTACTACAGCGCAGTACTCCAAAGCGTTCGCGATGCCGATGAGCTGTTAAGAGCGGCCGACCCCGATCCGCGCGCGCTGGTCGTGAATGCCTACCGGGCGACGGAAATCAACAGCATCGCTCCGGTGCGCGCGACGTGGGACCAGATCGTTGCCTCTGGGCATCTTGGCTTGCTCCCGGCGGGTGCGGTCGAATCGAGCCTGTCGCAATACTATGCATTCGATGTGCCGCAGGACATCTACAAGCTGGGTCTCGATTCCGCCTATCGCCAGACGGTGCGCAGGATCATCCCATTGACCACGCAGGAGGCCTTGCGGGCGGGCTGCAGCGATGTGCGCGACAAGCGGGGCTTCGTGCTCGGCTTTGAAAAGGAATGCAAGCTGGATGTCGCTCCAGCCGAACTGGAAGCGGTCGCGACAGCCCTTCATCGCGATCCGGCGGTCCTCGCCGATCTCCAGTATCAGTACAGCTTTGTTATCAGCGCGACGCTGGATCTGGATGGGACAGAGGTGACGATTATCGATGGGCTCAAGGCGCTTGGCGCCGCCCCGGAATCGTCGGGGCAGTCGTCGCCATGATCCTGCGCCGCTTCGCCGAGGCCTTGAAGCAACAGAACTGGGCGGCCATCGCCATCGAGTTCGTCTTGCTGGTGCTGGGCGTATTCCTCGGCATCCAGATGTCGAATTGGAACCAGGAGCGCGAAACCGCCAAAAAGGCGGCTGTGTTCACCCAGCGCCTGCGCGAGGACCTGCGGGTGGAAGCGTGGCGATTCGAGGCCATCAATCGCTACTACGAAAACGTGCGAAGCAACGCCGAAAGGACGCTGTACGCGCTCGAGGGCAAGCTCGCCTTGTCCAATGAGGCACTGCTGATCGCCGCGTATCGGGCGACCCAGTACGCAGAGTTCGTGCAATACCGGGCCACCTACGACGAGCTGACCTCAACCGGCAATATCGTCCTGATCGCAGATCCGACCCTGCGCAGGCTGGCGACCGAGGTCTACAGCACCGGCTTGTACCAGAACGTGAAGAACGAAGGCGTCAACTCCCGCTACCGCGTTGCCTTCCGGATGCTGGTTCCCCTCGATGTGCAAACGGCGATCGCCACGAACTGCGGCGACAAGACGTCCGAGGTCAACAACTACCGGAGCATCGAAAACCTGATCGACTACGAATGCAGCACGGGGCTGCCGCCGCGGGATATCGACAGCACCGCCACGCTCCTGCGTTCCGATGCCGCCCTGGTGCCCCTGCTCAGGCTCCGAATCACCGACATCAACTCGGCCGTGGGCACCAGGGTGATGAGCCAGGCCGTGTTGCAGGATCTGGAAGCCTTGTCCGGGAAGCGCCCATGAGCCTGATCGCCGAACTCAAGCGCCGCAATGTCATCCGCATGGCCGGCTTGTACCTGGTTGGCGCATGGTTGCTGGTGCAGGTGGCAAGTACGCTGTTCCCCGCTTTCGGCGTACCCGACTGGGCGTTGCGCGGTCTGGTCATCGTGCTGGTGCTGGGCTTCGTGCCGATGCTCGTTTTTGCGTGGGTGTTCGAGCTGACGCCCGACGGCATCAAGCGTGATGCCGAGGTTTCGCGGGCCGAGTCCATTGCCCCGCAAACGGCGCGACGCATGGACCGCATGATCATCGCCGTGCTGCTGCTGGCATTGATCTTTTTCGGTTTCGACCGCCTGGTGCTCGCGCCTCGCCGCGACGCCGCCCTGGTGACCAGTACGACGCAGTCCGTAACGGCGCAGGCCGCCGCACAAGCCAAGCCCACTGTCGGCCGCAACTCCATCGCCGTGCTGCCCTTCGTCAACATGTCGGGCGAGGCGGCCAACGAATACTTCTCCGACGGCATCAGCGAGGAGATCCTCAACGTACTCGCGGGCACGCCCGAACTGCAGGTCGCCGCGCGCACTTCGTCGTTTGCCTTCAAGGGCAAGACGATGGAAGTGCCTGCCATTGCCGAGCAGCTCAAGGTGCGGATGGTGCTGGAGGGCAGCGTGCGCAAGCAGGGCGACAAGGTGCGCATCACCGCGCAGCTGATCGACGCCCAGACCGGCTTCCACGTGTGGTCGCAGACCTACGACCGCAAGCTCGAAGACATCTTCGTGATCCAGGATGAGATCGCCCGCGCCATCGGCGAACAGCTGAAGGTGAAGATCGCCGCGGTCGCCGAGCCGGGCCAACGCGACGGATCGACCCGGAATGTCGCCGCCTACGACCTGTACCTGCGCGGCATGGCCCTGTGGCACTCGCGCACCGAGAAGGGAATATTTGAGGCGATCTCGCTGTTCGAAAAGGCAATCGCGACGGATCCGGAACAGGCCCAGGCCCATGCCGGGCTTGCCCTCGCCTACGCTGTATTGCCCGCCTACAGCGACCGGATGTCGGCGGCGGATGCGTTGTCGCGATCCACCGAAGCCGCACTTCACGCGGTGGCGTTGGACCCGGCCATACCCGAGGCATACGCCGCCCTGTCCAACACCACCACGAACTACCTGCAGCGGTCGACGTCCGTTGCCTTGCTCCGACGCGCCATCGTGCTCAGGCCGTCCTTTGCGACGGCCCACCAATGGCTGGGCACCCTGTTGATGTCGAACGGCGATTTCAAGAATGGCCTTGTGTCCATCGAACGCGCCGCCGTGCTCGATCCGCGCTCGCTGGTGATTGGTGAAAACCACGCCTGGATCCTGATCACCCTCGGCCGCAATGCCGATGCCCGGACGGCTTGCCTGCGCGTGCTGGAGTTCGCGCCGACCTACCAGGGCTGCCTTGGCGCCATCGCCACGGCCGACCTGCTGTCTGGCAATCTTGGCGAAGCCAGGCAGATGCTGGACAGGCTGGCGGCCGCTTTCAATCCCAGTGCCAGCGGGCAGGGCAGTGAAATAGTCTCTGCACTCAGCGGCAAGGCAGATCGCCATGCCTTGGCGGTGCGCATGTCGGCCTTGCCACTGCGCAGCCGACTGGACCCGTCCAGCGGCAACGCACTGGAGGACTATCACGTGGCAAGCGTGTTGATGCTGCTTGGCGAGGACCAACTCGCTCTGGACTATGTGGACCGACTATCGCGGGAACTTAGCAACGAGATGGATTGGGCGATCATGAGCCCCGCGCTGAACCCGATTCGCTGCGAACCGCGCTTCGTCGCCTTGGTCGAGCGATTGAAGACGTTCGATCCTTACGCAGAAAAAGTATGCGCAGGCAAACGCTGACATGAGCCTGATCGCCGAGCTCAAGCGCCGCAAGGTATTCAAGGTGGGCGCCGCCTATCTGGTGGTCGCCTGGCTGGCTGTGCAAGCAGCGTCCATCGGCTTTCCCGCCTTTGACGCGCCGCCCTGGGCCTTGCGGGTTTTCATCCTGGTCAGTCTGCTCGGGTTCCCACTTGCCGTGGTGATGGCCTGGATATTCGATTCCACGCCCGAGGGGATGAAGCTCGACCCCAGTCCCGTCGGCGGGAGGCGCGTGTTTGCTGCCGCTGCGGTGCTGGTTGCACTGGCGTTGGGTTGGTACTTCTACGGCCAGCCTTCGTTCCGCAAAGGCGATGTGGCAACGCCGGTCGCTGCCCAGCCCAACTCCATTGCCGTGCTGCCTTTCACCAACATGAGCAGCAATCCCGAGCAGGAATTCTTTTCCGACGGCATGACCGAGGAATTGTTGAACGTCTTGGCCAAGGTTCCGCAATTGAAGGTCGTTGCGCGAACGTCGGTATTCGAGTTCAAGGGCAAGGGCGGCGATGTGCGGGAAATCGGCCGCAAGCTGGGTGTGAGCCATATCCTGGAAGGCAGCGTGCGCCGTGACGGCGATCAGGTGCGGGTTACCGCGCAGCTGGTGCGCGTTTCCGATGGCTTCCACCTCTGGTCGGAATCCTACGACCGGAAGCTCGAAGGCGTGTTCGCCCTGCAGGACGAAATCGCCCGGCAGATCAGCGAGGAATTGAAGCAGAGCCTGGGCGTCGCGACCCAGATCGCCACGCGCACGCCGGTGGATCCGGCGGCCTACGACGAATACCTCAAGGGCCGGTCGACCTATCGCAAGCGCAAGGACCTGCCCGCCTCGATTGCGCACCTCAAGTCGGCCGTGGCGCGTGCGCCGGAGTTCGGTGCCGGCTGGGCCTCCCTGTCACTAGCCTACGAAGTGGCCTATTGGACAACCACGGCGAACGAGCGCGTGGCGCTAGGTGACATCCCCGCACTCCAGGCGGCGGCTGCCCAACGCGCCGCGTCGCTGGAGCCGGGTGCCGCGATGACCTTGCATGCGCTGGGCAACCTGTCCCGAAGCCAGGGGCAACTGGTCGAGGCGGAGCGCTTCTATCTGCAGGCGATGCAAGCCGATGCCACCTATCCGGACGTTCGCGAGGACTACGCTGAACTGCTGGCCGGTGTCGGCCGCCACGCAGACGCCTACGTCGCTGCGCGCGCCCTGGTGTCGCTCGAGCCGTACGTCATGATCTTCTGGTGGCGGGTGGAACATCTGGGGCAGTTGATGGGGCGCCGGGATCTGGTGGATGAAGCCGCTGGCAAGATCGCAACGATAGATCCGGGGAACGCGCTTGCCGCCTCCTCCTACCAATGGGAGCTGGCGCAAGGAAACGGCGCGGCTGCGGTGGCGGCCATGGCCGAGGCGCAGCGTGCCGGGCCCGGGACGATGAAGGAGGATGTCCTCGGAATTTCGTGGGCGACCAATGCAGCGGGTGTGGACGACGAGGCGGCCCGGGCCATGATCCGCGAGAACGTGTCCTACGTGCTTTACGCCGCGCTGCGTCCCGATGCCGACCTGTTCTTCGATGCCTACGCCGACGAACAAGCACGTATGGTTGGTTACAGCCTGTTTGCGGACCTTTCCGTTCCGGTCTCCCAGCACTTGCTTGAGGATCCGCGCGCGAAAGAGGGTTTGATCCGCCACGGGCTGGTGGCCTACTGGCGGGAAAAAGGGTGGCCGCCGCTCTGTCGACCCCTTGGCAACGATGATTTCGAGTGCAAACCGGCCCAAAGGCGCAATTGACCATGTCATTGATCGCCGAACTTCGCCGCCGCAACGTCATCCGCATGGCCGGCTTGTACCTGGTGGCTGCGTGGTTGATTACCCAGGTCGCGGGAACGGTGCTGCCGATGTTCGGCGCGCCGGATTGGGTGCCACGCACGGTCGTGATCGTGCTGGCGATAGGCTTCGTTCCCGCGCTCGCCTTCGCATGGATATTCGAGCTGACGCCCGACGGTATCAAGCGCGACGAGGAGGTGCCCCTGGAGAAATCCATCGCGCCGCAAACAGCGCAACGCATGAATCGCATGATCATCGCGATGCTGATGCTGGCGCTGATCTATTTTGGCCTGGACAAGTTCGTGCTTGCCCCACGCCGCGCGGCGGCGGACGTCGCGACTGTCGCTGCCGACGCAGGACGGTCGCCCGCGTCGTCAAACGCAGCGTCAGGCGCCAGCGCCGCGCCGATACCCGCCATCTCCTCCAAGTCCATCGCCGTCCTGCCTTTCGAGAACCTCAGCGAAGACAAGGCCAACGGGTACTTCGCCGATGGCATCCAGGACCAGATACTCACCGGCCTGGCCAAGATCGGCGACCTCAAGGTGATATCGCGAACCTCCACGCAACAATACGCAAGCCGTCCGGACAATCTGTCGCATATCGCCAACGAGCTTGGCGTGGCGCACATCCTGGAAGGCAGCGTGCAGCGCGACGGCAACAAGGTGCGCATCAACGTGCAGTTGATCGATGCCGCCACCGACAACCACGTCTGGGCCGAGATCTACGACCGCACGCTAAACGATATTTTTGCCGTGCAAAGCGAAGTGGCGGAGGAAATCGCCAAGCAGCTGGCGGCCAACATCAGCCGCGGCGAGCAGGAAGCGTTGGCCGAGATTCCAACCAAGGTTCCTGCGGCCTACGACGCCTACCTGAAGGCCCGCGCTCTCAACAGTCGCGTACTGCAAACCCGCCAGCAGGCCGATGAAACGCTGGCCGCCTATCGCGAAGCCGTTCGCCTCGATCCCGACTTCTCGCTGGCCTGGGCGCAGATCGCGCGCGAATCGTTCCGCGTCGGCTGGATCGGTCTCGACCCGAGCGGCAAGCTACGGATGGAAGGTGAGCATGCGTTGGCCCGTACGACCGAACTGGCGCCCGGTTCGGTGCACACGGAAATTGCCCGCGGGGTCCACATGTACTACGTGAAGCGTGACTTCGCCGGCGCGCTGGCGGTAATGGACTCGTTGAAAGCCCGGCTACCCAACGACGCCGACATCTGGATGTGGGCCGGCTACCTCAGCCGGCGGCTGGGCAAGTTCGATCAATCCGATGCCAACTTCGGGCGCGCGCGCGAGCTCTCGCCCAACGATGCCAATATCGCCTACCACCATGGCGTGACCCTGGTCGTGATGGGCGACTGCGAGCGCGGCGTGCGAGAGCTCGACGCCGCAGCCGCCTTGTCGCCGAACAATACCCACGCCTTGGCGATGAAGCTCCAGTGCGCCTGGGCGGAGGGCGACTTCCCGCGGGCGACGGCTTACCTGGCCGCCGCCGATTCCAGCTCGCCGGCGGTGAAGGGCCTGGTCGGGACGCATCTGTTCCTGCAGCGCGACTACAAGGCAGCCATCACGCAGTTGCAGGTTGCAATCGCTGGCTCGGGCGACACCTTGATAGACGCATCCATGAATGGCTACCTGCCTGCGCGCATCGAGTGGCAGTTGAACCTGGCGTTCGGCCAGCGACTGGCGGGCGCAGAAGCGCAGGCCGTGGCTAACTATCGCCAGGTGAAGGCCGAGGCAACGCGAGCGCTGGCCGCCAAGCCCGACAATCGCTACGTCGAAACCGCGTGGCATTGCGTACTCGGCATGGCCCTCGCGGGCCTGGGTGAACGCGACGCGGCGGCCGCCCAGGGAAAGCTGGCCGTATCGCTCGTGCCGGAAAGTGCAGACCAGTTGGAAGGCCCTGGCTGGGTGGTTTACCAAGCCCGGATCCATGCCATGAATGGCGACGCTGCGAACGCCGTTCCGTTGCTGCGCCACCTGATGCAAACACCCGCTGCCGTGCTCAGCGCACAGAACCTGCGCAGTGAACCCTACTGGGACTCTTTGCGCGACGACCCCGGCTTCCAGGCCCTTGTCGCGAAGAAGGGCACACGATGACGCAACAACCGGCTGGCCCGACGCTTTTGCAAAACCTGCGCAGCCGAAAACTGGCGCAATGGCTGCTGGCTTACGCCGCCGGCGCCTGGGTGCTGCTGCAGGTGTTGAGCTTGCTGATAGGCGCGTACCACTGGCCCGATGGCGTGTTGCGCATCGCCATCGGCATTTCCGTTATTGGTTTCTTCATCACTGCAGTGCTCGCCTGGTACCACGGCGAGCGGGGCATGCAGCGCGCAACGCGCACCGAAGTGAGCCTGCTGGCCGTCATCGTGGCCATTGGCGGCCTGGGCATCTGGCTGGGTGAGCGCGGGCGTGACATGCCGGCGCCGGCGCTTGCAACAACCGCGTCAGCCCGGCCCGCCGCCGCAGGCGCGGTCGAAAAAGCCGCCGCCAACTCCATCGCCGTGTTGCCCTTCGTCAACATGTCCAGCGACCCCAACAATGAATTCTTCTCCGACGGCCTGTCCGAGGAAATACTGAACTCGCTCGCCCGCATCGAAGGCATGCAGGTGGTCGGGCGCACATCGTCGTTCCAGTTCAAGGGCAAGAACGAAGACCTGCGCGGCATCGGTGAAAAACTCGGCGTCGCCACGCTGTTGGAAGGCAGCGTCCGCCGCGAGGGCGAACGTGCGCGCATCACCGCGCAGCTGATCCGCGCCAGCGACGGCTACCACTTGTGGTCGGAAACCTACGACCGCACGCTGCAGGACACGCTGGCCGTGCAACTCGACATCGCCGAGAAAGTGGCCGGCGCTCTGAACGTGCTGCTCGACGACAAGCAGCGCGACCGCATGCGCAAGGCGGGCGTGGGCAATGTGGATGCCTTCATCACCTACCAGAAGGGCTTGAAGCTCTACGAAGATGCGCACGCCAAACCGAGGATAGACCTGGTGGATGGACTGCGCCTGGCGAACGCGGAATTCGACAAGGCCACGTCGCTTGAACCGGACTTCTTCGAGGCGCATTTCGCCAAGGCCGACTTGTACGAACATATTCTCCAGGGCGACGAGCGTAGCCAGTCCGACAGGCTGCAAGCGCAACAAGAGGCCCTGAAGACGCTGGCATCGGCCGCAGCCAGCAGCAAGGACGAGCAACAGCGCGCGCTCACCCTGGCCGAGCGACAAATGCTGAGTGATGACTGGCGTGGTTTGTCCGCCTTGATCGACAAGGCACTGAAGGCGCCGGGCTGCAATGCGTCGAACTGGATGCCGGTGTTCGCCAGCGCCTTCGGCCGCGGCGATGCCCTGGATAACTTGAGTGCGCGTGCGCGCGTCTGCGATCCGCTCAATCGAATCAATGCCAACACGCGCATTACCGTCGCGCTGCACACGGGACACGCGCAGCGAGCCCTGGACGTGTTGGCTGGGTTCGAGAAAGCGTCGGGCCTTGTCTCCCTTCCCACTAGCAAGCGGGCCATCGCGTTGACGATGCTCGGGCGGCTTGACGAGGCCGCAATGGAGCTTGATGCGGTCAATCCCGGGCTATCGCCAGATACCCACTTCATGGCCCGCGTCGTGCTGGATCGCGCGCAAGGGCGCTCGCCCGACGAAATTCGCGCCAGATTCAAGAGTCTCGAACGCGTCGCAGCCAAGTTCAGCCAATGGCGCGTCGCCGAGCTGGTGGCAGCAGCCAATACAGGCGACCGCGATGAAGCCAATCGCCTGGCCGCGGCCATGGACTCACGTCCGGCCGGCCCCTTCCTGCTGGCGGTGATGACGACGTCCTGCTTTTGCGGCGCGCCTTTCGACCTCGATGCCACACCCAACTTCAAGGCGCGACTGGCCGAGTCCGGACTGAGCTGGCCGCCACCGGCCACCATCAACTACCCCGCAGCAGTGAAATCACCCTGACCGGCCTATCATGGCCGGGTTGCGCGCCATCGCGAGGGAAGGGTAATGAAACGGGAAGTGACGCGATTCTTGATCGGGCTGGCGTTGTTGGCACCGGCGTGGGCCATGGCGACTGGTCCGGAATGGGTTTCACCCCGCCTGCGCGAACATCCCCTTGCCGGCGTCATCGTCAACGCGCAAGGCGAAAATGTGCCGGAGTCCGAATTGCTTTCCGCGCTTGCATCGGCCCGCTTCGCCTTCATCGGCGAGAAGCACGACAACCCCGACCACCACCAGATCGAGCTCCGCCTCATCAAGCATCGCCTCGCCAGCCAGGCCGGCAGCGCGGTGGTTTTCGAAATGCTCGACGATGCGCAGCGTCCGGCGCTCGGTAGCCTCGCAGCCACCGACACACTCGAACAAATCCAACAGAAGCTGACCTGGCCCGCCAAGGGCTGGGACTTCGCTGTGTACGGCCCACTCTTCCAGGCCGCCTCCACGGAGGGCAAGTTGGTGGCTGGCAACGTAGGCAGGAAGTTCATCGGCGAGGTCTATGCAAAGGGCGAAGCGGCGCTCACGGCCGAACCGCGCTTCAGCACCGTGCCTTCGGCCACCGAGCAGACGCGTGCCCATTTCCTGGAACGAATCTTCGAGGCGCATTGCGCCATGGCGCCGCGCGAAACGCTCGGGCCCATGGTCGCCATCCAGCTTGCGAAAGATGCCAGCATGGCCAGCGCCATGGCCGACAGCGCCCCGGCGCTGTTGATCGCCGGTGGCGAGCATGTGCGCTCCGACACGGGTGTGCCCAGCCACCTGCACTCGCGCGACCCGCAAGCCAGCCGCGTGGTGATCCAGTTGGTCGAGGTGACGGAAGGCGAAACCAATGCCAAACCCGTCGTGGACGCCAGCGGGCCGGCTGATTTCTACTGGTTTACGCCGGCCACCGAAATCCGTGACAACTGCGCGGATGTCAAAGGCAAGGCCGCAACCGGGGCTCCTTCGCGTCAATAGAGATGTGGCGCAGAATGGCCGCGGGTGCAGGGGCAGGGGACTGAACCGGTGACGGAATCGCGCATTCCAGGTTTTGCAGGCATGACCGGCTACACGTTGCTGCGCGAACTCGGCCGCGGCGGCATGGCTATCGTCTACCTGGCCGAACAACAATCCCTCGGCCGTGAAGTCGCGCTGAAGGTGATGTCACCGGGCAGCGACCAGGACCCGACCCTGGCCGAACGTTTCCTGCGCGAAGCGCGCATCGCGGCGAACCTGCACCATCCGCATATCGTCGCCATCCACGATTTCGGCGTGCACGACGGCAGCCTGTTCATCGCCATGGAGTACGAGCCCGGCGGCAGCGTGCTGCCTCCGCATGGCGAGTGCCTGGAACCGAAGGCGGCGCTGCGCATCGTGCGCGACATCGCCAGTGCGCTCGATTACGCGCACGGCCGGGGCGTGGTGCATCGCGATATCAAGCCCGAAAACATCCTGCGCCGTGCCGATGGCTCGGCGATGCTTTCCGATTTCGGCATCGCCCGCATGATGCACGGCGAATCGGTGCTGACCGTCGAAGGCACCAGCGTCGGCACGCCGCACTACATGAGCCCGGAGCAACTGCGCGGCGAGAAGGTGGACGGTCGCAGCGACATCTACAGCCTGGGCGTGGTGCTGTGGCAATTGCTGACCGGCGACTTGCCTTACAGCGGCACCGACAACTGGGCGATCGGCACGCAGCACATCAGCGCCGATATCCCGCGCCTGCCGTCGAGTCGCGCCACGTTGCAGTCATTGATCGACGCCATGATGGCGAAGCGGGCAGAGGATCGCCCGCAGTCTGGCTCCGAAGTCGTGCAACGCGTCGATGCGCTGCTGGCTTTGACATCGACGCCGCCCGGCTCGCCAGCTCTCATCGGTGTTGCTGGTTCGCCGCAGTCCGCCACGCCGGCTACCGTGCCGGCCTCGCCCTCGCAGTCAGGACGGCGTCGTAGCGATCACAATTTCCTTAATCGCGGCGTGCTGCTGATACTGCTGGTCGGTGCATTGTTTGTCGGATTCTTTGGGTGGCGAAAATTTGGCTCGCCGATGCCGGCGGGCGACACGCCCACCGCCGTCGTGCCGACCGCCTTGCCGCCGGCCAATGCGCCTCCTCGATCCATCGCAGTGATGGCCTTCAAGGACCTCAGTGAGAAGCAGGACCAGAGTTATTTTTCTGACGGAATATCCGAAGAGCTGTCGAACCGCCTGGCGCAGGTGGCAGGCCTGCAGGTCGCCGGCAGGTCGTCTTCCATGTCGTTCAAGGGCAAGGACGCCACCATTGCCGAAATCGGCAAGACCCTGGGCGTGGACAGCGTGCTGGAAGGCAGCGTCCGCAAGGAACGCGATCGTCTGCGGGTGAACGTGCAACTTAGCAAGGTTGCCGACGGCTACCAGCTGTGGTCACAAACCTACGACCGCAAGCTCACCGACATTTTTGCGGTGCAGGAAGACATCGCGGTTGCGGTCGTGGATTCATTGAAGCTGAAATTGATGACGGGACGCACTCAAGGCAGCGGCAGGCACACACCCAGCTTCGAGGTGTACGACCACTACCTGAAAGGTCGCCAGGCGATGGCAGCCGCCAACGTTCCGGTGGCGATGGCAGCCTTCGAGAAAGTGATCCAGCTCGATCCCGAATACGCGCCGGGCTGGTCGGGCATTGCCATGGCGCGCAGTTTTGCGGCCGAGGGCGAGGATGATCCCGCCGTGGCCCGGGCCACCGTCCAGCGCGCAATCGAGTCCGCCGAACGCGCCATCTTGCTCGACCCGCAATTGGGTGATGCCTATGCGGCACGAGGGTACCTGCGCGCGCACGACGAGTGGAATTGGACGGGCGCCCTGTCGGATGTGCAGCGCGCCGTCGCGCTGGATCCGCGCGATGGACGCAACCAGTTGCGCCTGGGCTTCGTGCTGATGTCCATGGGCCGGTTGCCCGAAGCGCGTTCGGTGCTTGAAGAGGCGACGCGTGCCGACCCCATGCTCATTCCCGTCTGGAGTTTACTGGCGCAGGTCCGGGCCGCGCAATTCGACTTCGTCGCCTCGCGGCAAGCGTTGGATCGCATACACGCCATCGAACCCGACAATCGCTCGGCTAAGTATTACCTGGCGAAGCTGCACCTGCTTGAAGGCAATCGGACCGCGGCTTACGCCAGCTTTTCGAAAATGAATAACGAGTATGGGATGTTGCTGGCCGACGAAAGCCACGGGAAATCCGCGGAGGCGCAGGCACGGCTCAAGAAGTTGCTCGAGGAAAATGGTCGATCCAATCCGTTTTACACGGCGATCGCCTACGCATGGATGGACGACAAGGACAAGGCGTTCGAGTTTCTGGATCGTGCTCTTGCACAAAAGGATGGCGCCGTTGCCGCGCTGGCCCATGACCCGATGTTGCGCGACCTGCGCTCCGATCCGCGCTTTCCACCGCTGCTTGCGAAGATGGGATTACAGCCATCGCCGCCCTGATTCAGGTCCGAGGCGCGCTGACCACGGACAGTGTCGCCAATCCCGTTGCCAGGATGAACACGCTCGCATAGGCCAGCAACGGTGTCTTCGAATGCAACAGCGAAAAGCCAAGTCCTCCCGCGGCCAGCGCAGCGCCGGTGCATAGCGCTGCGCACAATTGCAGCGCCGAGGAATACGTCCCCTGTTGGTCACGCGGCGCAAGCTTCAAGGTCAGTACGCCGAGCATGGGCAGCGACAAGCCGACACCCAATCCAGAGATCGACCAGCCAACCAGCAGCATCCAATCCGGCCAGAACTTCAACACGGTCAGGCCGGACGTAACAACGCCTATCCAAAGCGCCAGGCAACCTCGCTCGAGCCAAACCCGACGATGGCCTTCATCCGTGATGCGCGACTGCAGATGACTGCCCACGCTCCAACTCAGCGCACCGCTGGTCAGGGCCAGCCCGGCGGCGGTAATCGACCAACCGCGCTCGACATGCAGCCAAAGCGGGATGAACGCTTCGCACAAGAAAAACGCTGACGAGTTGATTCCACGCAGCGCAATGACAGTCGGTAGTCCGCGCGCCAGGCGCAGGGTGCCCATTGGCAGCAGCCGATGGGCTGCATGGGCCAGCACACCCAGTGCAATCACGACGAGCAATGGCGCCCAGTGCCCGGCGGTTCCGCTAAGCGAAAGACCGACGCTGCCGGCTGCGGCGAGCAGGGCCCATGGCAAGGCGCGCGGTAGCTGGCTGGCACTGGCGGAAGGCTCGCGGTCCCGATGCAGGGGCGGCAGCACCAATGCCGCAGTGGGCAGCAGCAACAGGAAAATTCCCAGGAACAGCCATCGCCAGCCGAGCCCTTCGACGATGTAGCCGGAGATCGCCGGACCAATCACCGCCGGCACCACCCATGCCGACGAAAACAAGGCGAACAATCTTGGTAGCAGCGCAGGCGGAATGGCGCGCGCCGTCGCCACGTAAAGCGCCACGCCAAGTGCGCCGATGCCGAACCCCTGGATGATGCGACCCATGATCAGCATGGGCATCGATCCTGCCAGCCCCGAAAGCAGCAGGCCAATTCCGAACAGCAGCATGCCGCCAGCCATGGAACGGAAAGGCCCGTGGCGATCACAGTCATTTCCCGACCAGACCATCGCCACGACCGATCCTGCCAATGTGCTCGCGAAGGCCAGCGCGTAAAGCGCCATTCCATCCAGGGCCGTTGCAACTGCGGGCATGCCGGCCGCGACGCCGATAGCCTCGAACGCCATCATCGAGCACAGGCCCGTCGCGCCGATGCTGAGGTTTCGCCACGCGGGCGAGAATAGCGATGGGTTCGATTCCGGGTGGATGGTTGCGTGCACGGCTTACCTCATCGTTCGGGGTGCGCTAGCATGCAACCTCAAGTTAACTTGAGGTCAAGCGATGTCGGACAGTGGCTGGTTGGGCGTGGGCGAGGTGGCGCGTCGCAGTGGCATTGCCGTGTCCACCTTGCACTTCTACGAGTCCCAGGGCTTGGTAACTTCCGAGCGCAGTGCCGGCAACCACCGGCGCTACCGACGGGAAGCGCTGCGGCGCATTGCCTTCGTTCGCGCCGCGCAGGCGGTTGGCATCAGTCTCACCGAGATCGCGGAGTCATTGCGGCAACTCCCCGACCAACGCACGCCAACCAAGGCCGACTGGGCGCGGCTGTCTTCGCACTGGCGCCAGGCGCTCGACCGGCGCATTGCCGACCTGCAGGCGCTTCGCGACGACCTGCAGGGCTGCATCGGCTGCGGTTGCCTGTCGCTTCGAGCCTGCCGTCTCTACAACCCGCAAGACAGGCTGGGCGAACGCGGTCCCGGTCCGCAGCGACTGGGCAAGCGAGTCAGGGTGTAGTGGGGATGGTGTGAGAGAATAAGTGCGGCGGAGTCGGCCAAGACAACCGCGTCGCGGGTAACCGCGCCGAGGAAAGTCCGGGCTCCACAGAGCAGAGTGCCAGGTAACGCCTGGGCGGCGTAAGCCGACGGCCAGTGCAACAGAGAATAGACCGCCGAACGGCGTCGCAAGACGTGCGTGGTAAGGGTGAAACGGTGGGGTAAGAGCCCACCGCCTGCGGGGACAACGTCGCAGGGCACGGTAAACCCCACTCGGAGCAAGGCCAAATAGGGGTGCTATGGGTTGGCTCGACCCGCACCCGGGTGTGCTGCTTGAGCCTAGCGGTGACGCTGGGCCTAGAGGAATGGTTGTCCACGACAGAACCCGGCTTACCGGCCGGCTCCGCCACTTCTGTCCCCGCCCTCCCATTTGAGGCCCGCGCAACTCGCCCGGGCCATGCCGGCCACCGGCCAGCCCAGCCGCGAACCGCCGCTTGTTCAGCCAAACGTGAACCGGCTCACGCCTGAATCGCAATCCTGAGTCGAAACAACACTTCCCAAATGGTTCTTAAACCATTCTATGAAGAGTGGCGCAAACTGTTGATTCCCTTAACGAAAATGCATGTGAAATCTCCTTGACAGCCCCCATACGCAGGACTAACGTGGGCTTCCGAGGGAATTTCTGGTTTTTTGTGGGGAATGGTGGGGATGTTTCAGGGCGAGACCGCGATTACCGTGGACGACAAGGGCCGGCTGGCGATTCCAACCGCCGCCCGCGAGCAAGTCGCGCGTGGCGGTAACCGGCTGGTCGTCACCTACAACCCCTACGAGTCGGGCTGCCTCTGGCTGTACCCCGAGTCGGCCTGGGAAAAAGTCCGCGACCAGGTCAACGCCCTGCCCAACGCCAAGCGCGTGCATCGCAACCTGCAGCTGAAGCTGGTCGGCGCCGCCACCGTGGTCGAGCCCGACGGCAGCGGCCGCGTGTTGCTGCCGCAAAGCCATCGCAACACCGCCGGCATCGGCCGCAAGGCCGTGCTGCTGGGCATGGGCAACAAATTCGAATTGTGGAGCGAGCAGGCGCACCTCACGCAGATCCAATCGACGATCGGCGAAGACGAGGTCAGCGACGACATGCTCGACCTGAGGCTGTAACGGTGATGGCCGGGTCGACTGCGCAAGCGCAGAACCCCAGCCATCTTCCGGTGATGTTTACGCAGGTAATGGATGGCTTGCGGGTGCTCAAGGATGGCAAGTATTTGGATGGCACGTTCGGTCGTGGTGGACATGCACGCGGCGTGCTCGACCAGTTGGGTCCGGCAGGAAGGTTGTTGCTGATGGACAAGGATCCCGAGGCGATCGCGAGCGCAGCCGAGTTGTTCGGCGGCGACTCCCGCGTCGCCGTCCGGCAGGCATCCTTCGCCACGCTCGCCGACTGGGACGAAACTTCGGCAGGCCTCGACGGCGTGTTGTTCGACCTCGGCGTGTCGTCGCCGCAGCTCGATGTCGCGGAACGCGGATTCAGTTTTCGCAACGACGGCCCGCTGGACATGCGCATGGACCCGACCAGCGGCGAGAGCGCCGCGCAATGGCTGGCCCGCGCCAACGCCCACGACATCGCCGACGTGCTGTGGACTTACGGCGAAGAAAAGCTCAGCCGCAAGATTGCCGCCGCCATCGTCATGGACCGCGAGACCGCGCCGTTCACGCGCACCGCGCAACTGGCCGAGATGATCGCCCGCGTGGTCGGCCGCGGCGACAGCAAGATCCATCCCGCCACGCGCAGCTTCCAGGCCATCCGCATCTTCATCAACCGCGAACTCGATGACCTTGAGCGCGGCCTGGAAGCGGCCTATTCGCGCTTGAAGCCGGGCGGCCGCCTGGCCGTCATCAGCTTCCACTCGCTGGAAGACCGCATCGTGAAGCGCTTCATCGCCAGCCACGCCAAGGCGCCGGCCGGCAATCGCCGCATGCCAGCGCCGGAAGCGTTCACCGCGACACTGCGCGACATTGGTGGCGCGCAGCATGCCGATGAATCGGAGATCGCCATCAATCCGCGCTCGCGTAGCGCGGTGCTGCGCGTGGCCGAGAAGCTCGGTCCCGAGAAGCGGGAGGCCCACTCGTGAGCCTGCGCTACTTCATCCTCGCCCTGCTGGTCATCTCCGTGCTCGGCAGCGGCATCGCGGTCGTGTACGCGCGCCAGGAACACCGCCAGGCCTATGTGCAGCTGACGAAGCTGGTGCGCGAGCGCGACGAGATCAACATCGAATTCAGCCGCCTGCAGCTTGAACAAGCCACCTGGGCCGAAACCAATCGCATCGAACAGGTCGCGACCGAACGGATCGGGATGATCTTCCCCGCGTCGGCCGAGCTGGTGGTGGCCAAGCCATGAAAGTCCGCGCCCGTCCCTACAACCTGAAGCTGCGACTGATGGTGCTGGCCGGCGTGCTCGGCGCCTGCGGCGTCGTGCTGGTGGGCCGCGCCGCGCAGATGCAGTTGTTGAACAAGGATTTCTACCAGCACCAGGGCGACCAGCGCTTCCTGCGCGAAGTGCCGATCCCGACCTCGCGCGGCATGATCATGGACCGCAATGGCGAGCCGC
Source organism: Gammaproteobacteria bacterium RIFCSPHIGHO2_12_FULL_63_22 (assembly GCA_001801685.1). Taxonomy (GTDB): domain Bacteria; phylum Pseudomonadota; class Gammaproteobacteria; order Xanthomonadales; family Xanthomonadaceae; genus Arenimonas. Next base: position 11,963 of record MGYJ01000071.1, on the reverse strand, counting down.
TGGCCGTTTCAACGCCGGTGGAATCGGTCTGGGCCAATCCGAAGGAATTGCTCAAGCACGCCGACCGCATTCCGGAGCTGGCGCAAGCACTGGGCATCCCGCAGGACGTGCTGGCCGAATCGATCGCGCAACGTTCCGACAAGGAATTCGTCTTCCTGCGCCGTCGCATCAATCCCGATGACGCGGCCGAAGTCGTCAAGCGCGGCATTCCCGGCGTGTACAAGCAGCGCGAGTTCCGCCGCTTCTATCCGCACGGCGAAGTGATGGCGCACGTGCTGGGCTTCACGAACATTGATGACCATGGACAAGAGGGCCTCGAGCTCGCGTTCGACAGCTGGCTCACCGGCAAGCCCGGCGCGCAGCGCGTCATCCGCGACCGTCGCGGGCACATCGTCGAAAACGTCGACCTGATCCGTGCTGCCGAACCGGGCAAGGACATCACGCTGTCCATCGACCGCCGCATCCAGTACCTGGCCTATCGCGAATTGAAGGCAGCGTTGATCGAGAGTGGCGCGGCCAGTGGTTCGGTCGTGGTCATCGACGTGCCGACCGGCGAGATCCTGGCGATGGTCAACCAGCCCGCCTACAACCCCAATTCGCGCGAGGCCTCGTCGCCGGGCGCGCATCGCAATCGCGCCGTCACCGATGTGGTCGAACCCGGTTCGGTGATGAAACCCTTCACCGTGGCCGCGGCGCTGGAAGCGGGCCTGGATCCGAACACCATCGTGCAGACCAGCCCCGGCTGGATGATGCTCGGCAAGTACCGCATCAGCGACGTTCACGACCACGGCGCGGTGGACCTGACGCACCTGCTCAGCACCTCGTCCAACATCGGCGCGGCCAAGCTGGGCCTGGGCATGACCAGCGAGCATCTGTTCGACGTGCTCAATCGTTTTGGTTATGGCGAAAGTTCGCAGTCCGGATTCCCGGGCGAGTCGTCCGGCGTGATGGCGCCGCCCGCCACCTGGGGGCAGGTGCGTCGCGGCAGTATTTCCTACGGCATGGGGCTTTCCGTCACGCCGCTGCAGTTGGCGCAGTCGTACGCGGCCCTTGCCAATCGCGGCGTACTGATGCCGCCGACTTTCATCAAGGGCGGCAAGGGTGAAGGCCGCCAGGCGATGGACCCGAACATCTCGCACAACATCCTGAACATGCTCGAGAGCGTAACGCAGCCCGGCGGCACCGCGCAGAAGGCGGCAATCACCGGTTACCACGTTGCCGGCAAGACCGGCACCGCACGCACCGCGAGTGGCGGCGGTTACACCAAGCGCTACGTGTCGGTGTTCGCCGGCGTAGTGCCGCTGGACCGTCCGAAGTTCGCCACGGTCGTGGTCATCAACAATCCGCGCGGCCGCGATTATTACGGCGGGCTGGTGTCGGCGCCGGTATTCCACAACATCATGGACGGCTCGTTGCGCCTGATGGACGTGCCGCCCGACCACGTCGAGCAGTGGTATGCGTCGAATGCGCCCGAGGCCGCCGTCAAGGCGGACGGCCTGTGACGGCGCGCCCCGAAGCCATGACGATGCCACTGCAGGAATTGCTGGCAGGCGAAGCATCGCCGCCCGCCGGATTCAATCCGGTGCTGCACGGCCTGTCCGCCGACAGCCGCGAGCTGCATGAAGGCGATGCCTTCGTCGCCCTTGCCGGCGCCAGCACGCACGGCCTGCGCTTCATCGATGCCGCGCGCGCTGCGAAAGTCGCCGCCATCCTCTACGAAACCCCGGCGCCGGAAGGTAGCGCGCTTCCCGACTACGCGATCGGCGTGGAAAACCTGCGCGCCAAGCAGGGCAGGCTGGCCGACCGTTTCTATCAGTCGCCGTCGCGCGCGCTGGCGATGACCGGTGTCACCGGCACCAACGGCAAGACCTCCACCGTGCAACTGATCGCCCAGGCGCTCAGCCTGCAGGGCGAAACCGTCGGCACCATCGGCACGCTCGGCGCCGGCCTGTATGGCGAGCACGTGGCCGGTGAACGCACCACGCCCGACGTGATCGCGGTGCACCGATTGCTCGCGCGCATGCGCGCACAGGGCGCGAGCCATGTGGCGATGGAGGTCTCCTCGCACGCGCTCGAACAGGGCCGCGTGGACGAGGTGGCGTTCCGCATCGCGGTATTCACCAATCTGACGCGAGATCATCTCGACTACCACGGGACGATGGCTGAATACGGCAAAGCCAAGGCGAAATTGTTCCAGTGGCCGACTCTGCAGGCGGTGGTGGTCAATCTCGACGATGGCTTCGGCGGCGAGTTGATGGATACCGTCGCCAGCAACGTGCGCCGCATCGGTGTCAGTTCGCGTGGCGCGGCCGGGGCTGTCCTGCGCGCCGAAAAACTGGAGCTGTCACCGCAAGGCCTGCGCTTCAACCTGGTCGAAGGCGACGAGTCCCACGCCATCGCCTCGCCGCTGCTTGGCCGCTTCAACATTGACAACCTGCTCGCCGTCGCCGGCAGCCTGCGCGCCCTCGGCTGGTCGCTGGCCTACGTGGCGAAAGTATTGCCGAACCTGTCGCCGGTGGACGGCCGCATGAGCCGCGTCGGCGGCCGCCGCGGCCAACCGCTTGTTGTCGTTGATTACGCGCACACGCCCGATGCCCTCCAGCAGGCGCTGACCAGCCTGCGCGAACACACGCCCGGCCACCTGACCTGCGTGTTCGGCTGCGGCGGCGATCGTGATCGCGGCAAGCGGCCGCAGATGGCCGCAATCGCCGAAGCCAATGCCGATCGCATCATCGTCACCGACGACAATCCGCGCAGCGAAGACGGCGACGCCATCGTTGCCGATATCGTCGCCGGCTTCAGCGAAGCGGCAGTATTCGAAGTGCAGCGCGACCGTGCCGCCGCCATCGCCCAGGCGCTGAAGGGCGCCGGCCCGAACGACATCCTGCTGATCGCCGGCAAGGGACACGAGGCCTACCAGGAAATCGCCGGCGTCAAATACGCGTTCGACGACCTCGCGGTAGCTCGCGCTGCGCTCGACGCGATCCATGCCGCGGCGCAAACTGGCAAGGAGGGCCCACGATGAGGCCGCTCGCTTTGTCACAAATTGCGAAGTGGTGCGAGGGTCGCCATCTTGGCGACGACGTCACCATCGAATCGGTCAGCACCGATTCGCGCACCATCGTGCCCGGCGCCTTGTTCGTTGCGCTGCGCGGTGAAAATTTCGACGCGCACGACATGGTTGCACAAGCGCAATCGCGTGGCGCTGCGGCCCTGCTGCTGCATCGCGACGTGGATACCGACCTGCCGCGCGTCCTTTGCGCCGACACCCAGGAAGCCCTGGGCGAATTCGCCGCCGGCATCCAGAAGGAGCGCCCGGCCGTCGTCGTCGCGCTCACTGGCAGCAACGGCAAGACCTCGGTGAAGATGCTGACGCAGGCGATCCTGTCGCGGGCCGGCCGCACCTATTTCAATCCAGGCAACCGCAACAACGAGATCGGGCTGCCACTGGCCGTCATCGATGCGCCGGAAGACGCGCAGTTCGCCATCTACGAAATGGGCGCGGGCAAGCCGGGCGACATCGCCTACCTGGCCAGCATCGTGCCGCCGCAAGTTGCCCTGGTGAACAACATCGCGCCGGCCCACATGGAACGCATGGGCAGCCTGCTCGGCATCGCCGAAACCAAGGGTGCGATCTACGAAGCGTTGCCCGACGATGGCGTGGCGGTCATCAATGCCGACGATGCGTTTGCGCCGTACTTCGCCCAGATCGTCGGCAATCGTCGCAGCTTCCGCTTCGGTATCGAGAACGACGCCGACGTGCACGCCAGCCGGATCCGTATCGACGCCAACGGCTCGCGTTTCTTCCTGCACACGCCGGCCGGCAGCGCCGACATCGTCCTGCCGCTGCCCGGCGCGCACAACGTGATGAATGCACTGGCCGCCAGCACCCTGTCGCTGGCCGCAGGTGCCGGTTTCGACGCCATCGTGCAGGGACTGGAAGGCGCCGAGCCGGTGAAGGGTCGACAGATCTCGCACGCGCTGGCCAACGGCGCAGTCATCATTGACGACAGCTACAACGCCAACCCCGGCTCCGTGCTCGCCGCGATCGCCACCTTGGCCCAGTCCGGCGGCGACGCGTGGCTGGTGCTGGGCGACATGGCCGAGCTGGGCGAGGGCGCCTCGCGCCTGCATGCCGAAATCGGCGAGCAAGCAAAGTCCGCCGGCATCAAGCGCCTGTGGACGGTCGGAAAGATCAGCCGTTCCGCCAGCAGCGCCTTCGGCCTGGGCGCGGAACATTTCAACTCGCAAAAAGAACTCGTGGACGCGCTCGAAGAAGGGCTGCGCGCACGCGGGGGCAGGGGACTGCGCGTCTTGATCAAGGGTTCGCGCTCGAGCGCGATGGACAAGGTCGTCACTGCATTGCTGGACATCAACCCAGGGGAAACCGGGCATGCTGCTTGAACTGGCGCGCATCATGCAGGAATTCGCGAGCTTCTTCGCGTTGTTCAACTACATCACGATGCGGGCGATCCTCAGCGCGCTCACCGCGTTGGCGTTGACCCTGATGCTCGGCCCATGGGTCATCGACCGCCTCGCACGCCTGAAGTCCGGCGGCCAGCCGATCCGCAGCGACGGCCCGGCCACGCACTTTGTCAAGGCCGGCACGCCGACCATGGGCGGCGCGCTGATCCTGCTCACCATCACGCTGGCCACCTTGTTGTGGGGCGACCTGCGCAATCGTTATGTGTGGGTGCTGCTGTTCGTGCTGATCAGTTTCGGCGCCATCGGCTGGTACGACGACTGGATCAAGATCGTCAAGCGCGACCCGAACGGCCTGAAGTCGCGGCACAAGTACGCGCTGCAGTCGCTGTTCGGCCTCGCCGCCGCGCTGTTCCTCTATTACACGGCCGATGTTGCCGCCGCGACCACGCTGTACCTGCCGCTGCTGAAAAACGTCGCCATCCCGATGGGCCTGGGCTTCGTGGTGCTCGCCTATTTCTGGATCGTAGGCTTTTCCAACGCCGTCAACCTGACCGACGGCCTCGACGGCCTGGCCATCATGCCGACGGTGTTGGTAGCTGCAGCGCTCGGCATCTTCGCCTACGCTTCGGGCAACGCCGTGTTCTCGCAGTACCTGCAGATTCCGGCCGTGCCCGGCGCCGGCGAACTCAGCATTTTCTGCGCGGCCATCGCCGGCGCGGGCCTCGGCTTCCTGTGGTTCAACACGTATCCGGCCATGGTCTTCATGGGCGACATCGGCGCGCTGGCGCTCGGCGCGGCCCTGGGTTGCATCGCGGTCATCGTGCGCCAGGAAGCCATCCTGCTGGTGATGGGCGGCATCTTCGTCATCGAAACCCTGTCGGTGATGATCCAGGTCGCGTCCTTCAAGCTCACCGGTAAGCGCATCTTCCGGATGGCGCCCATCCATCACCATTTCGAATTGAAAGGCTGGCCGGAGCCGCGCGTCATCGTGCGCTTCTGGATCGTGTCGGTGATCCTCGTGCTGGTGGGCCTCGCCACCTTGAAGGTCCGCTGATGGGCTTCCTCGGCGACCGCGCAACGCAAGCACTGCGCTTCGACGAGCTCGAAGGCCGCTTCGATGCGTGGCTGCTTTGCATCGCGCTGGCGCTGACCGGCCTGGGCGTGGTGATGGTTGCGTCGGCGTCCATGCCCTATGCGATGAGCAACGGCGCCAGCCCGTTCTATTACCTCACCAAGCACCTCATCTTCCTGACGATGGGCATCGTCATCGGCTCGATCCTGATGCGCGTCGAGATGAAGCGCATCGAACAACATTCGCAGTTCCTGTTGCTGCTGTGCTTCATCGGCCTGATCGCGGTATTCCTGCCCGGTATCGGCAAGACGGTGAATGGCGCGCGCCGCTGGCTGAATTTCGGCATTTCCAACTTCCAGGTAGTGGAAGCGGTGAAGCTGATGCTGATCGTCTGGCTGGCGAGTTACCTCGTGCGCCATCGCGACGCGATCGGCGACAGCTGGAAGGCCTTGCTGAAGCCGCTGATGGTTGCCGGCGGACTGGTCGGCCTGCTGCTGATCCAGCCCGATTTCGGCTCGGCGATGCTGTTGTTCGCCATCACCGGCGGCATGGTCTGGCTGGGTGGCGCGCGTATCCGGAATCTTGCAATCCCGGCACTAGCGGGCCTGGCCGTCATGTCCTTCGTCGTGATGCTCGAGCCTTACCGCGTTCGTCGGCTTACCTCCTTCAGCAATCCCTGGGCCGACGCGCTCGACAGTGGCTACCAACTGGTGCAGGCGCTGATCGCGATCGGCCGCGGTGACATGACCGGCGTCGGCCTCGGCGGCAGCATCCTCAAGCTCGACTACCTGCCCGAGGCGCACACCGACTTCATCTTCGCGGTTACCGCGGAAGAGCTCGGCTTCCTCGGCGTGTGCGTCGTCATCGGCTTGTTCGCCCTGTTCACCTGGCGCGCGCTGCGCATCGGAATGCGCTGCATGGAGCTGCGCCTGCCCTTCGGCGGTTACTGCGCGTTCGGCATCGGCCTGTGGATCAGCCTGCAGGCCTTCGTGTCCATGGGCGTGAACATGGGCATCCTGCCGACCAAGGGACTGACTTTGCCGCTGATATCTTCCGGCGGCTCCAGCGTGTTGATGACTTGCGCGGCCGTCGGCCTGTTGCTGCGCATCAGCTGCGAACTCGATCGCGCCGAACGCCGCCACGCGGCCCGCGTGCGGGGTGATGCGCCGCGCGGCGATGTTGCCGCCGAAGGCGAGGCCCTCGACATCGAACGTCCGCCGGTCACCAACACCCGTCATGTGCCGGCGCCGCTCACTGCGGTCATGTCCGTCTCGCGCGGCGGTCGCAGCCGTATCGAACCGCGCTTCAGGGACCAGCGATGAGCGCCGCGCTCGCCACCAACATGGAATCACCGGTGATGATCCTCGCCGGCGGCACCGGCGGCCACATCTTCCCGGGCCTCGCCGTGGCGCGCGCACTGCGCGACCGCCATGTGCCGGTGCTGTGGCTGGGTGCCGACGGCGGCATGGAAACGCGGCTCGTGCCGGCCAACCAGTTCCCGATCGAAACCATTGCCGTGCGCGGCCTGCGTGGCAAGGGCCTCATCGCTAAGTTGGGTGCGCCCTTTGTGGTCGTGCGTTCTGTCTTGCAGGCGATCGGCGTGTTGCGTCGCGCGAAGCCGCGCGCCGTCATCAGCTTCGGTGGTTTCGCCGCCGGGCCCGGTGGCATGGCGGCGTGGTTGTTGCGCCGTCCGCTGATCGTGCACGAACAAAATCGCGCGCCAGGTTTCACCAACCGCATCCTCGCGCGCCTCGCCAAGCGCGTGCTGTGTGGCTTCCCGGGCAGCTTCGCCGGCGTGCCGAATGAAACCGTCGGCAATCCGGTGCGTCCGGAAATCGCCGCGCTGCCACCGCCGGCGGAACGCTTCGCACATCGTGATGGGCCCATCCGCCTGCTGGTGCTCGGCGGCAGCCAGGGCGCGCGCGCCATCAACGCCACCGTGCCGCATGTCATCTCGCACCTGCAGGCCACACACGCTTTTGAAATCCGCCACCAGTGCGGCGACAAGATGCTCGACGACGCGCGCCGCGCCTACGCCGATGCCGGCGTCAGCGCCAGCATCGAAGCCTTCATCACCGACATGGCCGCGGCCTATGGCTGGGCCGACCTCGTGATCGGTCGCGCCGGCGCGCTCACCATCGCCGAACTCTGCGCGGCCGGCGTGGGCAGCATCCTCATTCCCTTCCCGGGCGCGGTGGACGACCACCAGGCGCGCAACGCCGAATTCCTGGAAGAAGCCGGCGGCGGCACCTGGATGCGCCAGGACGGCAAGCTCGAAGACGCGTTGCGTGAGCGGCTTGCATCGTACGCCGGCGACCGCGCGCAGTTGCTTGGGCTGGCGCAAGCGGCCCGTGCGGCTTCATTCCCCGACGCCGCGAAAGCCGTCGCCGATATCGCACTGCAGGAGGCACGCGCATGATGCGTCGTCGTTTGATGGGTAGCGGCGACCTGGCACGCGCCTTCCCGCGCGTACATTTCGTTGGCATCGGCGGTGCCGGCATGAGTGGCATCGCCGAAGTTCTCGTCACGCTCGGTTACCAGGTGTCCGGCTCCGACCAGGCCGACTCCGTCGTTACCCGGCGTCTCGCGCAGATGGGCGCGATGGTGCATCGCGGCCACGCCGCGGAAAACATCGGCAATGCCGATGTGGTCGTCATCTCCAGCGCCATCAAGCCGGAAAATCCCGAACTGGTCGCCGCCCACGACAAGCGCGTGCCGGTCGTGCCGCGTGCCGAAATGCTGGCCGAGCTGATGCGCCTCAAGCGCGGCATCGCCATCGCCGGCACGCATGGCAAGACCACCACCACCTCATTGGCCGCCAGCGTCTTGTTCGAAGGCGGGCTCGATCCGACCTTCGTCATCGGCGGCCAGCTGCTTTCCGCCGGCGCCAATGCGCGCCTGGGCACCGGGCAGTGGCTGGTGGGAGAGGCCGACGAAAGCGACGGCAGCTTCCTGCGCCTGAATCCACTGATCGCCGTCGTCACCAATATCGATGCCGACCATCTCGAGAACTACGGCGGCGATTTCAACCGCGTGAAGGCCGCCTTCAACGAATTCCTGCACCGCCTGCCGTTCTACGGCCTGGCCATCCTGTGCATCGACGACTTCGAAGTGAACCTGCTGGCCGAACAGATGCCGCGCCACGTGATGAGCTACGGCTTCTCGGAAAACGCCGACGTGCGCGCCTCTGACGTACGCCAGGAAGGCGGCACGATGTGCTACACGCTGCACCTGCCCGATACCGCGCCGATCGATGTCCGCCTGAACCTGCCGGGCCGGCACAACGTGCTGAACTCACTCGCCGCAGCAGCGGTGGGTTGGCAGTTGGGCGTGGACCCGCACGCCATTGGCCGCGCGCTCGAAAAATTCCAGGGCATCGGTCGTCGCTTCAACGTCAAGGGCGAGCTCGACTTCGGTCGCGGCAAGGCATTGGTGGTGGACGACTACGGTCACCATCCCAGTGAACTCGAGGCCGTATTCGCCGCTGCCCGCGGTGGCTGGCCGACGCGTCGCCTCGTCGTTGCCTTCCAGCCGCATCGCTATAGCCGCACCCGCGACCTGTTCGATGAATTCGCCGGCGTGCTGTCCAGCGTGGACGCATTGGTGCTGACCGAGGTCTATGCCGCCGGTGAAGCGCCGGTGGTCGGCGCCGATTCCAAATCACTGGCCCGCGCCATCCGCGCGCGCGGCCGCATCGACCCCGTGGTCGTCGCCAACGCCGTGGCCTTGCCGCCGGTGCTGGCCGATGTGCTGCAGGACGGCGACATCCTGCTGGTGATGGGCGCCGGTGACATCGGCCAGGTGGCCAACCAGATTGCGGCACATGGTTTTGCAGGAGCAGAAAAATGAGCATCGTCACCGACCCACGCGGCTTCGGACGCGTCGCGGTATTGATGGGCGGCACCAGTTCCGAGCGCGAAGTCTCGCTGAACTCGGGCAGCAATGTGCTGGAAGCATTGCGCGCCCGCGGCGTGGACGCGCATGCGGTGGACGGCATCCCGGCGCTGGTCGGATCGCTGGTGGGCAGCGGTGGCCGCAAGTTCGATCGCGTCTTCAACATCCTGCACGGCAACAAAGGCGGCGGCGAAGACGGCGTGCTGCAAGGCCTGCTGGAAGCACTGAACATTCCCTGCACCGGCTCCGGCGTGCTCGGTACGGCGCTGGCCATGGACAAGATCCGCAGCAAGCAAGTGTGGCTCGCGCTAGGCCTGCCCACGCCGCGCTACATCCGCCTGGCAAAAGGATCTGACGTTCACGCCGCCGCCAAATCACTCGGCCTGCCGGTCATCGTCAAGCCGTCCTGCGAAGGATCCAGCGTCGGCGTCAGCCGCGTCTTCAACGATGCCGACCTCGATGCCGCCGTGGAACTGGCCGCGCGCTATCCCGGCGAGTTGCTGATGGAGCAACTGATCGAAGGTCAGGAACTGACCGTCGGCATTCTTGGTGACATCGCGCTGCCTTCCATCCGCATCGTGCCGGCCGGCGAGTATTACGACTATCACGCGAAGTACGTAAGCGATGACACGCAGTACCTGTGCCCCGGCCTGGAAGGCGAGGCCGAGGAAGAGATCAAGAAGCTCGCACTCGAAGCCTTCCACGCCATCGGCTGCGAAGGCTGGAGCCGCGTGGACGTGATGCGCGACAAGGCCGGCAAGTTCTACCTGCTGGAAGTGAATACCGCGCCGGGCATGACCAGCCACTCGCTGGTGCCCAAGGCCGCGGCGCAAGTGGGAATTGATTTCCAAACCCTGTGCTGGAAGATCCTGGAGACAAGCGTCGAGTGAATGCCTTGTTGCGCATCGCTGCGTGGGTGCTTGCGGTCAGCCTGGTAGTGCTGCCGATAGCGGCCGTGCTTAATGGCTGGATCGCCGGCTCGCGCTGGCCGATGCGGCAATTGGTCGTGACCGGCGAATTCCGCCAGGTCAGCGACGCGCGCGTGCGCACGGCGGTGTTGCCGCTGGTGCAGAACGGTTTCTTTGCGGTGGACCTGGGCAAGGTGCGCGCCGTGTTGGCGCAACTGGACTGGGTGCATCGCGTCGAAGTGCGCAAGCGCTGGCCCGACCGCCTGGAAGTTTCCATCATCGAATACAAGCCGATCGCGCGCTGGGGCGCGGTGCGCATGTTGGCCGAGAACGGCGAAATATTTCCCGCGCCGAAGGGCCATGTCTCGAAGCTGCCGATCTTCGACGGCCCCGATGACCGCGCCGCAGAACTGATGGCCTTCCACAGCCAGGCCAAGCCCTTGTTCCTCAGCCACGGCCTGGGTGTGACCGTCGTGCGGCTGTCGGCGCGCGGCAGCTGGAATCTCACCTTGTCCGACGGCACCGAAATCGAAGTAGGGCGGGGCGATCCGCAACTGCGTTTGGCCCGTTTCGCGCGCATGTTGCCGCGCCTGGAAACCACCGAGCCGCGCCGCCTCGAGCGCGCCGACCTTCGCTACACCAATGGCTTCGCTTTGACCTGGCGGCCAATCGCGCCCGCCAGTCCCCCCGTTCCCGCTTCACAGGCCAAATCATGAATCGCAAAGGTGACAAAGCACTGATCGTCGGCCTCGACATCGGCACGTCAAAAATCACGGCGCTGGTCGGCGAGTATTCGCCCGGCTTCGAAATCGAAGTGATCGGCATCGGCTCGCACGAATCGCGCGGCATGAAACGCGGCGTAGTGGTGGACATCGAGTCCACCGTGCAGTCCATCCAGCGCGCCATCGAAGAAGCCGAGCTGATGGCCGGTTGCGAAATCCGTTCGGTGTACGCCTCGGTGTCGGGCAGCCACACGCTGTGCCGCAACTCACCCGGCATCGTACCTGTGGTCGGTGGCGAAGTGACGTATTCGGATCTCGATCGCGTACTGGAAGCGGCCAAGGCCGTCGCCGTGCCCGCCGACCAACGCATCCTGCATGCCATCGCCCAGGAATACATCGTCGACAACTCGCAGGAAGGCATCCGCAATCCGGTCGGCATGTCGGCGGTGCGCCTTGAAGTGCGCGCTCACTTGGTCACTTGCGCAGTCAGCGCTGCTGCGAATATCACCAAGTGCGTGAACCGCTGCGGCCTGCAGGTGGATGACCTGATCCTGAGCTCCGTCGCGAGCAGCACCGCCGTGCTCACCGCGGACGAGCGCGAACTCGGCGTCGTGCTGGTGGACATCGGCGCGGGCACCACCGACATCGCGGTATTCGTGCAGGGCGCAATAAGGCACACGGCTTCGCTGCCGATCGCCGGCGACCAGGTGACCAATGACATCGCGCACCTGTTGCGCACGCCGACGCCCGAAGCCGAACAGATCAAGGTCCGCTACGCCTGCGCATTGGCGCAACTGGCGACCGCGGAAGAAAGCATCCAGGTACCGAGCGTTGGCGACCGTCCGCCGCGCCGGCTGGCACGACAGGCCCTCGCCGAAGCGGTGCAGAACCGCTACGAGGAAATTTTCGAAATGGTGCAGGCCGAACTGCGCCGTTCCGGGT
>MGYJ01000070.1 GCA_001801685.1 Gammaproteobacteria bacterium RIFCSPHIGHO2_12_FULL_63_22 | reverse complement strand
GACTACGCGCTGCGGGTTGCGCCAGCGGCACAGGGGATTGGCTGATGCTCGCTTGGCTGATAGCCCGCCCCCTATACGCCGCCGCCATTGCGCTAACGATCGCGCTGGCAGGCTGGCACTTCCAAGACAAGATTAGCGACTGGTGGGATGGGCGGAAGATTGAGCGCCTGGAGGCCGAGGTCGTTGCATTGAAGGCTGACAAGGCCGCGCTGGAACGTGCAGTAGAGAGCGCCAAAGCATCCGAGCGCGTAGTCACGAAGTACATCGACCGCGTGAAGGTAGTGGCAGGCCGGACGCAAACGATTATCCGAGAGGTTCCCGTATATGTGCCGACTGGTACTGCTGACCTTCCTGCTGGGTATAGGGTGCTCCACGATGCCGCCGCCCAAGGCGTCATTCCCGACCCCGCCCGAATTGCTGATGCGGCCCCCGTCCCAGCTCAAGACGCTGCCGAAACCGTTGTCTCCAACTATGGAACGTGCGCCGAAACCGCAGGGCAAGTGATTGCCTTGCAGGACTGGATTAGAGAGCAGCAGGCGGTGGCGAAGTAAGAAGTCCTGCGGGCGACACAGCTCGCAGGCGGCGCACGAAGGTTACCAAGGGACGACGCACAACCCCGCGTAGCGATCCTAAGGGCAAGCATGGCTGGGGCCTCACGCCAGCGCCGGAACCCCGCGACGGCCTTACGGCCCTGCTGCGGTAAAAACAGGTAATGCAAAGGTAATGCAGTGAAAGCGCCGCGAGCGGTTAAGCGATGGGTCGCAATTGACCGAAAGTACAGCGGCAAGCCCAATGGCGTGATCCGCTGGCTTTACGAGGCAATCAGGCCGATTCAACACATGCAAAACAACAAGCGCGTCCATAAGCGGGCTTGGAAGAACGACGACTAAGGCCACCACCATGCGCAGCCTCGCCCTGATCGCCCTGCTGGGAATGATGGGCTGCGAAGCCGCGCCGCAATACGAGCATGTTCACGCATCCACGCTGACGCTCAAGATCGGCAATAGCGGATGTTCGGGAACTGCCGTAGGGCGCTACACGATTCTGACCGCGACACATTGCATTGCCGGACACGTAGGCAAGCCGGACAGGTTCGCCACGCTGACCGCTAACGGCAGGCTGTGCGAGATTTGGAAGGCCGTGGATGACGGCAACGACCACGCGCTGCTGACGGTTAGCTGCGAGTTCAAGGCGGTGGCAGAACTGGGCAAGGGCGCTAAGGCAGGCAGAACGCCAGCACTCGGCACCAAGGTCTTCATGTTCGGCAGCCCGCTGGACTTCACCGACCTGCTGCGCTTCGGGCGGGTGGCAGGCAATCGGCACATTGCGCTGATGGGTACATTTCCCCTCGCATTTTCGACAGCACAACTCAAGGCGGCAGGACTCTAATGGCGATCAAGCGGTTTTTCATGGGCGACGATGCCAAGACCAAGGCAAAGAAGCTGGACGACAAGCTGAAAGAGGCCGAGAAGGGCAAGCCAGCGCCTAAGCCTGCTGCCAAGCCAGCCAAGAAGCCGCCGAGGTAAGCATGTCGGGCAAAGGTTCAGGCCGCAGGCCACAAGCAATCAGCGATGACGAACTAGCCCAGCGATGGGCGGCAATCTTTCAGGCGTCCGAAGCCCACAAGGCGGAACAGGACAACTTCAACCAGGGCAAGACGCCCGAACCCAAGGAACAAGACGATGGCGAATGAATCACAGGTGTTGGAAGTCAGCACGGCATCTTCGGTCGGCAAGATCAACGGCAAGGCCTCGCTGGTAACGTCCGCTGGCGTTGCCAAGTTCCAGGACGCCAAGATGCACCTTCACGGCGACGTTTGGATTTATGCCACGGCTGGCGCTCCGGTGGACTACACGGACGGCGACCCGGTTGCGACTGGCGAAGGTGAGGCTGGCATCGGCTCGGCGTGTATCCGTTTGGATACGGGCAAGTGGCATGTCAACAAAGGGACGAAAGCTGAGCCGATTTGGGGCCTTGTGACTTCTGCCTAATGCCACTGACTGACGCGGAGCGCGCCTACAAGCGGGAGTACCGGCTTAGGCGCATCGCCGCCGACCCGCTGTACTCACGTCGCCTTGCCGATGACGCGATGAGGTCCAGGAGGAAAGCTCTGGCCGAAAGGCCGGAAGAATACCGGGCCACGCTCAGGGAAAATGACAGGCGGCGAAACGCCACCGAGGCCAGGAAGGACTACACGGCAAACCGGGGCCTGTTGAAGCGGTATGGGATAACCCTTGCCGACAAGCAGGCGATGTTTGACGCCCAGCTAGGGCGTTGTGCGATTGAGGGGTGCGGTCAGCCCTTTGCCTCTCTGCCTGAAGCGTACCTAGACCACAACCACGAAACCGGGAAGGTCCGCGACCTCCTTTGCTCGTCCTGCAACCTTGCCTTGGGGCATGGGCGGGACAACGCAGAGCGCCTTCGATCGCTCGCCGCCTATTTAGACAAGCACAAGTAACGGCCAAGGCTTCGGCCAGCCCTAGAGAGCAATCATGACCGATAAACAAACGGACGACAAACCGAGAGTAGGGGATGGCACGCCCGGCCCCGGTCGCCCTAAAGGGTCGGTCAACAAGACCACGAAAGCCGCTAAGGATGTGATTGCCAAGGCGGCAGAGGACTTGGGCGGCGCTGACCGTTTGCTTACTTGGTGCAAGGAAGCGCCCGAGAACGAACGGGCATTCTGGTCGAGCATCTACCCGAAACTGCTGCCGTTCACCGTGGCTGGCGATGCTGATAACCCGCTGACATTCCAGCGCATCGAGCGCGAGATTGTCCGTACTAAGGATTAAGACCGCAGAGGTCTTTGAGCCACTGTTAGCCCCGGCCCCGTACAAGGGCGCATGGGGTGGGCGAGGTTCCGGCAAGTCACATTTCTTCGGTGGCAAGCTGATCGAGGATTCGCTAGCTGAGCCGGGTGATTTCGGTGCTGGTCTTCGGTCGGTCTGTATCCGAGAGGTGCAGAAGGACTTGGCGCAATCGTCCAAGGCGCTGATCGAGGCCAAACTGTCCGATTTCCGCCTAGGCGAACGTGACGGGTTCAAGGTGTTCCGTGACGTGATTCAGACGCCCGGCGACGGGCTGATGATATTCAAGGGCATGAACGACTACACGGCTGAGTCTGTGAAGTCGCTGGAAGGCTTCAAGCGGGCATGGTGGGAAGAGGCGCAGACGGCAACCGCGCACTCCCTGGGCCTACTCAAGCCGACCATCATGCGATTGGACTTTGCCGAGCTGTGGTTTAGCTGGAACGCCCGCCGCAAGACCGACCCGGTGGACAAGATGCTTAGAGGGCCAGAGAAGCCCACGGGCGCGGTAGTGGTTGAGGCCAACTGGCGCGACAACCCGTTCCGCAATGCCCAGCTTGACCAGGAGCGACTGGACTGCCTGCGTATGCAGCCTGACCAGTACGGCCATATTTGGGAAGGCGAATACATCACGCTGGCAGAGGGCGCGTACTTCGCCAAGCAGCTAGCGACGGCCAAGGCCGAGGGCCGCATCGGTTTTGTTGCTGCCGACCCGCTGCTAACGCTTCGGATTCATTGCGACATTGGCGGCACGGGCGCGAAGTCCGATGCCTTCACGATGTGGGCCAATCAGTTCGTGGGCGTGGAAGTCCGAACGCTGGACTATTACGAAGCGGTGGGCCAGCCCATCGAGGCTCATGCCCACTGGTTGCGGTCTAGGGGCTACACTCCCGACCGAGCCACAATTGTCCTGCCGCACGATGGCAGCACGAACGACAAGGTTCACGCGGTCAGCTACGAGAGCGCCTTTAGGGCGATGGGATACAAGGTCAAGGTGATCCCGAACATGGGCGCTGGGGCCGCTAGCAAGCGCGTGGAGGCGGTTCGCCGCCTGTTCCCGTCCATCCGCTTCAACGCTGACACCACGGAAGCAGGGCGCGATGCGCTCGGCTGGTATCACGAAAAGAAAGACGAGGCGCGAGGCATTGGCCTTGGCCCTGAGCACGATTGGGCGAGTCATGGCGCGGATGCCTATGGGCTGATGGCTATTGACCACGCCGACCAGCCGACCACGGCAAGCAACGCCCCCCTTAATTACCCGAGATTGACCGCTAATGGCCGACGCTAAGCGCAAGCTGACTGACGAGGATATTGAGTCAGCGGCCCTTGAGGCCATGCGCTCGTCGCTGGGCGCACCTGACAGTGAAATCGGCGCGATTCGCCTGCGCAATATCGAGGCCTACAACGCTGAGCCGGTGGGCGAGTTTGCCCCGCCCGAAGTGCTGGACCGTTCCGACTTCGTGGCAACAGACGTGGCCGATACGGTCAACGGCCTCCTGCCCCAAGTCATGCAGATGTTCGTGTCTAGCGATGACGCGGTGGAGTTCGAGGGACGCGGCCAGGAGGGCAGCGAGCAGGAAGCCAAGCTGGCGACCGCTTACATCAACCACCTGTTCTATGTCCGCAACGATGGCGTGTCCATCGTGCATGACTGGTTCTGGGATGCGCTCGTCCAGAAGGTCGGGTTCGTCAAGGTGTGGGTGGAGGAAGACGCCGACGACTCCAAGCAGAAGTACGAGGGCAGCACCCAAGAGCAGCTAATCATGCTGGTCCAAGATGGCTGGCAGTTGGACGGCGAGCCGGAACAGGACGAGACGGGCATCAGCTTCACTGTGCGCAAGGAATCGCGCTCCAAGTCCGTCAAGGTCGCGGTAGTGGCCCCTGGCGAGATGCGCGTTGACGTGAACGCACAGTGGGATGCTGAGCCTGCGGTGATCGGCCAGAAGTTCTACCGCCGCCGCTTTGAGTGGGAACAGGACGGTTACGACACATCGGACATTGGCGCGGGAACGACTGGCCCGTCCGATATGGAGAGCCAAGCCCTGCTAGACCGTGGCAGCGACCTGACTTCCGGCGTGGCGCATGAAAGCCATGACCTGATCGAAGGGTCGGAAATCTACATGAAGCTGGATGCTGACGGCGATGGCGTTGCCGAGTGGCTGAAAGTCTGCCTCATGGAAGATGCGCTGGCCAAGATGACGGACGGCAGCAAGCCGATTGAGCAGGTGGACGGGCATCCCTACGTCTGGATTTGCCCGAACCCGAGGCCGCATTCGTTCTTCGGTGATTGCCCGGCAGACTTCGCCTACCAGCCGCAGAAGATTCGCACCAACACCGTCCGCGCCATTCAGGACAATATGCTGCTGAGCGTCAATCAGCGCATGTACGTCAATACCGCTGCGGAAGTGAATATCAGCGACGTGCTGGACTCTCGTGCCGGTGGCGTGATTCGTGGCCGTGGCCCTGCGGGTGATGCCATCCAGCCGATCATGCAGCCGAGCCTTGGCGCGCCGGCCTACCAGTTCAACGAATACATTGCCTCCTGGGCCGAGACGCGGACGGGTTACAACCGTTACAGCGCGGGCACGGATGCCAACGCGATCAACAAGACCAAGGGCGGCGTGGAGTTGCTGACCGCCAAGGCCGACATGCGGACGGGCCTGATGGCTCGTCACTTCGCGGTCGGTATGCGCAAGCTCATGGCGAAGATGCTGAAACTCAGCGTCCAGCACCAGAACATGCCGGAAATCATCGCCATTAACGGCGAGTTCGTGCCGATCAACCCGAGCGAGTTCCGCAACCAGTTCCGCACGAAGATCAATGTCGGGCTGGGCACGGGAACCAAGGAGCAGCAGGCGGCGCGAATCATGGCGCTGATGCAGGTTCAGCAGATGGGCGCACAAGCTGGCGTAGTCCAGCCCAAGCACATTGCCGAGTCCATTCGCCTGTATGTGGAGGCGCAGGAATACAAGAATCCGCAGCGGTTCGTGGACCCTGAGCCGACCGGTATGCCCGCCACCTTGGAGCAATTCAAGATGATGGAAGGGCAGGCCAAGGAACAGATGGCGAAGATGGGCCAGCAGCTTCAGGAACTGACCCAGCAGAACCAGCAGTTGCAGCAGCAAGTGGCCGATAAGCAGGGCGACCAGCAGTTGAAGGCCGCCGATTTGCAGCTTAAAGCGCAGATCGCCATGAAGCCCGAGCAGCCCGACGCCCCACAGGACAACAGCATCGAGTGGGCCAAGTTGCGCGTGCAGGAATTTGACGCCGTGACGAAGCGCATGGCTGTCGGAGTCAAGGAAGCTGAGGCGCAGCGCCAGTTTGAACTAGACGCCGCCGTGGCATCACACAACGCACAGATGGCCGAGAAGGCTGCATCCCAACCGACACAGGAACAATAATGGCTCAGTCCACGATCCTCGCCACCACGCTATCCACGCCGGTCAATGCGGCGTTTTCCACGGACTCCACGGGCGGCACACTGGTTCCGGCTACCTACTATTACCGCGTCAGCGCGATCAATGCCGTGGGCGAAACCCTGGCATCGACCGAGACCAGCCAAGTGGTCGGCGCAGGCACGAATACCAACACCGTCACGGTGAATTGGGCGGCTGTCTCCAACGCCACGGGCTACAAGGTCTATGGCCGCAGCACGGGCGCTGAGCTGCTGATTGCGACTGTGGGTGCGGTGCTGACCTACATCGACACTGGCGCAGTTACCCCGGCTGGCGCGTTGCCGGTAGCCAATACCACGGGTGGCGGCGCTGGCGTTTCCAGTGACGTTGCGGTGGCCGCTGCCGCGCATGTCAACGTCGGCATTTTCACCGCTGACGCTGCTGGCATCCCCGGCAGTCAGCATCGCAAGGTCTATCAGGACACGCCGGGCAATGACCTGTTCATCGGCAGCCTAAGCGGGCAGGAACCAGTGATGAAGCTGGTCGGCCCCGGTACGTTCCGCGTCGTCCGTCCGGTGGCGCTGGGCGCGTCTGATGTGGTTCTGGGCGTGTTCTCGGAGACCTGATGAGCGACTTCGACGAGGCCCAGCGCGGCCAAATGGCGCAGTCCGTTCTGGATAACGCTGTCTATGCGGACAGCTACGCGCTGATTGAAGGTGGCCTGACTCGCGCATGGCGTGATTCACGCGACCCAAGCGAGCGCGAGGAAATCCACCAGAAGCTGCTGATGCTGGACAAGGTGAAAAACCTGCTGGAGTCCGTCATGCGGACGGGCCAGCTTGCCGAGGACAAGATTCGCCAGCAGAAGTCGCAGGCCGAGCGTATGGCCGACGCTGCTTGGAAGCGCAAGGCGCAGTAATTAGCCCTTCGGGGCAATCGCATCGCTAGGAAGCGATGTGTCGTTTCACAAGGAAGTGACCATGACAATGCAAGGCCAAGGCGAAAGCCAGCCGGGCGAAGGCGTTGAATCGCTGGACTCCCTGGCTAACCAGATGGAACCCAGCGAGACGCCGGACGAGTCGGAGGGTGGCGATGCCCCCGAGGAATCCGAACTACCAGAAGTTGAAGGCGACGAGCCGGACGAGCAGCCCGAGGAAGGCGAGGAAGAAGCCACCGTCACGATCAAACATGACGGCAAGGACGTAACCCTCAAGCAATCGGAAGTGATCGAGCTGGCCCAGAAGGGCTTTGACTACACGAATAAAGCAATGGCAGTAGCCGAGCAGCGCAAGGCATTGGAGCCGATCAAGGCCCAAGTCGAAACGCTGCGGCAGCAGAACGAGTCCGCGCTCACTGAGTCGCAGGGCCGACTGACCGCCATTGTCAGCTTCATGCAGGAACAGCTTGGCGACCCGCCGCCCGTGGAATGGGCGAGTCAGGACGCGGGCTATTACATCGCACAGAAAGAGTTGTACGAGTCACGCAAGGGCCAGTTAGAGAAGGCGCAGCAAGCACTTCACCGAGTCGAGCAGGAACGGAACCTTTCGAGGCAATCCGCTATCCAGCAGCAGATTCTGGAGACGCAAGCCGCACTGAAAGACACCCTGCCGGACTGGAACACCGCCAAAGAGGAAGAACTCGCCGCCTACGTGGGCGAGCAAGGCCTCAATCCGAAAGACGCGGATATGGCGTTCTGGAAAAGCGGTTTCTGGACGATGGCCCACAAGGCGAAAGCCTATGACGGCCTCATGGCTGAGAAAGCCAAAATGAAACCAGTGTCCACGTTGGCGAAGGTCATCAAGCCTTCCACCAACAACCAACCCCCTCAACTGGCTAAGCGTCAGGACGCGATGAAGCGGCATAACGCCAACCCATCCCTGAACACGCTTGCCGACCTCATTTAAGGACTCTGTTCCATGCCTACCAACACCCTGATTACCCCCAGCGTCGTCAAGATCGCTGAGGATGTGGCCGACAAGATTTACAACTTCAACCCGTCCGATGCCCCGCTGCTGTCCATGATTGGCCGCCGCAGCGTGGACAACAACTACTTTGAGTGGCAGCGCGATACCTACGCCACCCCGGACGGCACCGCTGGCGCGATTGAAGGCGCTGACGCGACCTACGCCGCGCAGACCGAACCGACCCTGCTGAACAACCGTACCCAGATTTTCCAAGATACGGTCTCGGTGTCCAACACCGCTGAGCGCGTCAAGAAGTACGGTCGAGATTCCGAGGCCAAGCGCCTGCGGATGAAGAAGATGATCGAACTCAAGCGCAACCAGGAAGCGGCCTGCCTGGGTTCCGGCGCAACCGTCACCGGCACCGATGCCGTGGCTCCGAAGCAGCGCGGCCTGTACGGCTTCCTGACCAAAGACCGCGTGATCGGCACCTCGCCCGACCCGACCACGAACACCGCGCCTGTGGCTGGCGCTCTGACCGCGTTCGGTGAAGACGAACTGAAGGCCGGTATCCAGTCCTGCTACGAGTTCGGCGGCGACGGCTCGGTTGTCCTTTGCTCGCCTGCCCACAAGGTCCGTATCTCGGGCTTCACTGGCGGCGTGCAGCGCACCAACGAAGTCGGCAACAAGCAGGCGGCTGTCCTGAATGCGGCTTACGACTTCTACCGCAGCGACTTCGGCGTGACCAAGATCGTGCCGAACCGCGTGCAGGCGGTGGCTGTCGCGGGTCTCCGCAACACCGTCTACATCATCGACCCGGACAAGATCGAACTCGCAGTTCTGCGCGGCTTCGAGTCCGAGCAGTTGGCGACCGTGGGCGATGCCAAAAACTGGCAGGTCCGCACGGAATCCTCGCTGTGGCTGGGCGATGAGAAGCCGATGTACGCCATCCGCGATTGCACCGTTTCCGGCGCGTAATCGCTTTAGTCACATGGAAGTGACACAGGGGCGGTTCCGAAAGGGCCGCCCCTTTTCTTTGGAGGGGTGATGGATTTCCAGCTTGAAACCTTGGACCGCGACCATGTGGTCAGCGTCCATTCTGCGAATCACTCCGACTTGCAGGCCGTGGCCGACCATTGCGCGAACCTTCGCGCCATCGGTGACACCGGCTCAAAAGACATGAAGCTGGCGGCGAGTGTGCCTGCCATCTTCGTGCAGAAGTACCTGAACGACAACGGCGTGACCTTTGCCGAGTTCATGCGCGAACCCAAGCACGTTGACCGCTTCCTGGCCGACCCCGCGCTTGCTGCGTTCCGTGTGTGGCAGGGCCGCCTGTGAACTTCGCCAACTATGACGCCTTCCGCGTCAACTTCATGCAGCTTGCTGATGGCGATGACGTATCGCAGGCGAGCTTCAGCCCGACCACGGCTGACCTGATTATCGGCCTTGGAGAGAACCGCGTTTACCACGACCTCCGCGCCTCCACGATGGTCACGGCGCTTAACCTCGCGCCCGTGTCCACGGTTTACACCCTGCCTTCGCGCCTTGTCGAACTGAAAGAGTTGTATTTCAGCGGCGATGCCCCTGTTGAAATCGTCCCGCTGGACAAAATCCGCAAGCTCCAGGCTGACGGCAGTTACGCGGGCCACACCGTGTATGCCGCACAGAACGGCGACAAGCTGGAGTTCTGGCCGTCTGCCACCGCTAACGTGCTGGGCAGCTACTACGCACGGCCCACGCTTGACCTGAAAGACGAAACCACTTGGGCCGCGCAGACCACCTTCGCCCGCTATCCCGAAGTGTTCCTGTTCGCTGCGCTGGCCGAAATGTTCCCGTTCGTGTCCACGGCCTCAAGCCCTGAGATTTACGAGCGCCAGTACACCCGCGCCGTTGCTCGCGCTCATGCGGACGAACAACTCCGCGTGTATGGCGGCTCCCCGCTGCGGATTCGTGTTCGCTGATGGGCAAGAAACGCGCCGTCCCCATCGTATCGTCTGCCTACAGCGACGACTGCGCCCCGTGGACTATCCAAGACCTGTGTAACTGGCTGCCCGTCGCCGCCGAAGGTCCGGGCACGCGCTCCAACGAAATCGCTATCACTGTGCCGGGCTTGCAAGAGTTCGCCACGGTTCCCGATGCGACCCGCCAGCGCGGCGGCTACGTGGCCGAAGGTCGCTTGTTCGCTGTGGTGGATACCTCGCTGTATCAGGTCATGCCGAACGGCTCCCTGCGCCTGAAAGGGACGATTCCTGGCCGTGGTCGGTGCTCCTTCGCGCATAACGGCGTGACTGAGCTTCTGATCGTCAACGGGTCGGCGGGCTACATCTACGACTGGACGCTGGACACGCTGACGCAGATCACGGACACGGGCTTCCCCGGTGGCATCCTGGCCGAGTACATCAGCAACCTGTTCCTCATCATCGAACCGTCCCGTCGGTATGCGCAGAACAGCGCCCTGAATGACGGGCTGAACTGGAACGCGCTGGAAACCTATCAGGGCGAGAGCAAGCCTGATTTGATCGTGGGTCACAAGGTCGCAAACGGTGAGTACATCCTGTTTGGCGAACGCTCCACCGATCACTTCCAGTACACGGGCGAGACTAACGCCCTTTTCCAGAACAAGCTGATTTCCATTGATCGCGGTGCGGCTTCGGCCCACGCGATTAGCCTGCTGGACGAGGCCGTGTTTCTCGTCGGCAATGACGGCAGCGGCTACGAGAAGCGCGGCTATTCCTTCAAGCGCATCACCACGCACGCGATTGAGCAGGCATGGTCGGAACACGACCTGTCCAAAGCCTTTTCCTTCGTGTGGGAGGACAAGGGCCACAAGGTTTGGTACGTCACCTTTCCCGATGGCGGCCACACATGGGGCTTCGACCTCGCTACCCGCAAGTGGCATCGTCGCCAGTCGTCCGGCATGAACCGCTGGCGCTTGGCGTGGCTGCAACCGTGGAACGGCGCTTGGTACGGCGGCGAATACAACAGTGGCCGCATCTTCCGTCTGGACTGGGATTACCACTTGGAAGGCGCAGACCGCATCACGCGGCTGTGTATTTCCGGCGTACTCCACGACAATCAGAACCGCGTCACGCTGAATGAGTTTGAGCCGGTGGTGGAGGCGGTAGGCGAGGCGACTACGGCCAGTTCCGTGTTCTCGCTCATCTTCGACGACACGCAGGAAGTGGTCGGCGCGCTGACCATTGGCGGCGGCTTGCCTGACGCTGCTGTGGGCGATGCGGTCAACTTTCAATACGCGACCATCGGCGGCGTTTCGCCCATAACGTTTGCCGTTACCTCGGGAACGCTGCCTGCGGGAACGACGCTCAACGCGGCCACGGGCGCGATTACCGGAACGTACACCACGGCGGCCAACAACAACGCCTGGACCGTGACCGCGACTGATGCGCTTGGCGCAACGGCCACGAAGGTGGAAGCGCAGTACGTCATGGACATGATCGGCGACTTCGCGGACGGCAACACCACGCAGGCTTACAGTGACTCCGTAAGCGGTTCAATGGGAACCGCGCCTTACACCTTCGCCAAGACCCTCGGCACGCTGCCGACCAGCCTCACGCTGTCGTCTGCGGGCGTTCTGTCCGGCACGGCGACGGTGGAGGCCTTGTTCACCTTCTCGGTCACGATGACCGATGCCGCAGGGGTCACGCAGACCAAGGAATACACGGTCAACATTCAGGAGTTTGTCATCAGCCTCGCGCCGATTGCATGGTGGAAGCTGGACGAAGGCAGCGGGACCACGCTGGTGGATTCCGTGGCGGCTCGCAACGGCTCGCACTCGGCCAGCGTCGGCGGCTCCACGGTTGCGGCCTACTCGGCGGCAATCTCTGCCAATTCGGATGGCTCGCTGACTTGCAACGGCTCGGGTGGACAGGTTGCGGCTAACGCTGTCTTTGATGTGGCGACCGGCATCGGTGAGTGGACGGTGTTCTGCACGTTCCAATTCACCAACGGCTCGGCGGGTGCGATCAAGAAGCGCATCGTCGGCAATGGCAATGACTTTAGCCTTGGGCGGGTGAACTGGGAACTGTCCCTGTCAGCGACCGATACGCTGACCGGCACCTATAGCGTTTCAGGTGGCACGCGAACCGCCATCTACGCCACGCCCATCGCACTAAACGCCAAGCATCGCGCCTGCTTGAAGCGCGAGTCTGACGGCGCGGGCGGTTACGACATCATCCTGTATCTGGACGGCACGGAAGTGGACCGCCAAGCCATCCCGTCGCCCTACCTCGGCGCGTTCTATGCCGGGTCCGATGGCATCTATTTCGGCAACGGTGCAGCGCCGTTCAATCCGAATACATCATGGGCTGGCCCGCTGTCCGACTGCATCCTCTATGACCAAGCGGTTTCGGACGCTGACATTGCGACCGATGCCACCTACTTTGCGGCCCTGCCATGAGCGACGACCACACCGCAGACCGGATTCTGCAAATCAGCCTCAGCCGAAACGGCGGGCATACGTTTGGCGACCCGACCTTCCACGACTTGCCGGAGACCGGCGACTTCAAGAAGCGCATCACGCGCAAACGCTGCGGGCAGGGTCGGCATCATGTCGTGAAGCTGGAATGTACCTCACCCGTCGCCGTGACGCTGATTGCGGCCTCTGCGGATATTGACGGGGAGTGAAACCCGTTACGGATGCCGACCGAATCTGCAAGGTGCTGAAACACCCTGCGATTTGGCCGCACGTTAGCGACGATTCAACGCCGGACGACTGGCAGCCAATGCCTTCGCCTTCGTGCGTGTACCTGATGCCCGACGATGACGCGGCCTGCTTCGTATTCAACCGCCACAGTGGCGTGATGGTGGAGGGCCACTTGGCCGTGCTGCCAGAGCATCGGGCGCGGGGCGTGACCTTGGGCGTGGAAGCCCTTGCATGGCTGCGACTGAACACCGATGCGCGGGCCGTGATTGGCCTGCTGAACGCTGAAAACGCACCGGCTCGCCGGTATGTGGAACGGCTGGGCTTTGTGGCATCCGCAACGATTCCGAACGCTGCCAAAAAGGGCGGTCGGCACATGGACGTGATTTTTTACATCAAGGAACTTTGACGATGCCTGGAGCAGCGATTGGTGCGGGCGCGAGCCTGTTGGGCGGCTATTTGCAGAACCGAGCCGCAGGGGACGCGCAGGACGCGCAGACGCAGGCATCGGAAGCCGCGATTGCCGAGCAGCGCCGTCAGTACGACCAGAGCCGCGCAGACCAACAGCCCTTCGTGGGCTACGGCACGGGTGCGGGCGGGCTTGGTGGCTTGCAGTCGCTTATGTCCGGTGACTACTCGGGCTTTGAAAACTCGCCCGATTACAAGTACGCCCGTGAACAGATGATTTACGGCCAAGACCACAGCGCATCCGCACGGGGCCGCCTGCAATCGGGAGGCTACGCGATGGACTTGGCGCAGGGCTTGAACGGCCTCGCCAGTCAGAACCTCGGCAACTATCGTGGCGCGCTCCAGTGGGGTGCAAACCTCGGCCAGAACGCTGCGGCGGGCGTGGGTCAGTTGGGCGCGAACACGGCCAACCAAATCAGCGGAGCCTACGGCCAGATGGGGCAGGCGGGTGCACAGGGCGCATACGACCGTGGCAACGCATGGGGAACGGGGCTGAGTGGCTTGTCACAAGGCCTCAGCTCGTACTTCGGGAGCCGGTAATGCAGGGCTTGAAAATGTTCGACTACTACGGCGATTCGCAGAGAGCCTTCGGGCAGGCGCGAGAGCAGAAGCAGGCGCAAGGCCTCGCCGGACTGATGGGCGACTACGCGGCAGGCGGCGCACCCGACTTGCGCGGCATTCAGGCCAATGGCGGAAACGCGCTTGCCGTGCGTAACGACATGCAGGGCCAGGAAGACCGCAAGCGCGAGCAGTTGGGCCAGTTTGCTAGCTTGCTGGTCAATGCGCCTGCGTCCATGCGGCCCGGCCTTTACAAGCAAATGCACCCGCAGCTTTCGCAGCTAATCCCCGAAGCCCCGCCCGAGTACTCGCCGGAAATTGACGGCATGGCGCAGCAGATCGCGCAGGTTTATGGCGGCGCAAAGGGCCAAGCCGCTGGCGTCCAATCCTCGTTCGTGGATGCACAGGGCCGACGCATGGCGATCATGCGCGACGGTTCCGTGCGCGAGCTTGGCCAGAACGCGCCGAACAACCAGATCATTGACACCGGCAACGGCTTCTACGGGGTCAACAAGGGCAATCTGTCCGCCGCACCTGTCATGGTCGGCCAAGGCCCGCAAACGGCCCCTGCGGCCCCACAAGCGCCTCAGCCGGGCATGTACCAAACCCCGCAGGGCATCGTGCGCTTGAGTGATGACCTTTCGCCGGAACAGCGCGAGGCAGCCATGATGGATATGGCGAACGGCGGCAATCAGTCGCAAGTCACTTTGCCGCCGCGCAACGTGGCCCCGTCGCAGTTTGGCGGCGGTCAGCAGTTGCGTAGTGCGCCGAAGCCGCAAGCCGCACAGGCTCCGACCGAGTTGCAGCGCCGAGTCGAAATGGCCCGCCAGATGGGCGCGACTCCAGAGGAAATTAAGCGGCTCGTCGTGGGCGGCGGCCAGTCCGGCAACGCGCAAGCGCAGAAAACCGGGCAGGGCAATCGCATCAAAATGGCGCAGCTCGACACGGTGCAGCGCCAGATTGACCGGCTGGACAAGGCCGCGCAGAGCATCGCCGGAAACCGCATCTTTGACGGCGGCCCTGCCGATCAGTACGCAATCAACCTCACGCCGCAGGGGCAAGAGTTGGAGCAGTCGGCGGCAGCGATTCTGCCGGTCCTGACCGCGCTTACCCGTGTTCCTGGTGTGGGCGCACAGTCCGACCTTGAGTCCCGCTTGGCGAGCCTGCAACTGCCCAGCTCGCGCCTCGCGCCGGAAGTGAACAAGGCGGCTGTCAAGGCGTTGCGCGAATACATGGCCGACTTGAAGGCGGCTTATCAGAACATCGGTGGTCAGCAATCGGCCCCGACTGCTGCGCCTGCAAACACTGGCTGGTCTATCAAGGCGGTTGACTGATGCCCAAGTACCGAATCACCGCGCCTGACGGCAAGAGCTACGAAATCAACGCGCCCGAAGGGGCGAGTGAATCGGACGTTCTCGCCTATGCGCAGGCCAACTATCAGAAGCCGGATGCGTGGCAGCCCAAGAAGCGCAGCGCCGAACTGCTGCAAAGCCAAGCCGCCGAATACCGCGACCGCAACCCCGTCACGAACGATATGGGCGCGTTCGGTACGGGTGTTGCTGCGTTCGGCAAATCCTTCGTGGACACCGGGCAGGGATTGGCGCAAATCTATGCGAACGTGGCCGACAAGGTGGCCCCGCGTCCGCAGACCATGAGTGGGCTGATTACCGGGCAGGACAACAGCCGCAGCGCAGAGATTCAGGGCCGCATTGACGAACGCCGGAAGGTGGACGACGCGCTGATGAACACGCCTGCGGGCATCGTGGGCAATACTGCGGGCGCGGTCACCCAAGTCCTGACTCCTGGCGCGAACGCGGCCAAGCTCGTTAGCTATGGCGGCAGGGGTTCGACGGTGCTGAAGGGCGCTGCCGCTGCCGTTCCGTTCGCTGCATCGCAGCCAGTAGCCACGGGTGAAACGCGCCTAGGGAACACCGCTATCGGCGCGGCACTTGGCGGCGTCGGCGCGAAGATAGCCCCGGCATTGCAGAAGGCGGGCGCTCGGGCTGCGGAAGCGATCAAGCCCGAAGTTCGCGCTTTGTACGAAGCGGCCAAGGCTCGCGGCATCACTTTGACCCCGGCGCAGTTGTCTGACTCGCGCTTTATGAAGTTCATGGCCTCCACGTTGCAGGGGCTTCCCGGCTCCGGTGCGAAGGGCCATGCCGCGCAACAGTCGGCGGCGTTCAACCGCGAAGTCGCCAAGGAAATTGGCTCAGACGCGCCCGTTGTCACGCCTGACGTTTACGCCAAGGTGAAGGCGCTGCAATCGAAACAGTTTGAAACGCTGACCTCGCGCAATGACCTGAAAGTTACCCCGGACGTTGTGAAGCGGCTAGAGGATGCGGTTGCAGAAGCCGACTCCGCAGGGCCGGAAGTAGGCTCTGCCGTGCGCTCTGCCGTGCAGCGATTCTATGACGCAGCACAGACCGGGCAGGGCGGCGTATTCGTCCCCGGCAAGGCGTATCAGGCGCTTGATTCATCGCTCGGGCAAGTGACCAAGCGCGGCGACACTACGGCGCATTTCGTGGGCAACGTTAAGAACGCGATTCGTGAGGCGATGGACGCCAGCATTTCGCCAAAGGACAAGACGGCGTGGGATGCGCTGCGCCGTCAGTACGGCAACCGCAAGACGATTCGTGACCTTGTAGCCAAGGGCGACGGCGGCGAGCTTTCACCGGCTGCGCTGATGAGTCGCGTGACTGCCAACAACTACGGCAAGGAAGCAATGGCGACCGGCAGCCGTGGCGGCTTGGGTGAGCTTGCCCGCATCGGTCAGCGCATCAAGGAACCGCCATCATCGGGAACCGCAGAACGGATGCTGGCCGCGCAATCGCTGAACCCGCTGGCGTGGCCGATCATGGCCGGGCGTGTTGCGGGAGGCGCAACAGCGGGACGCGCTGCCAACAGTGACTTCCTGGCGCAACTGATGATGCGCGAAGGGCGCGGTAATGTGCTGACGGGGCTTGCAAGGCTGGCTGAAAAGTCGCAGCCGCAGCGCGTACTGCCTGCCGGATTGCTTCCGCTGATGCGGGACGAAAACCGCTAAGGGTTCGGGTCTTTCCCGCCGTGGGGCAGCCAGTTATCGCTGACCTTGCCCAACAGGATGCGCCGAAGCCTTCCATCGGGCAGGCGCTTCCAGAGCCAGTTATGCAGGGCCAAACCGGGACGGGTTAAGGCCCACCAGATCACCGGCCCGACGATGGGCGCTAGGGCAATCGCAATCATTGTTCCTCTGTCCATAGCCCCCCTTTTAACACAAATCCCCGACCCGCCCAAGTGGCGGGTTTTATGCTAAAATCGCGCGCATGAAGCAAGCCATTAATCTGCCCCATATAGACCGGCTAAAAGAACTGCTTTCTCTTGACCCCGCGACCGGGGAGCTTCGCTGGAGGCAGGATCGGCCATGTGGCGAATATAGGAGCTGGTCACGAGCAAAGGCGGGGGCAATTGCAGGCGGGCATAGCGCGTATGGCTATCGGTCGCTGTCCGTTGACTCTAAGCGTTACCGCGCCCACCGCATCGTGTTCGCTTTGTTTCACGGCAGAGAGCCGGTCGGCCACCTTGACCATATAAACGGGGACAGGGCGGACAATCGCCCAGCCAATCTGCGGGAAGCGTCTGCTGCACAGAACGTTCGGAATAGCTGCAAGTCAACCAAAAATTCCAGTGGCGCACGAGGCGTTTACTGGAACGGATGCTCTGGCAAATGGCAGGCATATATCACCGTTGACTACAAGCGGATACATCTTGGCGTACACGAGGACGTTGACCTCGCCGCACTGATTGCATCAGAAGCAAGACGACGACACTTTGGCGAGTTCGCTCGGTCGAGCTAATCGCCCCGAGACAAAGCCCCACCCAAGCCCGCCTAGTGCGGGCTTTTTCATGGACGAAATAAATGTCTGGATTCCGCTTACTCGATCAAAATACTCAGTACAGGCTCGATGACGGCACTGTGGCTGCCGCCGGTGAGTTGAGATTTTTTGAGAACAACACGACCACGCCGAAGAACGTCTATGACGGGGCCGACCTGTCCCCCTCGCTCGGCTCCACGGTCACGCTGGACGCATCGGGCCGTGCAGAGGATGACGTATGGCTCGACGGCGTATATCGCGTTCGGCTCTACACGGGCGGCGGCGTTGATGGTGCGCTTGTCTGGTCCCGCGATGATGTGCAGGGCCAGGAGGCGGGAGGCATCACTCCGCTAGACCCATCCACCGGCAACGAAGACGATGTGTATGGAACCGATGGTGTCACGGCATCGTGGCGAGCCATCCGCGAAGTCCCCGACCCCACCGGCAACAGCGGCAAGTACGTAGGCACGGACGGCACCACGGTTTCGTGGACGGCGTTTCCTGCGGCGACGGTCTATGACGAGGACACGCTTCCGGGCAGCTTCACGCAGACCAACACATCAGCCGGCGGCTTCACGTTCGGCAATATCCGCGTGCAATGGGGTAGCGATACCGCGCCTACCGCCGCGTCTGTTGTGACCACGAAAGCCGTCACGTTCGGCGTTGCATTTTCCGGCACGCCCTACACCGTGCAAGTCACCCCGACTTCTGGTGGCGTTACCTCCGACACTCCAGCTGCGCGTTGCTCGGCGCAAGCACTCAGCGCGAATACCACGGGCTTCACCGCCTCACTTTTCGCAGGCGCGGAAGACGAGGGCAGCGGGTCCACGGACATTACCAGCACCGTCGCGTTTACGTGGCTGGCGATTGGGCCGGTTTAATCACTAGGAAGCCCCATGCAGAACAAAGTTTTCCGCTTCGGCCCGGTCGCGGTCGCTAACGCGGTCGGCAATCTCCTGAACCCGCCCACCGCTACTGGCGGCACGAACGCGGGCAGTTCATCGCAATACATCATCCTGCGGCATATCCGCATCGTGAACAAAACCGCAGGTGCGGTCACGTTCTCGGGCTACATCGGCGCGACGGGCGCGAGTGCGGCGGGCACGGAATTCCTAGGAACCGGCCTGAGCGTTGCGGCCAATAGCTACGTGGACTGGTACGGCTCCGTGCGCCTTGACGCTGCCGACTTCTTTACCGGCGTCGCAAGCGCAACGACCTCGTTGGTAATTCAAGGCGAAGGCGAGATAGGCGTAGCTGGCTAATGAGCGTTGACCCCAACCTGCCGGGCCAACACGGCGAGCTAGTCACGCCTGATTTCCGGCCTACGCGCTGGTGGTATGACTGGTTCCGCCGTGTGCATACGCGCCTCGTCGCCACCGAAGCCACCGCCACAGCCGCCAGCGAGGCCGTAGCCGCGATTCCCGACAACGACCCCACGGTTATCCATCCCAGCGGCTCGATCAACGTGTTTGGCGACCCTGATACCGGCTACACGCTGGAGGTCAACGAAGCCGCGCTGCCTGACCGTGGCGGGCAGACCGTTGTCATCTACGAAGACCACTACGAAGAATCCTGGCCGATAGTTCCGCAGTCTGCGGGTGGCGGCATCACCGCCCTAACCGGCGATGTAACCGCGTCGGGTTCCGGCTCGGTGGCGGCGACCTTGGCGAATACAGCGGTCGCGGCAGGCTCGTACACCAGCGCCGACATTACCGTGGACGCGAAGGGCCGCATCACGGCGGCGGCGAATGGCTCGGGAGGCTCTGGCATCAGCACCGGCACCAGCAACCCCGGCAGCCCGTCCGATAACGACCTGTTCTACCGCACCGATCTAGACAAGCTGATTTTCTACAACTCGGCCGCGTCGGCGTGGATGACTGTCGCGGAGTTTCCGGTTCCTGGCACCAATTACACCAACCCCGCGTACTCGTCCACGGCCACGGCCCCGGTGCGCTGGCCCGTCCCTTCGCTGGCGAACCTCTACCTCACGCGCATGTCGCTGGTGATGTACGTCCTGACCACTAGCAGCGGTACACAGTACTGGACGTTCAACCTGTACCAATTCACCGCCGCAGAAGTACAAATTGGCGGCTCGCTCGGCACGGCCTCCACCATTTCGCAGGCGGCCAACCAAGACATTCGCAACGATGTGACGCTGAACGTCGCGCTCGATTCCACCGCCCGCGTGGTCTATCCCGTGTTCACGAAGACCAGCACCCCCGGCAACCTGTTCCCGAAGTACACCCTGTGGGCGCGAGAAATCATCCCATGACCGACCTATCCCAGCCCCGCGCAGCCTTTGAAGTGCTCGCCAATCGCCTGAACGATGCCGGTGTTCCGGTGGAGTCAGTCAGCGGCAACGTGGGCGCTGTCGTTGTGGCCTACGCGCCGTTCGCCACCGCAGCGCAAAAGACCCAAGGCGCGGCCATTGTCGCGGCGTTCGACTGGACGCTGAGCGCGGAGAAGGCGGCGGAAGCTGCGGCCACCGGTAACGACCTGCCCCTGCGCCAGCAAGCCGAAGCGGCGCTAGTGGACTTGCGCATCTACCGCGACCGAGCGACCACGACCACGGCCCAAGACAAGGCGTTCATGAAGCTGGCGGCCCGGGTTCTGATCGGGCTGATTCGGCTGGTATTGAAGAAACTGGACGGCGCGGCTTGAGTCGGCGGCGAATACGTTGAAGGCCTAACCGAGCATAGTCAGCGATTCGGGCCGCAGGTTCGTGTATCGCTTGAGCGACTTCCAATCCCGATGCCCTGAAATCAGCGCGACCTGTTCTATCCGGTAAC
Source organism: Gammaproteobacteria bacterium RIFCSPHIGHO2_12_FULL_63_22 (assembly GCA_001801685.1). GTDB lineage: Bacteria > Pseudomonadota > Gammaproteobacteria > Xanthomonadales > Xanthomonadaceae > Arenimonas. The sequence goes on along the minus strand of MGYJ01000070.1, from coordinate 33,968 downwards.
CTGCCTCAAACAATCGGCTGATGCCTTCGTGCCGGAAGTCGTGCCAATGCAGGTCAACGATGCCTAGCGCATCACAGGCCGCTTGGAACGCACGGCTCACGCTGTCCGAGTGATGGGGCCAGATACGCGGCGACTTGCGCTCCTGGCGCTCTACAATCGCCCGCGCCTCGGTCAGCAGTGGCACCCATTCGTCCTTTTTCGTGACCGGGTGCTTTCGCTGGCGAACGAGTATCAGCGACTTGGCCGCGTCCAGATCGGCCCACGCAATCCGCGTCACTTCCCCCAGCCGCATCGCTGACGCTATGGCGAAGTCCATCAGGTCAGCCATCGGCATCCGCTTGTTCGCGGACAGGTACACGCGAAGCCGTGCCAGTTCATCGTCCGTGGGTCGGCGGTCCCGTTCCTTCGACCTCGCCACCAGCTTGCTACGCTTCAACACAGGCCACGCATCCTTGATCGGGTCGCCTAGTTTCATGCTCCACGCATGGCGGGCGTACTCCAAGACTTCATGCAGGAACTGCAATTCCATCGCCATCGTCGCCGGGCCGCATGTCCGAGCCTGAGCGTGGCCGATGATGTGCCGGGCCTCTAGCGCCCCGAGCAAAACCTCCCCCGCTGTCCCGTTCCGCCACTGTTTCAGGTTCCCGGCCTTGGTCGCGCTGATCGGCTTGTCCTTTTCCGTTTCCTTCTGGAAGCGGTCAACGGCCTGCACCACGGTCAGGGCCAGCGCCTCGGGCGACTCCCCTGCCGCTACGGCATCCTCTACGCCTCGCGCCCAGCGTTCAGCCGCCGCTTTCGTGCGGAACTGCTTGCTGATAGCCTTGTGCCCTTTCCTGCGAACCTGCGCCCGCCAGCCGCCATCGCGGGGTGTGATCGTCGCCATTGTGCCGGAACTCCCCGAACCGCCCCACGCGGCCCCTGGTCGGCACAATAGCGGCACAACGCGACGGGAAGCAACGGGAAAGGCCGGGAATAACCGGGCATGGCCGGGAACGCTAACCCACTGATTCAGGCGGCAAGTCGTTGAAAACATTAGGCCCACGGCTCGCCATAGCCCCGATGATGGACTGGACCGATCGCCATTGCCGCGCGTTCCATCGCGTGCTGGCGCCGGATGCGTTGCTCTATACGGAAATGGTCCACGCGCAGGCAATCCTGCACGGCGATCGCGAGCGACTGCTCGGCTTTGACAACAGCGAGCATCCGGTCGCACTGCAACTCGGCGGCAGCGATCCGAAACATCTGGCCGATGCAGCGCGCATCGGCGAGCAGTGGGGCTACGACGAGGTCAACCTCAACGTCGGCTGCCCGTCGGACCGCGTCCAGGCCGGTCGCTTCGGCGCCTGCCTGATGAAGGAACCGCCATTGGTGGCCGAATGCATCGCCGCCATGATCGATGCGGTGAAGATTCCAGTCACAGTGAAGTGCCGCCTTGGCGTCGACGAACAGGAGGACTACGACGCCTTCCTGCAATTCGTGGACACGGTCGCCGCCACCGGCTGCCAGGACTTCATCGTGCACGCACGCAAGGCCTGGCTCAGCGGCCTGTCGCCCAAGGAGAACCGCGACATTCCACCGCTGCGTTACGACTGGGTGCACCGGCTGAAACAGGAACGCCCCGCGCTGCGCATCAGCTTGAATGGTGGCCTCGCCACGGTAGAGGCTTGCGTCGAACAACTCGCCCACGTCGATGCCGTGATGATCGGCCGCATGGCCTATCACGAACCTTACCGGCTGCACCTGCTCGACTGTGCACTGTCGGGTCGCGAACCGCGCACACGCGAAGCCTTGCTGCGCGAGTACCTGCCCTACGTGCAGCGCCATCTCGACAAGGGTCTCGCACTCAAGCACATCACCCGGCACATCCTCGGCCTGTACCACGCGCAACCTGGCGGCCGCGCCTACCGGCAGATCCTCAGCGAAGGCGCGCCGCGCAGCGATGCCGGGCTGGCTCTGCTGGAAAAGGCCATCGCCGCCACCCAACCCTCGGAGCAAGCGGCGTGATCACTCGCGACATCGGCAAATTCAGCGACTTCGCCCGCAATGCGCCAACCGATTTTGGCCCGGCCACGGCAAAGGCGGCATTCCTGATTGCGCCGGAAGGTTTTTCCCTCGCCGAACAATCGGCCAGCGACAACTTGTACATGGACCTGCGCGTTTCAGTGGATCCGCAACTCGCGCTGCAGCAGCATCGCGAGCTGCACCGCGCACTGTCGCAATCACTTCCGACGATCTGCTTTCCCGGCAATGAAAAAACGCCCGACGCGCAATTTCCCAACAATGTGTTCGCCACCGCGCGCGGCAAACTCATCCTCGGCCATATGCGCCATCCGGTGCGGCAGGCGGAAGTGGATCGCGCCGACATCCGCGGCTTCTTCCGTGATGTCTTGCGCTACGAGGAAGTGGACTTGCGCAAGCAATCGGGCATTTGTGAACTCACCGGCTCGCTGGTCATCGACCATCGCCGCGGCCTGGGTTTCTGCGGCCTGTCGGAGCGCTGCGATGCGACAGGCGCCGCCGCGATGCACGAGGCCTTCGGCCTGCGCGCCACGCTGATGTTCGACCTGGCCCCGCACGAGTACCACAGCAATGTCGTGCTCAGCATCCTGGCCGGCAGGGCGGCCGTCATCGCCGACGATGGCTTCGCCGATCCGGCCGTTGCCCAGGCCATCGCCGAGTTGTACCCGCGCCAGGCCCTGCGCCTGAGTGACGCCGAGAAGACCGCCTTCGCCGGCAACTGCCTGGCCCTGTCCGAGGACACCGTCTGGATGAGCCAGGCCGGCGCCCGGGCGCTCAGCCCCAGTAATCGCGCCATCCTGGCCTCGGCCGGGTTCACCCTGCAGTCCGTGGACATGAGCGAAATTGAGAAGGCCGGCGGCTCCCTGCGCTGCTGCGTGGCCGAGGTTTACTGAACCTTGCCCGTTCAGGTTCAGACCGAATTCATCGCCTGAGCCCCAAACTCCGCCCATCAAGCTTTGGCTTGTTCACTTTCATCGGATACCATCCCGGCGCATGTTTAGCTTCTCTCGAAGTGTCAAAACCCTGTTTGTTGCGGCCATTCTGGTCGGAACGGGCAGCGTTTGGGCGCAATCCCCGCCAACCGACCCGCCGTCCCAGGGCCCTGCCCAGGCGCCGGCGAAGGGTAACCGTGGCTCCCTGCCGGACTCCGTCCGGCGGGTGGAACGGCAGACTGGCGGTGAGGTCCTTCGGGCCGAACCTATGCAACGTGACGGGCGCGAGGTGTATCGCCTGAAGGTCCTGACTGCAGACGGCCGTGTGCGCGTCGTGCAGGACGACCCCAGCAATCCACCGACCAGGGATCGCCCTGCCAAAGGCAGGGACAAGCAAAAACAATCGTCCAGCGATTCGGACGAAGACCCGCCACAGTAATCGGATCTGGCTCGCAGCCGGATCCACCCGAGGAGACGACATGCGTATTTTGCTGGTCGAAGACGAAGCCCCGCTCCGGGAAACGCTAACCGCCCGCCTCAAGCGGGAAGGGTTTGCCGTTGATGCCGCAGCCGATGGCGAAGAAGGCCTGTACCACGGTCGCGAACTTCCGTTCGACGTCGCCGTGATCGACCTTGGCCTGCCCAAGATGTCGGGCATGGACCTGGTTCGCAACCTGCGTTCGGAAGGCAAGAAATTCCCGATCCTGATCCTGACCGCGCGTTCGAGCTGGCAGGACAAGGTGGAAGGCCTGAAGGCCGGCGCCGACGATTACCTGGTCAAGCCCTTCCATGTGGAAGAACTGCTTGCCCGCATCAATGCCTTGCTGCGTCGCGCCGCAGGCTGGAGCAAGCCGGCGCTCGATTGCGGTCCGGTCAGCCTCGACCTCTCCGCGCAGACGGTCAGCGTCAATGGCGCCGGCGTGGATTTGACCAGCTACGAATACAAGGTGCTCGAGTACCTGATGCTGCATGCCGGCGAGCTGGTGTCCAAGGCCGACCTGACCGAGCACATTTACCAGCAGGATTTCGATCGTGATTCCAATGTGCTGGAGGTCTTCATCGGCCGCCTGCGCAAGAAGCTCGATCCGGAAGGCGAATTGAAGCCGATCGAGACGGTCCGTGGCCGCGGTTATCGGTTCGCTATCCCGCGTAGCGAATAAGGTCGCGAAGGCCCCGCGAGTGGCGAGGCGTGCACTTTCACTGCATGCCCGCCAGCTGCTTGCGGCGAGCCTTGGCCTTGTTGCCTTTCTGGGGCTGACCGGTATTGCCCTGGACCAGGCCTTCCAGCGCACGGCCATCAGCAACCTGCAGGAACGCCTGCAGAACGACGCGTATGCCTATCTGGGCGCGTTCGAATTCACCCGCGACAGCCAGTTGATCGAGCCGCCCGAAGGGCAGGCGCCGGATGCGCGTTTCCGCCAGCCGGGCAGCGGCCTGTATGCGGTGGTGCGCGGCAAGACCCTGCACTGGAATTCGCCCTCGGTACTCGGCCGCAACCTGCCCGAGCCGGAACTGTTGAAGGCGGGCGAGCAACGCTTCGAGCCGGAGCTTGAAGGCTTTGTCGACGACAAGGGCATCGCGCACAAGTACTACCGCTTCAGCACGGGCGTTGCCTGGGAACAGGGCGAGACCGGGCAGGAAGGCACCATCACCCGCTTCACCATCGCCATCTACGAAGACGCCGAACAACTTGACCGCCAGGTCGGCGTGTTCCGCGCGTCCTTGTGGGGCTACCTGGGCATGGCCGCGGTGTTGCTGTTGCTGGTGCAGATGCTGGTGCTTCGTTGGAGCCTGCAACCCCTTCGCGTGCTGGAAAGTGAATTGTCCCGCGTGCGCCGCGGCGTCGCCGACCGATTGTCGGGACGGCATCCGCCGGAACTGCAGCAGATCACCGACAGCATCAACGGCCTGATCGAAAGCGAATACACGCACCTCGACCAGAGCCGCAATACGCTGGCCGACCTGGCGCATAGCTTGAAGACGCCGTTGGCCGTGATGCGTTCGCGCCTGGATTCCGGCGCGGACGAAGCCGAGCTTCGTAGTGAAGTGGCCGCGCAGATCCAGCGCATGAATGAAATCGTGTCCTACCAGTTGTCGCGCGCGGCGCGCAGCGGCCATGCCTTGTTCTCCGCGCCGATCAGCATCGAGCCGCGCGCCGAGGAAATCGTCGCCAGCCTGGAAAAGGTCTATATCGGCAAGGGCGTGTTCTGCGAATTCGAAGTGGATGCCGACGCCAGCTTCTATGGCGAGATCGGCGACTTGCAGGAACTGCTGGGCAACCTGCTCGAGAACGCCTTCAAGTGGGCCAAGCAACGCGTGTTGCTGACCGTGAAGGTCGAGCCGGCCAACGGCAATCGCCGGCCGGGTGTGTTCTTCGCGATTGAAGACGATGGCCCGGGCATTCCGGCCGAAAATGTGGACCACCTGCTGCAACGCGGCGTGCGTGGCGACGAACGCGTACACGGCCATGGCATCGGCCTGGCGATCGTGCAGGACATCGTTCGCGCCTATCGTGGCGAGTTGAAGGTCGAGCGTTCGACTGAACTGGGTGGCGCACGCTTCACCGTGCATTTCCCGCCACTGTTCTGAACTAGCGGATCATTCCCGGAAGCAGGCTGTGCCAGCGCGGAAGCGCGGGGCGCGTGGTGCTGCTGCGTGCAGGCGCGGGCGCAGCCGGTGCCGCCGGTGCTTCGGATTCGCTGCTGGCGGTCGCAGCCGGTTTGCCCGGCTTGGCCGAGGGCGTGTCGTCGGTTGCAGTGGGCTCGTTGGCCAACGCAATCGCGGCAAAGGCGAACAGACTCAGGGCCAGCAGCAAACGGGACATTTCGGCGGTCTCATGGCGGGTCATGCAAGGTCAGATGCGCCGAATGGGCAAATAGTTGCATTGGCCAAGTGTAGCTGGAACCTGCGACTTCCGCAGCGCCATGATGCAGCGCAGCATGGCGCTTCACGCGGCATGCGGCAGACTTCGCGACGATGAATGCCATTGCCCTGCAAGCACCGAGACTCCGCATCCGCGGCCCCGCCCTTCGGAGGGCCCTGATCGCGGGCGCCCGCCGGGTCATCGCCGACCGCGATGTCCTCAACAAGATCAATGTGTTCCCGGTGCCGGACGGCGATACCGGCAGCAATCTCGCCTTCACCCTGGGTAGTGTGCTGACCGGCGCACTGAGCCGACGCACCGCCGGCGCCGGCGAGTTGATGCGCCGGGTAGGGGAAGACGCCATCGACGGCGCGCGCGGAAATTCTGGCGCCATCCTGGCCCAGTTCTTCACCGGCGTGGCCGAGAGCATCGGCAACCGCGCCGCCATCGAGCCCGGCATCATGGCGCGCGCCATCCGCGCCGGTTCCCTGTCCGCGCGGCAGGCGCTGGCCGAGCCGCGCGAGGGCACCATCCTCAGCGTCATCAGCGCCTTTGCCGACTCCTTCGACCCGGACCGACGGGTCGACGACCTGCGTGGCTGGTTTGCGCCCGCACTCGAAAAAGCACGTCGAGCGCTTGCCTATACCCCGCAACAGTTGCCGGTGTTGAAAAGTGCTGGCGTGGTTGATGCCGGCGCGCAGGGTTTCGTGGATTTGCTGGAAGGCATCGGCGACTACCTCAGCAACGGCCAGATCGATGCCGAGACGCTGGAAACCGAATCCGAGGCCGACCTGGAAGCCGCGCAAGCGCATCAGGAGGTCATCGATGCCGATCCCGCGCATCGCTGGTGCAGCGAATGCCTGTTGCTGGGCGAAGGGCTGGACCGCGCCGGCTTGCGCGCGGCTGTCAGCGACCTCGGCGCGTCCTGCGTGGTCGTCGCGGGCTCGCACTCGCGCATCCGCCTGCATGCGCACGTGGCCGATCCCCAGGCTTTGTTCGACATCGCCGCGCGCTTCGGCCGAGTGGAATCGACCAAGGCCGACGACATGCGCGCGCAGGCGCGCACCGCAGCCGGCGGCAGCAGCGTCGCCATCATCACCGACAGTTCGGCCGACTTGCCCGAGGGCATCGCCGAGCAACTGAATATCCATGTCGTGCCGCTGCGCCTGAACTTCGGCGACCAGGATTACCTGGACAAGATCGGCCTGACGCCGGCCGAGTTCTACCGGAAGCTGCGCGAAGAAATCGTCTTGCCGCGCACCAGCCAACCCTCGCCCGGCGATTTCCGCCGGCAGTTCGAATTCCTGTTGTCGCATCATCCGTCCCTGGTTTACCTCGGCGTGGCGCGCGCCGTGTCCGGCACGATCCAGTCGGCAGAAACGGCGGCTCAGCGCGGCCATCCCGATCGAACCTTCATCTTCGACAGCGCCAACGCCGCCGGTGGCCTGGCCCTGCTGACGATCGCCGCAGCGGAAGCCGCGCAGCGTGGCGACGACGCGGCCAGCATCGTGGCGCTGGTCGAACGCCTGCGCTCGCAAACGCTGACCTGGGCGGTGACCCGCGACCTGACGCTGGCCGTGCGTGGTGGCCGCATTCCCGCGTGGGGCAAGCCGCTGGTGCAGGGCCTGGGCCTGACGCCGATCGCCAAGGTGACGCCTATCGGCAAGCTCAGCCTGGTTGGCGCGTTGATGGGCAAGAAGAATGTTCCGGAACGATTCGCCCGTTACGTCGCCCGTCGCGTGCAAGCGGGCCAGCGCTATCGCGTGATCGTCGGCCATTGCGACGCGCCGGCCGACGGCGAACTGCTGCTGTCGCGGCTGAAATCCTCGATCGACTGCCAGGACGCCTGGCTGGCCGAGACGGGTCCTGCGGTGGGCGCACACGCCGGGCCGGGCGCGCTCGTCATCAGCTTGCAGCCGGTAATCGCGCCATAATCGGCGCATGTGGATTGCCCTCGCGCTGTTGTTGGCCGCTTACCTGCTCGGTTCGATATCGGGCAGCCTGCTGTTGGGAAAACTACGCGGTATTGATATCCGCACCATTGGCAGCGGCAATGCCGGCGGCACCAATGCCCTGCGCACGCAGGGCCTGAAATTCGCACTCGGCACCGTGCTGGTGGATATCGGCAAAGGCGCGCTTGCCACCTGGCTGGCATGGCGATTCCTGCCGGCCGGGCTGTCGCCGGCCTGGTTGTATGGCTGCGTACTCGCCGCGGTCGCGGGGCACGTCTGGCCGATCTTCCATGGCTTCCGCGGTGGCAAGGGCGCGGCCACGCTGGTCGGCGGCCTGGCAGTCGTCTGGCCGCAGGTCCTGTTGCCCGTATTCCTGGTGTGGGTGGTCAGTCTGGCCTGGGGTGGCTATGTCGGCCTCGCCACCATGCTCGCCGGCGTCAGCCTGGTGTTGGTGGCGCTGGTTGAAGGCAGCGACGCCATCCGCCTTGGCTTCTGCGTGGCCGCCGCCGCGCTGCTGGTGTTCACCCATCGCAGCAATATCGCCCGCCTGCGCGCCGGCACCGAATCGCGCTTCGAGCGCGTGCGCGTGCTGGGCCGCTGGCTGTCGAAGAAAAGCGCATGAAGCCGCGCGCGCTTGAACGCAATGATGTCGAGTTGCTCGATGCGGCGTTCGTCCGCAGTTCGCTGGGCGGCGACGCGTTGTCGCAATTGTCGTCGTTGTCCATTGCCCGCGAAACGGTTTCCACGCAGATCGATGCGGCATCGGCGGGCGCGCCTGCGCAGGGCTGCGCCGTTTTCTTCGCCGAGTATCAAAGCGGCGGGGTCGGGCGCAATGGTCGGCCGTGGGCATCGCCGGCATCGGCCAATCTTTACTTCAGCGTGTCGCGCCGATTCTCGCGATCGCTGGCTACGATGTCCGGGCTGAGCCTGGTGGTCGGCGTGGCCGCGGCCGAGGCCCTGCACGCCATGGGCTTCGGCGGCGTGCGACTGAAATGGCCGAACGACCTGTGGGTGGACGCGCGCAAGCTCGGTGGCATCCTGGTGCAGTTGCGCAATGATCCGCCCGGTTGCAGCGCCATCATCGGCATGGGATTGAACGTGCGCATGCCCGATGACGCTGCGCGCCGCATCGACCAGGCCTGGTGCGACCTGTCGCAGCTGGGCGCTGGCGATGTATCGCGAAACGAAGTTGCGGCGCGCCTGCTTGGCGCGCTGCTGCCAGCGCTGCAATGTTTCGACGATGAAGGCCTCGCGCCCTTCCTGCCGCGCTGGCACGCATTGGATGCGCTGCGCGGCGCGGCGGTGCGGGTAACGGACGGGGTGCAGCAGTTCGAGGGGATGAGTCTTGGCATAAACGCCGACGGCGCCCTGCGCCTGCGCGGCGAAGACGGGCATGAACGCAGTTTTCACGGGGGCGAAGTCAGCCTTCGACCGGCATGAAGACCGTTCGCAAACGCTGGCTGATCGACCTGGGCAATTCCCGCCTGAAATGCGCCCTGCTCGACGCACAGGGCCGGCGCGGCGAGATCCTTGCCATCGGCCACGACCAGCCCAACGCCTTGCCGATGCTGATGCAACATTTTGGCGTGGCCGGAAGCAGCGACGAGCTATGGCTCGCATCGGTGGCATCGACAGAGCGGACGGCGGTGCTGGTTGCCGCGCTTGAACAACACGGGCTTCGCGTGCATCGCGTCCAGACCCAATCGGAATTCGGCAAGCTGCGCATCGCCTATGCGGAGCCTGCGAACCTGGGCGTGGATCGATTCCTTGCCATGGTTGCCGCCAGCGAACGCGACGATGGCCCGTGGTTGCTGGTGTCGGCGGGCAGCGCGCTGACCATCGACCTGCTTGCCGAAGATGGACGGCACCTGGGCGGGTCGATCGCGCCGATGCCCGCGCGCATGCGCGCCGCGCTGGCCGCCGGCTTCAAGCAACTCGACCTGGCCGAAGGCCAGGCCACGGATTTTGCGGCAGACACCGCCGATGCCATCGCCTCAGGTTGTCGCGGCGCCGCGCTGGGCCTGGTGGAGCGCAGCCTGCGCAAGGCACGCGAACGGCTGGGCACGATTCCGACGCTGCTGGTGGGTGGTGGTGGCGCAACGCTGCTGGCGGATGTGGAATACGCGCCAGTGATGCACCTGCCCGCGCTGGTGGTCGACGGCCTGGCGATTTACGTGCATGCCCAGGAGCGCTGAATGCTGCTGCGTGCATTGATCCTACTGTTGCTGTGCATGAATGTGGGCGTCGCCGTGTGGTGGGCCAGCCATCGCGAACCAGTGGCCGCTACCGTGCCCGCGACTGACAAGGACGTGCCCTCGCTGGTTTTGCTGAGTGAAGCCGAGCGCAAGCCGGTGGTTGATTCTGCAGAACTCGCCGAAGCGCCTACCGAGCTCAGCCCCGATGCGGTTTGCCTGAGCATCGGCCCGTTCGGAACGCCAGCGGAATTGCGCCTGGCGATGGACCTGATGTTGCCGCGTGTCGAGCGCATCCAGTTTCGGGAGGTGCCGGCCGTCGCGCTGCGTGGTTACCGGGTCTACCTGCCGCCGGCCGCGAACCGCGCCGAAGCGCTGCAAACCGCGCGCGCGCTTTCCGCCAAGGGCATCGCCGACTACTACGTGGTGACCGCCGGCGACGACGAGAACACCGTGTCGCTGGGCATCTTCCGCGAGTTGGACAACGCCACGCAGCGGCGCGAGGCCGTGGCGGCGCTGGGCTACAGCCCGGTGATAGAGCCGCGCACCGAACAGGTGGCGCAATGGTGGATCGACGTGGCGGCGCTGCCCGGGCTCGACTGGAAAACCACCTTGCCCGATCCCGCGCTTCAGGCCCAAGCCGCACCGTGCAACTGAACGCGGCATTTCGAATTCCCGCCCCGCACCGGTAGAATCCACGCCATGCCGGCATAGCTCAGTTGGTAGAGCAACCGCCTTGTAAGCGGTAGGTCCCCAGTTCGAATCCGGGTGTCGGCACCACACTCTCCCGCAACTCCTTTCCCGCCACCGTCGGGATTAAACTCCGGCCATGTGCGGCCGATTCTCGCAAGACATGACCTGGGCCCAGGTCCACGCCTTTTCGCAAGGGCTCGACTTGGTCGTGCCCGATGTCGAGCCGCAGCCTTCCTTCAACATCGCGCCCACGCAATCGGTCTGGACGATCCTGGGTGAGGGGAAAGGCGCCCTCGCGCAACAACTTCGCTGGGGCCTGGTGCCGAGTTGGGCGCGCGACATCAAGGCCGGCGCGGCATTGATCAATGCGCGCATCGAAACCGTCGCCGAGAAACCCTCTTTCCGAAGCGCGTGGAAGGCGCGTCGCTGCATCGTGCCGGCGAGCGGCTATTACGAATGGCGCCCTGAAGACGGCATCAAGCAGCCCTACTGGATCCATGATTCCGAGCGGCCGATGATCCTGTTCGGCGGCATCTGGGAAAACTGGAAGACGCCCGAAGGCGAGTGGCTGCGCAGCTTTGCCATCATCACCACGGCCGCCGGCGACGACATGGTCGAACTGCACGACCGCACGCCGCTGATGTTGTCGGGCGAGGTGCTGCACGCCTGGTTGCATGCCGGAGGCGACGAAGCGATGGCCATCGCGTTGAGCGCGCCCTTGCCGGCCTTGGCCTGGCATCCGGTCAGCCGCGCGGTGGGCAACCCGCGCAGCAACGGTCCGCAATTGATCCAGCCGATCGCCTGACTATTCGGGAAGCTTCACGTCGAACTTCACCGCCGCCAGTTGTTCCGGCGACTTGCCAAGCTTGCGCAGCATTTGCGCCCAACGCGGATCCTTGCGCATGCCGTCGAAGGCAGGCTCGAACGCGACATCCGACAAACCGGTGTCCTTGTAGGCGATGGCTCGTTCAAGCCACTGGAAGGCCTGGTCGTGCTCGCCGCGGAAGGCCTGCACGTAGGCAATGTTGTAGGCCGAATCGGTGGCGTGTTCCGCGATCAGCCTGGATAGGGCCGCGTCGGATTCGGCCTTCTTGCCGAGCGCGTGGTAGGCCATGGGCAGGCCGATCAGGCGCCAGACTTCCGACGGTTCCTTCTGGAAGGACGCCAGCGCCAACTCGCTCTGGCCGCGCGCGAGTTGCGCGGTGCCGATGTTGTACCAGGCGCCGATGAAGCCGGGGCTGAGCGCGATGGTCGTTTGCCAGCTGGCAATCGCTTCGTCCACGCGATTCGAATACAGGTAGTCCACGCCCAGGTTGTAGTGCGCGCGGGCATTCACCGGGTCGCGCGCGATCACCAGTTGGTCGAACGACGTCGCCTGGTCCACGCGGGCCAGGGCCTGCGCCAGCCGCGCGGCGTTGAGGATGACGCCGGTATCGTCCGGCGCCAGCACCAGTGCGCGCTGCAGGTGCACGGCGGCCAATTGCAGGTCGCCGATGTGGCTCATCGCGATATAGCCCATCTGCGCATGTGCGCGGGCGAATTCGGGATCGATTTCCAGCGCCTTGTCCACGGCTTCGCGCGCCAGGCGGAAGCCTTCATCCATCGGCCGCAAGCCACTGTTGGCCTGGTTGGCATAGTTCGACGACAGGCCCACCCACGCGGGCGCGTAGGCGGGATCGATGTCGATGGCCTGGCGATAGAGAGTCACTGCCTGTTCGAGGCCCTGCGCATCACCGCGGCGTCCGGCCTGGCGCGCTTTCAGGAACAAGGCGTATGCCTGGGGATCGGTCTTCTGCGTGTGCGGCGGTTCGCCCATCAGCTTTATCTTCAGCTGCCCGACCACCGCGGCGGCGATTTCATCCTGCACGGCGAACACGTCGTTGTCGTCGCGGTCGTAGGTTTCCGACCACACCTGCGCGCTGTCCTGCGCGCGGATCAACTGCGCGCTGATGCGGATGCGCTTGCCGGAACGACGCACCGAGCCTTGCAATACGTGGTCCACGTCCAGGGCCTTGGCAATGGTAGCCACATCCACCGACTTGTCCTGGAACGAAAACGAGGACGTGCGCGCAATCACGCGCAGGCGCGGGACTTTCGTCAGCAGGTTCAACAGTTCTTCGGCCAGGCCGTCGGACATGTAGGCCTGGTCTTTTTCCTGGCTGAGGTCGGCGAACGGGAGCACGGCAATGGATCGCGCCGAAGTCGCTTCGGCCGAGGGCGCATCCGTCGTCGCGGACGAAGCTGTCGACACCGCAGCGTTGTCGGCCGCCGTCGCGCCGCGATCGCGATCGCGATACAGCAAGCCGCCCACAGCGAGCGCAAGGGCAACGACGACCACCGACATCACGACGATGCGAAAGCGCTTTCCCTTCATGACGGGCAGGGCAGGCTGGGACAACTCGCGCGGTGTATCGAGCAATCGGGTCTGGCTGGTGGTCAGCGTGTGTTGCACGCCGGTCGTGGGGAAGCCCAACTGGTGCAATCGTTCGGTCGGACTTACCTGGGCGGTGCCGGGCGGCGCGCGCAACAATTCCGGCGCGCGCAGCAGGTGGCGACCCACGTCCACCAGCATCGCCGCCATGTTCGAGTAACGCGCCGCCGGTTGCTTGGCCAGCATGCGGTCGATCACCGGCTGCAGCGCGGCTAGCGCCGCCGGCAAGCTGGGAATCGGTCGCGCCAGATGGGCGACCAGAAGATCGGACGTGTTGTCTGCCGTGTAGGGCAGGTGGCCGGTCAGCATCTGGAACCACATTGCCCCCAGGCTGTACTGGTCGGCGCGGCCGTCGATGGGATCGCCGGAAATCTGTTCCGGCGACATGTAACTCGGTGTTCCGACCGCGAGTCCCGCTTGCGTCATGCGCTGCGATTCGGGATCGATCAGCCGCGCGATGCCGAAGTCGGTGAGCACCGGCGTATCGGCATCGCGGAACAGCACGTTGTCGGGCTTGATGTCGCGATGGACGATGCCCCGCGCATGCGCGGCGTCCAGCGCGGAACCCAACTGCGCCAGGATGGACAGGCTTTGCTGCACGCTCAGGCCGACCGCCAGGCGATCGGCCAGGCTGCCGTCCTCGAGGTATTCCATGCTGATGAAATCGCCCTGCGACGACTCCACCACGTCATAGACGGTCACGATGTTGCGATGCCGCAAGCCGGCCAGGGTGTGGGCTTCGTTGATGAAACGTTGCGCAAGTTCGGAATAGCCCGGCACGTTTCGGTCGAGCAGCTTCAGCGCCACGGGCCGCTTCAGCGACTTCTGCGTCGCCAGGTAGACAACCGCCATTCCTCCGCGCCCGAGCTCTCGAATGAACTCGTATCCCGGAACGTCCTGCATCGCATGCTCCCCACGGCGTTGATGCCGAGCCTGCAGCGCCGAGTGTACCAGCCTGCCCCGGAAGCCTTCATCCGTATGGTTCTCCGGGCATGTCAAGCGGCAGTTCCCGGCTTGTGCCAATATTTGCCGCCCGGGTCGCCATGCGCTGCCCGTTTCCTGGCTGGAAGCAATGCCGCTTAGGAGCCCAAGATGAAAGCCACACCGATAATCATCGCTCTCGCCCTGCTCGGGGCCATCCCCCTGCAAGTGCAGGCACAAGAAGCACCCGCGCCTGCCCCTGCACCGGCGCCCGCACCTGCGCCGGAAGAGCCCACGCCCACCGACGAGGTCGGCAATACCGGCACCGGCACCGGCACAGACTCGGTGGGCAATACCGGCACCGGGACGGTAACCGACTCCGTAGGCAACACGGGTACCGGCACCGGTACCGAATCCATCGGCAATACCGGCACGGGTACCGGCACCGACGCCATCGTGATGACGGCGGCTCCCCTGGCCATCAGCCTGTCGGCCCAGAACAGCTGGATGAACTCCAACAACTCGCAGCCGATCACCGTGTCAGTGGTGGTGGGGTCCGATGACGCGCCAGAGACCTCCGGCACCGAGACCATCCCACTGTCTTCGTCCCATTCCGCCTGCAAAGTCCCCGCGTCGGTGGACCTCGCCTGGAATTCGAAGACGGGCGGCATGACCACCTTCCAGGTCACCTGCAGCAAGATCTCCGGCAAGGCGCAGACGGTCACCATTACCGGCGGCACCGCGAGCACCAGCTTCACGCTCAAGCCCTGAGTCGGGGAGTCACGGGTCATGGGCGTCGGCGCGGGTTCGCGTGGGCGCCCGGTCTGCTAACCTTCGGTCCCTCGGAGAGACTGCATGACCCCACAGGAAAAACCCCCTACGATCGCGCTCATCGGCGCGCCCACGGACATTGGCGCGGGCCATCGCGGCGCTTCCATGGGCCCCGAAGCGTTGCGCGTCGCCGGCCTGGCGCAGGCGCTGCGCGAACGCGGCCTGCAGGTGCATGACAAGGGCAACCTGGTCGGCCCGATCAATCCCTGGCTGCCGCCGGTGGACGGCTATCGGCATATCAAGGAAGTTGTAGCCTGGAACGTCGCCGTGATGGATGCGGTTTACGCCAGCTTGCAGGCCGGCGAATTGCCAATCCTGCTGGGCGGCGACCATTGCCTCGGCGTCGGCTCGATCACGGCGGTTGCGCGCCATTGCCGTGAGCGTGGCAAGAAGCTGCGCGTCCTGTGGCTGGACGCGCATGCCGACTTCAATACGCATGAGGTCACCCCGTCCGGCAACGTGCATGGCATGCCCGTGGCCTGCCTGTGCGGCGTCGGCCCGAAGGCGCTGACCGAACTTGGCGGGCCCGCGCCTGCCATGGCCGCGGCCGACATCCGCCAGATCGGCATCCGATCGGTGGATGCCGGCGAGAAACGCCTGGTCAAGGAACATGGGCTCGACATCTACGACATGCGCTACATCGACGAGATCGGCATGAAGCGGGCGATGGAAGAAGCGCTCGAGGGCATTGATGCCGACACCCACGTGCATGTCAGCTTCGACGTGGACTTCCTCGACCCGGCCATTGCCCCGGGTGTCGGCACGACCGTACCCGGCGGCCCCAACTATCGCGAGGCGCAATTGGTGATGGAGATGATCGCCGACGCCGGCAGCCTGGGCTCGGTGGACATCGTCGAGCTCAACCCCGCCTTCGACGAACACAACAAGACCGCCATCCTCGCCGTGGACCTGGTGGAGAGCCTGTTCGGCAAATCCACCCTGATGCGTGACTGAGCCCCAACCTGAACCAAGCCCGGACGGCCGCTGGCCGGGCCACGCCGCGTTCATGCAATTCCACGTACAGTTGGCTGGCAGTAACAATCATCTGCCGTACCCAATCATTGGAGGTCAACATGAAGCGTTTCGTATTCAGTTTGCTCTTGCTCAGCTTCAGCACCGTATTCGTCACCGCCTGCCACACGATGGAAGGCGTCGGCAAGGACGTGAAGGAAGTGGGCGAGGAAGTTGAAGAGACCGCAAAGGGACAGTAATCCCTTTCGCAGCTTGTCGAATTCCACGAACAGGCCGGGCTTATGCCCGGCCTGTTCGTTTGTGGGCGGCTGAAACTGAACTTGCGGCTGTTCAGTTTCCATGGCTAGACTACGGCCACCTTCGCCTGGAGCCTGCCATGAGCCGCATCCGCCTTGCCCTGATCTCAGCACTTGTCCTGCTGTCCCTGTCGGCCTGCCATACGGTTGAAGGCATGGGCAAGGACATCAAGTCCGCCGGCGGGGCGATCGAGGACGCGGGCAACCGCTGATCCTGCCCCACCCGGTACGGATAACTCAGTACGGATCGGGGACGAAGCCAAGCGGAAACGGCTCGGGCTGTTGGCCATAGTTGCGCGCGCGGATGATGCCGCGCGCCGCCAGTGCCTCGAACGAATCGTAGAACAAGGCGATCCGCTGGTTGGGTCGCGCGCTGTCGCGTTCGAATTGCGTCTGCGCGACCGGATCGTAACGACGCTGGCCATGGCCCGTGCCGATTTGCTGGGCCATCGCCGAGGGTGCGCTCGCGCTGTCCTGGCGGCGCGCGCGGGACTCGTTACCGGCACCCGCTGCATCTGCCGAAGATCGCTCTGCCATTGCCTTGCCGGCTTCACCGATCATCGGCGCGGGCGGCGAGTAGGGCATGGCTTGCAGGCGCCGCTCCCGGAATGCGGCCACGCCGATCACGCCCACATTGTCGGGACGCCCGGTACGCGCCGCGTAACTATCGGGAAGGTCGGTGAAATAGAACTCGGCGATGTCGGCATAACTCTTTCGCCAACCGCGAATCTCCACGCGCTGCCAGGGCTCGAGCACGTAGCCCGCCTGCGACGCGCCCGCCGTCTGGCCGCTGATGGCATTCACGCCGTCCACCGACAGCACCGCGAGCACGCGTTCGCCGGACAGGTTCTGCATCGTTACCGCAAAACGATGGCCCGGATGGCCGGCAATGTAGTCGCGGCCGCGATGCGCGATGGGGCTGAGTTGTTCGCCCTGGTCCACGTCCACGATGGACACGTCGAGCAGGGTTTCCTCGCGCGCGCAGGCGCTCAGGGGCAGGCACAAGGCCAGGGTCAGGGCCAGGGCATGCGGAATTCCGGTCAGGGCGGGCAGGCGGCGTTTCATGGCGGGTCTCCGTGTTGGGTAGTGGGAAAAACGCACCACCCAGCCAAATGGGGTTAACCGCTAAACTAGGCCGGTCAGTCTCGGGTCGAACATGGACACACAACGCGTACTCACCGGCATCACCACCTCGGGCACTCCGCACCTGGGCAACTACGCCGGTGCGATCCGCCCGGCCATCGCCGCCAGCCATCGCGCTGGCGTGGAAAGTTTCTACTTCCTGGCCGACTACCACGCACTGGTGAAGGTGCAGGATCCATTGCGCGTGCAGCGCTCCACGCTGGAGATCGCCGCCAGCTGGCTGGCTGCCGGGCTGGACCCGAACAAGGTCTGGTTCTATCGCCAATCCGATATTCCGGAAATTCCCGAGCTGACCTGGCTGCTGACCTGCGTTGCCGGCAAGGGCATCCTCAATCGCGCGCATGCCTACAAGGCCGCGGTGGACCGCAACGTGGCCGAAGGCGAGGACCCGGATGCCGGCGTGAATGCCGGCCTTTTCATGTATCCAGTCTTGATGGCGGCCGACATCCTGATGTTCGGCGCGCACCAGGTGCCGGTCGGTCGCGACCAGGTTCAGCACATCGAGATGGCGCGCGATTTCGCGGCGCGCTTCAACCATCTTTATGGCGATCACTTCGTCATGCCGTCGGCGGTGATCGATGAGTCGGTCGCCACCTTGCCGGGCCTGGACGGCCGCAAGATGAGCAAGAGCTACGACAACACCATTCCGCTGTTCGCACCCAGCGACCAGATGCGCAAGCTGATTTTCAGCATCGTCACCGACTCGTTGCCACCCGGCGCGCGCAAGCGCAGCGAAGGCTCGGCGCTGTTCCAGTTGTACCAGGCCTTTGCGAGTGAAGAACAGGCCGCGGCGATGCGCCAGTCCTATGCCGATGGCATCGGCTGGGGCGATGCCAAGCAGGCCTTGTTCGAATTGATCGACGGCACCGTCGCACCGATGCGCGAGCGCTACGAAGACCTGATGTCGCGGCCTATCGAGATCGAAGCGGTGCTGCACGAAGGCGCGATCAAGGCGCGTCGCATCGCCACGCCCTTCATCGCCGAGCTGAGGCATGCGGTGGGGCTGCGGGATTTGCGCGATGGTGCGGCGTCGACGAAGAAGGTTGCGCCGGTCGTGCGCAAGCAGGCCAGCTTCAAGCAGTACCGCGAGGCGGATGGCCGGTTTTTCTTCAAGCTGATCGATGCGGAAGGCCGGCTGTTGCTGCAAAGCGTCGGCCACGCGTCCGCGCGTGATGTCGGCCAATTGATCGGCCGCTTGCGCGCCAGCGCCGGAGAGGGGCTACGACACGTCGAGAATCTTGGCTTGCACCTGGGCGAAGAAATACTGGGCGAGTTGGCTGCCGATGTCGCCGTCGAGGAAGTGGCAGGCGCTCTGGCAGGCCTGGCCGAAGCGACGCCCTAGGAGCTCAAGTCCAGGCGTTTTGCGGCAAGCCTGGCTTGTTGGGTTGTTGGCGCACCACGCAGAAGCGATGCCCGGTTGGCGCCTGCATCACCCACCAGCGCTTGATGAATTTCACGCGGGTCGCGCCCAGCGCTTCCAGTCGCGCGACTTCTGCGTCCAGGTCATCGGTCTGCAGGTCCAGGTGCGCGCGTGGCTCGTGATCGACGCGCTGGAGCAACAGGTAGGGCTCGTCGTCCGACGTCTCGATCTCGCCGTATTTGCCGTCGCCATCCTGGTCGCGGCTGGCCACGCCGCGGTGCAGGGCCTGGCTCCAGAAATCGATCGCGATATCCAGTGACTCCACCTGGCAGTCGAGCACCAGCGCGACCAGTCCGCTGCGGTGTTTCGCGCCACGCTGTTTTACCGGCGGCGTAACCGCATCGCGATCGCCGCGCCAGCGCACCACGCAGAAGCGATGGCCGGTCGGCGCCTGCATCACCCACCAGCGACCGCGTGGATTGGAGATTTTTTTCGCGCCGAGTGCTTCCAGGCGATCGGCCTCGACCTCGATGTCGTCGGCTTCGATGTCCAGGTGCAGGCGCGACGGGTGGTCCACGACCTGCACTTCCACATGCCAGTGCCCGGCGGCGGTGCCCAGCAATGCGTAGCGGCCTTCGCCGCCTTCGTTTGCATCCACCACCGGCAGTCCCAGCGCGCCGCTCCAGAACTTGCGAGCCATCGCCAGTTTCGAATCCTGGCAATCGATCATGAAGCCGGCGAGTCGGCGCGCCATGGGATGCTCCGCGGTGGAGTTGCCGTCAGTGCGGGCGCTGCAAGTCGTCGATCATCACGCGCAGGAAGCGCGCGGCTTCGCCACCGGTGGCGGCGCGATGGTCGAAGGTCAGCGACAGCGGCATCATGCGGTGGGTTTCCATGCCGCCCAGCACCGGCACGATGGCATGGTGCAGGCGACCGGCGCCGACGATGCACACGCAGGGCGGCACGACGATCGGCGTGGCGTACTTGCCCGCGAACACACCAAAGTTCGACAGCATCACGGTGTAACCGGTCAGGTCGTCCGGCGGCAGGCTGCGATTTTTCACGCCATCGCGAAGACGATTGAGCTCGCTGCGCACCTGGCCGGGATCGAGTTGGTCGCAGTTGCGCAGCGCCGGCACGAACAAGCCTTCGGGCGAATCCACCGCAATGCCCACGTCCACGCGCGAATGGCGACGCAGCGTGCCTTCCTTCGCATTCAACCATGCGTTGAGCGCAGGCTCGGCGGCAGCGGCGTGCACCAGCGCGCGAATCAGGCGGGCCATGATGTCTTCGCCGTGCGACCAGGCGTGCAGGTCGGCGTCGTCCATCAGCGTGGTCGGCACGACTTCGGCATGGGCCTGGCTCATCACCCGCACCATGTTGCGACGGACGCCGCGGATGGGTTCGTCGCTGTCCATCGCGGCGGTCGAGCGTGGCATCGAATCGTTGCGCATCGGCGAGGGGGCTGCGGCCGGGCGCGTGGTGGGCACGGTGGCGCGTGCCGTCGGTGCTGGCGCGCTGTAGCTGGCGGCCGATGCGCGAGCGGGGGCAGTGGTGGCGGCCGTGCCGGCGCGCGCGCTGCCCGATTCCGCGGCCTGCTTCACGTCGCCCAGCGTCACCACGCCATCGGCGCCGGTGGGATTGACGCGGTTGAGGTCGACGCCGAGTTTCTTGGCCAAGGCGCGCACGGCCGGCATGGCCTTCACGCCACCGATGGCGATGGCCGTTTCGCTGCGCACGGCATCACTGGTCTGCATCGCGCCGACCACGGTTCCCGCATCGGCGGGAGCCGCTCTTGTGGGAGCGGCCTCGGCCGCGATCGACTGTCCCGAGGTGTCGGGAAGCGCGACCGAGGTCGCTCCCACAGTTGCGGCCGGCGGCGGCGCATGGCCGGCGCCATGCGCGTGCCCGGTGTCCTGGGCCTCGGCACGCTGCGGCAGGCTCATGTCGAGTTCCATTTCCACCAGCCACGCGCCGGTGGTGATCACATCCCCGGGACCGCCAGCGACGCGCAACAACTTGCCCGAATACGGCGAGGGCAATTCCACGACGGCCTTGGCGGTCTCCATCGAAACCAGGGGCTCGTCGAGCTTGATCGTATCGCCGACCTTCACCATCCACTCGACGATTTCGGCATCGGGCAGGCCTTCACCCAGGTCGGGCAGGAAAAATGTCTTGTTGGTCATGATGGTTCTCCGTGCCGCCTCAGCTGGAAGCCAGGGTGCGCTTGGTGGCAGCGATGATTTTTTCCACGCTGGGCAGGTACTTCATTTCCAGGCGGAACAAGGGGATGTGCGTGTCGTAGCCGGTGACGCGCTCGACCGGTGCGACCAGGTCGAACATCGCCTTCTCGGCCAGCTGCGCGGCAATTTCGGCGCCGAAGCCCGCGGTGCGCGGCGCTTCGTGCACGATCACGCAACGGCCGGTCTTCTTCACCGATTCGTGGATGGTGTCGAAGTCCAGCGGCTTCAGCGTGGCGACGTCGATCACTTCGGCGCTGATGCCTTCTTTCTCCAGTGCTTCGGCGGCCTCGAGCGTTTCCTTCACTTGCGCGCCCCAGGTCACCAGGGTCACGTCCGCGCCATCACGCAGCACGAAGCACACGTCCAGCGGCAAGGCCTCGCCGTCGTCGGGCACTTCTTCCTTGTACTGGCGATAGATGCGCTTGGGTTCGAAGAAGATCACCGGATCGGGATCGCGGATGGCGGCCAGCAACAAGCCATAGGCACGCTGCGGCGATGAGGGCATGACCACGCGCAAACCCGGCACGTTGGTGAAGATGGCTTCGTTGGCTTCGGAATGATGTTCCGGCGCGCGGATGCCGCCGCCCCAGGGCACGCGCAGCACCATCGGGCAGGTCATGCGGCCGCGGGTGCGG
Source organism: Gammaproteobacteria bacterium RIFCSPHIGHO2_12_FULL_63_22 (assembly GCA_001801685.1). Classification (GTDB taxonomy): domain Bacteria; phylum Pseudomonadota; class Gammaproteobacteria; order Xanthomonadales; family Xanthomonadaceae; genus Arenimonas. The sequence continues at coordinate 12,485 of MGYJ01000070.1, read as the reverse complement.
TAACGGAAGCGCGCGGCATGGCAGATGATGTGGTCCACCATCGGATACATGAATCCGTCGAACTGCGCCTCTGCAATGGGACGCATGCCTTGCGTGGCCAAGCCCACCGTCAATCCGGCGATGGTGGTTTCGTCCAGCGGCGTATCAATCACGCGCTCGGACCCGAACGTCTGCTGCAAGCCGGCGGTGGCGCGGAAGACGCCGCCGTTAACGCCTACGTCTTCGCCCAGCACGACCACGGTTTCATCGTGCTTGAGTTCCCAGGCCAGGGCCTGGGTGATCGCTTCGATCAAGGTGATGGCAGCCATCAGCGCTTCTCCCACTTCAGCGCTTCGGCGCGTTGCGCGGCGACGTCATGCGGCATTTCGCCATACAGGAAATCGAACATCGCCTCGACCGGCTGTGCCTTGGTCTCCAGGTACGCGTTGACCTCGATGTCCGACAGGCGGTTGCACTCTGCCTTCCAGTCGTTTTCCATCTGCTCGTTCCACACGCCTTCGTTGGTGAGGAATTTGCGCAGGCGCAGGAAGGGTTCGCGTTCCCAACCGGCCTTCACTTCCGCATCCTCGCGGTAGCGACGTGCGTCGTCGGCGGTGGTGTGGTCGGACAGGCGATAGGTGACGAATTCGATGCAGCTGCCGCCGTGGCCGTTGCGCGCGCGCTTCAATGCAAAATCCATGGCGGCGCGTACCGCGATGATGTCGTTGCCGTCCACCTGCACGCACTCCAGGCCGCCGGCGATGCCTTTCTGGGCCAGGGTCTTGGCGCCGGTCTGCGCCTTGCGCGGCACCGAAATCGCCCAGCCGTTGTTGATGATGCATTGGATGAAGGGCAGGGTGAACGCGCCGGCCGAGTTGATGGCGGCATAGGTGTCGGTCTTGGACGAACCGCCGTCGCCGACGCAGGCCACGGCCACGCGCGGTTCGCCGCGCAGCTTGAAGGCCAGCGCCGCACCTGCCGCATGCAGGTTTTGCGTACCGATCGGAACGCACCAGGAGTAATCGTGCGCCGGGCCGGAGAAATCGTTGCCGCGCTCGTCGCCGCCCCAGTACATCAGGACATCGCGCGGTTTCACGCCGCGCATGAACTGCGCGCCGTATTCGCGATAGCTCGGCGCCAGCACGTCGTCGTACTGCATGGAGCTGCCGATGCCGATGTGGGTCGCCTCGTGGCCGAGGCAGGACGCGTACGTGCCCAACTTGCCGGTGCGTTGCAGTGCGACGGCCTTGGTGTCGAAGCTGCGCACCAGCAACATCTGCTTGAACAACTCGACCAGCGCTTGCCGGTCGTTGGCGAATTCAGGCAGGTCGTCGCGTACCAGGGTTCCGTCTGGGCCCAGGTACTGGATGTATTCGATATCGAATGTAGCAACGGTTGGCATGAGCCCTCCCAGGCAGGCCATCTTGGCGACAAGCCGGCGCTGCGCAACGCAGGCCGGCCCCAAAACGAAAAAAGCGCGGCCGAAGCCGCGCTTTCTGCGGTTCAGCCAAGGCCGCTATTGTAGCGTGGCTGTCGCCCCAACCACTTTCACGGCCTTTGCTGCGCTGTTATTGCCCGGCGACGGATCGGTCGTGGTGGAATTGAAGCTGGCGCCGACGCTCAGCACCTTGCTGGGCTGTGTGTAGAAGGGATTGACGGTCACGCCCAGGCCGTCGAACCGGCCTGCCTCGTACCATTCACCTACCGGGCAGTTCCAGGTGCTGAGGGTCGGGGTGTCGCTGGCATTGCTGCAGGCCAGGCCGTTGCCGGTCGCGTCGGTGAAGCCGGTGACCACCGATTTCGGCGCATTCACGGCGATCACCAGTACGGCGTTGCGCGCATCGTGCGGGCCGGCATTGGCGATGCCGATGCCGAAGACCACCAGTTTCTTGCTGTTCAACGGACCCTTCGGCGCGAATACCCGGGCCAGCAGGTCGGCCGACGCGGTGACCTGCGTGGCATCGCTGCTGCTGTTGTTGGCCGGGGCCAGGTCGGTCATCGGCGAGCTGACCTGCGCACCCAGGGTCAGCGTGCGGCCGCCCAGGTCACGCGAGGTCGGCACCTCGATCACGAAGCTGCCCGACGCACCCGAGGCGAAGTTGGAAATGCTGCAGTGCACATCGGTTCCGGTGGCATCAATGACCGGCGCGTTGCAGGTCCAGCCATTGGCAGGCTGAACCGTCATTCCCGCGCTGGGCAGGTCGAGGCGCAGTTCCAGCGACACCGGGGCGGCGGCATCCGGACCGCCGTTGGCCACGCCCACGCCGAAGCCGACGTTCTGGCCGATGACGACGGACGAGTTCGTGGCGACCACCGTTGCCGCGAGGTCGGCCGTGGCGAACGCGGCCTCATCGAGGAACAGCACCACCGGGTCATGGTCGGACACGCGCACCGGCACCGTGAAGTCGCCGTAGTTGTCTTCACCGAAGTCGGCATTGATGCGCGCATGCTCGGCGCGCACGCCGGTGGTGGAATCGAGCAGCGCCTGGTTGACGACCATGTGGTCGAGCGACTGCGCGTTGCCATCGAAGCTGAAGGAATAACGATCGGCTTCCGGCGACAGCTCAGCCATGTTGGTCAGCGGCGTGGTGATCGGGCTGTCCACATGGTTCAGCACTTCGGTCGGCCCGGCTTCGCGGCCGGTGATGATGCCCATCGAATCGGTGTAGCCGTCGTTGAATTCAAACGCGTTGAAGTCGCCGAGCAACACGATGCGCTCGCCCGGGTTGGCCAGCTGGCGTGCATGCACGAGGTCGGCCAGGTACTTCGCCTGCGCCGCGCGCTTGGCGCGGACACGGGCGCCGTCGGTGGCCCAGCCGTCGCTGCCCGGGTCGGTGGAGCTGACGTCGGTGAGCGAACGCAGGTGGCTGTTGATGACGATGACATCGTAATGCGCGCCATTGGCCTGGTTGATGCGCGCACGCAGCGTCAGCGACGGACGGTCGTTGAGCAGGCTGGTGGTGCCGTTTGGATTGGCCAGCGTGGCGGCCTTGCCTTCCTGGATGATCTCCAGGACCTGCACGCGCGGTACGCCCGGCGCGACTTCCACGCCGGTGATCAGGAAGCCGACGTCGATGCCGCCCACGTCATTGCCTTCCTCGAGGTAGGCCGCGTACTGCGGATTGCTTTCGCAGCTGCCCGGGTCCTGCGTATTGCCCGCGTTGATGCCGGCGGCGAGGCGCTGCAGGATGTCGAGGTTCTCGACTTCGATCACGCCCAGGATGTCGGGCGCGCGCACGTAGCCGCAGATCGCGTTGGCGGTCTTCTTCAGGCGATTGGCCAGGGCCGTCGGCGTCAGCACCGGATCGCTGACGCTGGGCGCATTCGTCTCGTCGAAGAAGCGCTGCAGGTTGAAGCCACCGATGGTGATCTCGCTGGTCTTCCTTACCGACACGGGCGTGGGCGTTGCGCCTGCGACCACCGAGATGGAAGCCGATGGATCGGGCAGCAGGCTGTAGTTGGCGTTGCTGTAATCAAGCACGCCGACCAGGCCGTTGATAACGTCGCCCACGTCCGCGCCCAGCGCCGTGGCACCGGACTGGCCGGTGCTCTGGATGCGGATGCGTTCGGGGTTGGTGTCGAACACCGGCGGATTGACGCCGCCCGGGAACACGGTGGTGTCGAGCGCGCCGACGCCGGGTTCGCGGAACGGACGCGCCACGCCCGGCAACACGCCGAAGAACACGCCGCTCGACGGAGAAACCGCGCTCGACTCGGTGATGAATGCGCCGACCGGGGCGACCACGTTCAAGCTCGCGACGCTGACGCGCATGCCTTCAAGGCGCTCCATCGCATCAACCGGATTGGACGGATTGGCCAGGGCCAGCGTGATTTCCTTCGCAGCAGGCAATGCATTGCCCGTGCTGACCAGGGTCAGGCTCGGGCCGGTGATCTCGGTGACGGTAAGCTGGTGCGGATTGCTGCTCGACTTGAATTCCGCAACCAGGCCAAGCACGCGAACGCGATTGCCAACGCTTGCGGTGGCGGAAGGCGCGCTGCCGGTGAAGACGAGCAAGCCTTCCGACGTGGCTGCAGAAGCGTCCTCTTCGCCATCGGCGGTCTGCAGGAAGAAACCATTGCTCTTGCGCGCCGTGACGATGCCTTCGACGATCACGCTCTGGCCGTTGTACGGGGACAGCAGGCCGTTGCCCTGCAACTGGTTGATCGTCAGGAAGGGCACGACCGACATGGACGCGGTGAGCGACGCACTGCGCAGCTGGTCGTCACCGACGCCGATACCGATGACCTTCGGGCCCGGAGCGGTCGCAGCGTCCACGGTGGCCGAGTAGCTGTAGATATTGTCGCCAGCGACGCTGTCGCCATTGCTGCCGTCGTTGAACAGTGCCTGGGCAGCGGAGCCGCCGATCGGGCTGAGGTTGGCGATGACCACGATGCCGGTGGAAAGCGGGTTCTGGCCCGGCGCCACGGTTACGCGCAGCAGCACTGAATCACCGGCCTGCACGCTCGAAGGCGTGACCGATGCGCTGGCCGTCGGATCGGTGGGCAAACCGCCGCCGTCGCAGGGATTGAAGGTCGTACCGCGGTTGCGCGGGGCAGGTGCGAGCGCCGAAAAATCGGCGCTATTGGTATTGGTGTTGGTGCAGCCGTTGGTCTTGCGCAAGGCGGCCGTGGTGTTGGACAGGGTTGCGGTCGGCGTCGGGCAGTTGGCTCCGCCGTAAGCCACGAAATTCTGCGCAACGGGACAGGCGCCGGACAGCGCGGTGATCGCGTTGTGCAGCGCGACCTTGCCGGCGGTGCCGGACATCGAGATGGTGCCGGTGTTGTCCGGCGTCGGCAGCGGCGTCGCCAGCGTGTTGCTTCCGGCGGCTTCCTGCACCAGCAGGTACTGGCCCGGTTGCAGCGTGCCCGATACCGGCGTCACGGCCCAGGTCGTGCCCGCAGACGATGCGTATTGCACCGACCATCCGCTCAGGTCCACCGCGCTGGAGCCGGCGTTGAAGAGTTCGATGAAGTCGTTCTTGTATTGCGCACCAGAGTTGCCGCCACCGCCGTAAACCTGGCTGATGAGCACCTGCGCCTGCAGGGGCAGGGCCAGCAAAACGGACAAGGCACAGACGAACCACGACAGACGTCGCTGATGGCGCATGGAAACTCCCCCGGTGAGTGAGCGGCCAAGCGGGCCGCCCAAAATGACGGGCCATGGTATGCGAGGCCCCGCGACGTTTCCATGACAATCTGTCGATTGCGGGGCGGTGGCGGCGCACAATACGTTACCCTTTGATCGTCCCGTCAATTATTTTTGCCACCTCCATGACCCAGCCCCCGAACCAGCGCCCCCTTGAAGAGGGCATCACCACCGATCTCGGCGAACGGCTGAGCTACGGCGGCTACCTGCAGCTCGATACCTTGTTGTCCGCGCAGCGCCCGCTGTCGAATCCGCAGCACCACGATGAGTTGCTTTTCATCGTGCAGCACCAGGTGGCCGAGTTGTGGATGAAGCTGGTGATCCACGAATTGCGTGCCGCCCTCGCGCACCTGCAGGCCGACGAACTGGCGCCAACTCAAAAAATACTGGCGCGCGTGAAGCAGGTGCAGCGCCAGCTGTTCGAACAATGGGGCGTGCTCGAAACGCTGACGCCGAACGAGTATCTGGAATTTCGCCATGTGCTCGGTCCGGCCTCGGGCTTCCAGTCCCTGCAATACCGCCTGATCGAATTCCTGCTGGGCAACAAGAACGCGGACATGGTGGCAGTGTTCGCACACGACCCGGAAGCGCAGGCCGATCTGGTTCGCACGCTCGAGTCGCCTTCGCTGTACGACGAATTCCTGCGCTACCTGCATCGTCGCGGCCATGCGATCCCGGCTGATCGCGTGCAGCGCGACTGGACCGTTCCGCATGCGCGCGACGACCGGTTGATTCCTGTTTTCCAGGCCATCTACGAAGACATCGACTCGAACTGGGAGGCCTACGCCCTGTGCGAGCAATTGCTGGATATCGAACAGAGCTTCCAGCTGTGGCGGTTCAGGCACATGAAGACGGTCGAACGCATCATCGGTTTCCGGCGCGGCACCGGTGGCAGCTCGGGCGTGGGTTTCCTCAAGCAGGCCCTGGAGTTGACCTTCTTCCCGGAGTTGCTCGACGTGCGCACCGTACTGATCGCCAAAGGCTGATGCTGCGACGCAGCATGGCATTTATGTTTGACGGGCGGCCCGGTTGCGGTTACATCTTGCGGGTCAATACCTAGGGAGAAGCCGCATGAGCGGTGCTGCAGACACGCCTCGATCCGAGGTCGCGATTCCAGAATTCAAGCAAGTGATGGGCCATCCAGCCCCGCTCTGGATGTTGTTCATGACAGAATTCTGGGAGCGCTTCGCGTTCTACGGAATCCGTTGGGCGCTGGTGCTGTACATCGTTGCGCAGTTCCATGCTGGCTCCGCGACCGGCGAGCAGTCGGCCAACCTGATCTATGGCGCCTACCTCGCGCTGGTTTATGCCGCAGCCATCTTCGGCGGTTACGTCGCCGACAAGGTCCTGGGCTACCAACGATCCATCCTGCTCGGCGCGGTCATCATGGCGGCCGGCCTGTTCATGATCACGATGCCGAACGAGGAAGTATTCAAGTTCGGCCTCGCCACCATCATCGCCGGCAATGGCTTGTTCAAGCCCAACATCTCGACCATGGTCGGCAAGCTTTACACGCAGGGCGACGAGCGTCGCGACTCCGGCTTCACGATCTTCTACATGGGCATCAATGCCGGCGCCTTCATCGCGCCCATCCTGACCGGCATCATGGCCGAGCGCATGTTCGGCGGTTCGCCCGACATGCCTGCCTACAAGGTCGTGTTCCTGACCGCAGGCATCGGCATGCTGATCAGCCTGGTCTGGTTCTGGTTTGGTCGCGCCCAACTCGGCACGGTTGGCCGTCCGCCGGTGGAGTCCGACTCGAAGGCGAAGGTGCTGTACGTGTTGGTCGGCGCGTTGCTGTCGATCCCGCTGATCTACTTCCTGCTGTCGATCAACGCCAAGAGCCTGCAGTACTACGTCCTGTTCCCGATGTTCGTGCTGCTGTGCGCGATGATCATGATCGAGGGCTTCCGCGATGGCGCCGTGGCCCGCGACCGTGCGATCGCCATGCTGATCATCTTCGTATTCAACATCCTGTTCTGGATGTTCTTCGAACAGGCAGGCAGTTCCTTCACCTTCCTGGCCGACAAGATCGTCGACAAGAACGTGTTCGGCTTTGCCTTCCCGGTTGGCTGGTTCCAGTCGGTCAACTCGATCGCGATCATCGCTTTCGCGCCGATCATGGCCTGGCTGTGGATCCGGCTCGGCCGCGCCAACCCGAGCATCCCGCGCAAGTTCGGCCTGGGCCTTATCTTCAACGGCCTGGCCTTCCTGCTGCTGATGGTCGCGCTGGGCAGCATGCTCAACGATGCTGGCCAGATCCCGTTCTGGACCCTGTTCGCGGTCTACGTGATCCAGTCCATCGGCGAGCTGTGCCTGTCGCCCATCGGCCTGTCCATGGTGACCAAGCTGGCCCCTTTGCGCCTGGTCGGACTGGGCATGGGCGGCTGGTTCCTGTCCACCGGCATCGGCAACAACCTGTCCGGCATCTTCGCCAGCGAAGTCAGCGGCGAGACCGGCATGACCGCGGCCTCGGCACTCGAGGGTTACACCTTCGGCTTCTGGGTGTTGCTGGGCGGCGGCGTGCTGCTGTTCCTGATCGCCCCGCTGATCCAGAAGCTGATGCACGGCGTCAAATAACGCGCAGCTTCGATAGCGATGCTCTTGTTCCAGTTTGGACGGCGACCTTCGGGTCGCCGTTTTCTTTTCCGCTGGCTATGCCGGCCCTGGACAGGCCTGGCGTGATCAACCGTCGCGCGTGGCGCGCTCGCGTTCTTCCATGCGCGTCAGCAGTCGATCAAGCGCCGAGCGCTCATCCGGCAGCAGTCCGTCCATCAGGCGGCGTTCGTATTCCAGCGCCAGGGGCGCCACCTCGTCGTACACCCGGTAACCCTTGGCCGACAGCTGCAGCACCGAGCGCCGGCGGTCATCGCCATGCAAACGTCGTTTCAAACGGCCGCTTCCCAGCAGGGACGTGACGGCGCGGCTCACCGCGACCTTGTCCATCGCGGTGCGCTCGGCCACTTCGGTCGCCGACAGGTCCGGATAACGGCCCAGCACCGCCAGGATCCGCCATTCCGTCACGTTCAGGGCGAAGCGCTCGCCGTACAGCGCCGCGATGTCCTGGCTGATGCGGTTGGACAGCACCGACAGGCGGTAGGGCAGGAACCGGTCCAGTTCCAGCACGGCATGGTCGGGGTGGGACTTGTTGCTCATCGGTTCATCCGGGACGAATACTTGCCATTGGTTTCATATGAAACTATATAATCGCGCACCGTACCGCAAGCCCCGATCCAGGAGCCACCCATGAGCGCGCAACCCAATCTCGGCATGCAGCCGACCACCTTCGCCAACCCGATGGGCATCGACGGCTTCGAATTCGTTGAATTCGCCGCCCCGGATGCCGCCAGCCGCGAAGCCCTGCACGCACTGTTCCGTCGCATGGGCTTCAGCGCGGTGCTGCGGCACAAGTCGCGTGCCATCACCGTGTTCCGCCAGGGCGGCGTCAATTTCGTCGTCAATGAAGACCCGGATAGCTTCGCGGCCGATTTCGCCCGCGCGCACGGCCCCTGCGCCTGCGGATTCGCGATCCGTTTCCAGCGGCCCGCGGCTGAAGTGCTGGCCACGGTCGTATCCAATGGCGGCGAGCAGATCACCGACAAGGAAGCCAGCAAGGCCGTGAATGCGCCGGTCGTGAAAGGCATCGGCGATTGCATGCTGTACCTCGTGGACCGCTACGGCGACAAGGGCAGCATCTTCGACGGCGATTACCTGCCGATTCCGGGCGCCGACGCCAACCCGGTCGGCTTCGGCCTGACCTTCATCGACCACCTCACCCACAATCTTTACTTCGGCAACATGCAGAAGTGGTCGGACTATTACGAGCGTCTGTTCAACTTCCGCGAGATCCGCTACTTCGACATCAAGGGCGTCAAGACCGGCCTGGTGTCCAAGGCGATGACCGCGCCGGATGGCGTCGTGCGCATCCCCTTGAACGAATCCAACGACCCGAAATCGCAGATCAACGAATACCTCAACGCCTACCAGGGCGAGGGCATCCAGCACATTGCCTGCTTCACCGACGACATCTACGGCACGGTGGAAGCGATGCGCGCGTCCGGCGTGGAATTCCTGGATACGCCCACGACCTATTTCGACGTGATCGATGAACGCGTGCCGAATCATGGCGAAGACGTGCCGCGCCTGCGCAAGAACAAGATCCTGATCGACGCAGACCTGGAAACCAAGCAGCGCAAGCTGCTGCAGATCTTCACCCAGAACGCGGTCGGCCCGATCTTCTTCGAGATCATCCAGCGCAAGGGCAATGAAGGTTTCGGCGAAGGAAACTTCCAGGCCCTGTTCGAGAGTATCGAACGCGACCAGATGCGTCGCGGGGTGCTGTGATGCCGGGGCGCGTGATGCAGGGGCACGCGATGGAAACGCGCGGCTACCAGTCGGGTTTTGGCAACGAATTCGCTACCGAAGCATTGCCCGGAACCTTGCCGGAAGGCCGCAACTCCCCGCAGCGCGTGGCGCACGGGTTGTATGCCGAGCAACTGTCCGGCACGGCCTTCACCGCGCCGCGGCACCAGAATCGGCGCAGCTGGCTCTATCGCATCCGTCCGGCGGCCATGCACGGCCCCTTCGAAATGCTGGAAGAGGGCAGCTTCCACGGCCGCTTTGATGAAATGCCCGCCACGCCCAACCAGTTGCGCTGGAGCCCGATGCCGGCGCCGCTGGTGCCGACCGATTTCATCGAAGGAATGTTTACGATCGCCGGAAACGGCGGCGCTGCGCAGCAGGCCGGCGTGGGCATCCATGTCTATGCGGCCAACTGTTCGATGCTCGGCCGCTACTTCTACAACGCCGACGCCGAAATGCTGGTGCTGCCGCAGCAGGGGCGGCTGCGCCTGCTGACGGAAATGGGCGTGATTGAAGTCGAGCCGCAGGAAATCGCCGTGCTGCCGCGTGGCGTGCGCTTCCGCGTGGAGCTGCCCGACAGCGTCGGTGGCCACGGTGACGATGCGCATGTGGCGCACGGTTATGTCTGCGAAAACTTCGGCGCCGCGCTGCGCCTGCCCGAATTGGGTCCGATCGGATCCAACGGCCTGGCCAACGCCCGCGACTTCCTGACGCCGCACGCCGCCTTTGAAGACGTGGAGGGCGAGTTCGAACTCGTGGCCAAGTTCCAGGGTCGCCTGTGGCGCGCCGCCATCGGTCATTCGCCACTGGATGTTGTCGGCTGGCATGGCAACTACGCGCCGTACAAGTACGACCTGCGCCGCTTCAACACCATCGGCTCGATCAGCTACGATCATCCGGATCCGTCCATCTTCACCGTGCTCACGTCAGCCTCCGATACCCCGGGCACGGCCAACCTGGACTTCGCGATCTTCCCGCCGCGCTGGCTGGTGGCGCAGGACACGTTCCGGCCGCCGTGGTTCCATCGCAACGTGGCCAGCGAATTCATGGGACTGATCCACGGCGTGTACGACGCCAAGGCCGAAGGCTTCGTGCCCGGCGGCGCATCGCTGCACAACTGCATGAGCGGCCATGGCCCGGACGCGGCCACCTTCGAGAAAGCCTCGAATGCCGACCTGTCCCGTCCGGACGTCATCACCGGTACGATGGCCTTCATGTTCGAAACCCGCGCGGTGATCCAGCCGACGCGCCAGGCCATGGATTCCATCCATCGCCAGCGTGATTACCAGGATTGCTGGAAGGGCCTCAAGCGCAACTTCAACGGATGATTCGATGAAACTTGGTTCACTGAAGGAAGGCGGCCGCGACGGCACGCTGATCGTGGTCTCCCGCGACCTGTCGCGCGCCGTCAAGGCGACCGGCATCGCGCCGACGATGCAGCGCGCGCTGGAAGAATGGGAATCGACCGCGCCGCGATTGAATTCCATCTACGAAGTGCTGAACCTCAGCCCGGCGGAAACCATCAACGGCGAGCCCGTGTTTGCGGTGGATTTCGCCGCGCTGGCCTCGCCGCTGCCGCGCGCCTACGAATTCGTCGATGGTAGCGCCTACCTGCCGCACGTCGCGCGCGTACGCAAGGCGCGTGGCGCCGAAGTGCCGGAAAGTTTCTACACCGACCCGCTGATGTACCAGGGCGTGAGTGCCGGCTTCCTCGGCCCACGCGACCCGGTGCGCGTCACCGACGAAGCGCAGGGCATCGACCTGGAAGCTGAAGTGGTGGTGGTGACCGACGACGTGCCGATGGCGGTAACGCCGGACCAGGCTGCGTCGCACATCCAGTTGATCGGATTGATCAACGACGTGTCCCTGCGCAACCTGATTCCCGGCGAACTGGCCAAGGGCTTTGGCTTCCTGCAGTCCAAGCCGCGTTCGGCCCTCAGCCCCGTGCTGGTGACGCCCGACGAACTCGGCGACGCCTGGAAGGACAACAAGGTGCACCTGCCGCTGCTCACGCACATCAACGGCGCCTGGTTCGGCGCGCCGGAAGCCGGCGTGGACATGCAGTTCGATTTCGCGCAGTTGATCGCCCACGCAGCGAAAACACGACCCCTGTCGGCCGGCACTATTGTTGGCTCGGGCACGGTCGCCAACGAGGATACGTCACTCGGCGCATCCTGCTTCGCGGAACTGCGCACGGTCGAGACCCTTCGCGATGGCAAGCCGAGTACGCCTTTCATGAAGTACGGCGATACGGTGCGCATCGAAATGCTCTCCCGTTCCGGCGAATCGATCTTTGGCGCGATCGAGCAGAAGATCTCCAAGCCCTGAGGCGGATTAGCGTACTAGCGGTTACGCGTTACGGCGAGGCAGGGGTCGGTATTCACTTCGAGTCGCTGCACTCGTGCCTGTCGGCCCTCGCGCGACTTTGTCGAAGCAAACACCGCCCCCCGCTTCTATACGCAATCCGTAGTTCTATCCTGCTGTCCTCACGACCAGGCAGCCATACAAGGCTTCCACTTCGTCTCGGCGAATGGCAGGGTCAGAGAGGATGCGCGATGGGCTCGTCGGTGCCGTTCTTACTCTGTACAAGCGCGGCTTGTCACGTGGTGGAGCCACGTGTGCTCTCCCCTTGATGTTGCGCTACTTCGAATTGAGCGCGAAGCGTCGGCTTTTTCCCGTCAGGAGGAGGCGGCTCGAGTGCTTTTGCTTTCAGCCTGAAACGTGCGGCCGTGATTGGGTCGACGTCGGGGCAGGGCATGTTCGTCCGAGTGGTGCAGGACGCAATGAACGGCGGCTTGTAAAAAACAGGACGTTTTTTCCAAGACGCGGACGAACATGCCCTGACCCGGCGACGCGCGCTAAATCTGGACAGCGAGTTCTCGGGAAGCTACTTCGGAGCGTCGGGCTGAAGCTCAGGCCTGGCTTTGTCGAAGGCCTCGAGCGCCAGGCAGTCCGCGTTGATGCGCTCGATGTTCGGAAAGGGCGCCATGTCCACGCC
>MGYJ01000069.1:53870-72931 GCA_001801685.1 Gammaproteobacteria bacterium RIFCSPHIGHO2_12_FULL_63_22 | reverse complement strand
CATGACCCGCAGCCTGATGATCTTCGGCCAGGGCGCGATCCGCTGCCATCCGTGGGTGCTGAAGGAAATGCAGGCCGCGCAGAATCCCGATCCGGTGGCGCGCCTGCAGGATTTCGACACCAACCTGTTCGGCCATATCGGTTTTGCGATTTCGAATGCGGTGCGCAGCTGGTTCTTCGGCATCACCACCGCGCGCGTGGGCAAGGCGCCCGGCGACGATTACACGCGTCGCTACTTCCGCAAGCTCAATCGCTATTCCGCCAACCTGGCATTGCTGGCGGACACCTCGATGCTGTTGCTTGGCGGCAAGCTGAAGTTCAAGGAAAAACTGTCCGGTCGTTTGGGTGATGTACTGAGCCAGTTGTACCTGGCCAGCGCGATGCTCAAGCGCTATGAAGACGATGGCCGCCCGGCCACCGAACAGCCGCTGCTCGCCTGGGCCTTCCACGACTCGGCGCACAAGATCGAGCTGGCGATGTCGGGCGTGTTGCGCAACTTCCCGATCCGCCCGGCCGCCTGGCTGCTGTGGCTGCTGGTGTTCCCGCTTGGCCGTCGCGCGCAGGCGCCTTCCGACCGCCTGGGTCGCCGCGCTGCCGCGTTGCTGATGGCGCCGTCCGATGCGCGCGATCGCCTGGCCGATGGCGTATTCCTCACGCCTTGCGAAAACAATCCGGCCGGTCGCATCAACGACGCGCTGGGCAAGGTCATCCTGGCCGAACCGGTGGAACGCAAGTTCCTCAAGGCGCTCAAGAACAGCGACATCACCGCGCTTACCTTCGCCGAACAATTGAGTGAAGGCGTCCGCGAAGGCTGGATCACCGCCGACGAAAAAGTGCAGCTGGAAGAATTGCGCGAACTGACCTGGGATGCGATTACGGTGGATGACTTCGACTCGGCGGACCTGGAGTCGGCGTCCCTGCACCGCTTGCAGCAAATGCATCGCGCCGCCTGAGGATCGAACCATGGCCAGCGTGCTTGCGATGTGGCAATCCATGAGCCGGCGCCCCCTGGGCGCCTGGTTCTTCAGCAAGGCCGTGTGCTGGAAGGCGCCCTACTTCGGCAGCATCTCGCCGCGCTTCGTGCTGCTGGAGCCAGGCCGGTGCGAGGCCATCATCCACGACCGTCGCCGCGTCCATAACCACCTCGGCACGGTGCATGCGATCGCGCTGTGCAACCTGGCCGAGCTGACCGCCGGCGTGATGACGGATGCCAGCTTGCCACCCGGCATGCGCTGGATTCCGAAAGGCATGTCCGTGCAATACCTGAAGAAGGCGACCGGCACTCTGCGCGGCATCGCCACGCCAGCGATTGAAATAGTGGTGAGCGATACCGGATACGACTTGCCGGTGAACGTGGACGTGCTGAACGCCGCCGGCGAAAAAGTCTTCGCCGCGCAAATCAACATGTGGCTGAGCCCATCGCCGAAGCGTTAGGGCTTGGCGGCAACGGGCTTGTTCGGCCCCGCTTCGATGCGGCGCAATTGCGAATGGAAATACACTGCCGAATCCTCGACGCGGCCATCGGCGAAGCGTATCCGGTAGGGCTTGCCACTCATCGATGACCCGGTTGCGCAGTAACGGATGAAGTCCTCTGCCGTGCGCACGCGCTTGCCGGCATTCTTCCATTTCAGCCGCAGGTGGCTGGCCGCCTGCACAGGGTCGTGCACGCTGCCATTGCGAATGAAGACCAGGCCCTTGGATCTTTCCACGGTGCTGATCAGTGCCTGGATCTTCGCGGTTTCCGACAAGGCATTTTGCGTCGCAGAAGCGGTTGCGTCGGCTGCATCGGTGGACCGTGCAGTCGATGCCGCGGCTGCGGCCAGCGGCAAGCACAGGCCGAGCAACAGCATCAACACGATGCGGCTCAAGCCACGGCCTCGCCGCTCGCATGCCAGGCTTTCAGGACGGCCGCTTCACGTTCGGGCGACATGCCCGCCTTCGGCGCGACCTTGCGCTCGGCGGGCTGGGCCTGCCACCACGCCAGGGTGTCGCGCACGGTTTCATCCAGCGGCCGATAGGCAAGGCCGGCGGCAACCGCGCGGGCAACGCTGACACGACCGAAGCCGGCTTCATCGCCTTGCGCGGGAATCCAGCACGGCATGTCGGTCCAGGGCGACACATCATTGCGCCGCAGGAAATCCGACGGCACCCAAGTGAGCTTCGACTTCACGGGCGAGGCGCGTTGGCAGGAGGCAAGCAGGTTTCCAAGGTTAAGCATTCCCGGTTGTGCATCGGCGTTGAATACGCCCATGGTGCGGGTCTCGAGCAAATGCAGCATGAACGCGGCCAGGTCGCGCGCATCGATGAACTGCGTCGGCGCGCCCGGCGCCTCCGGCGCCAGAACCTCGCCGCCGCGCGCCACCCGCGCCGGCCAGTAGGTGAATCGATCGGACGCATCGCCGGGACCGACGATCAGGCCCGGGCGAACGACCGTAACGCGGCCCGGCATCTTCGCCTGCGCGGCTTTCTCGCTCAGCGCCTTCAAGCCACCGTAAGTGGAATTGTCCACGGTCTCCACCGTCGGATCGGGCAGCACGATCAGCGGCGCGTCCTCGTCCATGCCTGGCGTGTCCATGGAGGCATACACCGACACCGTGGAAACGATCAGGTAGTGGTCCACCGCCTTCGACAACAGGCCGGCCGACCGCGTCACGTCCGACGGCACGTAGGCCGAGGTGTCGAGCACCGCATCCCAACTGCGGCCGCGCAACGCTTTCAGGTCAAGCTTGCGATCGCCGTGCAGTTGTTCGATATCGGGAAACAAACCCGGATTGGTCTTGCCCCGGTTGAACAGGGTCAGCACGTGGCCGCGGCCGCGCGCCGCTTCGACGAAATGCGGCCCGAGGAAACCGGTGCCGCCCATCACCAGTATCTTCATCGGCTTGGTATCGGCAGCCTTCAGTCGCCCGGCCAGGCCCAGGGTGACGGCGGCAGCGACGCTGGCGCCAAGGAACTCGCGGCGATTGGCCATGGCAGGCTCCTTCAGTCCGGATCAGCAGGCAGCTTGGCCTGCTCGCGCACCACGCGCCATGCGCCGAAGGTCATGGCCGCGGCAATCGCCACGCCGCCCAGGAACACGACCTTCGTGCCGAAGATCAACAAGCCCTTGTGCACCCAGGCAAACGTGAGGTCGCCACCGCGATAGATGACGGTGTCGATGGCAGCCTTCGCCTTGTAGCGCGACTGCCGGTCGACCCGCGTGTAGATGGTTTCGCGCGCCGGCTTGCCCAGCGAGAACTCGCCGGCGCGCGTGGCGATCTGCACCACTGCCACCAGCGCAGGCAGCGGCGACAGCGACAGCATCGCGTAGCCTGCAAGTATCGCAAACGCTGGAATCATCAGCGCCGGCCCCACGCCATAGCTCGTCAGGATGCGCCGGGTCAGGAAGACCTGGATGCCCAGCGTCAGGATGTTGATCCACAAATCGAGATTGGAGTAGAACTGCGTGCGCAATGCGTCTTCCGACAACAATTTCGCGATTTCGCGCTGCTGGTTGTACAACAGCGTGCCCACGCCCACGCCGAAGAACATCAGCATGGCCAGCGCGCGCAGCAGGGGATCGCGTGCCACCAGTCGCAAACCTTCCAGGACCGGGCCGCCCATCGCGTCGTCGTGGGACCGCCCGCGCAGGGCTTCGGCGCGCTTGGCATGTTCGGACAATTTCATGATGCACAGCAGGCACAGCGCCATGAAGCCGACCGACACCCACATCATGTTGGCCACGCCGACCACCAACACCATCGACTTGGTCAGCCAGGGCCCGAGCAAGCCGCCCAGCGTGCCACCGGCGCCGATATAGCCATAGACCTTGCGTGCTTCGATGTCGCTGAACACGTCGGCCATGAAACTCCAGAACACCGATACCGCGAACAGGTTGAACACCGCCACCCAGATGAAGAACACCGCGCCGCGCCCCGGCGTCTCGCCCAGGAAGGCGAAGTAAAAGCCGACCAGGCAGGCCATGAACAAAAGATAGACGACCGGCAGGAAGACGCGCCGCGGAAATTTGCTGACCAGCCAGCCGTACACCGGCTGCAACACGATCATGGCGATGAAGGTGCCGGTGAACAGCGCCTGCAGCGTGAAGTCGCCGATGGCGATGCCGCGAGCCGAGAACCAGGCGATCAACGCCGGCGAGAACACGGCTTCCACGTCGGCCGCGGCGCCCATTGCGTCGCGCACCGGGCGCAGCACGTAATAACCGGTCAACAGGGCGAAGAAATACAGGAAGGCCCAACGCAAGGCGGGGAATTCGCGATGCAGTTCACGGAAGACCTTCAGCGACCCGCGCAAGGCGGTGATGTGGTTCATGCCAACCTCGCGGATTACGCCGCACAATAGCCAATGCCCGGCGGCTTCGCCATAGCGGACCCCGAGCAATTGCTCTAGACCACCGGCCTAGCCTCGGACGCCACATCAAGAGAATCTCCTTTTGTACGACTACATCATCGTGGGCGCCGGCTCTGCCGGATGCGTCCTGGCCAATCGCCTCAGCGCCGATCCGGAAGTACGCGTGCTGTTGCTCGAAGCCGGGCCGAGCGATTGGCATCCGTTCGTGCACATGCCTGCGGGCCTGGCGAAACTGATCGGCCAGAAGGGCGTGAACTGGGACTACAGCACCGCCCCCGAAGCCAACCTGGCCGGGCGACGCCTGTGGTGGCCGCGCGGCAAGGTGCTGGGCGGATCGAGCTCGATCAACGCGATGTGCTACATCCGCGGCAATCGCGCCGACTACGATGAGTGGGACGACCTCGGCGCGACCGGCTGGTACTGGGACAACGTGCTGCCCTACTTCAAGCGTTCCGAAGGCAATGTGCGCGGTGCAAGCGCGCTGCATGGCGGCGACGGCCCCTTGGGCGTTTCCGACCCGGTTTACCAGAATCCCCTGTCGCCGGTCTTCATCGAAGCCGGGCACCAGGCGGGATTGCCGCTGACCCAGGATTTCAACGGCGAATACCAGGAGGGCGTGGGCTGGTACCAGACCACCACGCGCAAGGGTTCACGCAGTTCGGCGGCCGAGGCTTACCTCAAGCCGGTGCGCTCGCGGAAGAACCTGAAGGTGCTGACGGGCGCGGCGGCATCGCGAGTGTTGTTCGAGGGCGATCGCGCCAGCGGCGTGGCTTATTCCATCGGCGGCAAGCAATTCGCCGAGGGTGCCAGCCGCGAAGTGCTGATCTGCGGCGGCGCGTTGAACTCGCCGCAACTATTGATGCTGTCGGGCATCGGCCCGGCCGCGCACCTGCGCGAGCACGGCATCGAAGTACGCGTGGACCTGCCCGGCGTCGGCGGCAACCTCCAGGACCATCTCGACATCTGCACCATGCAGCGCTGCACGCAGCCCATCACCTACGACAAGACCAACGATGCGTTGATCGCGCTCGAGTACTACCTGCTGAAGAAGGGCCCCGGCACCAGCAACATCGCCGAGACCGGCGCCTTCCTTCGTTCGCGCTTCGCCGAGGACGCGCGCCCCGACATCCAGTTCCACTTCGTGCCGGCGCAACTTGATGACCATGGCAGGAACCAGATGCCCGGTTTCGGCTACACGGTGCACGCCTGCTACCTGCGTCCGCGCAGCCGCGGCCGCCTGCACCTGGCCAGCAACAATCCCGCCGACAAGGTGCTGATCGACGCCGGTTATTTGAACGATGCCGAGGGTCACGACAGTAAGATGATGGTCGAGTGCGTGAAACTGTCTCGGCAGATCTTCTCGCAGCCCGCCTTCGCGCCGTTCCGCGGTGAAGAACTCTTCCCGGGCGAATCAGTGCAGGACGATGCCGCCCTGCTCGAATTCATCCGTCGCAAGGCCGAGTCCATCTACCACCCGATCGGCACCTGCAAGATGGGTGCGCCGGACGATGTGGATGCCGTACTCGATCCACAACTGCGCGTGCGTGGCGTGCATGGCCTGCGCGTGGTGGACGCCTCGGTGATGCCGAAATTGATCGGCGGCAACACCAACGCGCCGACCATGATGATCGCCGAGCGCGCCGCCGACCTGATCCTCGGTCGGCCGCAGGCCTGAAATCCGCCCGGCCGCAGGCCTGATCCGGTTCAGGGCAGCGCGAGGTCTTCCGCGGTCAGCGGGGCAAGGCCGCTGGCGCCGAGGGTGCGCTTGCGTGGACTGATTTCCATGCTTTCAGGCAAAGGCTGGCCTTCCGCCAGGTGTGCCCACATGCGATCCATCGCGCGATAACCATAGGGCAGCATCGGCACGTAGTTCGCGCCCAGCACCGGCAGGCCGAGGAAGGCGTCGAAATGTTGCGCGTTGCCAACCTTCCAGTAGCGCACCTTGTCGCGACCCGCGGCCTTCGCCCAGGCCGCGTACGCGCCGCCACTGAAGGCCTCGATCACCAGCCCGTCGTTGGCGCCGTGCAGCACGATCACCGGCAGGTCTGCGCGCGGCAGTCCGGCCACGGTTTCCGAAACGCCGGCCTGCACACGCAATGCCGCCGCATCCTTGCCTTCCCACAGCGCACGCAGGCATTGCAGCCCCGCGAAGGCCGGATCGGCGCCAGCCGCATTAGGGTCGACGATGCCGACGCCGGATCCGGGCGGAATGCCGGACGAATCGCTCCACCACGCGGCTTGTTCCGCCGCCGTCGGCACGTGTGCAACACCCTTGGCATCGATGGCCTGGAACTGGAAGCCACAGGGCATCGCGTTGGCCGGCGTGCGCGAATAGGCCGATGCATAGGTCACCGCCACGGCGCGCCACAAATCAAAGCTCGTGCTGAGCGAACCGGCAGAAATAGCCGCGTCGGTCCAGCCGCGACCATTGAGGAAAACGCGTGCTTGTTCCGCTTGTTGGTCCGGCGTGCCTGCCGACAACAGCCCCGCACTTCGCAGTGACGCGCAACGCACGGCGCCTGGCGCGGACTTGACGCCGCCTGCGCGTGCGAAGGCGGTGGTGTCGAACGCAGCCGCGTTCAGCGCGCAGGGTTCGTACAGCGCCGCTTCCGTCGTGTAATCGTAAAGCGACCTGCCGCCTTGCGCCGGCTGGATGTTCGGCGAGATCGCCACCACGCCATCGAGCCAGCCACCGGGATATTCCGCAGCGCGCAGCACCACGCCGGCGCCATTGGAGACGCCCAGCGCGATCACCCGCGTGTTGTCGCGGGTGAAGGGCTTGGCTTCAGGATAGGTTTCACCCAACACGCGGATTGCGAAGTCAGCTGCCTGGCGAAGGTGGCGACCCCAGTCGGCTTCGGGGTTGTCTCCGGAATTCGCGTGCTTGACGGCGATCAGGGGCACGGCTTGACCGGCGATGATCGGTGCAGAAAATTCCAGCGGCTCGTTCGCGGCGCCGCGCGTGCCGTCGAGGCGCGCTCCCGATCCGGTCTGCGACTCCACGAAGCCCGTGCCCGTGCCCTTGTCGGTGTAGGCGACCGCGCAACCATGCGACAGGCCCCAGCTTCCGGCGAGCGCAATGGCGCCATAGACGCCGCGTGATCCCGACGATGCCGTCACCACGATGCAGCGTTTTTCCTGGTCGAAGGAATCGGGCAACTGCAGCATCAGCCGATGCGGTTGTTTCGCGCCCGGCAGTTTGGCGAAGGCGTGGAATTCACGGCCCGGAACCGGCGCGAGCGATCCATACAACTGGCCGTAGCCGCCACCGGGCGCGAGGTCGGCGATGCCGCGCCAGTTGGTCCAGATGGCGCGACGGCGAAGTTCAGCAGCCGTGGGCGCCGACGCATCCGCAAATGCCGGTGGTAAAGGGCTCGTCAATCCGGCCGCACCCAGTCCGGCCGTCAGCAGGTCGTCGTTGCCGCCATGCGCCTCCGACACGATGGCAGAAGCGAGGAATTCGGGCTGGACCGGTCGCGTCGCCTGGCTGGCGCAGGCCGACAGCACGAGGACGGCTGCCAGCGGCAGGACGGGGGCAATTCGATTGTTGGTCATGGCCGCACCTTAGCAACCACACCGGGCCGACGCATCGTACCTTTGTACGAGCCCGGCCCTGCCTGCCGCCTGTTACCTTGGCTGCTGAATCCCGACCCTCATCCAATCGCGAGAATCCCATGCAAGACCGCTTCCTTGGCGACCGCACGGCGCTGGTTACCGGCGCCACGTCCGGCATCGGCCTGGCCATCGCACAGGCACTTGCCGCCGCCGGTGCACGGGTCGCGATCAGCGGCCTCGGCAGCGACCAGCAAATCAGCGACGCACTGGCGAGCATCGATGCTGCGGGCGCCAACGGATCGAAACATTTCGCCGCCGACCTGCGCGACGCTGCCGCCATCGAGGCGATGATGTCGTCGTGCGCTTCATGGAGCCAGCCGGACATCCTGGTCAACTGCGCGGGCATCCAGCACACCGCGTCGCTCGAACAAATGCCGGCCGCCACCTGGGATGCAGTACTGGCGATCAACCTCAGTGCGGCATTCCACACCATGCGCCTGGCGCTGCCCGCGATGGCGGCGAGAGGCTTCGGCCGCGTCATCAACATCGCCTCCGTGCACGGCCTGGTCGCATCCGTGAACAAGACACCCTACGTGGCGAGCAAGTTCGGCCTGGTTGGCCTGAGCAAGGGCGCGGCGCTGGAATATGCCGGCCAAGGCTCGCGCACCAGCGGCGGCGTCACCGTCAATTGCGTCTGCCCCGGCTGGGTGGAAACGCCGCTGATCGAACCGCAGGTTGAAGCGCGGCAAGCAGCCGTGGGTGGCAGCCGCGACGATGGCGTGCGCGCGCTGCTCGCGGAAAAACAACCGAGTGGTCGCATGTCCTTGCCCGCCGAAATTGCAGAACTGGTCGTGTGGCTTTGCCGCCCGGCCGCGCACAACCTGACCGGCGCCGCGATTCCGGTCGATGGCGGCTGGACATCGCAATAGCCACTAGACTCCACGCATGACCCGCCTGCTGATCGCCGACGACCACCCGCTGTACCGACTGGCCCTGACCCAGGCGGTGCGCGGCATCCTGCCCGATGTATTGATCAGCGAAGCCGACGACCTGCAAGCCGCGTTGGCCGAACTCAACGCCAACCCCGATACCGACCTGGTTTTGCTCGACCTGCACATGCCCGGCAGCCACGGGCTGGTCGGCCTGGCCTCGTTGCGCGCGGAACATCCGGGCGTTGCGGTGGTGATGATTTCCGCGCACGACGATCCGGTAACGATCCGGCGCGCGCTGGCCTACGGCGCCACCGGCTACCTGACCAAGCGTGCCGACCTTCAAGCGCTGCAGGCAGGACTGCGCGCCGTGCTCGACTGCGAGGAATGGCTGCCGCCGACCCTGCGTGAAGCGGTCGTCGCGACACCCGCCACGCCACAGGACCGCGAAGTCGCCGCCAAGCTCGCTGCACTCAGCCCGCAACAATTCAAGGTGCTGACGCGTGTTGCCGACGGCCGATTGAACAAGCAAATTGCAGACGAACTCGGTATCCAGGAGCGCACCGTGAAGGCGCACATGAGCGCCATCTTCGA
Source organism: Gammaproteobacteria bacterium RIFCSPHIGHO2_12_FULL_63_22 (assembly GCA_001801685.1). GTDB lineage: Bacteria > Pseudomonadota > Gammaproteobacteria > Xanthomonadales > Xanthomonadaceae > Arenimonas. The sequence continues at coordinate 63,504 of MGYJ01000069.1, read as the reverse complement.
ACGGCTCGGGGTCAGCAATCGCACCCAGGCCGGCGTACTGCTGCGGTCACTGGAATTGTCGGACCCGAGTCGTTCCGCGGTGGACGGATTGTCGGAATAGACTGGACGACTTGCCAATCGCGCAACTGCGCCATCACGCGTTCGCACGGGCCGCCAGGAAACGCGCCATCACCGATTTCAATGCCAGCGGCTTCAGCGGTTTGTAAAGCAGCTGGCAACCGGCCAGCAATACTTCACGACGCACATCCTCGCCATGGTCGGCGGTGATGATCACGCAGGGGCGCTCCGGCATCAGCGAGGAAAGTTGCTCGCGCAATTGCAGGCCGGTGCGACCGCCGTCGAGGTGGTAGTCGAGCAGCAGCATGTCGGGCAGTCGTTCCGCCACGCAGCGCTCGGCCTCGCTCGCATCGCGGGCGGCCAGCACTTCGCATTGCCAGCCGGCCAGCAGCGCCTGCATCGCGCGCAGCACTTCCACATCGTTGTCCACCACCAGCACGCAACCCTGCGCCGCCGGGGGCGAGGCGCGCGTGGGTGAGCGCGTGGGTTGCTTGCGCGCCGTGGTCATCGGCAACTGGATGCCGAACATCGATCCGTGGCCAATCGCGGAGCGCAGGAAGATGCGATGCCCCAGCAGGCGATTGATTCGCTCGGCGATGGCGAGGCCGAGGCCGAGGCCCTGGCCGCCGCGATCGAGCCGGCGAAATTCCTCGAAGATCAGTTGCTGGTCGGCTTCGGCGATGCCCGACCCGGTATCCCAGACCTCCACCGACAGCATCGAACCCTGGCGACGGCAGCCCAGCAGGATGCGGCCCGAGCTGGTGTAGCGCACGGCATTGGCCAGGAAATTCTGCAAGACCCGGCGCAACAGTTGCGGGTCGCTGCGCACCCACGCGCGCGACGGCACGTAATCCAGTTGCAGGTGCTTCTGCCGCGCCAGCACGCCGAATTCGGTGGCCAGGTGTTGCAGCACGTCGTCAATGCAGAAGGCACGCACGTTCGCGGCCATGCCGCCGGCATCCAGGCGTGAAATATCCAGCAGGCCCGCCAGCAGACTTTCGGCCGAGCCCAGCGCGCCGTCGATGTTGACCACTGCCTCGCGATACTGCGAATGCTCGAGCTGCTGGCTGAGCGCATGGGTGAACAGGTGCGCCGCGTTCAGCGGTTGCGCGAGGTCGTGGCTGACTGCGGCGAGGAATCGGGTCTTGGCGCGATTGGCGCGCTCGGCCTCGCCCTTGGCGCCTTCGAGTTCGGCGGTGCGTGCGACCACGCGTTGTTCCAGCGTTTCGGCAATGCCCTTGAGTTCGGATTCGGTGCGGCGGAAAGCCGTGACGTCGGTGAAGGTCGCGACGAATCCGCCGCCGGGCATGGGGTTGCCGCGGATCTCGACCACGCTTTCGCCGAAACGGCGCTCGGCGACGTAGGGCGTACCCGCGCGCATGTGGGCGATGCGCTTGTCGACCTCCGGCGCGATGCGGCGGGCTTCGACGGGATTCGAGGCAAGGTTGTGCGTCAGCAATTCGGCGACCGGCACGCCCACCTGCAACAAGGTGGTCGGGTAGTCGAACAATTCGGCATAGCGCCGGTTCCACGCGACCAGGCGCAGGTCGGCGTCGACCACGCTGATGCCCTGGCTCATGTTCTCGAGCGCCGCTTCCAGCACGCGCTGGTTGAAGCGCAGGGCTTGCGAGGCTTCACCGACGATCGTGGCCACGGTGTCGAGGTCGCGGCCTTGCTCGCGACGCGCGGCGTCGAGCAACAATCGCGCAGAGGCCGCGCCGAGCACCGCGGCCAGTTCGCGTTCGATACCCTGCTCCACCGCCGCCGGCACCGCACTCGCATCGCCTGCTTCGGCCAGCATGTTGCGCACGCGGTCCTCGGGCAGGAAGCGCGCCGCAATTTCCTGCAATCGCTCGCGGGTCAATCCAGTGAGTGTTGCGACCGCCGGCGCGGTGCCGCGGCGCGAGGCATCGAGCCAGGTCACCAGCGTGCCTGCGATCAGGCTCAGCGTGACCGCGCGCGCCAGGCGGCTCCAGTCTTCGAGGCCCAGCAAACGATCGGGTGCAATCCAGGACAGGCCGAGCGGACCTTCGCGCAACCAAGGCCCGGCCAATCCGAAGCCTTCGGCCAGTGCAGGCACCAGCAGCACCCAGCACCAGACGACCACGGCCACGCCCAGGCCCAGGATGACCGAGCGAGGTGGCGTCGCCGGACGCCAGACCGCGAATGCAACCGCGGGCGCCAGCGTCGCCAGGCCCGAGAATGACAAGGCGCCGATATCGGCCAGCGCATCGTTGCCGGCGATGGCGCGGCTGTAACCCCAGGCCAGCAACACCACGGCCAGGATGCCGACGCGTCGTTGCATCAGCACTGCACCGCGAAGATCGCTTCCTTCGCTGCCCTGCGCGGAGGCAGCCCACGGACCGCGCACCAGCAGCGGCGTCAGCCAGTGATTGCCGATCATCACGCTCAAGGCCAGCGTCGCCAGGATCACCATGCCGGTGGCTGCGCTCAAGCCGCCGAGGAAGGCAACCAGCGCCAGGCCCTGGTTGCCTTGCGACAGGGGCAAGGCCAACACGTAAAGGTCGGATGGAACGCCCAGCGGCGCCAGCAAGGCATCGCCGGCATGGGCCAGCGGCAGGATCGGCAAGGCGATCAGAAGCATGTACAGCGGAAACATCCAGCGCGCCGTGCGCAGGTGGCTTTCCTCGCGGCATTCCACCACGCCCACGTGGAACTGATGCGGCAAGGTCAGCATCGCCAGCGCGCCGAGCAGGATCAAGGTCGGGAATCCACTCGCGCCATCGACGGCGGCCGGCACGGTGGACGCCGGCAATTCGGGACCGAACCAGACGAAGGCGCCCAGTGCCAGCATCGCGCCCAGCTTCAGCAGGGATTCGACCGCCATCGCCATCACCAGGCCGCGGTTGTGTTCGGCCAGCGAGGCGCGGCGCGTGCCGAACAGCATCGCAAACAAGGCCATCGCCAGCGCCACGTAAAGCGCGCTGTCCTGCCACGGCAACGGCGCGGCGGGATTGGTGTTGGTCAGCAGGCCGTAACTCATCGTCACGGCCTTCAACTGCAGCGCGATGTACGGGAGGATGCCGAGCACGGCAACGAAGGTGATGACCGCCGCCAACGGCGAGCTCTTGCCCAGGCGCGTGGCGACCAGGTCGGCCAGCGAGGTTGAATTCTGTTCGCGCGCGATGCGATGCAGGCGTTGCAGGAAACTGAAACCGAAGGCGTACAACAGGATCGTGCCGATGAAAGTCGGCGGGATCGGCCAGCCTGATCGTTGTGCCTGGGTCACGGTACCGTAGAAGGTCCACGACGTGCAGTACACGGCCAGCGACAGGCTGTACACGTAGGGCCAGTAGGGACCCATCAGGCGCGGCCGGCGTTCGGCCCAGATGGCGGCGCCGAACAACAGGCCCAACCAGAGCAGCGCGGCGACCAGGATGATGGGGCTACTTAGCATCGAAACACCGGCAGGGGACCATTGGCAGGATAGCGCAGGCAGTGATCGCCCCAAGCAAAACGGGCCGCTTGCGCGACCCGTCCTGCTTCAGCATCCAACCACGGCCGAGTGCGTCGCGATCAGAACTCGTAACGGGCCGACAGGCTCCACTGGCGCGGATTGCCGTAGAAGCCGGTGCGCACGCCCAGCGACGGAATCACATAACCGGTGGTCAGGAATTCCTTGTCGGCCAGGTTGCTGCCCTGCAGCGAGAAGGTCCATGCGCCGCCCGTCTTGTAGATGGCGCCAGCGCTTACCAGGCCATAACCGTCCTGATGGATCGGTGCAACGACAGCCTGCGTCACCGGGTCGCGCGTCACTTCGGTGGTTGCCGTCACTTCACTCTGGTAGCTGTAACCGACGCGCATGCTCAATTCGCCGCCCTGGCCAACCGGCGTGCGGTATTCCACGTTCACCGCACCCGAGAGTTCAGGCGCATTGGTGAATTCCTGCTGGTCGGCGATGTTGAAGCCCTTGAACAGGTACTCGTCGAACTTGGCGTCGAGCCTGGCCAGGTTGCCGCTGATGTACCAGTTTTCGGTCGGGCGGTACTGCAATTCCATTTCCAGTCCCTTCACGGTGCCCTTGCCGGCGTTGGTGAAGTCGCCGCAGAAGGTCGTGACGCCGGCCACCGTGCAACTGGTGAACACGGACAGCTGGATGTCCTTGTACTTGTTGTGGAAGTAGGCAAGGTTCAGGAACATGCGCTGGTCGAGGAAGGCCATCTTGCTGCCGATTTCCAGGCTGTCCACCTGTTCGTCGTCGTAAGGCAGCTGCGAATTCGGCAAGACGCTGGCGCGGATGTTGTAACCGCCTGACTTGAAGCCACGCGACCACAGGCCATACAACAGCACATCGTCGGTCAGCTTGTAGTCGAGCGAGACTTTCGGCGACAGGTTGGTGAAGGTGATGGTCTTGTCGAAGCCCACGGTAAGGGTGGGCACGGAGAACGTGTTGTTGGCGAAGCTCTGGTTGTTGACGATGCCGTTCTTTTCTTCCTGGGTCCAACGCGCGCCGCCGCTCAGGCTGAGCTTGTCGGTGAAGGCATAGCTCCAGTCGCCGTACACCGCAATGGCTTTCGTGAAGACGATGCCATCGGTAGTGCCGTACTGGCCGCCAAAACCGGTGCCCGGCGGATTCGGGAAGAACGGCGGAATGTCGGCGCCGCGCAGGAAGATGTTCTTGACCAGGCCGCCGGCCTCGCCCTTGAACCAGTACACGCCAAACACGCCGCGGGCCTTGCCGCCGCCGTCAAAGGCAGCCTGGAATTCCTGGCTGAGCTGCTTGTCGTGGTAACCGGCATGCACGTCGGCCAGTTCCGCCGGCAGGTTGTCGAAATCAATCGAGGTTTCAGTGTCCGACTTGCGGTAGGCGCTGATGGATTTCAGCGACCAGTTTTCGCTCGGGCGATAATTCGCGACGAACGAGGCGCCGCCAGCGGTGGTCGAGTTGTCCGGGTAGAAGCCGCTGCGCGTGTCATAGCGATCTTCCAGCGGCGCATGGTCCGGCACCGACGGGTCGAAGCGGTTGGTGGTCAGCATCTGCGCGCCGCGCACGCCGGACGTATCGGACGTGTAGTCCAACTCGACCTTGGCGTCGAACTTGTCGCCGTCCGGGAACATGCCCAGCGTGAAGCGCAAGGCCTTGGTGTTCTTGTCGCTGACGTCCACGCCGGTGTTGATGTTTTCACCAAAACCGCCGCGGGTCAGGCTGGCGGCGGCCAGGCGCATGCGCACGCCGGCGCCCAGCGAGCCACCCACGGCCGCCTTCACGTCGGCCTGGCCGTAGCTGCCCGCGGTCACTTCAGCGTAACCCTCGAAATCGGTCGGCAGGTCGCGCGACACGTACTTGATGGCGCCGCCCACGGTGTTCTTGCCGTACAGCGTGCCCTGCGGGCCGCGCAGCACTTCGATGCGGCCGACGTCGAACACATCGAGCAAGCCGCCCTGCGGACGCGCGATGTACACGTCGTCCATGTAGATGCCCACGCCCGGGTCCACGCCCCACAGCGGATCGGACTGGCCGACCGCGCGGATGTAGGCGGTGATGGTGGAGTTGTTGCCGCGCGCGGCATAGATGGTGAGGTTCGGCACCTGGGCATCCAGGTCGCCGAGGTCACGGATATTGAGTTTTTCCAGCGTCTCCGGGGTGAACGCGGTGACGGCGACGGGAACGTCCTGCAAGGTCTCCTCGCGACGACGCGCGGTGACGGTGACTTTTTCCAGCGTGGCCTTGTTCTCGACCGCAGCTTCGGCTTCGGCCGGCTTGGCGGTCGTTTCCTGTGCTTGGGCGGTTACGGACAGGCCAAGGATCAGGCCGATGGCCAGGCTCAGGTGGTTGCGCTTCATGTTCTCCCCTCTCGAAACGGAAGACGACCGGATGGCCGAATTGCATTGCAGACTAGTGCCGTAACGCCGATGTAACACTTGTACCTTGGTACAGTGTGCCGGGCGCTCCGCATTGCCGACACTTCCGCGCTACGAACAACGGAAGGAACGAAGGCATGGCCTTTGTGATCGTGCTGGCCGCCCTGTGCTTCCTGATGGTGGTTGCCTACCGGGGCTACAGCGTCATCCTCTTCGCCCCGGTCGCGGCGATGGGCGCGGTGCTGCTGACCGACCCCAACCTGGTGGCGCCGGTGTTCACCGGCCTGTTCATGGAAAAGATGGTCGGCTTCCTGAAGCTGTACTTCCCGGTGTTCGTGCTGGGCGCGATCTTCGGCAAGGTGATCGAACTGTCGGGCTTCTCGAAGTCGATCGTTGCCGCCACCATCCGCATCGTCGGCGCGGAACGCGCAATGCTTGCCATCGTGCTGGTCTGCGCGCTGCTGACCTACGGCGGCGTGTCGCTGTTCGTGGTGGTGTTCGCCGTGTATCCCTTTGCGGCCGAACTGTTCCGCCAGTCCGACATCCCCAAGCGGCTTATCCCGGCCACCATCGCGGTGGGTGCCTTCACCTTCACCATGGACGCGCTGCCGGGCACGCCGCAGATCCAGAACATCATCCCGACCACGTTCTTCGGCACCGACACCTGGGCCGCGCCGATCCTCGGCTGCATCGGCGCCGCTTTCATCCTTGCCCTTGGACTGGCGTACCTTGGCTGGCAACGGCGCAAGGCCGTCGCCGCCGGCGAGGGCTACGGCACCAACCTGGTCAACGAACCCGCCGAGTTCGAGAGCAGCCGCCTGGCGCATCCGCTGATCGCCGTCCTTCCGCTGGTGCTGGTCGGCATCAGCAACAAGCTGTTCACCATTTTCATCCCGCGGTTCTACGGCGCCAGCCACGAATTCATCCCGGCGGTGATCGGCGATCCGAAGCCAGTGGTCCAGGAGGTTTCCAAGATCGCCGGCATCTGGGCCGTGGAAGGCGCGCTGCTGGTCGGCATCCTGACGGTGTTGATCTTTGCCTGGAAACAAGTTCGCGAGCGCTTCGCCGCCGGCAGCCAGTCCGCCATCGGCGGCGCATTGCTCGCGTCGATGAATACAGCCTCGGAATACGGCTTCGGCGCCGTCATCGCCTCCCTGCCGGGCTTCCTGATCGTTGCCGACGCGCTACGCGCGATCCCGAATCCACTGGTGAATGAAGCCGTCACCGTCACCGCGCTGGCGGGCATTACCGGCTCCGCGTCCGGCGGCATGAGCATCGCGCTCGCCGCCATGGCCGACACTTTCGTGGCGAACGCAACGGCCGCCGGCATTCCGATGGAAGTACTGCACCGCGTTGCCGCGATGGCGTCTGGCGGCATGGACACGCTGCCGCATAATGGTGCCGTGATCACGTTGCTGGCCGTGTGCGGACTGACGCATCGCCAGAGCTACAAGGACATCTTCGCGATCACGCTGATCAAGACGGCGGCGGTGTTCGTGATCATCGGCGTGTACTACGCGACCGGCCTGGTCTGATCAGGACAAACGCGATTCCGGCTGGTCCAGCATCGGCGGCAACGGGCAATGCAGCGACGCGCAAATCGTGCGCAGCAACTCCGCTTCCGCGACATTGACGCGGCCGTCGTGGCTGATCGCGGTGACGATGCCTTCCATCAGCAATTCCTTGCCCAATGGCTGCAGCGCATCGAGCTCCGGCCAGATTGCATCGAGCGCGCCCAGCATGTCCTTCGGCGGCTGGTAGGGCGCATTGAGGCGCGGGAACACGCGCGCCAGGCCGGCGACGTATGCACGCGGTGCCTCGGCGGGATTCTCGTGGCCCGCCTGCGCAACGATCGCAAACAGGGTGGTCGCCGACGCCGCGCAATCAGCCAAGCGCTTGTGCCCGGACACCCAGGCGCGCGACGGGTCGAGCGATTCCGATACCTGCGTCTGCAACAAGCGACCGAGGCAATACTCGAATAGATCGACCTGGCCGTCGGCATGCACCAGCGCAAACACCGTGTCCATGAACTGTTGCAGCTCGGGCCGCGGCCGACGCCGCAGCAGCGGGAACGCCAGCGAAGCCAGTGGTAGCCGCAGCATCGGATTCAGGTCGGCCATGCTGTCCGCGTAGTCGAGCGATTGTTCGGCGCAGCGACGATCGGTGCGCGCAACCAGTTCGTACTGCTGTGCATCGCGCACCGGGCCGGGCGCGGCGTGCAGCAGGCCGTACAACATCGGGATGACATCGGACTGGTCGCGCGCCGCGCGCTGCAACACGTCCGGGATGTTGTCGTTGATGCTGCTCGCGCGGCGGTAATCATCGGCCTGCGGCGAGCCGACCTGCGCAATCACGCTGGGCGGCGTCAGGTTGACCTCGCTGCGCGCGCCGGGCAGTGGCGGCGGCGCGTAGGCGCCCAGGCCCATCGCAGCGTCCTCGTCCAGGCCATTGGGCGGCGTCATGGACCAGCGCGCTTCCAGCTCGCGCAATGCGTCGCCCTTGAAGCTGGGGTCCAGCGCCTGGATGCGCTGCAGCAGCGGCGGGTGCGTGGCCATCATGCTCGACAGCTTCAGGCCTTCGCCGAATAGCATGTGACTGACTTCCTCGGTGTCGGCATTGGCGAGCTTCGATCCTTCGGGCAGGCCGGCCAATTTCTTCAGCGCGCCGGCGATGCCTCGGGTCTGCCGGGTGAACTGCACGGCCGATGCGTCGGCCAGGTACTCGCGCTGACGGCTGAGCCCGGCCTTGATCAGGCGGCCGAAAAACAATCCAACGTAGCCGACGACCAGCAAGCCGATCGCGACGCCGATCAGCGGCGCGCTGTCCTTCGAGCGGCTGAAGCGGCCGTGCTCGAGGATCTTCCGGCCGATGAGGGCCAGCACCAGGATGCCGAACAGCAGGCCGATCAGGCGGATGTTGAGGCGCATGTCGCCGTTGAGCACATGGCTGAACTCATGCGCTATGACACCCTGCAGCTCGTCGCGGTTGAGTCGATTCAAGGCGCCGCGGGTAACCGTGATGCTGGCGTCGCTGGGCGCGTAGCCTGCGGCGAACGCATTGATGGCGGCCTCGTCCTCCAGCACGAAGATCTGCGGCACCGGCACGCCGGAGGCGATGGCGATTTCCTCCACCACGTTGCGCAAGCGGCGCAGGTTGAAGTCGGTGGTGTCCTCGGCGACCGGGGTCGCGCCCATCTGCTGGGCCACCGCCCCGCCACCGGTACGCAGCGACGCGGTGCGGAACATGCTGGCGGCGCCGATGATGGTGAGCGTCACCACGCTGGCCGCCAGCAGGCCGCCGAGCGAGATGCCGTCCTCGGCCGCGCCGCCCATCACGAACAGCAGCACGACATCCACCGCTGCCACGATGGCCAGTACGGCCATCGCGAACAGGATGATCAGGCGCTTCGACTGGCGTCGCGCCTGGTCCTGGCGCTCGAAGAAGTTCAGAACGAAACCTTCGGCGCCTCGCGCTTGGCCGGCTCGGTGATTTCAAGCAGGGCGGCCGCGACGAAGTTGAACATGCCGGCGACGATGCTGGAGGGGAACACTTCGCGCTTGTTGTTGTAGGCCATGACGGAATCGTTGAAGGCCTGGCGGGCGAAGGCGACGCGGTTTTCGGTGGAGGTCAGCTCCTCCGACAACTGCATCATGTTCTGGTTGGCCTTCAGGTCCGGGTAGGCCTCACTGACGACCATCAGGCGGCTGAGCGCACCGGTCAGGCCCTGGTCGGCGGCGGCGAGGTTCTGCATGGC
>MGYJ01000069.1:0-53814 GCA_001801685.1 Gammaproteobacteria bacterium RIFCSPHIGHO2_12_FULL_63_22 | reverse complement strand
CTTGTACGCGTTCCGACTTGTTATCAAACCGTTGTAGATGCCGACGGCCCAAAAGGCCGCGACCACCAGCAAGCCCAGGATCACCAAAATGCCAATCATGTCGCAACCCCTTTTATTGTTCAGGCCAGTGTGTGAGGCGCAAGGCTAGAATGGCGCTTCACTCCCGCGAAGCATACGTTGGACATGACGCACAAGAAAGCATGCCTTGCAGCACTGGTTTGCCTGGCGCTGGGCCCCGCCCTGCCGGCGACGGACAGCCAGGCCGCCAACTCGAAAAAGCCCGCCGCCGGAACGGCGGAGGCGCTCGCATCGATCGCCGCAACGTCCACCAAGGCTGCGCGTGCGCGCCCGGGCGTTGCCGACATCACTGCGTCGGCCCGGCAGGTCGAACGACTGGCCGAACAACTGGTCACGCAGAAGAAGTTGCCGGGCCTGGCGATTGCCATCGTCCAGAACGGCAAGGTGATTTCCTTGCGCGCCTACGGCGTGACCGGTGCGCCCGGCGGGCAGCGCGTGAATACCGACACGGTGTTTCGCCTGGCGTCCTTGTCGAAGGGCTTCGCCGCCACGCTCACCGCGCAACTGGTGTCGGAAGGCGCGATGAACTGGGACAACCCGATCATCAACCAGCTGCCGGCCTTCAAGCTGCGCGACTACGCCAGCGCGAGCAAGGTAACCGTGCGCGACGTGCTGAGCCATCGCGTCGGCGTGACCCACAACACCTACGACCGCGACCTGGAAAACAACGCGCCCTACCCGCTCCTGGCAGAGCGCCTGTCCAGCGCGCCGATGGCCTGCACGCCAGGTGATTGCTACGCCTACCAGAACGTCGCCTTCAGCCTGATCAGCGACCTGGTGTTCGCCGCCACCGGCGATTTCTATTCGCACCAGGTCGAGAAGCGCATCTTCCATCCGCTGGGCATGTACAACAGCACCTACGGTCGCGAGGCGCTGGAAGCGAGCACGAGCTGGGCGCGACCACACGTGCGCGGCAGGGGCGGCTGGGTGCCGGTGCGTCCCAAGGAAACCTACTACCGCGTGCCGCCGGCAGCGGGCGTCAACGCCAGCATCCACGACATGGCGCAGTGGCTGGTCGCGCAGACCGGGCATCGCCAGGATGTGCTGAGCGACACCCTCCTCAACCAGATCCATTCGCCCCAGGTGAATACGCCCGGCGAACTCCGCGGCTCGCCATGGCGTCGCGAGCGCCTCAACAACGCCTACTACGGCCTGGGCTTCCGCGTGTTCAATTATTCCGGCCACACGATGGTCTTCCACGGCGGCGCCGTGCAGGGCTACCGCGGACTGATCGCGATGCTGCCCGGCGAAGACGTCGGCATGGTGGTCCTGTGGAACAGCGAAAGCTCGGCCCCCTCGGGCCTGCTGCCCTCCCTGATGGACCGCGTACTCGGCCTGCCCACCAAGAACTGGTTGGGCGTCGAGGACGACTCCGCACACCCATAGTCTTCGCGGCGCGAACGCTTGACGGCGCCGGGGGATGGGTCCGCCCTGGTCGCCCCGGCGTAGCCGCTCCTGCGGACTCAGTGTCGACCGGTCGGCCATCCATGGCCGACCTCCTGTGCGAACCCATCCCCCGTCACCGCCAAGCGTTCGTCCACTGCCGAGGTGGGGAAGAGAAGAGGCAAGCGCCGCCTCTCTATCCCCGTCGCAATCGGCAAGCGCGCGATCTTCCCCACCTCCTACGAAAAGCAAAAAGCCGAGTGCTCTTTTTTCTTGGCTACGCGACCGTCGTACACGACGGCTGGTGGCGACGTGGGATATGACTCCGTAGGAGGCCGGCCATGGATGGCCGGCCGCACGCCCCTGAGTCCGCAGGATGCAGTTACGCCGGGGCGGCCGCAGGAGTCGTGTCCCACGGCGCCACCAGTCGTCGGCTTTGGACTTTCGTTCCGAATGGCCAAAAAGAAAAAAGCGCCTTTCGGCGCTTTGTTCTTTCGGTACTTTCCGTACCCGGGAAAGTCTCTCTCCCCGCCTGGGCTACACGGGGAGAGAGTCGAGATTACAGCTATCGGGTCTTACCGGATTACATCGCCGGCGCGACAGGTGCCATCGGCGCAGCCGGGGCAGCCTTTTTCTTGGCAGCAGGCTTCTTCGCAGCCTTCTTCTTTGCCGCCGGCTTCTTGGCAGCCTTTTTAGCGGCCTTCTTGGCCGGCTTCTTGGCTACTTTCTTTGCAGCTTTCTTGGCGGTCTTCTTGACTGCCTTTTTCTTGGCGGCCTTCTTAGCCGGCTTCTTGGCTACTTTCTTGGCAGCTTTCTTGGCGGTCTTCTTGACTGCCTTCTTGGCGGTCTTCTTGACTGCCTTCTTGGCGGTCTTCTTCACTGCCTTCTTGGCGGTCTTCTTGACTGCCTTCTTGGCGGTCTTCTTTGCGGCCTTCTTGGCCGGTGCTTTCTTCACGGATTTCTTGGCGGCTTTCTTAGCCGGTTTTTTTGCAGCTTTCTTGGTAGCCATGGTCAACTCCTCGTCAGTTGGCTTTTGGACGCCCAGTCACAAAGGCACCGCCACGGAAGGATTTCCGTGACGCACCGCAGCAGCGTCAGACGCCGCCGCGGATAGGTTGGCGGCGTGGTCGCCGCTCATGAAAACGCCCGGGCCGATACCGGTCCGGGCGTGGAATTTGGATTCACTCATCGATGCAAGGGTCCGTTTTTTGAAGGAAACGAATCCTGTGTCCACCGTAACTACGTCCTGGGCAGAGGTCTTCAGGGAGTAGCGAGTTGTTGACTGTTTCGTGATGACTCTCTTCCGCAGTAAGTGTCTGCTGGGCGAAAGCTAATCACGTGATTTTACGATGTCAACTATTTTACGGAAATATTTTCGGGGCCGATCCCGGCGGCGGGCGGCGCGTCGCTGCCAATGGCGAGCGTGATTTCTCCCGGCCGGAACGCTCGCCTGATCGCATGCGAAAAAAAAATGCGGTATTTGCCGGGTTTAAATGCAATCCGCGAATTCGCGGCGCGATGCGCGCCGCCGCGAAGGATGCGCGCCGATGTCGATCGGCGCGCCGGAACGAGGCATGAAGCGGACTATTTTCAGCGGGCGGAAAAACGGCGCCGGAGACGCCGAAAATGCAAAAGTGCGCGGATTTTTTTCCCGATTCGAGTCAGGCCAGCGCGCTTTCCAGGGCCAGCGCGAAGCTCTCGATGTCGGCCATCGTCTTGGTTTCGGTGGTGCAGGCGAGCAGCACGCCATCCATTCCGGCGTAGTCGCGACCCAGTGCGACGCCCGCCAGGATTCTCTGCCCGGCGAGTTTCTCGATGACCGCTTGCGCGGGCTTGGGCAAGTCGAATGCGGCTTCGTGGAAATGCGACTGGTCGCCGAAGCGGGCGCGCACGCCGGGGATCTTTTCCAGGCGGGCGCGCAGCGCCTGCAGGTTGGACGCCGACGCGGCGGCCACGCGACGCAATCCTTCCGGACCGGTGATGGCCATGTAGATGGTGGCAGCCGTCACGAGCAGGCCCTGGTTCGTGCAGATGTTGGACGTCGCCTTGGCGCGGCGGATGTGCTGCTCGCGCGCCTGCAGGGTCAGCGTGTAGCCGATGCGGCCGTCCACGTCGGTGGTGCGGCCGACGATGCGGCCCGGCATGTTGCGCACGATGTCCTTGCGGCACGCCAGGAAACCGAAGAACGGGCCGCCCGACGACATCGGCACGCCAAGCGGCTGGCCATCACCGCAGGTGATGTCCACGCCTTTCGCGCCCCAGCGCCCGGGCGCCTTCAGCAGAGCCAGCGACATGGGATTGACCACGGCGATCGCCAGCGCGCCACGCGCCTGCGCCCAATCGGTCAAGGCATCCACTTCCTCCAGCACGCCGAAGAAGTTCGGCTGCGGGATGACCAGCGCGGTGAACTCGCCCTGCACCGCGTCCAGCGTCGACAGTTCGAGGCGGCCGGTCGGGCACGGCAGCGTCACGATCTCGATGCCCTGCATCTCGATGATGGCCTTCAGCGTGCGCCGGTAGGCGGGATGCAGCGACTCGGGCACCAGCACGCGATGCGCGCCGCCCTTCTTCTGGCTGCGCTCGGCCATCAGCACGGCTTCGGCGACCGCGGTCGCGCCGTCGTACATCGAGGCGTTGCTGATGTCCATGCCGGTGAGGCGCGTCATCATGGTCTGGTATTCGTAGATCAGTTGCAGCGTGCCCTGGCTGGCCTCGGCCTGGTAGGGCGTGTACGCGGAGTAGAACTCGCCGCGGCCGACGATCTGCCAGATGGCGGCCGGGATGTGATGCTCGTAGGCGCCGGCGCCGGCGAAGTTCAGCGTCGTCTCGTCCTGCCGTGCGCGCGCCTGCATCAGCCGCACGACTTCCATTTCGTTGGCGGTCTCGGGCACCTTGGCCAGGGACTTGATGATCAGCTCGGACGGAATTTCGTCGAACAGGTCTTCAATGCTGTTGGCGCCGATGGCCTTCAGCATGGCGGCGACGTCGGATTCGGTATGCGGCAGGAACGGCATGGGCGGGCTTCTTGGTCAGGAAATGTCGGGGGCTGAAAAGCACACCGGCCGCACAGGGCGGCCGGGGCGGCGGCGGTGGCAACCGTTGATCAGTGGTCTTCGCCTTCGATCAACTCGGCGTAGTCGTCGGGCGAAAGCAGCTCGTTCATCTGCTCCATGTCGTCGGGCTGCACGACCAGGATCCAGCCTTCGCCGTACGCGTCTTCGTTGATGGTCTCGGGCTTGTCGGCCAGCGCAGCGTTGACCGCGACGACCTTGCCGGAGACCGGGCTGTACACATCGGACGCGGCCTTCACCGATTCGACCACGGCGACGGCGCCGCCGGTGGTGACGGTGTCGCCGACTTCGGGGAGCTCGACGTAGACCAGGTCGCCCAACAAACCCTGGGCATGATCGGAAATTCCGACGGTGACCTGTCCGTTGTCTTCGACGCGGGCCCACTCATGGGATTTGAGGAATTTCAGGTCGCCTGGGATTTCGCTCATGACTGGACTCGTGTTGGCTGGATGGTGCGTGGGGAGGGGGATAGTTTAGCCGGTCAGACGCCGGCTTGGGCGGCGCCGTCACGGACGAAGGGATAACGCACGACGCGCACCGGCAGGCGCTTGCCGCGGATATCCACCTCCACCGCGCCGGTTTCACCTGCTGGCACACGCGCAAGCGCAATGGCCTTGCCCAGGGTCGGCGAGAAGGTACCGGACAGGATCTCGCCCTCGCCCGCCGCCGTGAAGACTGCCTGGCCGTGGCGCAGCACGCCTTTCTCGTCGAGCACCAGGCCAATCATCTGTCGCGGCGCGCCCACGGACTTCTGCGCTTCCAGCGCGGCGCGGCCGGTGAAGTCGCGCCCTTCATCGAACGTGACCGTCCAGGACAGGCCGGCTTCAAGCGGAGAAACGCTTTCATCCATGTCCTGGCCGTACAGGGCCATGCCCGCTTCCAGGCGCAGCGTGTCGCGCGCGCCGAGGCCCGCCGGCTTCACGCCGGCGGCGAGTAAACGATTCCAGAATTCCACGGCCTGCGTTTCCGGCACCATGATCTCGAAGCCGTCCTCGCCCGTATAGCCGGTGCGCGCGACGAACAGGCCGTCGGCATCCGCGGCAACGAACTTGCCGAGCTTCGCGACCCGCGCGGCGGCATCGGGCGACAGCAGGCCCAGCACCTTGTCGCGTGCATTCGGACCCTGCACTGCCACCATCGCCAGGTCGCGGCGCTCCTTGATGTCGATGCCGAAGGGCGCTGCCTTCCCCGTGATCCACGCGACGTCTTTGTCCCGCGTTGCAGCATTTACCACCACGCGGAAGAAATCCTCGCGCAGGTAATAGATGATCAAGTCGTCCACCACGCCACCGCTGTCGTCGAGCATGGCCGAATACAGTGCCTTGCCAGACTTCGTCAGCTTGTCCACGGAGTTGGCGACCAGCAGGCGCAGGAAGGGGCGGACCTTGTCGCCATGCATGTCGAGCACGGTCATGTGCGAGACGTCGAACATGCCGGCGTCGCGCCGCACCTGGTGGTGTTCGTCGATCTGCGACCCGTAATGGATGGGCATGTCCCAGCCACCGAAATCCACCATCTTGGCGCCGAGGGCGCGATGGGTGGCGTTGAATACAGTCTGCTTGGTCATCAGGACCCATCCCGGCGGAAAGACCGCCATTATCGCATTTGTGCCGCTTCTTTTTCACGTGAAGAGCGGTTTACGAAATTCCGCGCGGCGCCGGGAAAGGGCGTGTTCGTCCGCGTCGTGGAAAAAACGTCCTGTTTTTTACACGCCGCCGCTCCTGGCGTCCTGCCCCGCTCGGACGAACACGCCCTTCCCCGACGTCGACCCATTCACCAACGCGATAGCTCGGAGAAAGCAGACGTGGTCCAACCACGTCCGAAGCGAGGGGCAAAGCGGACGCCGCGCCTCCAATTCGAAGCCTGAAATTTCAAAGAGAGTGCACACGTGGCTCCACCACGTGACAAGCGGCGCTTCGACAGAATAAGAACGAGACCGGTGACCCCGTCTATTACCTCTCTGACCCTGCCATTCGCCGAGACGAGGCGGAAACCTTGGATGGGTACCTGGTCGTGAGGACAGCAGGGCAGAAGTACGGATTGCGGATAGGAGCGGGGGGCGGTGTTTGCTTCGACAAAGTCGCGCGAGCGCCGCAAGGCGCGAGTGCAGCGACTCGAAGTGAATACCGACCCCCGCTGCACCGTAACGCGTACCGCTAGTACGCGAAACCGCTTCGAGAGCCTAGTCAGCGACGACGGTCAGGACCATGCCGTCAGATTGCACGACGCGCACGCGGGTGCCGACCGGCAGGTCTTCGCCGGTGACAGTCCAGAAGGCGTCGCCGATCTTCAGGCGGCCGGAACCGTTGACGATGGCCGATTCCAGGACGTAATTCCTGCCGATGAAGTGTTCCGCGCGGCGGTTCAACAGGGGCTGGTCGCTGCGTTCGGCGTCCTGGCGGAAGTGCTTCCGGTACACCGCGATGGAAGCGAAGCTCAGCACGATGAAGCCGAGCGCCTGCCACAGGACAGGAATGCCCGGCACCAGCAGCACCACCCCGAACACCACGGCAGCGGCAATGCCGAGCCACAGCAGGAAGACGCCGGGCGCCATCACTTCGGCCGATATCAGGGCCAGCGACAGGCAGGCCCAGGCAATGACTTCAGCGCGCATCGATCAACCCTCCAGGCGCGGCGGCTTCGGCGGCACGGCTACCGGGCCGGCCTTGCCGCCCAGTGAATCCTTCGCCAGTTCGGCGATGCCGGCCAGCGAGCCGAGCACGCCGGTCACTTCCATCGGCAGCATGAACAATTTCTGGTTCGGCGAGGTCGCGAAATCCTTCAGCGCCTCGATGTATTTCTGGGCAATGAAGTAGTTGATGGCCTGCACGTTGCCTTGCGAAATCGCCAGCGAAACAACCTGCGTCGCCTTGGCTTCCGCTTCGGCCAGGCGCTCGCGCGCTTCGGCCTCGCGGAAAGCGGCTTCCTTCTTGCCCTCGGCCTGCAGCACGGCGGCGGTCTTCTCGCCTTCGGCGCGCAGGATTTCGGAGGCGCGCGAGCCTTCCGCTTCCAGGATCTGCGCGCGCTTCTCGCGCTCGGCCTTCATCTGTCGCGCCATCGAATCGATCAGGTCGCGCGGCGGCTGGATGTCCTTGAGCTCGATGCGGTTGACCTTGATGCCCCAGGGGTGCGTTGCCACGTCCACCACCGACAGCAGCTTGGCGTTGATCTCGTCGCGCTTCGACAGCGACTCGTCGAGGTCCATCGAACCGATCGAGGTACGGATGTTGGTCATCACCAGGGCAACCGTCGCCTGCTCGAGGTTGGACACCTCGTAGGCGGCCTTGGCGGCATCGAGCACCTGGAAGAAGATCACGCCGTCCACCTTCACCACCGCGTTGTCCTTGGTGATGACGTCCTGGCTGGGCACGTCCAGCACCTGCTCCATCATGTTGACCTTGCGGCCGACGGTCTGGGCGATGGGCATCAGGAAGTGCAGGCCCGGCGACATGGTGTGGGTGTACTTGCCGAAGCGCTCGACGGTCCACTCGAAGCCCTGGGGCACCATGCGTACCGTCTTGATCAGGACGATGATGCCGGCCAGCACCACGATGAAGGTCAACAAGGTCGTACCAGCCATCGGAACCGCTCCCACGTGAAGTTGCGGGGAGTATAAGGAATCCCCTGCCCCTTCGCCGGTCAAACCGGCTGCGACCCTTTTCCGCCCGGGTGCATCCATGTCCAGTGTGAGCCCAACCTCGTCCTTCGCGATCGACGTGCCCAAGGCCCTGCTCGCCCGCGCGCGCGCCGGCGAGCCGGCGGCGTTCGAGCAGTTGTATCGCTGGTTCGAGCGGCCCGTCTTCACGCTCGCGCTGCGCCTGACCGGCCAGCGCGAGGAAGCCCAGGACATCCTGCAGGACACCATGCTGAAACTGTTCGACCGACTCGGGGAATTTCGCGGCGACTCGCCCTTCTGGGGCTGGCTGCGGCAGATCGCGGTGAATGAATCGCTGATGTTGCTGCGCCGCCGCGGCCGCTTCCTCAGCGATGACGGCATCGACGAATCCGAACTGCCGGCGACCGACCTGATGCTGCCGCCGCGCGCAGCCGATGCCGCCATCCTGGGACAGGCGCTGGCCCGGCTCCCCGGCGCGACGCGCAGCGTGATCTGGCTGTACCACGCGGAGGGCTACACACACGAAGAGATCGCCAACGCCACCGGCAAGAGCGTCTCGTTCTCAAAATCGCAACTGGCGCGCGGCACCCGAAAGCTGCGCGGCCTGCTGCACCTGGACACCGAGGTAATGGCCCATGGATGACCACGAATTCAAGCTGCCGCGCATTCCGCTGGCGCAGGCATTGGCGGCGCTGCCGCTGGAAACGCCGGACCGTTCGGCCTGGCCCGCGCTGGCCGCGCGGCTCGGAAAGCGTCGCCGGGTTCCGCGCTGGCCGATGGCACTTGCCGCCGGCCTGCTCGCGCTCGCGTTTCTTCCGCGCAGCTGGTATTTCGATCCAGCGCAGACCCATCCGTCGCAGGCCGATGCATCGTCCACGGCCATCGGCGCCGGCGAATCGCGCGCGCAGCTGGCTGCGCTGATGTCCGAATCGGCCCGCCTGGAACGACTGGTGTCGGTCGCCAGCGACAACGGCGCGAGTAGCGGCAGCGCTGCGGCCCTGAGCCTGGCGCTGGAAGACAAATTGATGGCGGTGGACGCCGAGCTGGAGGCAGGCCCGGATTCCGCCACGCAACTTTCACTCTGGCAAGAGCGCGTGGAATTGATGCGCAACATCGCCGCCGTGGAAACATCCCGTCATTACCTCGCCGCCGAGGGCGGCAACCTCGACGTCGCACTGGTTTCGGCCTACTGATCGTCGCACCGGATTCGCCGCACCCACATTCCTGAGGAGAACACCACCATGAAGACACGCATCCTGCCGCTGCTGATTGCCGCGGCCCTGGTCTCCGGCACGGCGCTGGCCTCCGAGCCGACGAAGGCGCCGAAAGCCGCCACGGCCGAACAGAAAGCCGCCAAGGCGGAGATCGAACGCCTGGTAGATCGCATCAAGGTCCTGTCGAAGGAACTGGGCGATGACTCCGGCGTGCACGTTATCGTGCGCACCGAAAAGCACGACGGCCCGGGCTGGAAGGAACGCGGCATGGACCATGACATGATGATCGAGCGCATGGGTCCCGAGGGTGGCAAGCGCAAGATCCGCATCGAACGGATCGGCCCCGATGGCAAGCCCGGCGTGATGCATTGGGAAGGAAAGGACGACGGCGTCCGCGACATCGTGATCGAGCGTGGGCCGGGTGGGCCGGGAGCGTTCAAGCGCGGCCCGGGCATCGGCATCGTGATGGCGCCCAATCCTGCTGCAGCCGGCGTGCGGATCGCCGCGGTCACGCCGGAAAGCCCGGCGCAAAAGGCCGGACTGCGCAGCAACGACGTACTGTTGTCGGTGGATGGCAAGGCCATCAGTGGCAGCGGCACCGCCGCAGTGGAAAACGCGCGCGTGCTGCTGGGCAAGCTCAAGCAGGGCCAGGTGGTGAAGCTGCGCTATGCGCGACAGGGCAAGGCCTTCAACGCCGACGTGAAGGCCGACGATATCAGCCGCGTGTTCGCCTTCAACCGCAGCGAGCGCAGGCCCGGCATGCCGGGTGGCGACGGCGAACAACACAAGCGCATGATGATGTTGCCGCGCGGCGTCGAGATGGACATCGAACGAATGGGCCCGATGAAGGATTGCAAGAAGGGCGACGACGATTGCGGCCTGCCTGCCATCTACCAGGCCTTTCGCTGGCAGGGCCTCAACCTGTCTTCGGTCGATGCCGGCCTGGGCCGATATTTCGGTACCGACAAGGGTGTGCTGGTCCTGAGCAGCGGGCCGGAACTCAAGGGACTGCAGTCGGGTGACGTGATCCAGCGCGTGGCCGGGAAAACGGTGGAATCGCCGCGTGACGTGATGCGCGAACTGCGCGACGAGAAAGCGGGAAGCCAGCTGAAATTCGACGTGCTGCGCGACCGCAAACCAACGGCGGTGACGGTGACCGTGCCCAAGACGCGGCCGCTGCCCTTCATGGAGCCCGCACCCGCGCCCCGAGCCGTGCCCGGCGTGGCACCCGTGCCGCCGGTTCCGCCAGTGCAGCCGACACCGCCGGTGCCGCGTGCCAGCGCCGCGCCGCGCGCCCCCGGCGAGAAGCAGGCCCAGTGGGAAGAGCAGGTCAGCGAGTACCGCAGCATCGACGATGCTGGCAATGAACGCATCGAAGTGGTCGTGATCGCGCCGACCGCAACGCCAGCGGCAGTCGCGCCGGCGCGCTAGACAAAGCGTAAAATCCCAGCTTCGACGACCCGGCGCAGTCCACCTGCGCCGGGATTTTTTTGCATTCGACGCCTGGAGCACCACGCTTGGAAGCCCTTCTGATATCAACACTCACCGTGGCCTTGGCCGAAATCGGTGACAAGACGCAGTTGCTCGCGTTGCTGCTGGCCGCGCGCTATCGCCGCCCGTGGCCGATCATCTGGGGCATCCTCGCCGCCACACTGGTCAACCATGCGCTGTCGGCTTGGGCCGGCGCCTGGCTCGCCGGCTTGCTGCCGCCCGAAGTGCTGCGCTGGGGCGTTGTCGTGTGCTTCCTTGCCGTCGCAGCCTGGGCGCTGGTGCCGGACAAGCTCGAGGAGGATGAAGTGAAGGCGCCGAAGTACGGCCCCTTCCTGGCCACGCTGGTGGCCTTCTTCCTGGTCGAGATCGGCGACAAGACGCAGGTGGCGACGGTGGTGCTCGCGGCGAAATACTCGCCGCTCTGGCAGGTGATCACCGGCACTACGGTGGGCATGCTGCTGGCCAACGTGCCCGTGGTGTTGCTGGGTGCGCGCTTCGCGCATCGCCTGCCCTTGCGTGCGGCGCGCTGGACGGCCGCAGCCGTGTTCGCCTTGCTCGGCCTGTGGGTCGCATGGTTTGGGCTGTCGGCCTGACAGGCCCGTGGGCAAGGGCTATGCTGACCCACGACCCCACTAACCCCCCCGGCCCGTGACTACATTGCGCGACACTTTCGCCGAGCTGTATCGGTCATTGCGCGAAACACCGGACGACATCCTGCTTGAATTGGGTGCGGACGGCGAGGTCCTGCTGGCGCGGTTTCGCCTGTTGCTGTCGACGATGCTGATCGCGCTGCCGCTCATCAATTTCTATACCGGCGGTGGCAGCTACGAATCGATGATCGGTTTCACCGGCGTGGGCCTGGCGATGCTGCTCAGCCAGGTGTGGTTGACCCTGGCGCGGCGCCGCCGTCGCTACCGCTGGCTGCCTTACCTTTCCGCCAGCTTCGACGTGACGGTCGTCAGCATGGTGTTGCTGTTGCTGGCCTTCCGCCTGCCCGCCGCGGGATTGAACAGCGTGGTGGTCTGGTGCTTCTATCCGCTGGTGGTATTGGCGACGGCCCTGCGCAACGATGTCCGGGTCACCTTGCTGGCCGGAATGCTGGCGATGCTGCAATTCGGCGCGCTGTCGGCATGGTTCATCATGACGGCGACCGAACCCCTGGTGTCCGTGGACTACGGCACGGTGCATGTGTCATCGCAATTGCAGCGCACCTTCCTGTTGTTCGCGTCCACGCTGGTCACCACGCTGATCGTGTTCCGCATGCAGCGGCTCGTGCAGATATCGGGCACCGACGGGCTCACCGGCCTGCCCAACCGCACCTTCCTCAACCATCGTGTGCCGCAGATCATCAGCGATGCCCGCGCCGAGGGCGACACGCTGTGCATCGCGCTGCTGGACCTGGACTTCTTCAAGCAGATCAACGACGAACTGGGCCACCAGGCCGGCGATCGCGCGCTGAAACATGTTGTAGAAACCCTGCGCCTGGAGTTGCGCCGGGATGAGCCCTTGCTGCGGGTCGGCGGCGAAGAATTCGTGCTCGTGCTGCGCCAGCCGCTGGGTGCGGCCTGGGAACGCGTGGACCAATTGCGGCGCAAGGTGGCTGCGGCCAGCTTCCTGCCCGGCGACGGGGCCGAGCCGCGCAAGCTCACCTTCAGCGCCGGCATGTCCAGCTGCCCGGGGGATGCGGTGGACGTATCGGGGCTGATGCGAAACGCCGACCTGCGGCTGCGCACCGCCAAGCGCACCGGGCGCAACCGCGTGATCGCGCGCGACTCGGACTGACCCGTTCAGGCGGGCCGGCGGCCGTGCCTTGCTACGGTCGAGCCCCTGCTCTACCCTTCGGCATCACCCGGGGAAATCCGCAAAAACCATGAGCCAGATTCTTTTCGGCCTGTTCGGCCTGTCCGTCCTCCTGTCCATCGCCTGGCTCTTTTCAGATAACAAGAAACGCGTTGACTGGCGCCTGGTGGCGACCGGCGTGGCGCTGCAGATCGCATTCGCGGCCTTCGTGCTGCGCACCGACATCGGCAGCGCAATTTTTGGTGGTCTCGGCCAGGTGTTCGTGACGCTGATCGAATTCACCAATGCCGGTTCGCAGATGATCCTCGGTGGCTTCGCCGACCAGGACAAGTACGGATTCGTCTTCATTTTCCACGCACTGCCGACGGTCATCTTCTTCGCCTCGTTCATGGCGATCCTGTACCACATCGGCGTGATGCAACGCGTCGTGCAGGGCATGGCCTGGTTCATCACCAAGCTGATGCGCGTATCGGGCGCCGAAACGACGAGCGTCTGCGCCAGCGTCTTTATCGGCCAGACCGAGGCGCCACTGACCGTGCGCCCGTACATCAGCAAGATGACCAACTCCGAATTGCTGACCATGATGATCGGCGGCATGGCGCATATCGCCGGCGGCGTGATGGCGGTCTATATAGGCATGTTGGCGGGCACCGACCCGGAGATGAAGCAGATTTTCGCCAAGCATTTCCTGGCCGCCTCGATCATGGCGGCGCCGGCAACCTTGCTGATCGCCAAGATCCTGATTCCGGAAACCGGCACGCCGCTCACCGGCGGCACCGTCACCGTGCACGTGGAACGTGAGAGCAAGAACATCATCGATGCCGCCGCCGGCGGCGCCTCCGACGGCATGCGCCTGGCGATCAACATCGCCGCGATGCTGCTGGCTTTCGTCGCGTTGATCGCGATGGTCAACTACGTGATCGGCTGGGTCGGCGACTGGCATGCGGGCGGCTACCAGAGCTTGAACATGATGCTCAACAACGGCGCCGTGGACGGCCCGATCCGCCTGAACCTCGGCCTGATCCTGGGCTATGTGCTCGCGCCGATCGCCTGGGTGATCGGCATCGAGTGGGACGACGCGGTGACCGCGGGCGGCCTGATCGGCCAAAAGGTCGTGCTGAACGAATTCATCGCCTACCTGCAATTGGCGGCGACGCCGGTGGGTGATGGCATCGGCATGATCAGCGAACACTCGCGCCTGATCCTGACCTACGCGTTGTGCGGCTTCGCCAACTTTGCGTCCATCGCCATCCAGATCGGCGGCATCGGCGGATTGGCACCGGACCGCCGCGCAGACTTGGCGCGTTTCGGCATGCGCGCCGTGCTGGGTGGATCGCTGGCGACCCTGATGACGGCGACCATCGCGGGCGTACTGCTGTCGATGAACTAGTCGGCCCCGGGTTGCGGGGGCTTACTTCAAGTTCGAGGTGATGGTCGAGGCAGTATCCGACTGCTTCTTCATCAGGTTCGACAAGGTCTCGATGAACTTGGCCCGACGGTCGAGGTTCATTTGCAGCCGCATGCTGGCCATCTCGCCCTGTTCCGACTGCGAATCGACGTCCGCAGGCGGCTGACGTTCGACCGGCTTTCGGGTGGCCAACTGCGGCTGGACGATGGCGACCTGCGGCTGGACGATGCCGACTTGCGCCTTCACGATTGGGACTTGCGGCAGGCACGGGGGCTCTGCGCAGTTCGGTAAGGCCTTACGCTCCGCAAATTCTGCCCGGGCCTGATCCGAAACCGCCCCGGATTGCCCACGCTGGGCAGCCGCCATGTCCCGCATTTCGGCCTTGCGTTGGTTGGTTGCGCGCATCTGCTCCATCATGTCGCGAAGGTCGGCGTCGGCCTGCCGAGCTGACTCCATCATCACGAGCTGCACCAGGGCCTCGACATCGGCCGTCGAAAAATCCTGGCCCGCCAACCGCGCGTTGACATCGCGGGCGATGGCCGCCGCATCGGGTTCTTCGCCGCTGTCGACCAGTGCCCTCGACCGCACAGACACCCAATCCCGCAAGGAAGGCGCGAGCATGGCCATCTGCTGGTCGTGCCCCGATCGGTGGATGCCGGGCCGCGCCTTCACCATCTGAAGATCGGTCGCGGACAAGGGCGTTGCCGCCGACAGCAACAGGAGTATCGATAGCAGTTGGCGCATGGCTGGCTCCCTGGATGGCCTGCGCCTACGATACGCCGCGCCGCCGCCGCAAGTGAAGCGAGACCAGGCGCCCGCGTAGAATGCCGGCATGCTTCCCGCACCCCTGCAGATTGGCCCTTACCGCATCGACGTTCCGGTGGTGCTCGCGCCCATGGCAGGCGTCACCGACAAGCCGTTCCGCATGCTCTGCAAACGACTCGGCGCCGGGCTGTGCGTGTCGGAGATGACGACGTCCGAGCCGCGGCTCTGGCACACATCGAAATCACTGCATCGCATGGACCATGCCGACGAGCCGGCGCCGATCAGCGTGCAGATCGCCGGCACCGATCCCCGCGTCCTGGCCGACGCGGCGCGCTACAACATCGACCATGGCGCGCAGATCATCGACATCAACATGGGTTGCCCCGCGAAGAAGGTCTGCAATGTCTGGGCAGGCTCGGCCTTGCTGCAGGACGAGGCACTGGTCGGGCGCATCCTCTCCGCTGTTGTTGGCGCGGTGGATGCGCCGGTGACGCTGAAGATCCGCACCGGCTGGAATCGGGACAACAGGAATGGTGTCGCCATCGCGCGCATCGCGCAGGACAGCGGCATCGCTGCGCTGGCCGTGCATGGCCGGACCCGCGCCGACCAGTACCTGGGCGAGGCGGAATACGAAACCATCGCAGCCATCAAGGCGGCCGTGCGTATTCCCGTGCTGGCCAATGGTGACGTGGATTCGCCGGAACGCGCGCGACACGTGCTGGAGGTGACCGGCGCGGATGCGGTGATGGTGGGTCGCGCAGCGCAGGGCCGGCCCTGGATCTTCCGCGAGATCGCCCACTACCTGGAAACCAGCGAGCAGCTGCCGCCTCCAACTCCGTCGGAAGTTTGCGAGATCCTGATCGGACACCTGCGCCACCTGCATGCGTTCTATGGCGAACAATCCGGCGTGCGAATCGCCCGCAAGCACCTGGGCTGGTACGCGAAGGACCGGTCCGAAAACGCGGCCTTCCGCGCCGTGGTCAATCGCGCGGAAACGGCCGACGAGCAGATCCGGCTGACGCGCGAGTATTTCGACCGCCTGACCTCCGTTGAACGGTCGGCCGCGGCCTGAACTACCAGGCCGACGAACACTTCCACTCGCTTAGCTCCATCGCCCGTCGCAGGTAGCGCAGGTTACCGACTGGAAACGTCCAGTGGCTGACTTCGCCCTGGTCGGTCATCAGCACCAGGCGAGCCGTGCTTGCGTTTAGCAATGCGGGCCCGGCTTTACCTGGCGGCTCATCGAAGGTCACGTAGGGTTTGTAAGTCTTCACCGGGGTGGCCTCGTCCCACTGGTGGAAGGGTTTGAGCGGGAACCGCTCGCTACCGACGACCAGGAACGCCGACGTCACCTTCGCGCGGCGGTGCGCGTCGTGACGAACATCGATGCGCAATACTTCGCGGCCATACATATTGGTTTCCAGCTTGAAATTGTTGAATAGCATCGACGTGTTCTCCAGGGCACGTACGACGAATTCGCCGAAGCGCGGCTTGAACGGACTTTCGATCAGGCGCACCTCAGGCAAGTTGCGATATTTGCACTGGCGGTTGGCTACTTCCTTGCCGGCATCGTACCGGTCGGTGAGTTCACGCTCGCTGAGTCCGCCCTTGACCTGCGGCGCGACTTGGGTCGGCGTCGCAGGCCTGGCGGTGTTGGTCGTCGCCGTCGTGGGGACTGCCGCAGACGGCACGGGAATGCTGGCCACGACGCCCGTGGTCAGGTCGAAGGTCATCCAGGCGTAGCCAATGGTCTTGCCCTCGTCGTAAATTCCGAGCCTTAGCCGCAGGTTGCGGCCGTTGCGGGAAACCTCGGAGAGCGGGAGGTCCAGGCGGCGCAACAACTGCTGGCCGATGGTCTCCTGGGAGACGCGCGCCGCGCTGGGCAACTGGCCACAGATAGAATTCTCCTGCTCGGAGATCCACTTCTGGGCGCACAGCGAGCCGTCCTTGTGCATTGAGTACGAGCCGTCCACGGACGGATCGATCTTGCCATTACCATCTACGTCGAATCCGTAGTGCACGTACACCGTCGAAGGACCAAGGCTACGGAAAAGGATGCGGTCTCCCTGCACCTCCGCGAACACCTGGGTACCACTTGACGGCTGATAGGCGAGTCGCGTTTCTGCCGCCCGCGCCGACGGCGCTACGCCCGCGGCAAGGGCCACAGCCGCCAAAAGACCCCAACCCTTCATGCTTGCTCCAGGAGAGAACACACTGCTGAATATTACAGCGCCAAAGCGCTGCCGCCATCCATTGCGCCGCCTAGAGCAGGTACGAAAGCACAGCGACAACGGCAAGCACGAACAGGATCTTGCCAACCAGTCCCGGCCGGTCGCCTGGCTGCACAGTGCTGTTGTAGTGCCCGGTCGTCGAGAAATTCGCCTCGGGCTTCTTGCGTGACGACATGCCCGACTGCACTTGCTCCACGCGATTCAGGGCCTTGTCGAGCAAGGGCGAACTGCGTTCGACGAAGCGCGCCAATTGATCGGGCGGAACCTTAGCCAGCTGGGCGTGCAGGTTGTCGCGAAGCTCGGCGGGCAGGCGTTCGAGCTGCGCTTCAAGTTTGCTGCGCAGGCTGGCCGGCAGTGCCGACAAGTCGGGCCTGGGGGAAGTCATCGGCTTGCTCCCGTCGCTGGCGACTGCCAGATTCGCTGCCACACCTCCGGTAATCGCCGCGAAGCCGCCCACGGCCATTTCAACTGGCGGGGTGGAATGGGTTGCCAGCCGCCACCACCCTCGCGCGCCACCACGAAGCGAAAACTGTAATCGGGCTCCGCGCCCATGCGCAGGTCGGCCAGCACCAGTTCGCCCTCGTGGCGCTGGGCCTTCAGGAAGCCATGCGTGAACCAACGCAACTCACGCACGGCGGGATACGCCGCCGTCGCGGCCAGGCCGTGGGTGTCGCTGGCATGTTCGATGAATTGCATGGGTCCACTGTCGGCCACCAGCGATCGCTGCGATTCCATGAATCCATTCGGCGTCATCACCACCACGCGCCACAACAAGGTGGTGAACGGCATCGGCGTGGAGACACGGGGCGCGTCCTGCAACCCAAGCGCGGCCAGGCTGGATTCGGCGATGGCATCGACGCGCCACTTGGCGACTTGCGACCATGCCAGGTAGCTGCCGCTCAACAACAATCCGACGGCCAGCGCGCGCTGCGCCGCCGGCTTCTCGCGCAGCCACCAGGCGGCAACGCAGGCGACGAACAGTGGCAGCGTGAACAGCGGATCGATGATGAAAAGGCTCGACCACATGGTCGGCGGCATCGCAAGTGGCCAGAACAACTGGGTGCCATACACCGTGAATCCATCGATCAGCGGGTGCGCCAGCAAGGTCAGGAGGATCAGCCAGAACCAGCGCGTCGGCGCCTCGCGCACCGGCTGCCAGCGCGACTTCAACAGCCACCAAAGCAGGCCGGCGACCCACGGCAGGACGAGCAGCGAATGTGTCGCGCCGCGGTGCCAGGTCATCACCATCACCGGGTCCTCGACCAGGGCCAGCGGCAGTACGTCCAGGTCCGGCAAGGTGTTGATGACCGCCCCGGCCAGGATGGCAACCCGGCGATACTTCGCCGGGGCAATGGCGGCGGCGATGGCCCCGCCCAGGAACAGATGTGTGATGGAATCCATGGGCACAAGCCTACCCGAGAACCGCCCCGGGCCTTAACGCCGCGGCAACGCCAGGGGGTTCAGGATGCACCGTCGGGGCCGCCCGTGTATGATGCGCGTCCACCAAACATCCTTTCATCCGAATCGAAGGATATACCCAAGCAATGAGCAGCTACCTCTTCACTTCCGAATCCGTGTCCGAAGGCCATCCGGACAAGATGGCCGACCAGATCTCGGACGCCATCCTCGACGCGATCCTGGCCCAGGACAAGCGCGCCCGCGTGGCCTGCGAAACGATGGTGAAGACTGGCGCGGCCATCGCCGCCGGCGAAGTCACGACCAGCGCATGGGTGGACATCGAGTCCATCACCCGCAAGGTCATCAACGACATCGGTTACGACAATTCCAAGGTCGGCTTCGACGGCCACACTTGCGCCATCATCAACATGATCGGCAAGCAGTCGCCCGACATCAACCAGGGCGTGGACCGCAAGAAGCCGGAAGAACAAGGCGCTGGCGACCAGGGCCTGATGTTCGGCTATGCCTGCGACGAGGCCCCGGAGTTCATGCCGGCGCCGATCTATTACGCGCACCGCCTGGTTGAACAACAGGCGAAAGTCCGCAAGCAGAAGAAGTCCCCGCTGCCCTGGCTGCGCCCGGACGCGAAGTCGCAGGTGACCCTGCGTTACGACGGCCTGAAGATCGTCGGCCTGGAAGCGGTCGTGCTCTCGACCCAGCACGACGACGGCATCAAGCAGAAGGACATCGTGGAAGGCGTGTACGAAGCCATCCTGAAGCCGGTGTTGCCGAAGGAGTGGCTGAAGTCGCTGCCCAAGAACCGCATCCACATCAATCCGACCGGCAAGTTCGTGATCGGCGGTCCCGTGGGCGACTGCGGCCTGACCGGTCGCAAGATCATCGTCGACACCTACGGCGGCATGGCCCGCCACGGCGGCGGTGCTTTCTCGGGCAAGGATCCGTCCAAGGTCGATCGGTCGGCAGCCTATGCCGCGCGCTACGTGGCCAAGAACATCGTGGCCGCCGGCCTCGCGCGCAAGTGCGAAGTGCAGGTGTCCTACGCGATCGGCGTGGCCGAGCCGACCTCCATCTCGGTGACCACCTTCGGTACCGGTCGCATCACCGACGACAAGATCGAGAAGCTGATCCGCAAGCATTTCGACCTGCGTCCGTTCGGCATCACCAAGATGCTCGACCTGCTGCACCCGATGTACCAGGACACCGCGTCCTATGGTCACTTCGGCCGCAAGCCGAAAGACATCGTGCTGCCCAACGGCGAGAAGTTCACCACTTTCAGCTGGGAAAAGACCGACCGCGCCGATGCGCTGCGCAAGGATGCCGGCCTGAAGGGCTGATCACTGCGGCAGGGCGAAAACAATCGCTGCACCGAACGGGTCGCCCAGGCGACCCGTTTTTTTTGGCCGGTATTCGACGTGCACGGCGTTCATATGGGCCGAGTGTCTGGAAAAGCCGCCTCGCAGCGACGGACCCTCGTCCCACCTCCTCTTCCGTTGGCGCGACACCGCGCCCGGACTGCTGCGCGCCCCGTTCCAGGAGTAATCCCTTGCAACTTTCAACCAAGTCGGCGCAAGCCGGCCTTCTTTGCCTGGTCGCGTTTCTCGCGATCCCGTCCGTCCACGCCCAGACCACCGACGGCCTCGCCACCATCCAGGTCATCCCGGTCGCTGTTGATTCCGATTCGTTCAAACAGCAGTTCGTCTTTCGCAATCCGAACAACGTGGTGGCCTCGGTACAGCCCAAGTACTACCCCGGCACCGGAACTGCGCAGGCGTCGCCGATCACCTGTCCGTCGGTCGCGATCCCCATCAGCGGAAGCATCACCATCACCAGCTTGCGTGCGCTTTGTCCCGCGCTGGTCGTTGGCAGCGCGTTCGGCTATCTCTACCTGATCGAAACGCATTCGGCCAACCTGCCCTTCTCGGTTTTCTCCCGGGTCAGCAATCCCGCCGCTGCGGGCTTCAGCATCGAAGGCTTTCCTGCCCATACATTCACCTCCGCGACCACCTCCATCTCCGGCCTGCGCAGGTTGGCTGCCACCGCGCAGTCGCCCGCATTCCAGACCAATTGTTTCGTCGGCAGCCTGAACAACTACGTCGCGGGCGGCATCGCGGTCGAAACGTCGGTCAATGTCGAATTGTTCACCGCAGCCGGCAACAACCTGGGAACCGGTACCAACATCAACCTGATCCCCGGCAAGCTGACGCGCTTGCTCGATGTCTTCACGACGGCCAATGCGCCGGCCGGAGACCATGACAACGCCGTGATCCGGTTTAGCGAAAACGGAGCGGATCGGCCGGCCTTGATCACCTTCTGCACGGTCCAGGACAACACGAGCTTCGGCGCCGACTTCCGGATCGCCAAGCAGGAGTGGGGCAAGGGCTGGGAACTGGGCGGCCAGGATGGCCATGTGCGTCGCGACTACGTCGATCTGCGCGAAGTAGTCACCAGCGCCGGGGTCGGACGAAACTTCACCATCCAGGCAGGCGCCGCCGGCAGGAACACCCATGTGCTGTATTTCCGCCATCCGGATTGGGTCTCCTGCGAGCTGGTCTCGGTCGGATCCGAACTGCGCCTGCTGCCCGCCTACGGCCTGGAAATGCGCATGCTTGACGACACCGGCACCGTCATCGCCGGTGGCAACGACGTGATCGGCTTCCAGTCCCACTATCTCGGCGACAAGAACGACGTCGGCGACGGCGCCAACAGCCGCTACACGATCGAAGTCGAGTCGGCGCTGCCTTCGGCCGTGCTTCGCGACTATGGCCTGCACTGCGAGAGCGGCAACGGCCATACCCGTGGCGACATGATCCGCTACCACGACGCCTTGGACCTGTTCTGAGCAACCGCCCCGCGGCCGAACCGGCCGCGGGGCGACAGCACCGGCAACCAGTTCATCCTTTCATCGCGAGGAAGCGATATAATGCGCCCGGGCCGCGACGGCCCACCCCGCCGAGGGGCGCTGCAAGCCCGGCCCGCGCAACGCGGACAAGGGAACAGGCTCGGCGAAGGTCACCCGTAACAACGGCGCCCGTTAATGCGAATCCCGAACCGGCACGTGCTGGCGGATTCTCCAAAAACGGAGCAACAAATGAACGCTGTCACCAACATCAAACCTGATTACAAGGTTGCCGACCTGTCGCTCGCCGACTGGGGTCGCAAGGAAATCGACATCGCCGAGCACGAGATGCCGGGCCTGATGTCCATCCGCCAGAAGTACGCCACTGCCAAGCCGCTGAAGGGCGTGCGCGTCACCGGTTCGCTGCACATGACCATCCAGACCGCCGTGCTGATCGAAACGCTGAAGGACATCGGCGCCGACGTGCGCTGGGCCTCGTGCAATATTTTCTCGACCCAGGACCACGCTGCTGCCGCCATCGCCAAGACCGGCACGCCGGTATTCGCCTGGAAGGGCGAGTCGCTGGAAGAGTATTGGGACTGCACGCTTGATGCCGTCACCTTCCCGGGTGGCAGGGGTCCGGAACTCGTCGTCGATGACGGCGGCGACGTCACGCTGCTGATCCACAAGGGCTTCGAACTCGAGAACGGTTCGGATTGGGTCAACACCGAATCGGCCTCGCACGAAGAGCAGATCATCAAGAATTTGCTGAAGCGCGTCGCGCGCGAGCGTCCGGGTTTCTGGACCACCGTGGTCAAGGACTGGAAGGGCGTGTCCGAAGAAACCACCACTGGCGTGCATCGCCTCTACCAGATGGTGCAGGCCGGATCCTTGCTGGTGCCCGCCATCAACGTCAACGATTCCGTCACCAAGTCCAAGTTCGACAACCTGTATGGTTGCCGCGAATCGCTGGCCGACGGCCTGAAGCGCGCGATGGACGTGATGCTGGCCGGCAAGTGCGCGGTGGTCTGCGGTTACGGCGACGTCGGCAAGGGTTCGGCCCATTCGCTGCGCGCCTACGGCGCCCGCGTGGTCGTTACCGAAATCGATCCGATCAATGCCCTGCAGGCGGCGATGGAAGGCTTCGAGGTCAACACCGTCGAAAGCACGCTGGGCCGTGGCGACATCTATGTCACCACCACCGGCAACAAGGACGTGCTGACGCTCGAGCACCTGACCGCGATGAAGAACCAGGCCATCGTCTGCAACATCGGCCACTTCGACAACGAGATCCAGGTCGATCGCTTGAACACGGCGCCGGGCATCACCAAGCTCAACATCAAGCCGCAGGTGGACAAGTACCAGATGCCGGACGGTCGCGAGATCTTCCTGCTGGCCGAAGGCCGCCTGGTGAACCTCGGCTGTGCCACCGGCCACCCGAGCTTCGTCATGTCCAACTCGTTCTCGAACCAGACCCTGGCGCAGATCGACCTGTGGGCCAACAAGGACTTCTACGAGAAGAAGGTCTACATCCTGCCGAAGAAGCTCGACGAGGAAGTGGCACGCCTGCACCTGGAAAAGATCGGCGTGAAGCTGACCACGCTCACCGCCGACCAGGCCGCCTACCTCAACGTGCACGTGGACGGCCCGTACAAGCCCGAACACTACCGCTACTAAGCAAGGCAATGGCGGGCGGCTTCGGCCGCCCGTCTTCTTCCAGGGCTGCCCATGATTCCGCTTTCCTTCGAGTTCTATCCTCCCAAGACCGACGAGCAGCGCACGCAGTTGGACCGGACCGTGCGCAAACTGAAGGCGCACTCGCCGCAGTTCGTGTCAGTGACGTTTGGCGCGGGCGGATCGACGTTGAGCTATACGCCGGAAACGGTGCGCGACCTGCGCCAGGCGCACAAGCTCAACGGCGTGCCGCATGTCAGTTGCATGGGCGGCACCCGCGAGGAAATCAGCAGCCTGCTGCAGTTGTATCGCGCGCTAGGTTGCGACCGCATCGTCGCGCTGCGCGGCGACCTGCCCTCTGGCATGGCGCGCATGGGCGACCTTCGTTATGCAACGGACCTGGTCGAGTTCATCCGTGCCGAGCACGGCGACCACTTCCGCATCGAGGTGGGCTGTTATCCAGAGACCCATCCGCAAGCCGAAGACGCTCTTGCCGACTTGCGTCACTTCAAGGCCAAGGTGGATGCCGGCGCGCATTCCGCGATCACCCAATATTTCTACAACGCCGACGCGTACTTCCGCTTCGTCGACGACGCACGCAAGATGGGCATCGACGTGCCCATCATCCCGGGCATCATGCCGATTTCCAACTTCACCCAGCTCAAGCGCTTCTCGGAAGCCTGCGGCGCGGAAATCCCGCGCTGGATCAGCAAGCGCATGGCGGCATTGGGTGATGATGCAGACGGCATCCGGGAATTGGCCGCAGACCTGGTCGCGGCGATGTGCCGTCGCCTGGTCGCCGCCGGAGTACCGGAACTCCACTTTTATACGCTGAACCTCAGCAAACCCACCGAAGCGGTTATCGCCCGACTCTGATAGCCAGGTCACGGCGCCGGCGGCCGCGGATGCTATCGTCTTCGCGATTGATCGGATTGCGGAATCTTGTTCGCTCGCCGAAGTCCAATCAGCGATATCCCAGCCGGACCGCGCGATGCCCAGAGCAGATCGAGTTCGAAATTTCCAGCCGTCGCTGCCCGAACCACCGTGCGGCGAATGAAAGCCGAAGCCCGCCAACGCGGACCCGCGTGGACCGGCATCGGACTGGCCTGCATGCTGGCGCTACCGGCGCTCGCATCAACGGGCGCAACGTTGCCGGCCGCGACCACGGCGCCGGCACCGAATCCGGCACCGACACTGACTTCGGCACGGGCAGCCTCCACCACGCCACGGCCTGCGTCGCCGACCAACTCGGCGCCCGGCCAGCCACGCGCCGAAGCAGGCGCATCCGGCCTGCATCGCTGCATCGGCACTGACGGCGCGGCCATCTTCACCGACCGTGCCTGCCGCGACTTGCAGGCGATCGATGCACCTCCCCCTTCCGCCGACCGGCTCCGGCCCGCCGTCATCGTCCGTACCCGCAGCTGCGCGCGCAGCCAGGACGACCTGTTGTTCGGCGTGCGGACCGCACTGGAAGCGCACGACCCCAACAAGCTGGCCGAGTACTACCACTGGACCGGCATGGGCAACAGCGAGGGCTATCGCTTGATGGGCCGCCTTGCCAGCTTCAGCGAACGCCCCTTGCTGGACGTGCAACTGGTGTCCAGCGCGCAGGTGGGGACCCCGATGCCGCCCCTGCCCCCGCCACCGCCGCTGGATGACGAGTTTGCGCTGGACGATGAACCCGGGCTGGGAAGCGAGCCGACGCCGCCCGAACCGACGCCCCGGGCCAACGCCGACCTGCTGCGCGTCGACCAGATGCGCAGCGAGACCGACTACGAGTCGCAAGTGACTTATTTCCGCCTGCGCAGCAATGCCGGGTGCTGGTGGCTCCAGTTCTAGTAAAATGGCGGTTTAGCCCGGAGCCGCCCCCATGACCATGACCTATCCCGACTTCATCTGGCACAACGGCCAGGTCAAGCATTGGAAGGACGCCACCGTGCACGTGATGGCGCATGGCCTGCACTACGGCTCGTCGGTATTCGAGGGCATCCGCAGCTACGAAACGCCGAACGGCCCGAAGATCTTCCGCCTCACCGACCATCTCAAGCGCCTGTATGCATCGGCGCGCATCTACGACATGGCCATCCCCTACACGTTGGCCGAACTCGACAAGGCCTGTCGCGACGTGATCGCCGCGAACAATTTCACCAAGGCCTACCTGCGGCCGATCGCGTATCGCGGGCTCGGCGGTTTCGGTTTGTCCGCCGACACGCCGGTCGATGTCTCCGTGGCGACCTGGGAAATGGGCGCCTATCTCGGCGCCGGCGTACTGGAAGCAGGCATCGATGCCTGCGTATCGAGCTGGCAGCGCTTTGCACCGAACACGATTCCCGCAGGCGCGAAAGCCGGCGGCAATTACCTGTCGGGCCAATTGATCGCCCGCGAAGCCCGCCGCCTCGGCTTCGGCGAAGGCATCGCGCTGGCCTCCACCGGCCTGCTGTCGGAAGGCGCGGGCGAAAACCTGTTCCTGGTCTTCGAAGGCGCATTGCACACGACGCCGGTCAGCGCCGCGTTGCTCAACGGCCTCACCCGCAACAGCATCATCACGCTCGCCCGCGCCGCCGGCATCACGGTGGTGGAACGCGACCTGCCGCGCGAATACCTGTACCTGTGCGACGAACTCTTCATGTGCGGCACCGCCGCAGAAATCACGCCGATCCGCTCGGTCGATGGTCGCCAGGTCGGCGAGGGAAAGGCAGGCCCGATTACTCGCCAGTTGCAGGATCTCTTCTTCGGGCTGTTCACGGGTAGCACGCCGGACAAGCACGGCTGGCTGGAATAACTGCACGTTGTTGTTTAGACATTAGAAGCCGGTTTTCGCCACTGGCGATCGCCGGCAACTTCCTGCGCGGTCTGAGCCTTCACAGCAACACCCTGCAATACCCCCGCCAACGCAGGTCGCCCGCTGCCCCATTCGCAGGTGTGCTCGGTGGGGACCAGCGGCCGATCCTGCGTTTTGTCCCCACTACAACTTCCGGCGAGCGCAGCGACGCCCACGCACACCGCCTGCAAACGCAGGATCGCCCGGCCGTCCCCACCAAGCACGAAGTGCGACTGGCGGCGCCGGGCGACCTGCGTTGGCGGGGGTAATGCAGGGTGTTGCACTGAAGCGATGTTGGTCAGAGGTGCGCGCAGGTGGTGGCCGGGGATCATTTTGACCAAGCCGGTATCGTGCGGCGACTCAAAATGATCACCGGCCACCACCCCACCCAGAACCGGTGATGCTCTCTTAAGGTCAGTTCGCGACAGTCATCGCGTCGAAGACAAGCGTTGCCTTCGCACCGCGCTCCGGCCTGGGCGCGATGCTGACCGTCCATTCGTACAGTTCGCAAAGTCTGCGAACGATCGACAGCCCGATGCCGCCACCACTGGTGCCGCCAGCGCTCGATCCGCGATAGCCACGTTCGAACAGGCGCGCAGCGTCTTCGGCGCTGATGCCGTGCCCGGTGTCCTCGATCTGCACGCGGTCGGCTTCGACGATCACCCGCACCTCGCCTTCGGCCGTGTACTTGCAGGCGTTGCCGATCAGGTTGCCCAGCGCCACGGCCAGTACCGCCTCGGGGGCATTCACCACGACGTCCTGGCGGCCTTCCACGATGATCTCGATGGGACGGCCGCCCAGTTGCGCACGGTTAGCCTCGGCCAGTGCCTGGCAGACCTTGAACAGGTTGGTGCTGCCGCTGCCGCGCTCATTGCGCGACAGCAACAGCAGCGCCGTGGTCAGGTCCGTGCACTGGATGGCGGCGCGCTCGATGCGGGCGAGGCGCTGGCGGGTCTTGTCTTCCAGGTTGGGATTGGCCATCAGCAGTTCGGCGGCGCCGCGGATCACTGCCAGCGGTGTGCGCAACTCGTGGCTGACGTCGGCGTTGAACTCGCGATCGCGCTTCACCAGCCGGGTCATGCGATCGGCATAGTCGTCGAGGGCGTCGGCGAGCTCGCCTACTTCGTCGCGCGAAAAGTGTGGAGCCAGCTTGTCCGGGTTCTCGCGGCTCGACAGTCCCTCGACGCGCCGGGCCAGGTCGGTCAACGGGCTGATCACGCGCGTCGACGCCCACAATCCGATCACCCAGGCCAGGCCGGTGAACAGCAGCACGGCCCCGGCGAGCGAGATAAGCATCTGTTGCTGGGTCAGTGCTTCCTGGGTGTAGTCGAGGCGAACATAGGTAACCATGTCCGGTTCGCGCTGGACGGCCAGTTTGTAGTCGCGTAGTTCGCCGGCAGCATCGTTTTCACGCAAGTCATGCACTCCCCCGGGCAGGTCCTTCCAGCCGAACGGAATCTTCTCGCTGTCAGGCCGGTACGCGAACGCTTCAATCCGGCGACCGAACGTGAACAGCGCATCCGGCGCCGGGTTGGCCCGCTTGAACACCAGGAAGTTGCTGGCTTCGTTCTGCAACCAGCTGTTGACCAGGGAGGTTTCCAGCCGATTGCGCAAGGCCAGCGTAGCGAGCGCGAACATCGCCGTCAGCCCGAAGCCGAGCAGCAGGAAGGAGACGATGATTCGACTTCGGAGACGGCGCCGATAGTGCATGGACTCAGACCGGTTCGGAGTCTGCGATGCGGTAGCCGATTCCGTGACGGGTCTGGATCAGGGCCTTGTCGAAGGGCTTGTCGACCGCGGCGCGCAAGCCGTGGATGTGCACGCGCAAGCTGTCGGAGTCCGGCAGTTCTTCGCCCCAGACGCGGGTTTCAAGATCGATGCGCGGTACGACGGCCGGCGATGCTTCCATCAGCGACTGCAGGATCTTCAGTGCGGTCGGGTTGAGTTGCAGCAGCTTGCCGGCGCGACGGACTTCCAGCGTGTCGAGGTTGTATTCGAGGTCGGCGACTTGCAGCACGCGCGGCTGCGCGGCCTTGCCGCGACGGGCCAGCACGGCGAGGCGCGCTTCCACTTCCTGCAGGGCGAAGGGTTTGACCAGGTAGTCGTCCGCGCCGGAATCGAAACCCGACAGCTTGCTGTCGAGCGAGTCGCGCGCGGTCAGCATCAGTACCGGCGTCTGCTTGCGGCCTTCGGATCGAAGCTTGCGGCAGACTTCCAGGCCGTCCATGCCGGGCAGGTTGAGGTCGAGCACGATGGCATCGAAATTATTGACCACCGCCAGGTGCAGGCCGGTGATGCCGTCGGCCGCGTAGTCCACGGTGTGGCCACGTTCTTCAAGGTAGTCGCCGAGGTTGGCGGCGATGTCGCGGTTGTCTTCTACGACCAGGATGCGCATGGGGGATGCTCTGATGAGACTGCTGAATGGGATTCTGCCAGAGCGGGCAAGTTCCGGCATGCAATGCGCGAATGCTGTTCCGAAACCCTACAGACGCGGTGCGGAAATAAAAGAACCCGGGGACGCGCCATCAAGACGCGTCGCCCGGGTCTAAAGTTTACAGGTGTCCCGATTGCCGTAATCCGCGGAGTCCACGAGGAGGACCCGTTGATCTGGCCCGACCAGCCTAGGGGCCAGTAGATTAAAAAAACGTTAAATTTTGGCCTTGGTTTGGTTATTTCTTTGCCCGGGCCGACCGGCGGCGTCGGGGGGCATCCGGCCGGGGCAGCCGGCTGGCCACGTGGTCGATGATCGCCCCGGCTATGTCCACCCCGGAAGCGCCCTCGACGCCCTCCAGGCCCGGGGAGGAGTTCACCTCGAGGACCAGCGGTCCCTTGTCGGAACGCAGCAGATCGACGCCTGCGACCTCCAGGCCCATGACACGGGCTGCGCGCAGGGCAGTTTCGATCTCGGCGGGGCTGAGCGTGGCGGGGCTGGCCTGTCCGCCCCGGTGCAGGTTGGACCGGAACTCGCCAGGTTCGGCCTGGCGATGCATGGCGGCTACCACGCGATCGCCGACCACGAAGCAGCGCAGGTCCGCGCCACGCGCCTCGGCCACGAATTCCTGCACCAGGAAATTTGCGTACAGGCCGCGAAATGCCTCGACCACGCTGCGCGATGCCGACAATGTTTCCGCCAGCACCACGCCGTTGCCTTGCGAACCCTCGATCAACTTGATGACGTGCGGTGCGTTGCCCAACAGGCCGAGCAGGTCGGCCGTGTCGTCGGGGTTGTCGCCAAATACAGTAATCGGCAAGCCGATGCCCTCGCCCGCCAGCAGCTGATGGCAACGCAGCTTGTCGCGCGCGCGAAGGATGGCGTCGGAGCTGTTGGGCGAATACGCGCCCATCAGTTCCAATTGGCGCAACACGGCGGTGCCATAGCGGGTGACCGATGCGCCGATGCGCGGGATCACCGCGTCCAGTCCCGAAAGCTTCCGGCCCCGGTAGTTGAGTTGGAACTCACCGGGCGCGATCTTCATGTAGCAACGCAACGGATCGAGCACGCGCACCACATGCCCGCGTTCGCGCGCCGCAGCCACCAGGCGCTGGGTGGAATAGAGCTTGCTGTTGCGCGACAGGATGGCGAGTTTCATCAAGGGGTTCCGAGGCGGTTGCTGCCGCCTGGCGACAGTTGCACGCGCATGTTACGCGGTCCGGTCATTTGCGCAGCAGCCACAACTGGGTCGGCAGCACGCTGGCGACAGGCGTCGCGAGCCAGCGTGGCATGGCGGCTCGGAAAACCGTTTCGAGCCAGGCCGGTCCCAGGCCATGCCGCGAGCACGCCTTCAGGACATCGGGCGTCACGTTGCGCGCCGAGGAAAAACCCGTGAACAGACGGGGCAGTCGCCACGGCATCAGGAATGTTTCTTCATAGCGGGGACCACGACCGATTGCCTGCAGCCAGGCATCGGCCAAGGGACGCGGCAGCCAGGACAGGAACGGCAGGCGATGGTGCGGCTCGATCAACTGCAGCCGGTGGCCGCCCGCGAAGTAGCACAAGCCGCCGGGCCGCAATACGCGGCCGATCTCGGCCATCAGCCGGGGCGCGTCCGGAACATGTTCGTAAACGTGGTTGCAGACGATCACGTCGAAGCTGCCGTCCTGGAATGGCAATTGCATCCCCGAGGCCACGGCAAAGGCGCAATGGTCGCCCGCATCGGGATCGCGCGCAGCGGCAGCGACACCGTCCCGGTCGACATCGACGCCAACCGCGAATCGGACACCCGGCGCGAGCGCCAGCGTGATCAGGCCATGCGACGCCCCGACATCGAGCAGGCTCGATTGCCGGAGGTCGAGGTCGCCGAAGTCTTCGAGGATGGTCATGATGCGCGCGGCACGGCGCTGTCTCCCGGGACGGTCGACCAATCGCTGCTGGCTCGGGTAGCTCATGGCGCCGGCTCAACGCCGCGTGCCGAGTGGTTGAGCACCAGCATTCCGGCGGCGACCAGTGCAGCTTCGCCCACGCTGATCCAGACGCGGGCGGCGACGGCAAGCAATGCCGCGGGGGCGGGGCCGATCACCGGCGCCAGGTACCAGACCAACGCTGCCTCGCGCACGCCGATGCCGGCAGGCACGAAGAACGCGGCAATGCCGGCGAGCCCGGCAAAACACAAACCCGCAACTACGGGCATCGTGATATCCGCCTGGGCGATACCGATGCCGCGTGCGAGGAAGAGACAGCCGAGGCCGAGCACCAGGTAACCGGCGAGTTGCATCGCCCAGACTTCAACCAGGGACGCGACGCCGCCTTCCGGAATCACCAGCCGCATCGGCATCCAGCGCTGGATGAATCCGGCTGCCGTGCGTGCGACGCCCGGCAGCGACAGCAGCAGGAGCGCAAGCGAACCGATCGAGAAAGCCAACTCCAGGCGGCCGGTGGCAGCAACGTCGGACCAGCCGTGCGCGGCCACGACAGCCATGGCCGCACTGAGCGACAGCAGGGTTTCCCGGACGAATGCCGGGGCGACCTTCTTGCCGCGCTCGGCCCCGTGATACAGGCCAAAGCGGGCCACGGCCTGCCACACCTTGCCGGGGAAATACTTGCCGGCCAGGCTGACGCACCAGCGTGCGACATCGCCGCGCAGTTCGCCCGACTCACCTGCATCCGACAACAGCCGGTGCCAGGAAAACGCGAACAATGCCTGCGCCGCCACAAGCAACAACAATGACGCTCCGATGTCCGGCCAACGCAGCCGGGACCAGGAAAAATCCAGCGACTGCCATTGCC
This sequence comes from Gammaproteobacteria bacterium RIFCSPHIGHO2_12_FULL_63_22, assembly GCA_001801685.1. Lineage (GTDB taxonomy): Bacteria > Pseudomonadota > Gammaproteobacteria > Xanthomonadales > Xanthomonadaceae > Arenimonas. The sequence continues at coordinate 22,783 of MGYJ01000069.1, read as the reverse complement.
CGTGCAGGCGATACAACACGAAGCCGAGCACGGCCAGGCCGAGCACGATGCCCACGCGGCGCAAGGCGCGACTAGGCAGCATCCGATTCCATCGAGCTCAGCAGGGAGTCATATTTTGCAACCATGGCTGCCCACGAGAACTTCGTGGTGACGAAGTCGCGGGCTTGCCGTCCGCGGGCACGAAGCGACTCGGGATCGCCACACAGGCGATCGAGCGCCTGCGCCCATGCCAGCGCATTGCCCGCCTCTACCCGACTGCCGTTGCCGTCTTCGGTAACGGCGTCGCGCAGCCCTTGCAGGTCGGCGACCGCAACCCAGCGACCCGCCCGTCCCGCCTCCACCGCAACCAGCCCGAAACCTTCCACATCGCCAGGCACCTCCAGGTTGGGCATCAGCACGAGGTCGCAGCGTTCGAACAACCAGGCCTTGCGCGCATCGGAGACCGGCCCCGGCAAAAGGACTTGTGATTGCAGGCCGAACTCCGCGATGGCGGCTTCGATCGCGGGCCGCATCGGTCCGTCGCCCGCCAGCACGAGGGTCGCCATCGGGTGGCGGGCCAGCCAGTCGGGCGCGACCTCGCGCAGGAACCACTGCAGCCCCTTGCGTTCGACCAGGCGACCGACCGCGAACAACACCGGGTAACTGCCTGCCAGCCGTGCTTCCAGTTCGGGTTCTTCCGATGCCGCAGGCAAGGCATCGCCGCCCGGCGGAATGACCAGCACTTGTTCGCTGGCGAGGCCCGCCGACAACAATTCATCCCGGACATGCCTGCTGATGCCGACGTAGGCGTCCATGTGCTTCCAGAAGAACAGACGCAAGTAGGCCTGGTAGATGCGCGCAGGCCAGGTGATGTCGAGGCCATGCACCGTGACCGCCACCGGCACGCCAAAAAGCCGCGGCAGCCAGGCCAGCGCCGCCAATGCCGGGTCACCCAGGTGTAGTACGGAAATCCGCTTCAATACCAGGGCCGGAACGAGTCGCGCGAAGCTGGTCAGGAAAAAGATCGGCAAGCCCCACTGGCCGCGACGCCAGGCGACCACGGTAACCGGGCGCAAGGCCTTGAGCCCTTCGGCCAACTGGAAACTCAACTGCTGCATGCCGCCTACGTCGGGCGGATGTTTGCGCGTGAGCAGCCAGGGCTGGCCCGTCACGGCGCCTGCCAGTCGCGACGGCGGTTGCTCGCCTGGATGTCCTCGAGCAGACGACGGTTGACGGACAACAAGTCGGCGACCAGCCCGATCACTCCGCACAGGGCACCGAGCACGATCAGGATTGCGGCCAGGATCAGGGACTGCACGTTGCCTGCGCTGCCATCAATCACGAAATTGAGCAGGAACCGAATGCCCAGGGCCATGCCACAAACCGTCGCCACCGCAGAAGGCACCATGAAAAAACGCAGCGGCCGGTAGATGACGAAGGCGCGCAGCATGGTCGTCACCGAACGGCGCAGGTACTCGCCGGTGCCGCGCATCAGTCGCGAGGGTCGCGTCGGCGGGTTGACTTCGATCGGCACGCTGGTTACGGACAGTCTCGCCTGCCGCGCCTGTACCAGGGTCTCGAGGGTGTATGTGTAGCGCGAATAGACATTCAAGGCCATCGCACCGCGACGCGAATAGGCCCGGAAACCACTGGTGGCGTCTTCGACATCGACGCCGGAAATCAAGCGCACGACGGCGCTGCCAACGCGCTGCAAAACTTTCTTCATTGCAGAAAAATGGGCGATGCGACCGATCGGGCGACAACCGACCACGATGTCAGCGCGGCCAGCCAGGACGGGCGCGCACAGTTGCGGGATGAATTCGGCACGGTATTGGTTGTCGGCATCGATATTCACGATGACATCGGCTCCGCGCCGGCAGCAGGACTCGAGCCCCACGGCGAACGCATGGGCGAGTCCGCGGTTGTCGGCGTAGCGGATGACATGGTCGACGCCGGCCTGGCGTGCGACGGCGCTGGTTTCATCCGTGGAGCCATCGTCCACCACCAGCCATTCCACGCTGTCGAACCCGGGCACGGAACGCGGCAAGCCGGCCAGCATGTCCGGCAGTTGCCGCGCTTCGTTGAAACACGGGACCTGCAGGATCAGCTTCATGGTTTGATCGCCGTTATCAGTATCCGGAAACGGAACATGGCGCCGACGCGCGGCAACCGGGCCATGCAGCGATCCATCCAGCCGAACACGGGATAGCTGGAAGGCAGGTATTCGAGCTTGACCGAGGCCCAGGGCTCGGCGTCCAGCAGCGACTGGTAGGCCTCGCCCCGGCGCACCGCAATGTGGCCGGGCAATTGCCGCAGGATGAAATTCGCCGCTTTCATCCGCTCCACGTAATGGCTGGCGCTGGGCGTGTAGATGACCAGCCGGCCACCGGGCCTGAGCACGCGCCAGGTCTCCGAAAACATCCGGGCAAGCACGTCGTCGGTAACGTGTTCCACCAGGTCCAGCGCCAACACCTTGTCGATGGACGCATCCGCGAATTGCCCGAGGTCGGCGGCATCGCCCTGAACGAACTCGGCCTTGCCGCCGCGTCGTTCATTTTCGGCACGGGCCAATCGGATTGCATCGGGCGAAAAATCCAGGCCGATGATGCGTCGCACCATCGGTGCGAGCTGGAATGTGTGTTCACCGGCCGCGCAACCCAGCTCCAGGACGAGATCGTCGGAAAGCGGCTGCAGGCAGGCGATGGTGCGGTTCCAGCGCATCTGGAATTTCGCTGGATTGTTGCGAAACCAGTGCCTGTCGTGCAGGTGGCGGGCGTAGTAGTCCTCGCCGTAGAAACGGGGATCGGTCGGATCGAAGCTGTGGGAGGCCGGGGGTTTCATGAGGATGTCGCCAGTGGTCCCCGGGCGACCCGGATCATGTCTGAGCAAGTCCGGCGACTTTAACGTATCGGAACCGATTACAGGAACTGACCGCGCCGGGCGTGTCCGGTTGCGGCCAAGAAGGGCGTTTATTGAGCCAAGTATTCTCAGCTTATTGCTGTAGCCAGGAATGCTTCGTGCACCGATGGGCGTGCCGGATTCGCAGGCAGGACGAGGCGAATGGGACGGTAGCTCCTCATGCATCCACCTACGAAGGAGAAGTCAGTGATCACCCTAAAGAAAATCGCACTCGCCGCCAGTGTATGCGCTGCCGGTATCATCGCCGCCCAGTCGGCATTCGCCCAGACGACGGACGCCTACCACACGATCCAGATCTTCCCGGTCGTGGTGGACACAGCCAGCTTTACCCAGCGCTTCACGTTCCGTAACCCCAACGCAACGATCCTTTCGATCTCGCCCACGTACTTCCCCGGAACGGGCACGGCACAAGCCTCCGCCTTCACCTGCCCCACCATCCTGATCGCCGCCAATAGCGACAAGACCTTCAACACCCTGCGCGAAATCTGTCCCGCCCTGGCGGCCGGCTCCAATTTCGGCTTCCTGTACACCTACGAGGTCAACACCGCGAACATGCCGTACTCGGGTTTTTCCCGCGTTGCCAATCCGCAAGGCAATGGCTTCAGCGTCGAGGCCTTCGCGGCCAGCAACTTCACGTCGGGCACATCCTCCGTGTCGGGCCTCCGTCGCCTCGCGGCGAGCGGTGGCAACCCCGCGTTCCAGACCAACTGCTTCGTCGCCAATCTCAACGACTATGTGCCGCTGGGCTCGCCGGTGACCACCAATATCGAAGTCATGGTCTTTAGCAGCACCAACGTACAACTCGGCACGACGACCTCGTTTCCGCTGGCGCCTGGCAAGCTGACCCGTCTGCTCGACGTCTTCGGTATCGTTGGCGCGCCGGCAGGCAACCACGACAACGCTCGCGCCCGATTCTACGAGGTAGGCACCGGCGAACCGGCGATCATGGCCTTCTGCACCGTGCAGGACAACACCAGCTTCGGCGCAGACTTCCGCATCGCCAAGCAGGAAGATTTCAGCGGCATCCAGTTGACCAACGACCCGGACACGATTGGTCCGCAGGACGACAGCGCCGTGCGCAACCTGACCCGGTCCACCGATGTGACCTTGAATTCGACGGGCACCACCCCCACTACGCGCACCTTCGAGATTGGCACGGGCACCACGGCCAACACCCACGTGATCTACTTCCGCCATCCGGACTGGGCGCAGTGCGAAATCATCGATCCGGCTACGGGCGTGCGGGCACTCAATACCTACGGTCTTGAAATGCGCTTGATGGCAGACGACGGCGTCACCGTGGTTGCCGGCGGCAGTGACTCGCAAGGTTTCGCCGAGGTCTACCTGGGCGACAAGCGCTCGCGAAATGCTGGCGCGAATACGCGGTACAGCATCGAGGTCGAATCCAACGGCTTCAATACCGGCTCCGCCAGGCCTTACAGGATCCACTGCCAGAGCGGTAGCGGCAGTACCCAGGCCGAGCTCGTTCGCTTCCAGGAAGCCACTGGCCGCTTCTGATAATATTTTGCTTTGGGGGGCGGGGCTCAGGCCCCGCCCTTTTCATTTTCGAGGTAACCATGTCCCAAGCGATCAACACCCACCGCTCCGCGTCCGCGCGCCTGCTGCCGATCGTGCTGCTGCTTGCTGCGATCGGCTTGGTGGCTTATTTCTACTGGCCAAAGCCGTCCACATCGAATAATGCGACTGATCTGCAAACGACCACGCCTGCAAGCACGGAATCGGGCGCGACTTCCGCGACCGGGCGATCCGCGGGAAGTCCCGCGGGCGGCTATGCCGTCGATGCCAACGGCGAACGACTCCTGAACGAAGCCGGGCTGCCCTATTCGGCAGAACCCCTGCCCGTGGCCAAACCGATTCCGATTCGTGCGGCACCGTCGGAAGTCATCGGTTACACGGTGGACGCGCAGGGGGTGGCGAAGCCCATCCGCGCGGGCGAACTCAAGGCCGTCCCCAATACACCTGGCTCATTCGCCGTGGTGGACATGTGGGCCGAAGGCGGGCCCACCGTCGTGCCTGCGACCAAGGGGCACGCGCTGAGCCCGGCCGAGCTCGAGCGTTTGCGCGCCGCCGAGCAGGCAAGCGAGCGGGTCGACCGCCAATAGCGGCCGCTGGGCGGGTTCACATTCCGGCGAGCCGGGGTTTTATGCCACCATATGGGTCATCCTCGCCCGGGTGCCCTGCCGAATGAGCGGCAGCAACCCGCGCGAGCGCCACCCAAGGAGCTGTCCGTGTTCTCGTTGAAGCAAATTGCCCTCGCCTCCGGCTTCGGCCTGCTGGCCTTGGCCGGCACCACGCCCGCCCTCGCCCAATCCACTGACGGATTCCACGCCATCCAGATCTTCCCGGTAGTGGTGGATTCCGACTCGTTCTCGCAGCGATTCACCTTCAAGAACCCGGATGCGGCCAATGCCGTCACGGTCTCGACCATCTACTTCCCCGCCGACGGCACTACCCAGGCCGTCAACATGGGCTGCCCCAGCATCACCATCCCGGCTGGTGGCCAAATGGTTTTCAACAGCCTGCGCGGCATCTGCCCGACGCTCGCGGCTGGCAGTCAGTTCGGTTTCCTCTATGCCGCCGTTACCGGCGCAAACCAGGGCCTGTTCTCCGGCTATTCGCGGGTAAGCAACGCGGCCGGCAATGGCTTCAGCGTCGAGGCTTTCCCAGCGCACACCTTCACCTCGGCGGACACCATCGTCACCGGCCTGCGTCGTCGCGCCGCCAGCAGCGTTTCGCCCGCTTTCCAGAGTAACTGCTTCGTCGGCAACCAGCACGACGTGACGCCATACCTGCACCTGACCAGCACCGTCAGCTACACGCTGTACAGCAGCGCGGGGGCGACACTGGGCTCGGGTTCGATGGAACTGACCCCGGGTCGCCTGGTCCGCTTGCTCGACGTGTTCGCCGCAGCGGGTGCGCCGGCCGGCGATTACGACGATGCGTACGTTGTGTTTGGTGAAACGGGCACCGGCGAGCCGGGCCTGATGACCTTCTGCACGGTGCAGGACAACACCAGCTTCGGCGCCGACTTTCGCATCGGCAAGCAGTTCCGCGGTTGGGGTACCCAGTACTCGGGCATCGGCGCGCAGGACGACCACGTCAGCCGTGACACCACCGTTGCCTCCGACATCAAGATGACTGGCGACACGACGCCGCGCGCATTCTCGATTCCGGCAGCGAGTACCGCCACCAGCGCCAACACGCACGTCGTGTATTTCCGCCATCCCGATTACGTGGCGTGCGAGATCATCGATCCGGCCACCAATGTCCGGGCCTTGGCCACGTACGGCCTCGAGATGCGCTTGCGCGACCAATATCTCAACACGATGGCGGGCGGTGCCAACATCCAGGGCTTCTCGCGCATCTACCTGGGCGACAAGACCGATCGCAACAACGGGGCAAATGCCCGTTACACGATCGAAGTGGAAAGCACTGCCGTCAACACCGCCGCCGTGCGCCCGTACAAGCTGCATTGCCAGAGCGGTAGCGGCCATACGCTCGGCGACATCGTCAAGTACAACGCGCCCACCTCGTTCTGACCTGGCTGCCGCAGACGGCGGCCATTGTGAAAATGTGTCAACGCGCCCCCTTTCGGGGGCGTTTTTTTATCCGCCGTCCGGAAACGTGACAGCGCGCAATGTGCAGGGGCCGGTTTCGGGTAGGTATGTCCTGCGTTCTATGCAAGACTAGCCCTCGTATGCCATCGCCTCACCAGGCAATTGACCCCCCGGAGACGACCGTGAACCGCATCAAACAATTTCGACTTGTCGCAAGCTGCGCCATTGGCCTGGGCTTGGCCGCCGGTGCGGTCCATGCGCAGTCAACCGACGCCTACCATTCGATCCAGATATTCCCGGTGGTCGTCGACACCGCATCTTTCTCGCAACGCTTCAGCTTCCACAACCCCAACCTGCTCAGCGCCGTCACCGTCACGCCGAAGTACTACCCGGCAACGGGCACGTCACAGGCGCCCAACCTGATCAACTGCCCGACCTTCGACATCGCGGCGGGCAAGACAGTGACCTTCACCAGCTTGCGGGCCGTCTGCCCCTCGCTTGCGGCCGGCAGCCAATTCGGATTCCTGTACACCAGCGAGCGCAACCTCTCGAGCAACCTGCCCTACGCCGGCTTTTCGCGGGTGAGCAATCCGCAGGGCAACGGCTTTACGGTAGAGTCCTTCCCCGCCAGCACCTTCACCTCCGCCGACAGCTTCATCAACGGCATCCGTCGCCTGGCCGCCACCCCCAGCTCGCCAGCCTTCCAGACCAATTGCTTCCTGGCCAACCTCAATGAGGAAAGCGCCGGTGGCACGGCCACGTCAATCCACTACACGCTGTACAACAGCGGCTCCGCCGTCATTGGCGGCGGTGATGTCGTGCTCGCTCCGGGCCAGACCCTCCGCTTGCTGGACGTATTCGCCACGGGCGGCGCCGTTGCCGGCGACTACAACGACGCGTCGGTACGCTTCGAGGAAAACAACGCCAGCGAAGAGCCGGGCCTGATGAGCCTTTGCACCACGCAGGAAAACACGACCTTCGGCGCGGATTTCCGCATCGCCAAGCAGGAAGTTGGCGCCGGCGGCCTGGGCTATCCCGGTGACGTGATCGGCTCGCAGGACAACCATGTCTCACGCGAGACGCTGGTCAGCGCCGATGGCGTGGGTCGCACTTTTGAGATTGCATCGGGCGCCAGCGGCAACACGCACGTCATCTACTTCCGCCACCCCGACTACCAGCAGTGCGAACTGATCAACCCGGCCACCGGCGTGCGCGCGGTCAACGGCCACGGCCTCGAAATGCGCCTGCTTGACCAGGATGGCCTCGTGGTTTCCGGCGGCGACCTTTCGACCGGCTGGAGCGAAACCTACATGGGCGACAAGAACGACCGCAATGGCGGCTCGAACTCGCGCTACACGATCGAAGTCGAGTCCAACGAGCAGAACACCGGCGCCGTGCGCGCGTACCGGATCCACTGCCAGAGCGGCAGCGGCCACTCGCTTGGCGACATCATCCGCTACAAGGAAGCCGTCAACCGCTTCTGATCACGCGGACCTGGTCACGGCCGTCGCGGGTGTCTAGCGCACCCGCGAAAGCTCGATCCGCGACACCTCGAGCTGCGAGCCGTCATCGACGGCGATCCTGATTTCAAGATCCTCCACGCCCGAGTCGGGAACCTCGAATTCGAGCGTTCCCATCACTGACGAAGTGGCTTCGGACGTGGCGCGTGCGCTGGACGCCGCCAGGATGCGGGACCCTTTCGCGGAGGCGACCTCGAGTCGCGCCTCGCCGACATCAGAAGCCTGCTGGCGACCACTGATGCGAACCTCGAAATGACCCGGCGGCAACGCGATATACGGTCCGAAAACCAGATAGCCCGCCCGGCCCTCGGCCAACACCCCGCGACCGGCATCCCTCCGACCCTGTTGGGTAAAAAACCTGACGTCGGTGGCCGGTGAGAAGACCTGATGGCTGCCAACGCCATACGCGGGGCGCGCCATCCGATACACCACCAAGTTTGCGTCCAGCTTCCGGCCGGTTCGCCAGGGTGGGCCGGCGTAGCGAATGAATCCATTGGCGTGCATTCGCATTGCATCGACGCGTTCGAAACCCGAAGGCACATCCAGCGATTGCGTCGCGAGGTAGACGTCGTCATAGACGGCGTCCAGGCCGTCCAGGTAGCCGACGTCGAGCCAGCGCTCGCGGTTGATGCTGATGACATGGCGATTGAAGGTGTACACCAGCGTCGTCTTGATTTCCCGGGGCGTGAACTTCTCGCTGTTCGCGTCGTCCAGCAAGATCACGTCACCATCGTCGGCGACGTCGGCCAGCCGGGCGATTGATTCGCGCGCGAACTCGTCTGCGTGTTTGCCCACTTGTCCGGCGGACAGCACCAGGAAGTACAGGCCGGCCAGGCCAAGCGAGGCCGACAGCCACTTGCGCCCCGTCGGCTGTCTGGTCCAGCCCAGCGCGCACACGACGAACAGCAACGAGTAGGGGAGCAGCTCGCTCACCAGGTATCGGCCGTAGTACGGCTGGTAGGGCATGAACCAGTTGAACACCGCCACGTACGCGGTAATGCACAACAGGAAGAACACGAAGAAGCGGCCGGGCGGATTCCAGCGCAATTGCGCCAGCCAGACGAAAGCCAGGAAAAGCACCGGGCAAAGGTACAGGGCTATCGCCACCAGGCTCGAGTGCGGCACGCTCGACCAACCCTGCGCAGTGGTGCCGGGAAACAGGCTGAAGGGATTGACGCCGGTATACGTGCCGGTGAAAGCGAAGACGTAAATCCGATAGCAGCCCGCCACCAGCGCCAGCAGCAGGGCCAAGCCCATCCAGCGCGACAATCGCATAGCGGCCCACGCCAACATCCGGCCGACCGTCCCGCCGGGCCGGAGCCACGCGCTGGACCAAACCACCGCGGCGAACACAAACAGCCCCACCATCATCGTCGGCCAGTGGTGCCCGCCCACCCGGGAGAAGGATTCATGGTAGATGGATATCGAGTAGGGGCGCGACCAGGCCAGTCCATAGGCCACCGAAGCCAGGTACAGGACAGACGTTGCCAGCGCCCATCTGGCCAGGCCCAGCGCCCGCTCGCGATCGTCATCGAGCACCAGCGGAATCGTGCCCAAGGCCAACACGATCGGCAGGTACAGGAAGCCCGATATCCGGGTAAGGAACAGGCAGCCGAAGGCAAGCGCCGAAAGCCAAAGCCAACGGCTGCGACGCTCGCCTGGACGAGTGCCGGAATACACGGCGATCAAGGTGAATCCGATCAGGGAAAACGCCAGCGTTGGAACTTCGGTGACCGGAAACCGGGAGAAGAACGCGTGCAACGGATTGAGCGCCAGCATCAAGCCGGCCAACGCACCGAGGCGCGGGCTTCCCGTCAGCTGGGTCGCCAACCGGTGGAAGAAGATGATCGAGACCAACGACAGGAAGGTAAGGCCGTAGGTCGCGGCCGATGCGCCGAACAACCCGGCGAACATTGCCAGCCAGACCGGGAACAGGTGGTAGAACTGGAAGGTGAGCTTGAGCTTGCCATCGTCGCTCGTGTAGACGCCAGGCAGGAACGGGTCGACATAATTGTCGCGCTGGTAGTTGGCCTGGGCCGCGCTACCCGCGAGTCTGTGCAATTCCGGATCGGCCAGGGCAATTCCGTGCGTCTGCACCAGATGGGCCGCGATATTGGTGTAGAGGCCCTGGTCCTGCCCGCCCATTACATAGTCGAACGGCGCAAGCCTGAAGCAAAGGGCGACGAGCAGTATCGGACCGATGTAGAGCAGCCGGGATTCGTTGGGCGCCGGCGAAGCACTGCCACGCACGCGCAGGTGATAGGCCCAGGTGCACAGTCCGGCCATGGCCACCGCCAATGGCGCCAGGAAAAAGCCGGCGACCGCGAGCACGACGCCCGCCAGGCTTGCCGAAACAAGGAACACCACGAGGCGTTCGAGCAATGCGTCGTGGGACAGTTTCGATCCGTGCGCGGATGGATCGGGCACTGCGGGCAAGACGGGCACTAGCATGCTTCCCTGGTCAGGTTCGCGAAGTATAGGACATGGCGACGAAGCCGCCGCCGCGCTACTCGTCCCGCTCGTGGCCGTGGTCGTGCCGTGGCTCCAGTTCGAATCCGTCCAATGCCAACACGGTTTCGGCGGACACCCACAGGCGGATCTCGAGGTCCGGCACGTCCATGAAGAGTTGCAGTTCAATCTCGGCCAGCACAGCGGGCGATGCGCCGTGTCCCGGCACCAACTCATGATGCGCCAGGCGATGGCTGCCCTGCTCCGAAACCACATCCATCCAGATCGCAGGGCCGCTGCCCGATATCCAGTGACCCCGGACGCGCAGTCGGTAGTTGCCCGCCGCAAAGCTTGCGTACGGGCCGTAAGTGAGGAACCCGCTTCTGTGGTCGGTCAGCAGCTGCTGTCGATGCAGCCGGCCCACCTGCCGGAGCAGCCGTGGGTCCGTCGCCGGAAACAGGCGCCTGCCCGAAGGTCGCCAGCAGATGTCGTGCTCGCCGTCGATGACGCATCGGATCAGGGCTGCGGCACTGTCTTTCCAGTCCAGGCGCGGCATGCCCCGTGATGCGGGTGCGAGTCCGCGGTCGGCAAGGTCGAGCCAATCCTGCAGTGCATCGGCGAGGCCGCGTGGATCGAAGCCAGAAAAATAGAACGCATGCTCGCCGGCGACTTCCCGGAACACGGGCAGGTCGCGCGCGATCACTGGCAACCCATGGCCTGCGGCTTCCACGATCGGCAAGCCGAAACCCTCGGCTTCCGAGGCAGCCAGCAAAGCTGCGCTGCCAGCATAGAGCGCGCGAAGGCCGCGGTCGTCAATGTCGGCAAACCAGTGCAGGCGTCGGCCGATTTCGGGATGTTCCTCCAGCCGCGCCGTGAAACTTTCCATCAACCAGCCCGGCTTGCCGATGATCGCGAGGCGAGCGTCGACGCCGTCCCGCCAGAGCAGCTCGAACGCATCCAGTACCTGGCTGTGGCCCTTGCGCGGTTCGATGGTGCCCACCATCAGGAAACATCGGCCGGACGCCAGCGCCTCGAGCTGCGGCTCCTCCGGGGCATCGGATTCCTCTCTCGCCCGGTCGAGCTCGCTGCCCAGGTGGAAGTGTCCGATCTTCAACGGGCGATGCCGGTCCGGGCGCGTCTGGTCGCACCATTCCGCCAATTCGTTGGCGACTGCAAGCGAAATACAGCACAGGCCATCGGCCAATCGGCCGATCGATTGGTACCAGGCCTGCAAGGTCGGCACGCCGCCCGGATCCATGCAATCCGGGCGAAGCAGCGGAATCAGGTCGTACACGACGAAATGCATCGCGACGCCACGCCTCCGCATTCGATCGAAGCTCTCGTAGTACCAGGGCACGATATGCGCCGACAGGTCGAGGCCCAGGAAGATGTCCCCCGGACGCGCATCGAGCAAGGGATCCTCCGCTCCGTCCGGCTCTCCGCCGGCGAAGCGGGCCGCGAAGGCGCGCGCCCGGCGGGGCTGCCCCGCGCTGTCGAAACGCACCGGCACCACTTCGAAGCCGCGGGTATCGGCGAGGTACAACTCGCGCAGCACGTTTCGCACTACACGCTGGATTCCGGTACCCGCATCATGTTGGCTCAGGTTGGACACGTCCACCAGCAACTGCCTGGCCCGGGGGCCTGGAAGGTTTTCGGAACGCGCCGCAGCCAGGCGCCGTCCTGCGTTGGCAGGAAGTTCATTCCACGCAGCGATCTCCGACAATTTCTCCGCTTGCCACGCCAGGATTTTCCAGCGGTCTTCGCCCTGCCCATCCCCTTCGGCTGCGGGACGCAGCGAGGCCAGCGCCTCCAATGCATCGAGCGCCGCGTGCGCGGTCGCCTCCCACGAAAATAGACGGAATCGTTCACCGGCATGGTCAAGCAGGCGCGACCGGAAGGCCGGATCGACCAGTCCCTGCAACATGCGCTCGCACATCGCCTCGTCCGAGCCTGCTTCGAACATGGCCTCCGGATGGCCGATCACTTCCGGCAGGCTGCTGGCATCGGCGCCGATGACCGGTGCGCCGCAGGCCATGGCTTCGAGTGCAGGCAGGCCGAAGCCCTCCATCAGCGAGGGAAAAACATACAGCTCGCAAGCGTTGTAGAGGCCGACGAGGTCGGTATCGGATACGTAACCGGCAAAGCACACCTCGTCGGCGGACAGGCCGGCTTCGCGCGCAACCTCGCGCAGTTCGTCGTGCACATCGCCTGGCGGCTTGCCGACGATCAGCAGTTGCCGGCTGGCGCGAATTTCCCCCGGCAGGCCGGCATACGCGCGAATCAGTCCGGCGACATTCTTGCGGTGGTCGAAGCCACCGGTATACATCACGAACGGCCGCCACAAGCCATGGCGCGAGGCCAGGTTGCCGGCCCGTCGCGGGTCGGCGGGAAGGCGATGGAAAACCGGATCCACGGAGCCGGAAATGTTCACGACCTTGCCGGCATCGATGTCGAGAAGTTCGATGGCTTGCCGCCGCGTGAACTCGGAGATTGCGAGGCACAGGTCGGCGCGGCGCAGGTCTTCCAGTTTGCGCAGGTAGGCGCGGCGGGTCGGGCCGTCCTTGAGGTACACATCGCGCATGGCGAGGGGGATGAGGTCGTAAAGCGTCACCGCCGTGGGCACCGCACGCATGCTGCCGCGGCCGATCGACGCTGCCGACGGATCGTTCCAGCCTTCGAACAAGGACGCGACGTGGACCACATCGGGATGCAGGGACGCGAGGAAATCCTCGCGAAGGACTTCCGCCACCCGACAAGGCCACGGGTCGACCTGGTGCAGTTCCGCGGCCGGAAACGGGTTGTCCCACAACACGATGCGCTCCTGCGGCAGCAGTCCGTCGAAGTCGCCGCGAATCTCGTCGATCGCCTCGGGCATGCCACCATTCAACACGATCCAGAATTGATGCCCGCGTGATTCGCGAAGCATCGACTGGGCCAACAGGCGGGAATAGCGGCCGATGCCGCGCACCCGGTTGCCATGGCCCTGGCAGGCCCCCAGGTCGAGCACGATGCGCATCAGCGACGGGGCCCGGCGACGGGGGGGACAGGCGATCGCGCCAGGATTTCTTCGGCGTCCTCAGTCAATGGCAAGGGCGTCGCTTCGGCGATGTCCGAAGCCTCAGGCAGCGGCGCCGGCTCTCCATACAGGCGCCGCTTCACCGCACGGGCCACGCCCGGGAAAGGCGAGAGCAACGCGGCGACCGACACCCGCACGGGACGCAGTCGCGCCAGCATGCGCGCCGTTGATTCAAGTCGAAGCACCGCGTCGCGTGCCGAAGTGGACATGGCGCGAAGCGGCGCAGTCAATCGCCACGATCGGCTGGCCATCACGCGTGCGTATTCGCTGCGTTCGGCATCCAGTGCGCGGCGTACCTGGGCCGTTTCCGCCTCGGCCGCCAGGCGTACCGCATGCGTCGCCGCCCTGGCTGCTTCGGATGCCAGCTGGCCGGCCTGCGCTGCCATCAGTTCGCGTGACAGCCGCGCATTCATGTGTTCGCGCTGCTCGAGGCTACGGCGCAGTCCCTGCAACTGCTCGCGCAGGCCGGCGCCCTCGGCCTCCAGCGCAAGGATGCGTTGTTCGCGCACTTCAATCTCGGCCTGCATGACTTCGCTGGATTGGCGATGCGCTTCCGCGAGACGGGAAATGTCGCCTTGAAGCGCTTCCATTTGCACGGCCTGCGCTTGCAGTTGACCGACGTCCCGCTGGTGCGCTTCCACCAATCGGACGATCTGCACATCGCGCTCGCCGATCCGGCTGGCGAGCTCCTCGATGTGCGCAGCCCGGTCCTTCAGCAAGCTGTCGGATTCGCGTAGGCGTTGCAGCAAACGCTCCGCTTCGTCCACCTGGTCGCGGCGCACGAAGGCGTCAAAGACATTCGGTGGTTCCGAAAACGCAGGCGCCAGATCGGCGTGCTCGGCGGCCAGGTAGAAGCGATTCAGTCCGTCGTGGTACACGAAGTCATAGTCTTGCCCGGTAAGCAAAGGCTCCCACTCGGCGTGGTTGCTGGTCCGCGAATTGGGTTCGGTGGCTTCCACCAGCACCAGCCACGGTCGCAATACCTGCAAGTCGATTCCTCGCAGCACGTCGGCCTCGGCGCCTTCGGCATCGATCTTGAGGAAGTGGATTTGCGAGACGCCCTGCTCGGCGCAGATCGTATCGAGCCGCCGCACCGGAACCCGGCGCGGCGCCCGGACGGGCAACCCTTCGTCGCGGTGCCGGCGCGCGAACTCGGCGCTGGTCGTGGACAAGCCGCTGTCCTCGACCTCGAACAGGTCGATCTGTCCTTCCCCCGCACCCGCTGCCACGCACAGGTTGATGTCGCGCGGCCGTTGTTCGACCAGCATGCGATGCCAATGCTCCACGGGATCGATGTTGATTCCGCGCCAGCCCAGGTCGTAGAACGCCTTCGTCACGGAATCATTGCGTGGATGCTGTGCCCCCACGTCGATGTAGAACCCGTCCACGACCCCGCGCAGCGCGCGGAGCAGGATCACGTCTTCGTAGTTTTGCGCGTACGAGATGAAACTCATGACACGGTCAGCTCGATGCTGGGCGCAACCCAGGCAGTACCGACGAAGAAGGGCTTGTCGAGGTTTGCGACCGTGAAGAGCAGCGCAAGGTCGCGCCACTCGTAATTATTTTCCAGGTGCGTCTCGGTACTGACCAACGCCGTGGAAATGGAGTAGGTGCCCGCGCCGATGTTCATCGGGAAACGAATCGAGTAGTCCACCACCGTGCCCGCAGCTACCGCTTCCAGCGCCTGGCGCGTGTAGTGCGTGTTGGTGCCGTAGATGGCCTGCCCCAGCCGGTCGCGGATGATGTAGCCGAGCACGAGCCTCGGCACGGATTGGTGCACCCGTGCCTGGATCCTCAACTCCACGGGTTGGCCGACATTCACGAATTCGATCGGCTCGCCGCGTGCATCGTGCAGCCCGACTTTCTCCACGCTCGCTTCGCCGGTGCCCGATATCGTCTGGACGCGGCCACCGTCCAACTGCCTGACGGTGACTGTCTGGTTCTCGCGCTCGGCGATCAGCGCGTTGTAGAAATCCATCACTTCCTCGACGCCGCCGTCCTTGATCAGGCGCCCCTTGTCGAGCAGGATCGCCCGGTCGCAGAGTTGCTGTACGGCCGACCGATCATGCGAAACGATCAGCAGCGTCGTGCCTTGTTCGCGAAACTGGCGAATGCGATCGAAGCTCTTGTGCTGGAAGTAGGTATCGCCCACCGCCAACGCTTCGTCCACGATCAGGATGTCGGGCCGCACTGCCGTAGCGACGCCGAAGGCAACGCGCATCTGCATGCCGCTCGAGTAGGTTCGCACCGGCTGGTCGAAGTAATCCCCGATTTCGGCAAAGGCCTCGATCTCGGGCAACATCCTCGAAATCTCCGCCTCGGAATGCCCCATCAGCCCGGCGGCATGTCGACAATTCTCCCGGCCCGTGAGGTCGGGCCCGAAGCCCATCCCCAGTTCCAGTATTGCCGAGACCCGGCCGATGCAGGCGACCTTGCCCTCGTTCGCGCGTGCCGTGCCGGTAACCAGCTTCAACAAGGTGCTCTTGCCCGCGCCATTCTGTCCGACGATGCCGATCGCCTCGCCGCGTTCAATCTTGAATGACACGTGTCGCAAGGCCCAGTGCTCGGTGACGGATGCCATGGGCAGCCCCATCCAGTGCAAAACCCGGCGCCACTCCGCCGAATAACTGCGATAGACCTTTCCGAGGTCCTCCACTTCCAGCAGGCAAGCGCTCACAGCACGTCCACCATGTCCGGCGAGGCGCGGCGGAACAACAGCAGGGCCAGCACCAGCAACAGGGCCGCCAGGCCGACGACCCATGCCATGCCCACCAGGTCGGGCGCCTGTCCGTGGAGAATGGATTGTTGGTAGGCCTGCACGATGGGCGTCATCGGGTTCAGCGCGATCCACGACTGGAAGCCTCCCGGCACGATGCTGGGCATGTACACGATGGGCGTCAGCCAGAACCACAGTTGCAGCACGATGGCCATCACCTGGCCGACGTCGCGCAGGAAGACATTCAGTACGCCCATCATCAGGCCCAGCCCCAGCGAGAAGGCCACTGTCAGCGCCGTCAGCGGCAGCAGCCAGGCGAGTTCCAGTGACGGCGCGTGGCCCATCAGCGCAAAGATCAGCAACATCGCCATGAACAACAGCAGGTTGTTCAACAGGGCGCTGCCCACCACGATGACGGGCAGGCAGATCCGCGGGAACACCATCTTCTTCAGCAAACCCGCGTTGTCCACGAACAAGGTCAGGCAGCGGCTGGTGATTTCACTGAACAGCGACCACGACAGCAGGCCGGCCATCAGGTAGATGGCATAGGCGCTCTTGCTGGTGGTGCCGGGCAGTCGGGCAGCCAGCACTTCCGAAAGCACCAGGCTGAAGATGGCGACCTGCGCCAGGGGTTGCAGCACCATCCAGGCGGCACCGAAGTGGCTGCGGGCAAAGCGCGCGCGCAAGTCGTTGCGCACCGACGACACGATGAAAAAGCGATAACGCCACAATGCGCGGAACAGCTCCAGCACGATTCAGCCTTGGTAATTGCGCGGATGGCGCGAAGCGTGGCATCACTGCCCTACCCGCGGGATGATAACCGGCGGCCATTTTCCGACCAAGTCCTGCAGCCATCGCCTGGCAGCTCAGGGCCGCGCCAGCAGGCCCTTCAAGGCACAGGCGCTGTCGCGCCAGCTCGACACGCGGACCTCCAGCGGATCGGCGACGGCACCCTCGCGCCATCGCTGCAGCCAGGCCTGGATGGCGGCGGCAAGGTCCGCACCGGACGCGGCAGTGAAATAGTCCGCGCCGCGGCCCGCCACTTCGCGAAAGACCGGCAGGTCCCGGGCCAGGATCGGAAGCCCGTTCGCGGCCGCCTCCACCAGCGGCAAGCCGAATCCCTCGCCCCACGAGGCCGCAAGCAACGCCGTGCTGTCGCGATACGCAGCCAGCAAGCTGGCGTCGCCGCCGCCCTCTATCCAGTGCAGGCGCTTGCCCGCTTCGGGATGGTTGCGCAGGCGCTCGACCAGGTCCGCCACGATCCAACCGGTGCTGCCAGCGATCAGCAACTCGCAATTGACGCCACTGCTCCACAACTGTTCGAAGGCATCGAGCACTTGCGCGTGACCCTTGCGGGGCTCGACCGTGCCAACCATCAGGAAACGCGCAACACCAGGGCGAGGCTCCGGCAGCCCCGCGACGGGTGGCAGCCAGCCATCGAGATCGGCCCCGAGCGGAAAGCTGGCCACGTTGATTTTGGATGCGGGCGACTCGGTGGCCAGCGCCACACGCATCTCGTGGCAAACCGACTCGGAAATGCAAAGCGCCTGGTCGCCGCACTCGGCGACCAGGCGCACCCACTGCCGGAATCGCCCCGCCATGCCCTCGGGAAACCAATCGGGTCGCTGCAGGGGCAGCACGTCGTAGACGACGAAGGCGATCGACGCGCCATCGGCCTTCATCGCCAGCAGCGCATTGCGAGCCAGTCCGGCGCGATCACGGATCAGGTCGAGCCCGAGGAACTGGTCGCCGGGTCGGACCCGCACCGGGGAATCTGCGCCGACCACGTCCCTGGACACCCCGATCAACTGAGCGAGATAGCTGCGGGCATGCACGTACGTCCCGTCAGCGCACAGACGCACCGGTTCAATGCGGAACCCTGGTGGCGGGCCGAGCAGGAGTTCAACGAGTATTCGCTGCACGACCCGTTGTACGCCCGCGCCCAGGTCTTCGCGCGCCAGTTCGGTGACATCCACTAGCAGCTGCCTCGGCCGCTGCGCCGCGGGCAAGGCCAACGCGCCTCCCGGCGCAGCGCGATGTATGAGCAATTCGGTCGCGTCCCGCAGCGGAGCCGCGTCTTCAGGATAATCGGCGGGTTGCAGTTGGGGGGCGACGACCGTGCCCGCGGGGCGCAGCCAACGGCGAAGCTTGCGCAAGGGCTCGGTGACGCGCCAGCTGTGGCTGGCCTTCATCGCCGCCAGTTCGTCGCGCAGCTCCTGGTTGCTGCGCGCCTGCGCCTGCAAGGCCAGCAATGCAGAACACAGGTCCCGGATCCGATCCCTTTCGGGGTCGTCGGCGCAACTCCGGGTTTCGCTGTTCGGCATGCTCGCTCCGGCAGCCGTGGAAACGCTGCGGCCAGTTGTTGGGGGGAAAGCTGGAGCGGGTGAAGGGAATCGAACCCTCGTCAGTTGCTTGGGAAGCAACAGCTCTACCATTGAGCTACACCCGCTTGCCATCCTGATTATGAACCCCCGATTCGCCGCCCCGCAACGCGCTAAAATTGGCGGATGGAACTACATGTCAACGGTCAAACCCGGCAATTCGAACCGCCCATGACCCTGCTGGCCCTGCTGAGGGAGGCCGGTTTGAACGAGCGTCGCATCGCGGTCGAAGTCAACCAGGAGGTCATTCCCCGCAGCCGGCATGCCGATCACGTTCTGTCCGACGGCGACCGGATCGAAATCATCCAGGCCATCGGCGGCGGCTGATCCACCCGAGGGTTATCAGGCACGGGCAATCGGGCCATAATTGCCGCATGAACCCTTCGTCCCAACCTGACGACCCGCTGATCATCGCGGGCAAGTCCTATCGTTCCCGCCTGCTCACCGGCACCGGAAAATTCACCGACTTCGAACAGACCCGCCTGGCGACCGAAGCCGCAGGCGCGCAGATCGTTACTGTCGCGCTGCGTCGAAGCAACCTCGGCCAGAATCCCGGCGAGCCGAACCTGCTCGATATCCTGCCGCCCGATCGCTACACGATCCTGCCCAATACCGCAGGCTGCTACACCACGGCTGATGCGGTGCGCACCTGCCAGCTCGCGCGCGAATTGCTCGACGGACACAAGCTGGTGAAGCTGGAAGTGCTCGGCGACCCGAAGACCTTGTTCCCTGACGTGCTGCAGACAGTGGAAGCGGCCGAAATCCTGGTGCGCGACGGCTTCGACGTGATGGTCTACACCTCCGACGATCCGATCCTTGCCAGGCGCCTCGAACAAATCGGCTGCGTCGCAGTGATGCCGCTGGCGGCGCCGATTGGCTCGGGCCTGGGAATCCAGAACCGCTGGAACCTGCTCGAGATCATCGAAAACGCGAAGGTGCCGATCCTGGTGGATGCCGGTGTCGGCACCGCGTCCGATGCGGCCATCGCGATGGAGCTCGGTTGCGACGGCGTGCTGATGAACACCGCCATCGCCAGCGCCCGTAATCCTGTGTTGATGGCCAGTGCGATGCGCAAGGCCATCGAAGCCGGCCGCGAGGCCTTCCTGGCCGGGCGCATCCCGCGCCGCCGGAACGCAAATGCCTCTTCACCGATCGACGGATTGTTCTTCTGAATGATGGCCAGCGACGCCCCTCCCACGCCGGCGCCGCCTGATCCCTCCCTGCGCGAGCGATCCATCCGCAGCTTCGTGCTGCGCGGCGGCCGCCTGACCGATGCGCAGAAACGCGCGTTCGTCGCGCACTGGTCGCGCTACGGCATCGACTACACCGGCAGCGTGCGCGACTTCGACGAAAGTTTTGGTCGACATGCGCAGCGCGTGCTGGAAATCGGATTCGGCAATGGCGAACAAGTCGAATTCGCCGCGATGCGCGAACCCGATCGCGATTTCATCGGCATCGAAGTCCACGGCCCGGGCGTCGGCCGGCTGCTGAATGCGCTTGCGGTTGCGAACCTGTCCAACGTTCGGCTGTACCAGCACGATGCGGTCGAAGTGCTGCAGCACGAGATCGCCGAAGCCTCGCTCGATGAAGTGCGCATCTACTTCCCCGACCCGTGGCACAAGAAGCGCCACCACAAGCGCCGGCTGGTGCAGCCGGATTTCGTCGCGCTGCTTTGCTCGCGACTGCGCCCGGGCGGCCGACTGCACCTCGCCACCGACTGGCAGGACTACGCTGAGCAGATGTGGGATGTGCTCGATGCGCGGCCGGACCTGCAAAACACGGCCGGGCCGCGTGGCTCGGTGCCGCGCCCGGAGTGGCGGCGACAGACCCATTTCGAGTCGCGCGGACTGCGCCTCGGCCATGGGGTGTGGGACCTGCTGTACAGCAGGCGCTAGGGGACCCGCCGACCATGGGCACCGACCTGATCCTGACCCGCGACATGATGCTGGTGCTGGGGCTGGTCGTGTTCACGATGGTCATGTTCATGTTCCCGCGGATCCGCGTGGACGCCACTGCACTCGTGGTGCTTGTCGCCCTCGGTGTCGCGCGACTGGTGCCAGCCGACGAATTGTTTTCCGGATTTTCAGGCAACGCCGTCATCAGCATCATCGCCACGATGATCCTCGGCGCGGGCCTTGACCACACCGGCGCCCTCAATCGACTGGCATCGTGGTTGCTGCGCCGGTCCAAGGGCGTCGAGGACCGGCTGATCCTGTGGACGTCGGCCGTGGCGGGCCTGATGTCCGGCTTCATGCAGAATCCATCCGTCACGGCATTGTTCCTGCCCGTGGCCTCGCGCCTTTCGTCGCGCACCGGCGTGTCGCTGTCACGACTGCTGCTGCCACTGGGCGCCGCCATCGTGATGGGCGGCGGCCTGACCATGGTCGGCAACTCGCCCTTGCTGTTGCTCAATGACCTCGTCCAGTCGGCCAATCGGAACCTGCCCTCGGGCGCCGCGACGCTGGCGCCGTTTCCGATGTTCCAGCCCTTGCCGATCGGCATCGCGCTGCTGATCGCCGGCCTGGTCTATTACCGCTACCCTGGTCGCAAGTGGCTGCGCGCCGGCGAAGATTCCAAGGACGTGGTTACCCCTGGCCGCACCGAAAGTTATTTCGCGCAGGCCTACGGCATCGAGGGCGAAGTCTTCGAGCTGACCGTCGGGCCGGAGAGCCCGCTGGTAGGCATGTCCATCGGCGAGGCCGAATCACAACCCGACGCCCCGCTCTATCTCGCGCTGTTGACCGGCAGCGATGCGCGCCTTTCGCCGTCGGCGGACCAGATGATCTGGGTCGGCAGCGTGATTGGCGTGATGGGCAACCGGGAAACCGTGCAGGCCTACGCCACGTCCAACCAGATGAAGGTTTCCGCGCGCCTGCGCAACTTCGCGGATCTTTTCGATCCCAGTCGCGCCGGCATTTCCGAAGCCGTGGTGCCGCCCACCTCGCAGTTCATCGGCCGCACGCAATCGGAACTGAAATTGCGCAAGCGTTTCGGCATCAGCCTGCTGGCGATCAACCGCGACAAGAAAGTATTCCGATCCGACATCCGGCAATTGCCGATCCGCGCCGGCGACATGCTGGTGTTCCACAGCATCTGGAGCGACCTGGCGCAGGCCGGCATCAACCGCGATTTCGTCGTGGTCACCGACTACCCGAAGCAGGAACAGCGGCCACACAAGCTGCGCTGGGCCATCATCCTGTTCGTCGCCTCGATGCTGCTGGCGCTGACCACGCTGTTGCCGGTGCCACTGGCATTGATGGGCGGCGCCGCCGCGATGATAGTCGTCGGCGTGATCAACATGGACGAGGCCTACGCCGCAGTGAACTGGAAAACGGTGTGGCTGATGGCCTGCCTGATCCCCCTCGGCTGGGCGATGGATTCAACCGGCGCCGCGAACTGGGTGGCGCAACAGGCGCTCGAGCGCGTCGGCCCGTGGATGCCGGTTTGGGGCTTGCAGGCAGCGCTCGGCCTGCTCACCATCATATTCAGCCTGGTGATCGGCAACGTGGGCGCGACCGTGGTGATGGTGCCCATGGCCATCAACGTGGCACTCGCCTCGGGCAGCAGCCCGCTCGCCGCCGCCATGCTGGTCGCGCTGTCGGCATCGAACAATTTCCTGAGCCAGTCGAATCCGGTGCTGTCGATGATCTCGGGTCCCGCGGGATATCGACCGCGCGACATGTGGCGCACTGGCGCACCGCTGACGCTGTTCTATCTGATCATCACGTTGGTGGCTGTCAACTTGATGTTCTGAAACGCCAAGATCCGAAACGAAGCGTGTGCCGCCGTCTCGAACGGAGCGTGTGCCGCGGTTTGGAGCAGAGCGTCCCATGGTTCTGGGTGGGGTGGTGGCCGGTGATCATTTTGAGTCGCCACACGGAAACGGCTTGGTCAAAATAATCCCCGGCCACCACCTACGCGCACCTGTGACCAACATCGCCTCAGTGCAACACTCGTCAGTACCGTCGCCGACGCAGGTCGCCCGGCGCCGCCAGTCGCACTGCGTGCTTGGTGGGGACTGCCGGGCGATCCTGCGTGTGCAGACAGTTTGTGTGGGCGTCGCTGCGCTCGCCGCAGGTTGCGGGGGTAGCTGGGACGGCGGCGGAATCCGCGACTGCCGCTGCTGCTCTTCCCATACTGGTGACAGAACGCAGGATCGACCGCTG
>MGYJ01000068.1 GCA_001801685.1 Gammaproteobacteria bacterium RIFCSPHIGHO2_12_FULL_63_22 | reverse complement strand
GGGCCCGCCGATCAGCACGGCGGTCCGTGGTTGCGGCAAGTCCGCGAGTTCCGGCGCTGTTGCGCGTGCTTGCGCGAGCCACGAGCTGTCCACTGGATTGAGGCTGCCCAATAGTTGGATCACGTTGTCACCGCGCAACCCATCGTGCTCGGGCGCAATCACCAGGTCCCAATGCGTCGTGGCGATGCGGGGATCGAGGATCTGGATGGCGCGGGCGCCGGCATCGCGGGCCTGGCGCGTGGCCAGCGCCGCGAGGCGACCGCAGCCGATTGCCAACGACGGTGGATGGTCGTGAAGCGCCCGCGTGAATTCATCACCAAAGGCCGAGCCGTGGCCGGGCCCCTGGCGCGGCGCGAACCAGCGCGCCGGCAGCGAGCCCTGCAGCGACCATTCCCTTGCGGGCAGGGCGAGAGCCTGCACCAGGGCCAGCGCCTGCCGGCGATTACCCGCGGCGCCGTCGTGCACGGCCCAGCAGGAATCGCGGTCGAGGCTCGGCGCTGCGGACGGGGTGGGCACGGCTGCCGAGCTTATCAGCTGGGCTGCATCGCGTTGACGCCGTTCTTACACTTTGCCCACGCCAACTCTGCAATGATCACCGGCTGATAAAGCCCGGAGATTCAGATGAAGCGCCTGATCCTTCCCATACTGCTTGGCCTGGCAATGTCCGGTCCCGCCACTGCCGCCAAATACAACATCGACGCCTACCACACGCAGGTGCATTTCACTTACCTGCACGGCGGTTACGCCAACCTGGGCGGTCGCCTGAACCAGGTCACAGGCACGCTCGATTTCGATCCCGAGCAGCCGGGCAAGTCCTCGATCGACGTGCAGATTCCGATGTCGAGCCTCAGCACCGGCGTGCCCAAGCTCGATGCGCACCTGAACAGTGCCGATTTCTTCGACGCCGAAAAATTCCCGACGGCCAGCTTCACCAGCAAGCAGGTGACGGTGTTGGGCAAGGACAAGCTGAACGTTGCCGGTGACATGACCATCCATGGCGTGACTCGCCCCGTCGTCTTCGAGGTGACCATCAACCAGGCCGGCATGCATCCAATGCGCAAGGTGCCGGCCGTGGGCTTCGAGGCCACCACCACCATCAAGCGGTCCGAGTTCGGTGTCGGCGGCTTCCTGCAGGCGGCGTCCGATGACGTGAAATTGCGCATCGCCATGGAAGCGCAGCAGCCCAAGCCCGAAGCCGCACCCGCCAAGTAGGTGCGGCGTGTGCCCGGTGGGGTCTCGGGGTAAAATGGCGGCCTGTCCCCGCCGGAAGCCGCCATGTCGAGCACCGAACCCCAGCCGGCCAACACCGAGCTCAGCTACACGGTCAAGCGCGCGCAGCTGCCGCTGAGCTGCCCGACGCCGGCGATGGCGCTATGGAATTCGCATCCGCGCGTGTACCTGCCCGTCGAAGCGACGGGCTCGGCCCGCTGTCCGTATTGCGGCGCACTGTTCGTGCTCGAGGACTGACGATCAAGGCCTGCGCGTCGCCATGCGCCGCCTGACCGTCCTGCAGCTGTTGCCCGCGCTGGGCAGTGGCGGCGTCGAGCGCTCCACGCTGGAGATTGCCGCGGCATTGGTCCGGGGCGGACACCAGTCGGTGGTCGTGTCCGCCGGTGGGCGCCTGGTCGATTCCCTGCTGCGCGGTGGCAGCGAACACATCGAGCTCGACATCGGTCGCAAGTCCCTGGCCACGTTGCGCCACGTGTTCGCGCTACGTCGCATCATCCGGCAGTACCAGCCCGACATCGTGCATGCACGGTCCCGCCTGCCGGCCTGGCTGGCCTGGCTGGCGATGCGCGGGCTGGCGATGCCGCGACCGCACTTCGTCACCACCGTGCACGGCCTCAATTCACCGGGCTGGTATTCCTCGATCATGACCCGCGGCGAGCGCGTGATCTGCGTGTCGGGTTCGGTTCGTGCGCACGTGTTGTCGCACTGGCCGGTCACCCGTCCGGCCAACCTGGTCATCATCGAGCGCGGCATCGATGCCGCGCATTTCTGCCCGGCGCCGGAAGGCCGGCCGGCGAGCACCGGACCCAGGCGACTGCTGATGCCTGGTCGGGGCACGCGGCTGAAAGGGCACGAAGCCGCGCTGAACCTGCTGGCCGACTTGCGTACTTCGGGCTGCGACGCGCGCTTGAGCTTGCTTGGAACGCGTGAGCCCGGACGCGAGGCCTATGTGGCCGAGATCGAAGCGATTGCGGCAAAGCTGGGCGTGACTGACGCACTCGAGATCAGCCCACCGGTCCACGACGTGTTGTCGGCCTACCGCCAGGCGGACCTGGTGTTGCAGCTGTCCGCCAAGCCCGAAGCCTTCGGCCGCACCGTGGTCGAGGCCCTGTGCACCGGTACCCCGGTGGTGGGCTGGAACCACGGCGGCGTGGGTGAGCTGCTGGGCCAGTACTTTCCTGAAGGCCAGGTGGCGCTGGGCGACCGCCAGGCGCTGCTGGCAACTACACTCAGCGTGCTGGCGCAGCCGCGCCCTGCACCCCCGATCAATCCGCAGTCCCTGGCCGCGATGCAAGCCCAAACATTGAAGGTCTATGAATCACTCATTGCATGAGGCGCCCGGATTTCGCTGGACCCCCTATGTCGTGCTCGCGTTCGTTGCCTTGTGGCCGTTCGTGGGCGTGGCCGAGGCGGTACTCAGCCTGGGTGCGCTGGCCAGCCTGACCATCCTGGCAGTACGTCGTTTCAACAACGGCACTGCGCTGCTCAGCCGCGAGGCATGGGCGCTGATAACCGCGTTGTTCTTCTGTTACTGGCTGCCGGAATTTTTTTCCGCCATCGATGCGGTCGATGGCAGGCGCGCCTGGCGCGAAGTATTGCTGGACCTGCGATACCTGCCCTTCCTGTGGCTGGCCGCGATGGCGGTCGGGCCGCGCGATGGTCGGCGCATCGTGTTCGTCGGGCTGGGCGTGATCACCCTGTTGTGGTCGCTGGATGGCGTGGTGCAGGCCATCACCGGCTACAGCCTGGGCGGCGCCAATTCTTCCGACCGACTGAGTGGAATCTTCGGCGCCGACAATCTCAAGCTCGGCCTGGTGCTGGCCACGCTGTCTCCCTTCGCGCTGGAAATGGCCGCGGAAAAATTCCACGCGCCCGGCTGGATCGCAACGGCAACCTTGCTTGGCATCGTCATCCTGCTCGCCGGCTCGCGCGCCTCCTGGCTGGTGTTTGGACTGGTGTTGCTGGCCAGCGGCTGGCGTCGGCTGAGCCGCCGGCAGTTGCTGCTGACGATGGGCATCGGACTGGTGATCAGCTCGGCCCTGGCGTTCAGTTTTTCATCGCAGTTCGAAAGTCGCATCACGCGCTCGCTGGAAGTGTTCAGCGGCGATCGCGCCGGCCTCGATGAGGCCTTGTCCGGTCGGCTGAGCATCTGGAGCGCGGCGACCGGGATGATCGCGGACCACCCGGTGAACGGCGTGGGCATCCGCGGTTTTCGCGACGCCTACGCGCAGTACGCATCCACCGATGATTTCTGGCTTAGCCACGGCCAGCAGGGCGCACTGCACGCGCACCAGATCGTGCTGGAGATCCTGAGCGAAACCGGTTCGGTCGGCCTGCTGTTGTGGTTGATGGGGTTCGCGTTGGCCTGGCGCGCCTGGCGCTGGTCGCTGCCCCCGGCACGCCGGCGCGCGGCCGTGCCGGCGCTGGCACTGGCGGTGACCGTGTTCCCGCTCAATACCAGCCTGGCCTTCTATTCGACATTCTGGGGCGGCGTGTTCCTGCTGCTGCTTGCCCTGTTCGCCGGTTCCTTGTTTGCGTTGCAAGACGATGCCCCGGCCACCGATTAGCGGCGTCGTCACCACGTTCAACAACGCCGGCACCTTGCACGACTGCCTGGCGAGCCTGGCGTTCTGCGATGAAATCGTGGTGCTCGATTCCGGATCGGACGACACCACCCGCGACATTGCCGAGCGCCACGGCGCGCGGGTCTTCGTCGAGCCCTTCAAGGGCTACGGGCTGCAAAAGCAATCGGCCGTCGACAAGGCGGCCAATGACTGGATCCTGCTGCTCGACGCGGATGAAACCCTGACCGACGCCGGTCGCGACATCATCGAGGCCGAGTTGCTGGCGCCGCGCGCCGATGGCTATCGCTTGCCGCGACGCGAGTGGCTTTTCTGGCGCTGGCCGCATCCGTGGACGCGTCCAAACTGGCACCTGCGATTGTTCCGGCGCAGTTGCGGCGGACTCAACTCCGTGCCCGTGCACGCCGCGCCGGAAGTGCGCGGCGTGGTGCGCGACATTGGTGCGGAGTTTCGCCACTTCGGCGAACCGGAACTGGCGGTGCGCGTGGACAAGATCAATCGGTATTCCAGTGGGCTGGTGCAGTACAAGGCCAGCCGCTCGCCACGCTTTCTCGGTCTGCGCCTGGTGTTCTATCCCAGCGTCGCCTTCCTGCGCTTCTACGTGGGCCAGCGCTACTTCCTCAATGGCTGGGCGGGCTTCATCGCTGCACGCACGCAAGCCTTCTACGCCTTCCTGAAATACGCGAAGGTGCTCGAAGCCGGGCGCCAGGGCCGGCCGTAGTGCGGTGCCTGGGCACTGCGCCATTGCAATCGATGGCGCGTGGCATCGCCCGATTGCCGCAGTCGATGCTGCTGGCGATTTCATCGTTCCTGGCCTGGCTGCTATTGCCGCTGATGGCGGAACGTCGGCGCATCGCCGGCATCAACATCGCGTTGGCCTTTCCCGAACTGGATGGCGACGCGCGGAAGCGCCTGTTGCGCGACAACCTGCGCGAGACGGTGATGGGTGGCTTCGAATTGCTGCGCGCCTGGTACGCGCCCGATTCGCGATTGCACGACGCCGTTCGCATCGAAGGCCTGGAGCACCTGCAAGCGGCGAAGGACGCAGGGCAGGGTGTGTTGTTGTTCACCGGCCACTTCACGCAGACAGAATTGGCGGCCTGGTTGTTGAAGCGCGCCACCGACGGCACCGTGCGCGGCGTGGTGCGGCGGCACAACTCGCCGTGCATCGAGGCGATGTTCGAACGCGCACGTCAACGCATCTTCGGCGCGACCTTGGCCAAGAAGGACGTGCGGGGGCTGCTGCGAAGCCTGCAGGCGGGCGAGTGGGTCGTGTATTCGGCCGACCAGGATTTCAATTACCAACATGCCTTCGTGCCGTTTTTCGGAATCCAGGCGGCTACGTTGACCGGCACTGCGGACCTGGTCCGGCGTAGCGGCGCGCGTATGTTGCCGTTCTGGTTCCATCGCGCTGGAGACGGCCGCTACCACCTGCGCATCGAGGCGGCCTGGCCGGGCTGGATCGACGCGGCACCGGCTGGATCGGCAGCCATCTACATGCGTGAACTCGAGCGCGTGGTGCGCGAGCATCCCGCGCAATACTTGTGGGTGCACCGCCGGTTCAAGACGCGCCCGGCCGGCGAACCTTCGGTCTACGACTGATCAGGAATACGGTGACGGGCGACCGTCGGGCTGGGTCTTGAAGCGCTTGTGGATCCACAGGTATTGCGCGGGCACGCGTCGCACCTGCGCTTCGATCAGGGCCATCACGCGCGCCGTGTCCACATGCGCATCGTCGCTCGGGAAATTTTCCAGCGGCGCGCCAATTTCGACCCGATAGGTTCCATCCTCGCGCCGTTCGTGGAACAGGGGCAACACCTTCGCGCCGCTGAGGCGGGCCATGGCATGGGTGGACGTCAGGCTCCAGGCGGCTTGCCCGAAGAAGGGCACGAATACGCTGTCGCCGCGTCGGGTTTCCTGGTCGGGTGCGAACCACAACACGCCGCCATTCTTGAGGTGTCGGATGGCGGGACGCAGTTCGTCGCGGGCAAACATCGCCGTGGCGTGGCCGAGCCTGCCGCGCCGCACCGCCCAGTCGAGCGCATCGGAATCGTGCGGGCGATACATGCCCGACACCGGGACAAAGCGGCACAACAGCCGCGTG
Source organism: Gammaproteobacteria bacterium RIFCSPHIGHO2_12_FULL_63_22 (assembly GCA_001801685.1). Lineage (GTDB taxonomy): Bacteria > Pseudomonadota > Gammaproteobacteria > Xanthomonadales > Xanthomonadaceae > Arenimonas. The sequence goes on along the minus strand of MGYJ01000068.1, from coordinate 11,404 downwards.
CAGATCTCCAGGGTGGTGAAGTGCGGCGAGATCAGGATGATGCCGCGGCCGCCGGCCCGGGCAGTTTCGACATGCTCGAGGCCCTGCACTTCGAAGCCGCGGTCCACCGGCGCCAGCGGGCCCCACCAGGCGCGAAGGAATTCGAATACCGACATGCCCAGCGATCTGAAATGCGCGCGCAGCAAAGCGCGTCGAGCCTCGTCGTCGAGTTCGGGAAAGGCCAGCGCAAGATTGATCTCGGCGGCTCGCCGTCGCGAGACCATCAGCTGGCGCATAAGCCAGCCCAACACCGGCGCAACGGCGCGCGCGAGTGCCCAGGGCAGGTAGGCGACCAGGCATCCCAGCCCGATGCCCAGCCAGGCGGGCCATTGGCGTGGGGACAGCGGTGGCGCGGGGCTGGGGTCGGTCACGGACAGATTCTAGCGGTCTCGGCTATCCTGCGCCCATGCAAGTACCGTTCGGCCATCGCGCGATGCGCGGCCTGTATTCCCTGGTCATCCGCGTCGCGTTGCCGATTTCGCTGTACTACCTGATCTGGCGCGGACTGCGCCAGCGCGAGTACTTCGATCGCTGGAGCGAACGCTTCGCCCTGTATCGCGGCGAGGGCCTGGAAGGCTGCCTCTGGATCCATGCGGTGTCGGTCGGCGAAGTGAACGTCGCCGCGCCACTGGTCGCTGCGCTGCGTGAGCGCATGCCGGACCGGACCCTGTTGGTCACCACCACCACGCCCACGGGATCAGCGCGCGTGCGCGCGCTGTGGGGCGACTCGGTGCGCCATGTGTACCTGCCGTATGACCTGCCCGGCGCGGTGCGAAATTTCCTCGACCATTTCCAGCCGCGCCTGGCGCTGATGATGGAGACCGAGATCTGGCCGAACCTGTTCGAGGAGCTGAAGGCGCGGGGCGTGCCGCTGGTCATCGCCAACGCGCGATTGTCGGAGCGGTCCCTGCGCGGCTACCGGCCGATCGCGCGACTGGTTCGCGGCGCCTTGTCGGGCGTGGACGTGATCGCCGCGCAGTCGGATGCCGATGCGTTGCGCTATCGCAAGCTGGGCGCGCCGGAATCCGTCATCCACGTCACCGGCAACATCAAGTACGACTTGCCGTTGCCCGAAGGCGTCGCCGACCAGGGCGGGCGATGGCGCGATGCCTGGGGCGACCGGCCGGTCTGGATCGCCGCCAGCACGCACCCGGACGAAGAAGACATCGTGCGCCAGGCGCATCGATTGCTCCAGGCGCAGTTTCCACGCGCGCTGCTGCTGTGGGCGCCGCGCCATCCGGAACGCTTCGCCGCCGTGGCTGGCGACGGCACGCGGGCGGGCTTCAGGGTGGCCTCGCGCCGCATCGAAGGATTGCCCCGTGCCGACACCGACATCTTCGTGATCGATACGCTAGGCGAGTTGATGTCGTTCTTCGCCGCATCGGACATCGCCTTCGTCGGCGGCAGCCTGCAGGAGATCGGCGGGCATAACGTGCTCGAGCCCGCGGCGCTGGGTATTCCCGCGCTGGTCGGCCCGCACACCTTCAACTTCCAGGAAATCACCGACTTGCTGATTCGTGCCGGCGCCGTGCAGCGGGTAGCCGATGCCGCGTCGCTCGCGAAGAAGCTGGGCGAACAATTCCGCCACCCGGCGGAGCGCATCCGTCGTGGCGATGCCGGCCGAAGCCGGATCGCCGTCGAGCGCGGTGCGCTGACGCGCACGCTGGAACTGCTGGAACCGAGCCTGCGCAGCGCGCAGGCTCAGACGCTACCGGCGTGTTAGCGCCGGGCCGCCATCACTCGGCGCGGTCGCTGGTCTGCAGGGCTGCGTCGGCATCGGCAACCAGCGAGCGATTCACCGCTTCCAGGTCGCTTGCTTCCAGGATACCTGCGGCCTGCTTCAGGCGAAGCACGTTGACCAGGTAGGCATGGCGGGCGCGGGCGAACTCACGCTGCGCCAGGAATAGTTGCTGCTGCGCGATCAGCACGTCGACGATGGTGCGCGTGCCGACTTCAAGGCCTGCTTCGCCAGCTTCGTAGGCGGCCTGCGCCGATACGACGGCGAGGCGACGGGCTTCGACTTCGGCCTGGCCGGAGATCAGGTTGCGATAGGCGCCGCGCGTGGTGCGGGTGATGGCGCGCTTCTGCTGCTCGAGCTGGTCGGCGGCGGCGTCACGCGTGTACAGGGCCTGGCGCACGCGCGATTGCGTGGCGAAACCGCTGAAGATCGGCACCGATAGCGTAATGCCGTAACGCGGGCCGGTGCTGGAGTTGCCGAACGAGCTCAGGCTTTCCGGAAGCGGCGAGCGGCGGCGGCTGTCGCCCCAGCTGGCATCGTCGCCGTAGCTGGCAGTCGCCGACAAGGTCGGATAGTGCGCAGCGCGGGCCGTGGACACGTCTTTCTCGGCAGCGGCCAATGCTTCGGCGCGCGACTTCAACGTCGGGTTGGAAGCCAATGCGATGGCAACCCATTCTTCGATGGTCTTGGTGTCGGTATTTTCCGGGCGGAAATCCGCAGCCAGGCCCTTGAGGTTGGTCAGGCGCTCGCCGGTGGTCTCGGCCAGTGCCTCGTAGGCGTCTTCCAACGCGGTCGCCTGCAGGATGGCGTTGGCGCGGGCGCTGTCGAAACGCGCGCGGGCTTCGTGCACGTCGGTGATCGGCGCGAGGCCGACTTCCAGGCGCTTGTCGGCCTGGTCGAGCTGGCGCTTCACAGAACGTTCTTCGGCGCGCGAGGACGCGAGCGTCTCGATGGCGGTCAGCACGTTGAAGTAAGCATCTGCCACGCGGACGATCAGGGCATCGGCGGCCGAATCGTAATCGGCTTCCGCACCGCGGGCGCGTGCGCGGCTGGCGCCGAGCCGGGTGTAGTTGGCGTGGTCATAGATGGTCTGGCGAACGTTGACGCCGGAGCTGCGACTGCTGCTTTCCGAGTACGTGGAATTGACGCCAGTCGGGTTGCCGGCGAAGACCTGGTTGCCGCTGCTGCTCGAGCTGCCGGTGCCGTAGTTGGCGTCAGCAGTGACTTGCGGAAGCAAGGCGGCGCGCGACTGCACGATGCCTTCGCCCGTTGCATTCTTCTGCGCCTCGGCGGCGGAGAATTGCGGGTCGCTCTGGCGCGCAAGATCGTATGCCTGCACCAGGTCGGTGGCGGAAGCCTGGGCCGAGAATCCGGCAATGATCAGGGCGAGGGACAGGGGGCGGAGTCGGATGGACATGGGTTTTCCCGTGTTCAGAGGGTGAAGTGCGGCACCGGCTCGGCGCCATGCAGGTAGGGGACATCGGTTTCGAAGAGGCTTTCCGTCTGCAGGGAATCAGCGCGACGCGTGATGCGTACCGCCTCTTGTACCGGCGAAAGGCCATGGATCACGAACAAGCGACCGCCCGGCTTGAGCCAGTCGGTGAAAATCTGCGGAATGATGCCGACTGCGGCCGTGACGGCGATGGCATCGAACTGCCGGCCGGGCTGCCAAGCCAGGGCATCGGCGGTTTCCAGGCGGACGTTGCTGACGCTTGCATGGGCAAGTCGCTGGCCAGCGGATTCGATGAAGTCGGCATGGATGTCGATGCTGGTGACTGCGCGCGCGAGGCGGGCCAGGCAGGCCGTGACGAAGCCCGAGCCGGTGCCGATCTCCAGCACTTCATCGCTGGGCTCCAGCAACAGGGCCTGCATCATGCGGCCCTCGACCACCGGCTTCATCATCACTTCGCCGTGGGCCAGTGGCAGCGGCAGGTCGGCGAAGGCCAGCTGGCGCTGGCTCGGCACGACGAAATCCTCGCGATGCACGACCATCAACGCTTCCAGCACGCGGGGATCGAGCACGTCCCAGGGACGCACCTGTTGTTCGATCATCGCGAAGCGGGCTTGGTCAAAATTCATCGACATGGCAACAAGGGGTCCGTGGGGCGCAAGGCCGACAATTGTAAGCCTGCCACGCCACCATCGTAAAAAATCGTCCCGCACAGGATCGCGTGCGGACGGGTGGGCCACGTAGTGCCAGAAGTAACCGGGCCGCTTGTCACAGCGCCTCGGGGGCAAAGGCACGCAGGAATATCCCAACCACTTCGCGCACATGGGCGTCGCGTTGTTCGCTGCTGGGAGGTTCGGACAGCCCGACCAGCACGCGCATATGGCCCAGGCCCTTCAACAGGCAGAAGAAATGTTCCGAGGCGCGGGCCGGGTCAGCCACGCGCAGGTAGCCGCTCCGGCGGGCCTCCTGCAGGAACGATTCCATTTCCAGGAGGATGGCGCGCGGACCGGCGCAGAAGAAGATTTCGGTCAGGCGGCGGTCCTGGCCGGCCTGGCTGATCATCACCCGGTGCAGGCTGACGGCGCGCTCGTCCATCATCAGGTCCACGAAGGGTCGGGCGATCTGGAACAAGGCCTCGGCGACCGGCAGGCCCGGGTCGGGCACGAACAACTGGTGCGGCAGCAACTGGGCGCAGCATTCGGTCACCGCCGCGCCGAACAGGGCTTCCTTGTCGGCGAAGTGGCTGTACACGGTCAGCTTGGAGACGCCGGCAGCCTGGGCGATGGCGTCCATGCTGACGCCGTCGTAGCCCCGTGACGGGAATAGCACCATCGCCGCTTCCAGCACGGCCGTGCGCTTTTCCATGTCCTTGGGGCGGCCGGGGGCGGGGGTCGAGGGCAGGGCAGAAGAATTCATGCACCTATTATTGAACTAACTGGTTTGATAATGATAGTGTACCCACCGGTTCACTATTCAGGGCGCGCTCATGTCCACGGTTCCAACCCCCTTCCGGGCCCTCTGGCCGCTCGTCCTGGCCCTTTCGCTTGCGGCCTGCGGCAACGAGCCTGCGCCCGTGGAAGTGCGGCCCGTGCTGGTCGTTCAGGCCAGCAGCGGCGAGCTCGGCTACGAGGCGTTCGCCGGCGAAGTGCACGCGCGCGAAGAACCGCAGCTGGCCTTCCGCATCGCCGGAAAGATTTCGCGTCGACTGGTGGATGCGGGCGCACGCGTCAAGGCCGGCCAGGCCCTGGCCGAGCTCGACCCGGCCGACGTCAGGCTGCAATCGGAAGCCGATCGCGCCGCGCTGGCCTCGGCCCAGGCCGACCTTGCGCTGGCCCAGTCCGAATTGCAGCGCTACAAGAACCTGGTCGACAAGCAACTGGTCAGCCAGTCGCTCTACGACAATCGCGTGGCCGCCTTGCGCGCCTCGGAATCTCGCGTTCGCCAGGCAAGGGCGCAGGTGTCCGCGTCGGGCAACCAGGTGGGCTACGCCGTGCTGCGCGCACCCAGCGCCGGTGTCATCGCGCAGCGATTGGCTGAAGCCGGACAAGTCGTCGCCGCCGGGCAGGCCGTGTTCGTGCTGGCGGTGGATGGCGAGCGCGAAGTGGTGATCAGCGTGCCCGAGCAAAGCATCAGCCGCTTTCCGGTCGGCCGCGACCTCGCCGTTGAATTGTGGGCCGAACCCGGCAAGCGCTTCCCGGGCAAGCTGCGCGAAATTTCTCCATCTGCCGATGCGCAGACCCGCACTTTCTCAGCGCGCGTTGGTTTCGACACTGCCGGCGCGCCGGTCGAATTGGGCCAGAGCGCGCGCGTCTACGCGCAGACTGCAATGGGATCAGGCATGCGCCTGCCGCTGTCGGCACTCACGCAAGACAAGGGTCGCCCTGGGGTATGGGTGGTCGATCCCGCGACATCGCGGCTGCACCTGACGCCGATTCGCACCGGCGCCTATGGCGAGGATGGCGTGCCCGTGCTGTCGGGCCTGAAGCCCACTGACTGGGTGGTCGCCGCCGGCGCGCACCTGGTGCTGGAGGGCGAGAAGATCGCACCCATCGATCGCGACAACCGCCCGGTTCGGATGGCCGGCGCCGTGGCTTCCGCCAAGCCCTCGGGCAACTGAGGCGGCCATGAGCCAATTCAACCTTTCCGCCTGGGCCCTGCGCAACAAGACCCTGGTTCTTTTCATCATGATCGTGCTGGCCGTCATCGGCATCATCAGCTATCAGCGGCTGGGCCAGTCGGAAGATCCACCCTTCACCTTCAAGATCATGGTGGTGCGCACCTTCTGGCCGGGCGCGACCGCCGAGGAAGTGGGGCGGCAAGTTACCGATCGCATCGAAAAGAAATTGATGGAGACCGGCGAGTACCAGTTCATCCGGTCGTATTCCCGGCCCGGTGAATCACTGGTGCAGTTCATCGCCGAGGATTCGCTGCATTCGCGCGACATCCCGGCGCTCTGGTACCAGGTACGCAAGAAGGTCGGCGACATCCGCCACACGCTGCCGGCCGGCATCGTCGGGCCTTTCTACAACGACGAATTCGGCGACACCTTCGGCAACATCTACGCATTGAATGGCGAAGGCTTCGACTACGCCACGATGAAGGATTACGCCGAGCGCATCGAGCTCGACCTGCATCGCGTCAAGGACGTGGCCAAGGTGGACCTGATCGGCCTGCAGGAAGAAAAAATCTGGATCGAGCTGTCGAACACCAAGCTGGCCACGCTGGGCATTCCGATGCAGGCCGTGCAACAGGCCGTGGACGCGCAGAATGCCGTCGCCGCGACCAGCTTTTTCGAAACCGACACCGATCGTGTGCAATTGCGCGTCAGCGGCGGATTCAAGACCGTGGACGAGATCCGCAACTTTCCCATTCGCGCCGGCGACCGTTCGTTCCGGCTGGGCGACGTGGCCACGGTGAAGCGCGGCTTCGCCGATCCGGCGGCGCCGCGGATGCGCTTCCTGGGTGACAACTCGATCGGCATCGCCGTGTCCATGAAGGAAGGTGGCGACATCATCGGCCTGGGCGAAAGCCTCGACACGGAATTCGCGCGCTTGCAGAAAACCCTGCCCGTGGGCATGAAGCTGCACAAGGTGTCCGACCAGCCATCGGCGGTGCGCGATTCGGTCTCCGAGTTCGTCCGCTCACTGTCGGAGGCCGTGCTGATCGTGCTGGTGGTGAGCTTCTTCTCGCTGGGCAAGCGGCCGGGACTGGTGGTGGCGCTGTCCATCCCCCTGGTGCTGGCGATGACCTTCGCGGCGATGTACTACTTCGACATCGGCCTGCACAAGATTTCACTCGGCGCACTGATCCTGGCGCTGGGCTTGCTGGTGGACGACGCCATCATCGCGGTCGAGATGATGGCGGTGAAGATGGAACAGGGGCTCGACCGCCTGAGCGCCGCCAGCTTCGCCTATTCCAGCACCGCGTTCCCGATGCTGACCGGTACGCTGGTCACGGCGGCCGGCTTCCTGCCGATCGCCACCGCGCAATCGGGCACGGGCGAATACACGCGGTCCATCTTCCAGGTGGTGACGATCGCGCTGCTGCTCAGCTGGATCGCCGCGGTGGTGTTCATTCCCTTCCTGGGCGACCGCCTGTTGCCGGACGCCGAACAGTTGCACAAGCAAAAGACCGATGGCGGCTGGACTCTATTCCGCCAGCGCATCGCGCTGGTCTTGCCGCGCTGGCTCGCAGCCATCGTCGAACCCGACGGCAACGGCCACAACCACGACACCTATGGCACGCCCTTCTATCGCAAGCTGCGCGGATGGATTGCCTGGTGCGTGCGCAATCGCGTGAAGGTGATCGGCTTGACCGTGCTCGCGTTCGCGGCATCGATTGCGCTGTTCCGCTTCGTTCCCCAGCAATTCTTTCCTTCGTCCACGCGCCTCGAACTGGTGGTCGACTTGGAATTGGCGGAAGGTTCGTCACTGTTGGCCACGGAAGCGGCAACCAAGCGCTTCGAAGCGCAGCTGGCCAAGCGCAAGGACCTGGAAAACTACGTCGCCTATGTCGGCACCGGATCGCCGCGCTTCTATCTTCCGTTCGACCAGAAGCTGCCGCAGTCCAACTTCGCGCAGTTCGTGTTGCTGACCCGCAACGTGGAAGAACGCGAGCAGGTTCGCCAGTGGGTGATCGAAACCCTGGCCAGGGATTTCCCGGACCTGCAAGGTCGCGTGCTCCGCCTCGAGAATGGTCCGCCGGTGGGATTCCCGATCCAGTTCCGCGTCTCCGGCGAGCACCTCGATGAAGTGCGTCGTATCGCCCAGGAAGTCGCGGCCAAGGTTCGCGCCAATCCAAACGTGGACAACGTCAACCTGGACTGGGACGAGCCCAGCAAGGTCGTGCGCCTGACCCTGGACCAGGACCGCGCCCGCGCGCTGGGTGTGAACTCGGCGCAGCTTGCCCAGTTCCTGCGCGGTTCGCTGTCCGGCAGCACTGTCAGCACCTTCCGCGAGGGCAATGAACTGATCGAGATCCTGCTGCGCGGACCCGAGGACGAACGCGCACGCCTGTCGCTGCTCGGCAGCCTGGCCGTGCCGACCGATTCCGGTCGCAGCATTCCGCTGTCACAGATCGCCACGCTCGATTACGGCCTGGAGGACGGCATTGTCTGGCATCGCAACCGCCTGCCCAGCATCAACGTGCGCGCCGACATCTACGGCGAGATCACGCCGCCGACCGTTACCGCGCAGATCCTGCCGATGCTGGAGGATATCCGTGCGCAATTGCCGCCGGGCTTCCTGCTGGAAACCGGCGGCACGGTCGAGGACTCGACGCGCGGCTCGGCGTCGGTGGCTGCCGGCGTGCCGCTGTTCGTGCTGGTGGTGACCACCTTGTTGATGGTCCAGTTGCGCAGCTTCCGGCGCATGCTGATGGTCTGGATGACGGCGCCGCTCGGACTGATCGGCGTGACCGCTTTCCTGTTGATATTCCGCGTGCCGTTCGGCTTCGTGGCGATGCTGGGCACGATCGCGCTGTCGGGAATGATCATGCGCAACTCGGTGATCCTGGTGGACCAGATCGACCAGGACATCGCCGCAGGGCAGGCCCCGCACCAGGCGATCATCGAGGCGACGGTGCGCCGTTTCCGTCCCATCGTGCTGACCGCGCTGGCCGCCGTGCTGGCCATGTTGCCGCTGTCGCGCAGTGTTTTCTTCGGGCCGATGGCCGTGTCGATCATGGGCGGACTCATAGTTGCGACGGCACTGACCATCCTGTTCCTGCCCGCCTTGTATGCGGCCTGGTTCCGCATACCCAGCCCCGCCCACGACTGATCACTTCGCCGCGCGCCCCCTGCGCGCGGCGCCAGCCTTCGCGGCCGGCCGGCACTCCTGGCTCCCTCCCCCGGTCCAGGTGCCGGCCCGGTTCGCGAACCACCCGCAAGTCGCGCTTTACCTTGCCCCGGGGGCAAGGTGTAAGGTCATATTCATGACCCTGCCGTCGAACCACGCTGGAATGGAACACGGTCATCATGCCGCCGGCCACGGCACGGTGAAGGATCCCGTCTGCGGCATGGACGTCGACCCGGCTGCGGCGCGCTTCAAGCACGTGCATGCCGGCCACGAATTCCATTTCTGTTCGTCGCGCTGCCTGGAAAAGTTCAAGGCCGATCCCGCGCAATTCCTGCATCCCGTGCATCCGGTGACGCCCGCCGCCGCCGCAGCGCCTGCCACCGGCGCGTCGCACGCAGGCTCAGTGCCAGCGGAGGCGCGCCAATACACCTGCCCGATGCATCCGGAGATCATCCGCGATGCGCCCGGCACGTGTCCGATCTGCGGCATGGCGCTGGAACCGATGATGCCGGCCGAGGACGACGAGCCCAACCACGAACTGATCGATTTCAGTCGGCGCTTTTGGTGGACTTTGCCCTTGTCGTTGGTGGTCTTGGTGCTGGCAATGCTTGGCCATCAATTGACGACGCCTGATCCACGCACCCGCGTGCTGATCGAAATGGTCCTGAGCACGCCGGTCGTGCTTTGGGCCGGCTGGCCGTTCTTCGTGCGCTGTGTGCAATCGCTGCGCACCGGAAATCTCAACATGTGGACGCTGATCGGCATCGGCGTCGGCGCGGCCTATGGCTACAGCCTTGCCGCCGCCCTGGCGCCCGATCTTTTCCCCGCCGCCTTCCATGTGCACGGCCAGGTCGGCGTGTATTTCGAAGCGGCGGCGGTCATCGTGTCGCTGACCCTGCTTGGGCAGATGCTCGAGCTGCGCGCGCGATCGAAAACCTCTGCGGCCATCCGCGCCTTGTTGAAGCTGGCGCCGAAAACCGCGCGGCGCCTGGCCGACGACGGCAGCGAAACCGACGTGCCGCTCGACCAGGTGCAAGTGGGCGATCGCTTGCGCGTGCGCCCCGGCGAAAAGGTACCGGTCGACGGCGAAGTGATCGAGGGCAGATCCAACATCGACGAGTCCTTGTTGACCGGCGAGTCGATGCCGGTCGGCAAGGACGTTGGCGACAAGGTCATCGGCGCCACCATGAACGTTGCCGGCGCGCTGGTCATTCGCGCCACGCGTGTAGGCGATGACAGCGTGCTGGCGCAGATCGTGCAGATGGTCGCGCAGGCGCAGCGCTCGCGCGCGCCGATGCAGCGCATGGCCGACGCGGTCTCGTTCTGGTTCGTGCTGGCCGTGCTCGCCATCGCCGTGCTGACCTTCTTCGCCTGGGGCCTGTTCGGCCCCGAGCCCTCATGGGTGTTCGCCGTGCTGAGTGCCGTGTCGGTGCTGATCATCGCCTGCCCGTGCGCGCTGGGCTTGGCCACGCCGATGTCCATCATGGTGGCAACGGGTCGCGGTGCGTCGTCCGGTGTGCTCTTCCGCGATGCCGAGGCAATCGAAACGCTGCGCAGGATCGACACGCTGATCGTCGACAAGACCGGTACGCTCACTTTGGGCCGCCCCACGTTCGATCGCGTCATCGCGACCAATGGTTTCACCGAAGACGAAGTGCTGCGACTCGCAGCCAGCCTCGACCAAGGCAGCGAACATCCGCTCGCCGCCGCCATCGTCAACGAGGCAAGGTCCAGGAAGCTGCCACTGGCGAAAGCCGAAGAATTCAATTCGGACACCGGCATCGGCGTGCACGGCCGCGTGGACTCGACGTCCGTCGCACTCGGCAACACGGTGCTGATGAAGAACCTCGGCGTCGATGTCTCCTCGCTTCAATCGCAGGCTGAAGAACGGCGCAGCGTCGGGGCAAGCGTGATGTTCCTGTCCGTCGATGGTCGCCCGGCGGGCCTTTTGAGCGTGGCCGACCCGATCAAGGAAACATCGGCGGGCGCACTGGCGGAACTGCGCGCCGCGGGGCTGAGGATCATCATGGCCACGGGCGATGGCGCCACCACCGCGCAAGCGGTCGGCAAGTCGCTGGGCATCGACGAAGTACATGGCGAAGTTCGTCCCGAAGACAAGCTGGCGATGGTGGCCCGCCTCAAGGCGGAAGGCCGCCACGTCGCGATGGCCGGCGATGGAATCAACGATGCGCCCGCGCTGGCGGCGGCGGATGTCGGTATCGCCATGGGCACAGGCACCGACGTCGCCATGTCCAGCGCGCAACTCACGCTGGTGAAGGGCGACTTGCGCGGCATCGCCCGCGCCCGCGCGCTGTCCGAAGCGACCGTCGCCAACATGAAGCAGAACCTCGGCTTCGCCTTGCTCTACAACAGCCTGGGCGT
>MGYJ01000067.1 GCA_001801685.1 Gammaproteobacteria bacterium RIFCSPHIGHO2_12_FULL_63_22 | reverse complement strand
CCGTTGGGATAGACGCGCGCGAGCAGCGGCACGCCCTGCGCAAGCTGGTCGATGTCGTCCCAGGTCAGCACGATGCCGGCGGCACGCGCCACTGCAACCCAGTGGATGGTGTGGTTGGTCGAACCCCCGGTCGCGATCAGGCTGACGATGGCATTGACGATGGCGCGTTCGTCCACCAAGCGACCGATCGGCCGGTAGTCGTTGCCGAGCGCGCTGATCTCGAGCGCGCGAACCGTAGCGGCCTCGGTCAGTGCGGCGCGCAGCGGCGTGCCCGGATTGACGAAGGACGAGCCCGGCAACTGCAGGCCCATCGCCTCGAGCAACACCTGGTTGGAATTGGCCGTGCCGTAGAAGGTGCAGGTGCCCGCCGAGTGATACGACGCCGATTCGGCTTCCAGCAGTTCTTCCCGCGTTGCCAGTCCCGCAGCGAAGCGTTCGCGCACCGCCGCCTTCTCACGATTCGACAGGCCAGGCGTCATCGGCCCTGCGGGCGCGAAGACCACGGGCAGATGGCCGAAGGCGAGCGTGCCGATCAGCAGGCCGGGCACGATCTTGTCGCAGACACCCAGGCAGATCGCCGCATCGAACATGTCGTGGCTGAGCGAGACGGCGGTGGCCTGCGCGATCACGTCGCGCGAGAACAGGGAGAGTTCCATGCCGGCCCGGCCTTGCGTCACGCCATCGCACATCGCCGGCACGCCGCCCGCCACTTGCGCGGTGGCGCCATGCGCGCGCGCGACGGCGCGAATCAGTTCGGGATAGGTTTCGAACGGCTGGTGCGCCGACAACATGTCGTTGTAGGCGTTGATGATGCCGAGGTTGGGCGTGACACCGCCCTTGAGCCGCGGCTTGTCGTCGCCCGATGCCGCGAAGCCGTGCGCCAGGTTGCCGCAACTCAGGCGATGGCGCAGTGGGCCATTGCGATGGCCGGCGTCCACGCTTTCCAGATAAGCCTGGCGCGTGCGCCGGCTTCGGTCGCGGATGCGCTCGGTTACGGCGATCACGCGGTCTTGCAGTGGGAATTTCATCAGGGACACCAGTGGATCTGAAGGGGGTTGCCGGGCAACGCAAACAAGGCGCGCACGGGCAGTTCGGATACGTCGTCGCCGGCGATCGCGCGTTCCAGCAGGCGACGCTTGGGCTCGCCACGCACCAGCAACAGTCGGTGGCGCGCCTTGGCCAAGCCCGCCGGCGTGATGCTGATCCGCAACGGCCAGGCGCCGGCGCCCGCGCAACCGGCGGCATCGAAGGAGACATAGTCGTCGCTTGCAGCGAGCGCCTGTGCGAGTGAGCTTGCACCAGGGAACAAGGACGCGGTGTGTCCGTCGGGACCCATGCCCAGCAAGGCGATGCTGGCCGGTCGTGACATGCGGTTGGCGGTGCGCACGGATTCGTCCAGGCTGCGGTCGGGCATCAGGATGGGTTCGAATCGCGCGGCCGCGGCGGGTCCGTCCAGCAAGGTTTCCCGAACCAGTTCTGCGTTGCTGTCGGCATCGCCCGGTGGCAACCAGCGTTCGTCAACCAGCGCGACCCGCACGCGGCCCCAGTCGAGGCCATGCAGCGTCAGTTCGCGATAGACCGGTGCAGGTGTCGTGCCGCCGGATACCAGCAGTCGCGCGCCATCGCCCACGGCAAGGTCGGCGCGCAAGGCATCGGCAGTGATGCCGGCGATGGCGGATGCCCATCGCGATGCATCCGCGTGCCGGATCCATTCCGGCGACACGCGACCTGCTTCTGGCAATTTTCCATCCATCTCGCTCAACCTCGGTCCGCGTGTCCGGGACCGCCATTCTGCAACGCAAACGCCGCGGCGCCGAGCAGGCCCGCTTGCGGATGCAATACAGCCAACGATGGGACGGCCGCCATGGCCGGGGAAAACCGACCCTTGGCTTCGAATCGAGCGCGGAACTTGGAGGCATGCAGCGCCTCGAGCAGTCTCGGCACGAGCCCGCCGGTCAGGAAAACGCCATCCCAGGCGCCCAGCGTCAGCACCAGGTCGCCGGCAATCGCACCGAATACGGCGCAGAAAATTTCCACGGCGCGCTGGCAGCGAGGATCGCCGCGGGCGGCGCCGGCACTGACTTCATGCGGCTTCAATTCCGGCCCGGCCTGGCCTGCAATCTCCGACAGGGCGCGATGGATGTTGACCAGGCCGCTGCCGCTCACCAATCGTTCGTTCGAGACGCGACCAAATTGCGAAGACAGTCGCCCGAGGATGGCGGCTTCTTCTGCATTGGTGGGTGCGAAGCTGATGTGTCCGCCTTCGGTTTCGAGCACATGGCTGCAGCCATTGCGAACGAGCAGGGCACTGACGCCGAGGCCGGTACCCGGTCCGAGCACGGCGTAGGTCCGTGCAGTGCGGTCGCCGGTCGCGCGTGGCAATCCGCCGATGGATGCGAGGTCGCCGTCGGTGAGCAAGCGCACCGCCATGGCCTGTGCGGCAAAGTCGTTGACCAGGCGCAGGTGGTGCAAGTCGAGCGCTGCCAGCGTGTCGGTTCGCGATATCTGCCAAGGATGGTTGGTGATGCGGGCATGGTCGCCATCCACGCGGCCGGCAACGGCGAACACGCCCTGTTCCACGCGATCACGACCGGTCTCCACCTGCATCAGGTAATGCTTCGCCGCATCCACCAGCGATGCAAAGCCCGCCACTTCGAACTGGCGAATGCTCTCGTCCAGCAAGGGGGCCGGCAAGGTCGTGTCTGCCAACGCAAAACGCGCATGCGTGCCGCCGATATCAGCCAGCAGGGCGAGCGATCGACTCATGCCTTTCTCACCGGGCGCTTGGTGCTGGGTACGCTGACCGGCAGGAAGTCGCTGGCTTCCGCGGGGCCCCAGGATCCGGCCGGATAGGACTTCGTATGCACGCCGGCGGTGGTCCAGGCTTCGCTGACACTGTCGATCCACGACCAGGCCGCTTCCACTTCATCACCGGTCACGAACAAGGCCTGGTTGCCGTGCATCGCGTCCAGCAACAGGCGCTCATAGGCGATGCGGCGTTGCGGCGTGGCCGACATTCCCAGGTCCAGCGAAAGGGGCTGCAGTTCGGTGCCGCTCCATTCCGGGGCGGCGAGGCTGCCCATCAGGCCGAGTTCAATGTTTTCTTCGGGCTGCAACTGCATCAGCAACCGGTTGGGCGTAGCACCGGAATGTGGCGGCCGATCGAAGATCCAGTGCGACACCGGCTTGAACGAAACCACGACCTCCGTCGTGCGCTGCGCGAGCCGCTTGCCCGTAACGAGGCGGAAGGGCACGCCGGCCCAGCGCCAGTTGTCGATGCGCGCGCGCAAGGCGACGAAGGTTTCGCAATCGCTGGGGTGGTCGAAACCCGGCACGGCGCGTCCGTCCACCACGCCCGACTGGTAGCGACCGCGCACGCTGTCGCGCGCGACGTCCTCGGGGGTCATCGGCCGCAGCGCACGCAGCACCTTCCTCTTTTCGTCGCGCAGGCTGTCGGCATCCAGCGAGCCGGGCGGCTCCATCGCGATCAGCGCCAGCAATTGCAGCATGTGGTTCTGGACCATGTCGCGCAGCGCGCCGTACTGCGCGTAATAACCTTCGCGGCCATCCACGCCGGCTGTTTCCGCCACCAGGATGTCCACCGACTCGATCCAGCGGTTGTGCCACACCGCTTCCATCAGCGTGTTGCCGAAACGCAGCGCCAGCAGGTTTTGCACCGGCGCCTTGCCCAGGTAATGGTCGATGCGGAAGATCCTGCTTTCATCCAGGAAGCCGCGCAGCGTGGCATTGATGAAGCGCGACGAGGCCAGGTCGTGGCCGATCGGTTTTTCAAGCACCAGTCGCGACGGTTCCGCCAGCAGTCCCGCGGCTTGCAGGCCTTCGCAGGTCGGCGTGAACAGGTGCGGCGGAATCGCCAGGTAACTGACGCAGGGGCGATCGGAAAACTCCGCCAGCAGCTTCGACATCTGTTCGCTGTCGGAAAGATCCACGGCGACATAGCGTGTGCGCGCGAGCAAGTCATTGAAGGCCTCGCGATTGCGCGTGGCTTCGTCGGGCAACTGTTCGCGCAACCAGGACTTGAAGCCTTCCTGGTCATAGTCCTGCCGACCGATGGCGATCAGGCGGAAGTCAGTGGGCAGCAGGCGGTCGCGCAGCAGGTGCACCAGCGACGGAAACAGGTAGCGCTGCGACAGGTCGCCGGTGGCGCCAAACAGCAGCAGGGTGTCGTGCACCAGCACGGGCGCGGTTTTTCGGTTGAGCATTCAGTCCACCACGTAAACGAGGGCGGTGCGGGGTGGCACCGTGAAGCGACCGGTTGCCCGGTCATGAATGGCGTCATGCCGCGGACGCGGGTCTGCGGCTTGGTTTCCGCGGTGGACCGGGTGCAGGAGCCAGGGCTTCGACCCCTGCATGGGCAGCGTGATCACCTGCGCGGCGTCATCCACGTTGATGAAGTAAAGCAGTTCGCTGAAGTTCGCGCCATCCAGGCCGTGTCCGTCCAGGTGGCCGACCAGCACGACCGGATTCTGCCCGGGCCCGATATTCGGGAAACTGAGGCGCGCCTTGATCTCGGCCGCGCTGCGCAAGCGGAACAATCGCGAGCTGGCGCGAATTCGCAGCAGGTCCTGGAAAGCGCCGCGCGCAAATGCGATGTCCGCCTGGGTCGGGCGGATGGCGGAATTGGCCAGCAGGGGCCGCATCAGCTCGTAGTCGCGTCCGTTGTCGGGTTTGGGCGGCAGGCCAGTGCCGAAATAGTTGTCCCACCCGCTCCAGTCGATCCGGTTGAACCAGTCGCCGGAATCGTAGCTGTTGCGGTCGAGCGACTTTGATCGGAGCGTGTCGATGCCGGCATGGAAGTAGGCGACACCCTGGCTGAAGGCATTGATCGCTGCCGCCAGCACCTGCACGCGCGCTCGGTCCGCGCTGCTGGTATCGAGCGGCAGCTTGTAGGCGTTGGCGTCGAACAAGGTCTGGTTGTCGTGGTTCTCGACGTAGTTCACCACTTCGGCCGGATCGCCCACGTAGCCGGCAGGCTGCCCGCCGTAGTCGATGTCGGAAAGGACAACGCTGCGGCCGGTGAAGTCAGTCATCGCGTAGTCCCGGATCGAACCTGCCAGCCCGACCCGCACCATGTCCGCCGTCTTCAACAAATCCGACACCGGGCGCGAGGGTGCCTTGGCATTGGGCGCATACACCAGGCCATTGACATAGCCCTGCCGCGCGATCATCGCATCGCCACTGTCGGCGGCGCTGCCGCCGCGCACCGCATCGCGACCGCGGTCGCTGAAGGTGCCGATGCCCGAGCCGCCCAGTGAAAGTTGCGAGGCCTGCACGAAGCGCGCGCCATTGGCGACTTCGCCAAAGTTCCAGCCCTCCCCGATCAGGTTCACATGGCGACCGGTCGCCTTGTCCACGCGCGCCGACAAGGCTTCCATTTCAGCCCTCGGCTGGTGCGCCATCAGGTCGAAGCGGAACGAGTCGATACGATATTGCGTCGCCCACAGCAACACGGAATCGCTCATCAGCTTCGCCATCATCCGGTGCTCGGTGGCAGTGTTGTCGCAGCAGGTGGAACGCTCGACCGCGCCCTTGGCATCAAGGCGGTGGTAGTAACCGGGTACTACCCGGTCGAGCACCGATTTGTCCTTCTGTCCCGAGGCGCTGGTGTGGTTGTAGACCACGTCCATGCCCACGCGCAGGCCGTCACGATGCAAGGCCTGCACCATCTGGCGGAATTCGCGGATGCGCAGCGCGCCGTCGCTGGCATCGCTGGCGAAACTGCCCTCGGGCGCATTGAAGTGAAGAGGGTCGTAGCCCCAGTTGAAACAATCGGTCGCGGCAACCGCCATCACTGCCGCCTGCTGCGATTCGCTGGCAGGTCCATCATCGTTGATGAGAGGTGTCTTGCAGCCGACCTCCGGTACGCTGGCCAGGTCGAACACCGGCAACAGGTGCACGTCGGTCATGCCGGCCCCGGCCAAGGCCTGCAGATGTTTGCGACCTTGCGAATCGGCCAGCGCGAAGGCGCCGTACTTGCCGCGCATCGCCGCAGGCACCGACGTATCGTTGATGGAAAAATCGCGGACATGCAATTCGTAGATGACCATGTCGGTCTGCGCCAGGCTGGCATGCGGCGCGGGCGTTTGATCCCATCCGTCCGGTTTGAGCGTGGCTGAATCCAGGTTTGCGATATAGCTGCGCTTCGAGTCGGCGTCCAGGCTGATCGAATACGGATCAGTCACGCGATTGCGCACCAGCCCCACGCCGGGTACGACCACGTCCACCAGGTACTGGTAGTACTGGCCGGTCAGGTCTCGCGCCACCGCGTTTCGCCAGATACCGGTACCACGATCGAGCTGCATCGATTCCAGGGTGGGTTCGCTTGCGCCCGGATCGAAGCGACAGAGCGCGACGTTTTGCGCGGTCGGCGCCCACAACGCAAAACTTGTCTTCTCCGGCGCAACCGTGACACCCAGGTCGTTCGCCGATCCGGCGCCTGCGTACAGGTCATCGAGTGCGCCGGGAAGTTGCAAGGCCGTGGACTGGATCTCGCGGCCGCGCCCATCCTCGGCAACCAGCAAGAGCTGTCCGCGAAGAAGCTTCGCCAGCCGTGGCAGATCGGCTTCGGAAATGCGCAGCCTCGGGCCATCGGCGATGAACTTGAACCGAGCGGCCAGATGGGCGGGCAGTCCGTTCGCGTCCGGCACCAGCAACAAGCTGCCATCGGCAGCGCCGGTCAGCCGGCCGTTCGATCGTCCGATTTGTGCCGTTGACGAATGGAACAGGCGGAATGCGCGGGCATTGGCAGGCGCGCCCGGCCATTGGATCCATTGGCGATCGAGCCAGTAGGCGCGGACCTCGGGCACCGGGTCGCTGCCGGGCGTTACCTGCAGGGTGGTGGCGATTTCCGGTTTAGTACAATCGGCAAGCGTCGGAGGCGCCGCGAGGGCCGGGCTGGCAGCCGCGGCCAGGGCGCAGGCAAGCGTCCAGGTCGGCAGGCGCCGGTAGGCACCGGGTCGTCCTCGCGTCTCCAGGGCGAACTGCATCCCCACGTATCCCTCAGAGTAGGTGAGCGAGGCACCATACGCTCGCTCGAGTAAGTAACTTTACTACAAACGCGGCCGCGAACGAGGCCCTTAGCTCTCCCCGGCGGGCACGATTTACAGCCTATGGCACATGGGCTACCGTAGTTTATCTACATGGCGGGTCGGTGACGGCCCCGAGAGGTTCGCATGACCCACCCGAAGCTGAACCTGGCGCGGCGACTCGGACTGGCTCTGGTGCTGCTGCCTTGGTCCTTGGCATCCCAAGCCGCCAACCCAGCCCTGGAGCCGGCCGTGCAGAGGGCCGTGGCCCCGGTGCCGGTGGGCAACACGGCCAGCACGCTGCCCGAGGGCTGGCACAAGGGCGCCTTCGCGGAAATCTTCGTGCGCGGCTATCGCGACAGCAATGGCGACGGCATCGGTGACCTGCGCGGACTGACCCAGTCGCTCGACTACCTGAAAGCTTTGGGCGTGCGCGGCATCTGGCTGATGCCGATCAGCCCCAGCCAGGACCGCGACCATGGCTATTCGGTCAGCGACTATCGGGACATCGAACCGGCCTACGGCACGCTGGCCGATTTCGATGAACTGCTTCGCCAGGCGCACGCGCGCGGCCTCGGCGTCATCATCGATTACGTCATCAACCACAGCGCCGCGGACAATCCGGTCTTTCTCGAGTCGGCGCGCTCGCCCGGCAGCCCCTTGCGCAATTGGTACATGTGGAAGAGTCCCGGGCCGGCCGGTTGGAGCATCTACGACCGCAATCCCTGGGAGGCCACGCCCAATGGTTCCTACCTGGCGCAGTTCAACAAGAACATGCCGGACTTCAACCTGCTCGAACCGGCCGTGGTTGCCTTCCACAAGGACAATCTTCGCTTCTGGTTGAATCGCGGCGTGGACGGATTTCGTTTCGATGCCGTGCCGCACTTGGTCGAGCACGGCCCCGATGCCTGGTACGACCAGCCGGAAGACCATGGGCTGATGGACCAGTTCCGCGCGGTGGTGGACGGATATTCGCATCGCTACGTGGTCTGCGAGGCCACCGGCAACATGCACAAATATGCAGCGTCAGACGTCTGCGGCAGCGCCTTCGCGATCTGGCGTGCGGGCGACATCGTTGGCGCGGCCCGGGGCGAGGTCAAGCACATCCGCCGCGTCGCCGATTATTTCCTCGGTGCGCCGCAGCAGATGGCGACCATGATTTCCAATCACGACAGCTTTGCCGGCGACCGACTATGGGACCAGCTCAAGGGCGATGTCGCCAGGCAGCGCCTCGCGGCGGCCGGCTATCTGCTGCAACCGGGTACGCCTTTCATTTTTTATGGCGAAGAAATCGGCATGGCCGCGGCGGCGGAATTGAAACACGATCCCAAGCTGCGAATTCCGATGAGCTGGACGGCCGAGCCGAAGACCGCCGGCTTCAGTACCGCGACGCCGTTCCGCCCGGTGTCGGCCAATGCATCAACCCAGAACGTAGCTGCCGAGCAGGCGCGCAGCGATGGCATCCTCGCCTGGTATCGCGCGCTGCTGGCCTTGCGCAATAGTTATCCGTCCTTGTCGCGCGGCAGTTACGACGCGCCATCGGTGCAAGGCAAGGCGATTGCCTTCCGCCGCCATTTCAATGGCGAAACCGCCCTGGTGCTGATCAACTACGGCGACAAGCCAGCCCGATTCAAGTTGCGCGGGATCGGCGTCAAGCCATGGAAACCGGTATTCCCGAAAACCGATGGCACGTCGTGGACCGCCGACGCCAAGGGCCGGCACGGGCTCGAGTTGCCTGCGCAGTCGGTGCAGGTGTGGATCGAATCAGCCAGCAGGCCGTGAACAGGTAAAGAATCCATTCAAGGTCAGCCTGCCCGCGCGCGGGTCGCCGGTCAGCGCCCGGGCGTTCCCCACCTCGCCACTGTGGAACAGGCGGCCGTCGTAGAAGATCATCCGGTTCCAGCGCGCGGGCACTCGTCCGATGCGCTCGAAATAATCATTCGACTCGCCCATGTAACCTTGCGCGATCGAAGGATGCCGGGCGTCGAAGCTGGCGCGGTCCATCACGCTTGAATCGTGGACGAGCCGATTGATTGCATCCTCCGGCAGGCGGGGGCGGTAGAAGCTGGTTCCGCCCAGGCATTCATCCTCGAACAGGTACAGCACCGACGCGGCAATGGCTTGGGCTGGGTCGATCCACGCGCTGTCGCGATGGCAGATGCGCTGCCTCGGTTCGAGCGCGTCGGATGGCGTGGTCACCATGGCCAATCGCGAGTTCATCTTGACGGTACGACGACCGCCAAGGGAGCCGCGGATGTGCCGGTCGAAAAAATCCTGAAGTCGCGCAGAAAATTCCAGCGGCATCGGCAACTCAATGCCCGGATAGGCGTTGAACGGCGCCTGCACGAAATCGCCGCGCCGCGCCGTGGCGTATCGGCGCAATGCATCGGGATCGAGCAGGGCGTCATCCACCACCAGGCACGATGACTGCGCATTGAAGCGCAGCATCTCGATGCGCGGCCGGGGATTGAAGCCGATGGCGGGAAGCGGCGTGCTCATTGTTGTCGCGACGGATCGCCGAACAGGAATCGGATGACCGTGGGAAACTCGGTCCGCCATGCTGCCTCATTGTGGCTGGCGCCAGCACGGATCACCGTCTTCAATGCGATGCGCCTGCCCTTCAAGCGTTGCAGGACCGATTCCATCTTGCGGACATTCGCCACGGTCTGCGCGTGGTCGGCTTCGCTCTGGCCTTCCTTGTCGCCTGCCACCAGGTAGATGCGTGTGCCGCGCTTGAACCGGGCAGCCTCGGTGGCAGGATAAATCTCGTCGGCAATCCAGTACGAGGGCGAGAAGATACCGACCCGGCTGAACACAGCCGGATGCCGGAGCACGGCGTAATGCGCCATCAATCCACCGAGCGAGCTGCCGGCGATACCGGTGTCCTTGCGCCGCGTGCGCGTGCGGTAATTGCGGTCGATGAAGGGTTTGACCGTGCCCACCACGAAATCCAGGAATTGATCGCCTTCTGCCTTGCCAAAGCGCGGATGTGCCCAGGGCCGCAGTTCGCTGATGCGCCTGTCGTCGCCGTGGTCGATGCCGACCACGATCAATTCGATGCCATCGGATTTCGCCAGCGCGTCCAGGCTCTCGTCAACGCCCCATTCGCCGACGAAGGAGGTCGCGTCGTCGAACAGGTTCTGCGCATCGAACATATACAGCACCCGGTAGCGTTTTCGACTCGTGTCATACCCGGGCGGCAAGTAGATGCGAATCGTGCGATTCCGGTCGAGTCCGGGAATGGCCAGCGGCGGACTCAGCACGTGCACGGTCTTGCCTGCCGTGGACGGACGCGCTTGCGCAGCACAGGTTGCCGCGGCCAACAGCAGGATGAAAACCAGCGCCAGGCGCATCATCGATATCCTCGTTGCCCCATAGTGTTCATGCCTGCAGCGCTCGTCGCTGGCGCAGCACGCGATGGCGCGTGCGCCGCGCCGCGCCCACCCAGCCGTGGCCGAACCAGCGCGCCGACATCAGCAGGCCGCGCACCCATTCGTCGCAGGCATAGGCGATCCAGACGCCGACCAGTCCCAGCTTCAAATGCACGCCCAGCAACCATGATCCGCCCGCCATCACCACCAGCATCGAAACAGCGCCCACCATCACCGGGAAGCGCGCGTCGCCGGTCGCGCGCAAGGCGTTGATCAGCACGATGTTGCAGGTCCGGCCCGGTTCCAGCAGTACGGTAATCCAGAGCAGGGTGGTGGCGCTGGCGATGATGGCGGGATCGCGGGTGAATAGTTGCAATGTCCATGGCGCAGTGGCTGCGGCTAGGGTCGCGATAATGAAGGACACGGCCAGGCCCAGGCCGAGGCTGCGCCGCACCATGCGATTGGCCTGGTGCAGGTGGCCAGCGCCAACCTGGTGCCCGACCAGGATCTCACCGGCGAAGCCGACGGCAACGGTGAACAGCACGATCAGGTTCATCAACTGCGAGGCGTAGGTGTGCGTGGCCAATTGCAGCGTGCCCATGCCCGACACCACCGCCAGCGACACCAGCATCGCCATGCGATACGCCACCATTTCTGCCGCGCCGGGCAGGCCGATGTGCAGCACCGGACCCAGCCGTTCGGCATGCACGCGCCACCAGTCGCTGGCCTGCGTATGCAAGTTGAGCTGTCGCCGCCACAACCACAGGTGCACGGCCATGCCGAAGCCGCGACTGATCGCCATCGCCAGCGCGAAGCCCGGCAGGCCCAGCGCCGGCACGGGACCGAAGCCGCGCATCAACGGCAGGCACAGGGCCAGGTGCAGGGAATGCATCGCGAGGATGTTGAACATCGCCTCGCGGGTGCGCAGGTGCGCCCGCAATACGGAGGACATGGTCGCGTTGTAGGCATCGAGAAGCAACGCGAAGGCCAGCATCTGCAGGTAGGGCTGGCCCAGCGCCTGCACGGCGCTTGGCGCGTCCACGAGGTCAAGCAAGGGGCCGGCGCCAAGGAAAACCACGATCGCCGCGCCAATGCCCAGCCAGGTACTCGCGCCCAGCGCGGCGCGTGCTACCTGGTGCGCGCCCGAGACATGCCCGGCGCCGAGGTTTTGCGTAATCACCACGCTCACGCCCATGCTGATCACGCGGAACAGCAGGAAGAACGCACCGAGCACCTGGTTGGACAAGGCGAATGCCGCCGATGCCGTGTCCGATTCGCGAGAGGCCAGCCACAGGCCGAGCAGGCCGACGCCAAAACCCAGCACCAGCTCGGCCATCAAGGGCCAGGCCAGCATCACCAGTCGCGGGCGCGGCAGCAAGGTTGTGGTCGCTTGCCTATTCAAAGGGATAGACCACCCCGAGCCGGTTGCGGACCGCGTCCATCCACTCGACGACCTGCAGGGTATCGACGTGCGACACGACCTGGCTCTCGATCTCGCCGCGCGCGATGCAGTCGATCGCCTCGAGTATCTGTCCCTCGAATCCATTGATGGCGAACGCGCGTTCCTCGCTGATCACCTCGCCATCCTTCGACTGCAAAGTCGCGCGCGTCGCTTCCCAGAATCGCGGCGCCACGGTGATGACGCCGGTGTCGCCGAACACACGCAAGCTGTTTTCGCCGGGGCCGTCGAAGCCGCACATCACCTGCGAAACCACATCGTCGGAAAATTCGAGACTGGCGGTGAATCGCTGGTCCACGCCAGTGGCCGCGAGCACGCCGGTGGCATGGATATTTTCCAGGATCGGACGCGTTCCGTTGGCCTGCTGCAGGCACCACTGGGTGATGGACAGCGGGTAGATGCCGATATCGAGCACGGCGCCGCCCGCCTGCGCCGCATCGAAGCACCGGTTGCATGGGTCGAAGGGCACGCTGAAGGAAAAGTTCGACTGCAGGCTGCGGATCCTTCCGATCGCGCCTGATTCCAGCCATTGTCCGACCACCGTGTAGATCGGCAGGAAGCGCGTCCACAAGGCTTCCATCAGGAACACGCGATGCTTGCGCGAGAGTCCGATCAGCTCCTTCGCCAGCGTCTCATTGACGGTCAATGGCTTCTCGCACAGCACGGGTTTGCCGGCCGCCAGGCAGGCGCGCGCGGCCTGCGCGTGGAACGCATGTGGCGTGGCGATGTAGACGCCGTGCACACGCTTGTCGTTCAGCAGGCCATCCATGTCCTGGTGGATGCCGACATCTTGGCCAGGCGACCAGCGGTCGGCATAGGCACGCGCGCGCATGGCGTCGCGGCCTTGCACGGCCACCAGGTCCATGCCGGGCAAGCGCTGCACCGCTTCGCCGAAACGGTTGGCAATCCTGCCGGGGCCAACCACGGCCCAGCCAAATGGCGTCGTGGCCATGCGTGCTTGCCGCTAGCCGATCAGGCCGAACGGACCGCGCCCACTCGCAGCCGAGATCCGGCCCAGTGTCTGCGCATGTTCGGGTCCGACCATCGACCACTCGAAGCGCCATGACCAATTACCGATCGTGGTGCCGGGTAAATTCATGCGATGGCTGCCATCGAGGCCCAGCACGTCCTGCATCTGGAAGATCGCCATGCAGGCGACCGAATTGCAGGCGGCCTGGATCATCCGCCAATGGCAATCCTCGCCGGATGCGTTCAAATACGTTTCGGCGAAATGACGTTCGTGCGCGGGCGCGTTCTGCCACCAGCCGCGTACGGTCTCGTTGTCGTGCGTACCGGTGTAGGCGACGGTTTCGCGGCTGTAGCTGTGCGGCAGGAATTCGTGGTCGCCATCGCCGCCGAATCCAAACTGCAGGATGCGCATGCCCGGGAAGCCGCAACCATCACGCAGCTCGATCACGTCCGGCGTGATCAAGCCCAGGTCCTCGGCGACGATCGGCAATTCGCCCAGCGCCAGCGCGATGGCCGCGAACAATTCCTTGCCCGGCGCCGGTACCCAGCGTCCTTCGATAGCGGTGGGACAACTGGCGGGAATTTCCCAGTAGCCGGCGAAGCCGCGGAAGTGGTCGATGCGCAGGATGTCGGCCTGTTCCAGCGCGCGCTTCACGCGGGCGGTCCACCAGGAAAAATTCTCCGCGGCCATTCGTTCCCAGCGATACAGGGGATTGCCCCAGCGCTGTCCCAAGGGACCCATCGAATCAGGCGGCACGCCGGCGACCACGGTCGGCTGGAAATTCTCATCCAGGTAATACAAGTCCGGGCGCGCCCAGCAATCGGCGCTGTGGTGCGCGATGAAGATCGGCAAGTCACCCAGTATCGCCACGTCGCGCGAAGCGGCATAGGCACGCAAGGCCGCGCATTGCGTGTCGAAACACCATTGCACGAAATCCCAGAACGCGATTTCGCCGGCATGCTGTCCTCGCGCCGCTTCCAGGGCGGTCGGCTCGCGCGATCGAAGCGGTGCATCCCATTCCCAGAACGGCTTGCCGCCATGCGCGGACTCCAGCGCCATGAACAGGGAATAGTCGGCCAGCCAATAGGCCTGCACCTGCCGCCATAATTCGAACTCGGAACGCTGCGCCTCGCTGGCGCGCGCGAAGAAGCCAGCGGCGGCAAGGCGCAGCTGTCGCGTGCGCCAGGGAATGACGCGGCCGTAGTCAACACGCTTGCTGTCGAACAACGCGGCGCTGAGTTCCGGCGCCGGCAACCAGCCGTTTTCGATCAGGGGTTCCAGCGCGACCATCAACGGGCTGCCGGCGAAGGCCGACACGCTCTGGTAGGGCGAATCGCAGGGTCCGACCGGCGTCGTCGGCAATACCTGCCACACGCGTTGGCCGGCGGCGGCCAGCCAGTCCACGTATTGATAGGCGGCAGGCCCGAAATCGCCGATGCCGTAGGGGCCGGGCAGGGAAGTGATGTGCAGCAGGACGCCGGAGCGTCGTTGGTCGAGTTTCATGGGCGTGCTTCGTCTGAAGAATGGGAGGGTGGGCGAGCCTTGTGGCCTTTCGCTTGCCGAAGTACCAGCAGCGATCGCGCAGGAACCCGCGCCCAGCCGGACAAGGATGCGCCTTCGTTGGGCAAGGTGCTGCCGGAGTCGAGCAACAGCGTCCAGCTGCCGGGAGCGAGCGCAAAGCTTGCCTCCTCGGGGTCGGGATTGAACAACAGCATCAGCGCATGCGCGTGCGATGCCGTGTCCGTCGGCGGCGACACCACGCAGGCGAGCGCATGCGCGTGCACGTCGTGCCAGTCCTGGATGTGGATCTCGCCGGCATTGGGCAATTGCCAATGCACCGAGGCGCGCTGGGGCTCGGCGCTGGAAGCGAACCAGCGGTCGTGGTGCAGCAGCGGCTCGCTGCGGCGCAAGGCAATCAGCCGCGCGACGAAGGCCTGGAAATCGTGGTCGGCGTGTTCCCAGTCCAGCCACGCGGTCGGGTTGTCCTGGCAGTAGGCGTTGTTGTTGCCCTGCTGGCTGTTGCCAATTTCATCACCGGCGCACAGCATCGGCGTGCCCTGCGCCAGCAGCAGCGTGGCCATCATCGCGCGGCGAACCCGACGGCGGCGTTCGAGGATCTCGGGGTCGCTGGACTTGCCTTCTGCTCCAAAATTTCCGCACAGCTCGTCGTCGCGGCCGTCGTGGTTGTTCTCGCCATTGGCCAGGTTGTGCTTGCGCGAATAGCTGGTCAGGTCGGCCAGCGTGAAGCCGTCGTGCACGCTGATGAAGTTGACCGAAGCCTGCGGGCTGCGCTGGTGGAACAAATCGTCGGAGGCGGTGAAGCGCCGTGCGAATGCGCCGCGGTCCACGCCCTGGCGCAGCCAGTAGCCACGTACCGCATCGCGGAATTTGTCGTTCCAGTCCTGGAAACGACCGGGGAATCGCCCGACCTGGTAACCCTGCGGACCGGCGTCCCAGGGCTCGGCGATCAGTCGCGCGCGGGCCAGGATCGGATCCTGTCGCAGCGCATGGAAGAACGGCGCGCAGGGATCGAAGCCATGGCTGGTACGGCCGAGCACCGGCGCCAGGTCGAAGCGGAATCCATCCACGCCCATCTCGCGCACCCAATAGCGCAAGGAGTCGAGCACGAACTGGCTGACCTTGGGATGCGAAACATTCAAGGTGTTACCGCAGCCAGTCAGGTTTTCGCAGCGGCTGCGATCTTCGTGCATCAGCCGATACCAGCTGGCGTGGTCCAGCCCGCGGAAGCTCAGGGTCGGGCCGAGTTCACTGCCCTCGGGAGTGTGGTTATAGACCACGTCCAGCACCACTTCCAGGCCGTGCCGGTGCAACTCGTCCACCATCCGGCGGAATTCGGCGATGACGGCGGTCGGGTCGCTCGGCTGCTGCGCGAGCCGCGGATCCGGGCAGAAGAAACCCAGCGTGTTGTAGCCCCAGTAATTGACCAGGCCGCGTTCGGCCAGGTGGCCCTCATCCACGCAGTACTGCACCGGCAACAGCGAAAGCGTTGTCACTCCCAGCGATTTGAAGTGGGCGATCGCCGCCGGATGCGCCAGGCCCGCATAGGTGCCGCGCAAATCTTCGGGAACGCCAGGCAGCGCTTTGGAAAATCCTTTCACATGCACTTCGTACAGAACGACGTCGGCATCGCGATGCCGCGGCGCATTGAACCAGCCCGGCGCTGGGCTGTCCGGTTGCGCGACCCGTGCCTTCAGCGCGATGCCGGCGTTGTCGCGCGGATCGGGGGTGCGGATGCCATGCGCATCGCCCAGGGTGTAACCGTGGTTGATGGGCTGCCACTGGAACTTGCCGACGATCTCGCGCGCGTACGGGTCGAGCAGGAGCTTGTGCGGATTGAACAAGTGGCCGGCTTCAGGCCGATACGGACCATGCGCGCGCAAGCCGTAGACCAGCCCGGGCCCCGCATCGGGAAGGAAGCCATGGAAGACGGAATCATGCGGGCCATGCAGCCGATGCCGCGACAATTCAGCGCGGCCCTCGGCATCAAACACGCAGACCTCGATGCGCTCGGCATGTTGCGAAAACACCGCGAAGTTGACGCCGCCATCGCGCGCGCAAGCGCCCATCGGCTCGTGGCGTCCTTCCTGCATCGGTTTGGTCTCGATCATTCGGCGGGGCTCAGGCGGGTAACAGGAATATCGTCGCCAGCGGCGGCAGGTCGAGCAAGAGCGAGTGGCCGCGGCCGTGGCAGGGGATGTCTTGCGCGTGAAGGCGGGCATGGCCGCCCAGGCCTGCCGATGGCGCAATCATGCCGCTGCCGCCATAGCGCACGTCGTCGCTGTCCAGGGCGACGCGCCAATGGCCGGCGCCGCCTGGCACGCCCAGGCGATAGGCGCGGCGCGGCTCCGGCGTGAAGTTGCTCACCACCAGCGCCATGCCGCCGAGGCCATCGTGCCGCGCCCACGCGAACACAGAATTTTCGGCATCGTCCGACACCAGCCATTCAAAGCCGGCGGCCTCGCAATCGAGCGCATGCAGCGCCGGCACGTCGCGATACAGATGATTGAGGTCTCGCACCAGCGACTGCACGCCCGCATGCGGCGCACTGTCCAGCAGCGACCAGGGCAGTTCGGCATCGTGGTTCCATTCGTCGGGCTGGGCGAATTCCTGGCCCATGAACAACAGCTTCTTGCCCGGATGCCCCCACATGAAGCCGTAGTACGCACGCAGGTTGGCGAAACGCTGCCAGGCGTCGCCAGGCATCTTGCCCAGCAGCGAACCCTTGCCGTGCACCACTTCGTCATGCGACAGGGGCAGCACGAAATTTTCGCTGAAGGCATAGACCAGGCCGAAGCTCATCTTGTCGTGGTGCCAGCGCCGGTGGATGGGGTCCTCGCGCATGTAATGCAGCGTGTCGTTCATCCAGCCCATGTTCCATTTGTAGTGGAAGCCCAGCCCGCCCACGCTGGTTGGCGCGGACACACCCGGGAATGCCGTGGACTCTTCCGCCACCGTGATGGCGCCGGGCGTGGCGCTGCCGACGGTTTCATTCACGCGGCGAAGCAAGGAAATTGCTTCAAGATTTTCGCGGCCGCCGTGCGCATTCGGAATCCACTCGCCGGCCGGGCGTGAATAATCGCGATAGAGCATCGATGCCACCGCATCCACGCGCAGGCCGTCCACGCCGTGGCGTTCCAGCCAGTACAGCGCGTTGCCGGCCAGGAAATCGCGAACCTCGCGGCGACCGAAGTTGAAGATCAGCGTGTTCCAGTCGCGATGGAAACCTTCGCGCGGGTCGGCGTATTCGTACAGGGCAGTGCCGTCGAACATCGCCAGTCCGTGTGCGTCCGATGGGAAATGCGCGGGCACCCAGTCCAGCAACACGCCCAAGCCGCGCGCGTGGCAGGCTGCAACGAAGCGCGCGAAGCCCTCCGGCGGCCCGAATCGCGCGCTGGTCGCGTACAAGCCCAGCGTCTGGTAACCCCAGGACCCATCGAAGGGATGTTCGCTTACCGGCATCAGTTCCACATGCGTGAAGCCGAGGTCTGAGGCATGCGCAGGCAAGGTCGCGGCCAATTCGTCCCAGGTGGGGAACGCGCCTGCGCCGCGACGCCAGGATCCCGGATGCACCTCGTAGATGGATACCGGCGCAGCGCGTGCATTGGCACGGGCGCGTTCCGAAGAAAGTGGTGCCGCGTTCGGCAATGTCGCCACGCGACTGGCCGTGTCCGGGCGCAGCTCCGCAAAAAACGCATAGGGGTCGGATTTCAGTGGCAGCAGGCTGCCGTCCGGACCGATCAATTCGAACTTGTAGCGGTCGCCGATGCCGGCATGCGGTATGAAAATTTCCCACACGCCCGCCAGGTGGCGAAGCCGCATCGGATGGCGTCGGCCATCCCAGCCGTTGAAGTCGCCGACCACGCTGGCGCGTCTCGCGTTGGGCGCCCATAACGCAAAGCGAACGCCGTCCACATCGTGCTGCCGAAGCGGATGCGCGCCGAGCACGAGGTAGGCGCGCGCATGCCGGCCTTCATGCAGGGCCAGCAGGTCGGCATCGGAAAGTTGCGGGCCGAACGCGTAAGCGTCGGCGAGTACCTGCTCGTGGCCATGCTGCCAGCTTACGCCCAGGCGATAGTCGAAGGGCTTGCGCCGACGCGGAATCGCGGCTTCGAAAAATCCGTCCGCGTGGCGACGCTTCAAGTCGACCAGCGCCGCGCCGGTGCGCGCATCCTGCACCACGACCGAATTCGCGCCGGGCAACAAGGCGCGTACCCATAGTCGGCCGTCGCTCGCCGCATGCATGCCGAGCACGGCAAAGGGATCGGCATGCTGGCCGCCGATCAGGGCGAGAACCTGGGCCTCGTCAATCAAGCGCAGTCTCCGATGGGGCGCCGACCGCGGGGCCGGATCGACTCACCCGGCCGCCGGCACGCGCCAGACCTGTGCAAGATAGCGCGCGATGGTCTGGTCCGCAGAAAACTCGCCCATCGCCGCGATATTCAGCAGCGCGCGCGTCGCCCAGGCTTCCGGCTGCGCGAACAAGGCGTCCACGTCTGACTGGGCCTGCAGGTAGGAGCCGAAGTCCGCCATCAGCAGGTAGTTGTCCTGGTTGAGCAAACCGTCGGTCAAGGGGCGATAACGACGTTCGTCGCCGCGCGAGAACTGGCCGCCGGCGATGGCATCCATCACCCGCATCAGGCTTCGGTTTTCTTCCACGTGCAGGCGCGGGTCATAGCCAAGGGCCTTCACCTCGCTCACCTGTTCGGTGGACAGGCCGAACACGAACATGTTCTGTTCGCCCATGGCCTGCGCCATCTCGATGTTCGCGCCGTCCCAGGTGCCGATCGTCAGCGCGCCGTTCATTCCGAACTTCATGTTGCCGGTGCCCGACGCTTCGGTGCCCGCCGTTGAAATCTGCTCGCTCAAATCCGCCGCCGGGATGATCGCTTCGGCCAGGCTCACCGAATAATTGGGCAAGAACACCAGCTTGAGTCGGCCGGCCACGCGTGGGTCGGAATTCACCACGCGCGCGATGTCGTGCGCCAGCTGGATGATGAGTTTCGCCGAGTGATAGGCGGACGCCGCCTTGCCCGACAGGATCACCGTGCGCGGCACCACCGGTGCGCCCGGCTTGTCGATGATGGCGTGGTAGCGCGCGACCACGTGCAGCAGGTTCAGCAGCTGCCGCTTGTATTCGTGGATGCGTTTTACCTGCACGTCGAACAGGCTGTCGGGGTCCACGGCGATGCCGAGTTCACGACGGATCAGTTCGGCCAGCTGCACCTTGTTGTGTCGCTTCGTCGCCAGGAACTGCGCGCCCAGCACCGGGTCGGCGGCCATGGGTGCGAGCTTCGACAATTCGCCGAGGTCGCGACGCCAGCCGTCGCCGATGCGCGAATCGAGCAAGGACGACAGGCCCGGATTGGCCTGCATCAGCCAGCGCCTCGGCGTCACGCCATTGGTCACGTTGATGAAGCGGTCGGGAAAGAGTTTTGCGAAATCGGAAAAGATCGTCTCGACCATCAAATTCGAATGCAGCGCCGACACACCGTTGACCTTGTGCGAAGCCACGATCGCCAGCGCCGCCATGCGCACGCGACGCTCGCCTTTTTCATCGATCAGCGACACGCGGGACAACAGCGCGTCGTCGCCCGGGAATCGCTTCGCGACATCGGCCAGGAAGCGATGGTTGATCTCGTAGATGATTTCAAGGTGGCGCGGCAGCAAGTCCTCGAACAGGCGCAGCGGCCAGGTCTCGAGCGCTTCGGGCATCAGCGTGTGGTTGGTGTACGACATCGCCTGGCGGGTGATGGTCCAGGCGTCGTCCCAGGCCAGCCCATGCACGTCGGTCAGCAGGCGCATCAACTCCGCAGGCGCTAGCGCCGGATGCGTGTCGTTGAGGTGGATGGCGTTGCGACGGCCGAGCTGGTGCAGGTTGCCGTGTTCGTGGATGTGTCGCGCAATCAGGTCCTGCAGCGAGGCGCTGACCAGGAAGGCTTCCTGTTTCAGGCGCAGTTCGCGGCCGGCCTGGCTGCTGTCGTCCGGGTATAAGACCCAGTTCAGCGCATCGGCCTGCACCTGCAGGCGCGCTGCCTGCGCATGGTCGCCGCGCGAGAAGGCCGCGAAGTCGATCGGGTCCTCGGCGCGCGCCTGCCATTGGCGCAGCGTGGACACGTGTTCGCCCTGGTGTGCGGGCACGATGAAATCAAAAGCCTCGGCCACCATCCGCTCGCCCGGAATCCAGCGCCGCGCGCCACCCTCGGTCAGCACCCGGCCGCCAAAACCGACCGGATAGGAAAGTTCCGGTCGCGGCACGTCCCAGCAAGCGCCGGCCTGCATCCATGCGTCGGGTACTTCAACTTGTCGGCCGTCCTGGATCTGCTGGGCAAACATGCCGTAGCGATAGCGAAGCCCGTAGCCGAAGGAGGGCACGTCGAGTTCGGCGAACGAGTCCAGGAAGCAGGCCGCCAGACGACCCAGTCCGCCATTGCCCAGCGCGGCGTCGGGTTCGCGTTCCAGCACGCCGCCCAAGTCCTGTCCGGTTGGCGCGAGCGCCTTTTGCAGGTCGCCGGCCAGGCCCAGCGCGGCCAGGGCATTGCCCAGCGCGCGGCCCATCAGGAACTCCATTGAAAGGTAGTGCACGCGGCGGGTCGCGCCTTCATCCAGCCGCTGGCGGTCTGCTGCCTGGGTCCGGGCCCAGCGTTCACCCAGCAATCCCCGGCAGGCGGTCGCGGCAGCGCGCAGGCAGGCCTCGCGGCTGGCGCCCCGGCTGGACTGGCTCAATTCGTCCCGGAAGGCCTTGGCAAAGGCATCGGCCAGGGCTTCGTCGGGGGCGATCGGCGGCTTGGAACTTGTGTTGGCGTTCACGGCTGGGGCATTTACTCTGGAAGGAGTGGACTGCCGGCCGGGCAGGGCACGGAGGGCAGGGTCGGCAGATTATCCCCGAACAGGCAGCTGGATGTAGTTAAATTACGAGCCGGGGTTCACAAAGCTGATCTTATCCAATGGTAGCAAGGCCTAGCAATTGTGCGATTGCAGCAGCCATCCCCGGTCGGATGTCGTTAAACTACATGACGCTGCGGCACGGAGGGGTGACATGGCAGACGTAGGCTTGTCCGGAATCGTCAAGGATTTCGGTGATGTTCGCATCCTGCATGGGGTTGACCTGCAGATCCGGGACGGCGAGTTCATGGTCTTCGTCGGGCCTTCGGGCTGCGGCAAGTCCACCCTGCTGCGGGTCATCGCCGGCCTGGAAGACATCAGCGCCGGGGCACTGACCATCGGCGGGCGTCGGGTCAACGACGTGCCCCCGGCCGAGCGCGGCATCGCGATGGTGTTCCAGAGCTACGCGTTGTACCCGCACATGAACCTCTACGACAACATGGCCTTTGGCTTGAAGCTGGCCAAGGTGCCGAAGGACCAGATCGATCGCGAAGTGCAGCAGGCGGCGAAATTGCTGCACATCGACCACCTGCTCGAGCGCAAGCCCAAGGATTTGTCCGGCGGCCAGCGACAGCGTGTCGCCATTGGCCGCGCCATCGTGCGCAAGCCCGAGGTTTTCCTGTTCGACGAACCTCTGTCGAACCTCGACACCGCCTTGCGCGTGCGCATGCGCTACGAGTTCGCCAAGCTGCACGAAGACCTCAAGACCACGATGGTCTATGTAACGCATGACCAGGTCGAAGCCATGACCCTGGCCGATCGCATCGTCGTATTGAATGCGGGCCGCATTGAACAAGTCGGTTCACCGCTCGAACTCTACGAACACCCCGACAACCTTTTCGTCGCCGGCTTCATCGGCTCGCCGCGCATGAACTTCATCCCCGGTCGCCTCACCGAAATCTCCGCGCAGGGCGCCAACGTGCAACTGGGCTCAGGCGAAGTGATCCACTGCGACGTGGATGCGTCGGCCGGAAAGATCGGCGATGAAGTGACGCTGGGCGTGCGCCCGGAACACCTTCGCGTCGAGGCCGGCCCCAACCTGATGTCGGTCACCGTCACCTTCGTCGAATCACTTGGCAGCTCGACCCAGGCCTACTGCACGATGCCCGGCGTCGAGGAAGCCTTGACCTGCACGCTCAGCGGCCAGTCGCGGGTGCGCGATGGCCAGGTGCTGGCGCTCGGCATCGCCGCGCGCGACTGCTATCTGTTCGATGCCAATGGCAAGGCGTTCGCGCGCCGTCGCGCCGCCGCCGTGCCGACGGGTGCTGCCGCGTGAATCAAGCGGCTCGCCTTGCGTCCCTGCCTCGTGCGCGATTGATCGCGCTGCTCGGCGCAATCGGCCTGGCGATCGCGCCGATCGTGCAGGCCGGGGACCTGAAGTTGCTGGTCTGGATCAACGGTGACAAAGGCTACAACGGACTGCAGAAAGTGGGCGATGCCTTCGAGCGCGAATCAGGCGTGAAGGTTACCGTGCAGCATCCAGAAGGTGCGCCCGACAAATTCCAGTCGTCGAGCGGCGCCGGCAAGGGTCCCGATGTTTTTTGCTGGCCGCACGACCGGGCTGGCGAGTGGGCGCGATCGGGCCTGATCGTGCCGATCCGGCCGCGCCAAAAACTGCGCAATGAAATCGATGCCTCGGCCTGGAAGGCCTTCCAGTACCAGGGCCAGACCTGGGGCTATCCACTCGCCATCGAATCGATCGGCCTGATCTACAACAAGAAGCTGGTGCCCACGCCGCCGGCATCCTTCGAGCAAGTTATCGAGATGGATCGCGCCTTCGCCGCGCAGGGAAAGAAGGCGATCCTCTGGGACTACAACAAGAGCTTCTTCACCTGGCCGATGCTGGCGGGTTCGGGCGGCTATATCTTCGGTCGCAACGACAAGGGTGACTTGAACGTGCGCGATATCGGCGTCAACACGCCAGGCGCTGTCGCGGCGGCCGAAGTGTTGTCGCGCATGGTGAAGGGCGGAACGATGCCCAAGGGTGCCGGTTACGCGGAAATGGAAAGCGGCTTCAGTCGCGGCGAAGTGGCGATGATGATTTCCGGCCCCTGGGCCTGGGACAACGCCAAGCGCAGCGGGATCGATTTTGGCGTCGCGCCGATTCCCAGCGTGAACGGCAAGACCGCCAAGCCCTTCGTCGGCGTGCTCGGTTGCATGATCGCCGCGCCCAGCAAGGTCAAGGACATCGCCCGCGAATTCATCGAGAACCACCTGCTGCGGGTGGAAAGCCTCAAGACCATCAATGCCGACGTGCCATTGGGCACACCGGCGAACAAGGCCTTCTTCACCGAGCTGGCCACCGACCCGAACATCAGCGCGACCATGGAGAACGCCCGCCTCGGCGAACCGATTCCGAATATTCCAGAAACCGGCAAGTTCTTCACCGCGATGGATGCGGCGCTGGAAGCCATCACCAACGGCCGCCAGTCACCCAAGGCCGCGCTGGATGGCGCGGCCGCGCGGATCAAGACCAAATGAGCAGGCACGCATGACCGCGCTGGGCAGACTGCTGAAGTGGCCGCTGGTGCTGGCGATGGCGTTGGCCTTCCTGTTCCTGGTGTTCAACATCTACCTGACCGGCCATCCGTTCTGGGCGCTGGCGGTGCTGGCCATGGTGTCGGTGGGTTTCTACATCTACCTGTCGAACGTCGCCTTCGCCTATCGCTACCTGTTTCCCGGCCTGGCAGGCATGGCCTTGTTCGTGGCCTTTCCGCTGCTGTACACCGTGCAGATCGGCTTCACCAATTATTCGTCGAACAATTTGCTGAGCCAGGATCGTGCGCGCGCCTACCTGCTCGAACAAACCCTGCCCGACGAAGCGCAGACACTGGGCTACACCCTGCATGCCGATGGCGATGAGTTCCGCATCGTCCTGACGCCGCTGCACGAACCCGAAGACGAGGCCGATCCGGAAAAACTCGCGCGGCTGCGGGCACAGAGCCTGCTGTCCACGCCGCTGGCCCTGCGCGCCGCCAGCCCGCCCGAACAGACCGAAATGCTGCCGCTGGAAAGAGCCAGTTTCCACATCAACGAGCCGCTGCCGCTGAAGGATGTCTTGCGGCATCGCGACGTGCTGATGCAGATCAAGCTCAAGCTGCCCGACGGCCGCCTGCTCAGTTATGCCGGCGTGCGCGAGTTCGGGCCGCTGAATGCGGTTTGGAAGGCCAACGCCGACGGCTCCATCACCCGCGCCGGCACGGGCGAGACCTATTCGCCCAACATGAAGACCGGCTTCTTCGAAACCCCGGACGGCGCGCAGTTGCAGCCCGGCTTCAAGGTCAATGTCGGTTTCGCGAATTTCGTGCGCATGTTCTCCGACCCGGACTTCCGCGGGCCTTTCCTTTCCATCTTCGCCTGGACGCTGGTCTTCGCGACCCTGACGGTGGTTTTTTCGCTGATCATCGGCATGACGCTGGCGGTGGTCCTGAACTGGGAGGCGCTGCGTTTCCGCACGCTGTACCGCACTTTGCTGTTCCTGCCCTACGCCGTGCCGGGCTTCATATCCATCCTGGTCTTCAAGGGACTTTTCAACCAGAACTTCGGCGAGATCAACGCGATCCTTGATGCGCTGTTCGGCATCAAGCCGGCGTGGTTCGCCGATCCGTTGCTGGCCAAGGTGATGATCCTGACCGTCAATACCTGGCTGGGCTATCCCTTCATCATGGTTTTGTGCGCGGGCCTGATCAAGGCCATCCCCGCCGACCTGTACGAGGCCTCGGCCATCGCCGGCGCCAAACCGCTCACCAATTTCTTCAAGATCACCGCGCCACTTATCGTCAAGCCGCTGATGCCCCTGCTGATCTCGGCCTTCGCCTACAACTTCAACAACTTCGTGCTGATCGCGCTGCTGACCAACGGCCGGCCCGATTTCCTCAACACCAAGATTCCCGCCGGCACCACCGACATCCTGGTGTCCTACACCTATCGCATCGCCTTCCAGGATTCAGGCCAGAACTTCGGCCTGGCCGCGGCCATATCCACGATGATCTTCTTCATGGTCGCGCTGCTGTCGCTGGCACACCTGAAGATCGCGCGCGTCAACCAGGACTTGAAGTGAGGGCTCGCTGACATGGCCATCGTTACCGGACGCAGCCAGCGCTGGCGGCTGATTGCCGCGCATATTGGATTGATCGCGCTGATTGCGATCACCATCTTCCCGCTGTTGGCCGTGGTGTCGATTTCGCTGCGACCGGGCAATTTTTCCACCGGCTCGCTCATTCCCGACACCATCAGCCTGGAACACTGGAAGCTGGCGCTCGGCATCTCCTACCAAGGCGCCGACGGCAGCCTGGTCGTCCCGCCGTTCCCGGTGCTGCGCTGGTTGTTCAACTCGATCAAGATCGCCGGCATCTCGGCCTTGCTGATCGTCGCCATCTCGACCACCGCCGCGTATGCATTCGCGCGGCTGCGTTTCCGCTTCAAGGCCGGCATCCTCAATTCAATGTTGTTGTTGCAGATGTTCCCCGCAGTACTTGCACTCGTTGCCATCTATGCGATTTTCGACACCATCGGCGCGTACGTGCCGTGGCTCGGCATCGAAACCCATGCAGGATTGATCCTGGCCTACCTCGGCGGCGTGGCCATGCATATCTGGACGATCCGCGGTTATTTCGAAACCATCCCGGTCGAGATCGAGGAATGCGCCAAGGTCGATGGCGCCACCCATTGGCAGGCGTTCCGGCACGTGTTGCTGCCGATGGCGGTGCCGATCCTGATGGTGGTATTCCTGCTCGCCTTCATCGGCACGATCATCGAATATCCGGTGGCTTCCGTGCTGCTGCGCGAGGAGAACAACCTCACCCTCGCCGTGGGTTCGAAGTACTACCTGTACGAACAGAAATACCTGTGGGGCGATTTCGCGGCGGCGGCCGTGCTGTCGGGTTTGCCGATCACGCTGGTATTCCTGGCGGCGCAGCGCTGGATCGTTTCCGGCCTTACCGCAGGCGGCGTAAAGGGCTGAGCGCGGCATGGCCCAGGATCAGGCAGGAGCACCCATGTCTTCGATGAAAATGATTGCGTCACTGCTCCTGGCCGCCGCGATTCCCGCCGCCAGCCTGGCGGCATCGAGCGCCCGTCCGGCCTCGGCCGAAAGCTATGCCAACGACAGCGATCGCGCCGTCGCCGGCCGCTATGAAAAACGCGAGGGCGACTGGCGCAACGGTGCCATCGTCTACCAGGTGCTGGTCGACCGTTTCGCGCCGTCGGCGTCGATCGAAACCAAGCGCCACCTGTATCCCTCGCCAAAGGTCCTGCGCCGTTGGGACGAAGTGCCGACCCGCGGCACTTACCTTGCCGACGCGAAATTGTGGAGCCACGAGATAGATTTCTGGGGCGGCGACTTGCGCAGCACGCTGGGCAAGCTCGATTACATCCAGGGGCTGGGCGCCGACGTGCTCTACGTCAATCCCGTGCACCTGGCCTACACCAACCACAAGTACGACGCGGTCGACTTCAAGGAAATATCGCCGGAATTCGGCACACGCGCCGACATGCAGGCGCTGGTCGACAGCGCGCATGCCAAGGGCATGAAGGTCGTGCTGGACGGCGTGTTCAACCACATGGGCCGCAATTCGCCGATCTTTCTCGAGGCCCAGGCCAACCCGACCAGCGCCTATCGTGACTGGTTCGTCTGGGGCGCCGATTTTCCAGGCGGTGCGCGGATCTGGATGGACGCGGAAAACCTGGTCGAGTTGAATCTGGAAAATCCAGTGGTGCGCGACTATATCTACGGCAAGCCCGACTCGGTCGTGCAGGGCTACCTCGCGCAGGGCGTGGACGGCTGGCGCCTGGACGTTGCCTACGACATCGGCTTCGCCTATCTGGGTGAATTGACCCGCGCCGCGCATGCGAGGAAACCCGGCTCGCTGGTCGTGGGAGAAATCGCCAACTATCCGAAGGAATGGTTTCCGCATGTGGATGCGGTGATGAGCTTCACCCTGCGCGAACTGATCCTTCGCATCGCGCGCCGCGAGATAGACGTGCAGACCGGCCAGCGCATGATCGAACGCCTGGTCAGCGATGCCGGCATCGACAACATGCTCAAGTCCTGGCTGATGCTCGACAACCACGACACCCATCGCATCGCCACTACCTTGCCCGCGCCATCACAACGGCGGCTGGCGCAGGTGCTGCAGTTCACGCTGCCCGGTTCGCCCAACCTCTACTACGGATCGGAGCTGGGCATGGTTGGTGCTGGCGATCCGGAAATGCGCGCACCGATGCGCTGGGACCTTGTGAAGGACGACAACGCCGCGCTGGCCTGGACGCGGCAGTTGATCCAGCTGCGCAAGCAATACCGCGCATTGCGCGTCGGTGATATCCGCCGCATCGAGTCCAGCCAGTTGCTGGCATTCGAGAGATATACCGACCGCTTGCGCGATGCCGTGCTGGTGCTGGCCAATCCGTCGGACAAGCCCGTTACCGAGGTCGTGCTGATTCCCGACTCCAAGTTCATGAACATGTCCAGGTTGTCGAACTTGTTGGATCCCGATGCCGCGCAGGTGCCGCTGGTTTCGTCGACCATCACGGTTACCGTGCCGGCTGAATCCGTGCTGGTGCTCGGGCCCGATATCTCGGCCAAGGCCGGCTACAGTCCCTACAAGCGCGTCCAATAGGAAAGCAGTGAGCAAACCCCAGTCCATTTCCTTCCACCATCCCTGGGCTGTCTGGTTCGGCTGCATGGCAATCGTCGCGGGCGTGCTCGCGCACATGCCCATGTTCTGGATGGGGCGCTACAACGGCTTCAGGATGGTGGGCATGCCGATGGACATGACCATGCTGGTCGGCATGGCCCTGATTCCCGTCGGCCTCGCACTCGCCGCCTTCGGCCTGATGCCACGCCTGGAGCAGATGCGCGCGCAACGCATTGGCGCGCACGTCGTTCAGTTCCACGTTGCCGACGGCGTGCCGCTGAACCGCGAGCACTGGAAGCTGGTGATCGTGCTGGTGGTCGCCCTGGCCGTGGACGTGCTCAAGCCCGCCAGCCTGGGCTTCGTCATGCCGGGCATGACCGAGGAATATTCCATCACCAAGGAAACCGCGGGGCTGCTCGCGTTGATCGCGCTAACCGGCACAACCGTGGGCTCGGTCGTGTGGGGCCGGATCGCCGACACCTTTGGTCGCCGCGCGGCCATCCTGTTGTCGGCGCTGATGTTCATTGGCACCGCCATCTGCGGGGCGATGCCATCCTTCGAGTGGAATTTGGCGATGTGCTTCCTGATGGGCGCCTCCGCTGGCGGCCTGCTGCCCATTACCTTCACGCTGATGGCCGAGATGATTCCCGCGCGCCATCGCGGCTGGCTGCTGGTGGCGCTGGGTGGCGTGGGCACCTCTGCCGGCTACTTGCTGGCGGCGGGTGCGGCCGCCGTGCTCGAGCCTCTTTTCAGCTGGCGTGCGCTGTGGCTGCTTGGCTTGCCGACCGGCCTGATGATCGTGTTCCTGGACAAGTTCATTCCCGAATCGCCGCGCTTCCTGGCCAATGCAGGCTTGCACCGCGAGGCGCAGGCCGTCCTGTCACGCTATTCGGGCGTGCTGGACAAGGACGAGCCCGCCGACCCGACGGCCGCAGCCCACGACGAGGAAACAAAACCTTCTGCATGGGACCTGCTGCGCGGATCAAATGCCCGCGTGACGCGTGGCTTGATGGTCTGCGGCATCGCCTGGGGCCTGGCCAATTTCGGTTTCCTGCTGTGGCTGCCGACCAACCTGCGCGCGATGGGTATGGACGCAGGCACGGCGACAGCCCTGCTGGCGCGCTCGGCGATCCTCGCGATGCCCGGCATCGCGCTGGTCATCTGGCTTTACCACCGCTGGAGCAGCATCAAGGCGCTCGTGCTCTTCATCGCGTTGACCAGCGCGTCGCTGCTCGCCTTCTTCGTGATGGGCCTGCTGGACCTGCAGTCGCAAGCCGCAATGTTGCTGGCGACGGTGGGCTTGCTGGTCAGCAGCAGTGGCGTAATCGCCATGCTGATTCCGTACGCCGCTGAAATCTATCCCGTGCACTTGCGCGGCACCGGCTCGGGCGTCATCGCCGCCTGTTCCAAATTTGGCGGCATCCTCGGCGCGCTGTTCGGCGTGCTTGGGCTGTTCGGCAACCTGACGCTGTCGGCGCTCTTCATCGCGTTGCCCATGGCGGTATCGGCGGTGATGTTGATGCGCAGCGGCATCGATACGCGCGGCCGTCGCCTCGAGGACATCCAGATGGACATGCAGGCACGAAATTCCAGACTCACTGCCGGAGGTGGCGCGTGAAGTTTCCCGCACTGGCATTATTGTCATGCCTCATCGCCCAGCCAGGGTTCGCCGCGACCATGCCGACTGCACCGACCAACGCCAAGTGCGAACCCGTGCCGGCCGGCGAGCCAATGCTGTACCTGCGCGGCAGCCTCAACAATTGGGCGGCGCTGGACGAATACGCCTTCACCTACAGTTGCGATGCGTATTACATCAACGTCAACCAGATCGGCCATCAGGAATTCAAGATCGCCGATGAATCATGGACGCCATCGTTCACCTACGGCGGCATCGGCGGCGGCGCTACCCTGGCCGCCAGCAAGCCGATCGTGCTCGGCCGCGGCACGGTGCCCGGCGGCGCCGGCAACCTCTCGTTCGCCTTCACCGGCGCGCACACCTTGCGCCTGTCCTTTCCCGATGGACAACCGACACTGACGGCCGGCCCCAAGACCTTCACCGATCCGGTGCGCAAGCAAGTCACCGATCCGGTCGCGCTGAGCCTGGTGCATGACTCGCGACTGCTGGCCGATCGCTCGCCGTTCGGCGCGGTGGTCGCCGGAACGCCGGTGACGTTCGGATTGCGCGCCGCAAAGGATGTGGACAGCGTCGTGCTCGTGCTGGAAAAACGCCGGATGGAGGGCAACCAGGACCTGCTCGAATATACCGAGATCCAGCGCATCCCCCTGGTGCGCGAAGCGGCGGGCGAGGGTGGCGCGATGCGCTGGGTGGGCTCGCATGCGTTCGACCAGCCCGGCATCTACGGTTACACCTTCGAAGTGAAGATCGGTGGCGCCAGCTTCCTTTACCAGAACAACAATAATTCCGTCTACTGGACCCGCGAACGTGGCACCAACGGCATCGGCGTGGTCGTGGACCAGCCGGCGACCAAGCGCAGCGTGCGTCGCTACCGGATGACCGTCTACGCAGCGGATTACCAAGTGCCCGACTGGGCCGCCGACGCGCTGTACTACTACATATTCCCCGATCGCTTCCGCAACGGCGAACCCGGCAACGACCCGAAGCCCGGCGTGGACCGCTACCACGACAAGGATGTGGAGTTCCACGCCAACTGGAACGACAAGCCGTGGCGCCCGGGCACCGGCGATGGCTCCGACCCGGTGCACAACAACGATTTCTTTGGCGGCGACATCGCCGGCATCATCGAGAAGCTCGACTACATCGCCAGTACCGGCGCCAACACGCTGTACATGACGCCGCTGTTCACTGCGTCCAGCAACCACAAGTACGACACCGCCGACTACCGCAACATCGATCCGCATTTCGGCAGCAACGACGACTTCAGCCGGCTCACTGCCGAGGCGGCGAAGCGCGGCATTCGCGTGATTCCCGATGTGTCGCTCAACCACACCGGCAGCGATTCCATCTACTTCGATCGCCTCGGCAAATACGGCGGCAAGGGCGCGTTCACCGGCAGTCGGATCAACCCGGGCTCGCCCTACGCCGACTGGTACAGCTTCGACACCACGCAGTCCGAACCCGACAAGATGTTCAAGGGCTGGGTCGGCGTGCTGGACCTGCCGGAGTTGAACAAGGCATCTCCGAGTTTCCGCCGCTTCGCCTATGGCGACGACGATTCGGTGATGAAGCAGTGGCTCGACCGCGGCGCCGCCGGTTGGCGCATGGATGTCGCGCCCTGGGTGCCGGACGATTTCTGGCGCGAATGGCGCGCGGCCATCAAGAAGCACAAGCCCGATGCGATCACGATCGCGGAAACCTGGTTCGACGCGTCGAAGTTCTTCCTGGGCGACAGCTTCGACTCGACCATGAACTACATCTTCCGCAATGCGGTGCTCGATTACGCCAACGGCGTGAAGGCCACCGACATGTACCCCAGCCTGGATTACATCCGCGAAGCCTATCCGCCGCAGTCGCTGCATGCGCTGATGAACATCCTGTCCAGCCACGACGTGGCGCGAAGCCTGCACGTGTTCGGCTACGAGTCGGACAGCGACGTGGCGACGATCGCCCTGGCCAAGCAGCGCCTGCGCCTGGCCTGGTTCTTCCAGATGAGTTATCCGGGTGCGCCCGCCGTCTATTACGGTGACGAAGTAGGCGTGACCGGCGGCAACGATCCGTTCAACCGCGCATCCTATCCCTGGGCTGATCGTGGCGGCGCGCCCGATGAAGCGCTGCTCGCCGACTTCAAGCGGCTGGTGGCGATGCGCAAGGCACATGAGGTGTTGCGCCGGGGTTCGCTGTCGGCGCCGCTGCATATCGACGAGCACGTGCTGGTCCTGGCGCGGCAACAGGGCGATGCGTTCGCAATCACCGCGACCAATAACGGAAAGGAGTCAGCGTCAGTCACCGTCGATCTTCCGGCCGGTATCCGCGCGACGCAATTTGTCGACGCGCTGACAGGCGCGACGACGGTCGCTGAAGGGGGCCGCATCACGCTGGTGGTGCCCGCAATGTTCGGCACGGTTCTGCTCGCGCGCTAGCCCTTCGCGACGAGCGACTTGCCGGCCAGCGACTTACTGTGCGAGCGAGACGTCGATCTCGCGCGCATCCTGCCGGCCATGGTCGTCCACCACCGACAGCGTGTAATGGCCGGCGCGCTGCGGCCGCCAGGCCATCGCGGTTCCAGCGGCGACGGATCCGATGAAGCTGTCGCCGACGAACCAGAACAGCCGCGACACATCCGCATCCACCGTCGCCGCCAGGCTCAGTTGCGCTTGTTCGGGATGCGACAGGCGCAAGGCATAGGTGGTCGCGCGATAGGGTGAGGTGATCATCGGCGCCGAGCCCAGCCAGTCCTGGCCCTGCGGGCAGTCGCTGTCCGACGGCGGTCGCTGGCGCGGGATGCCGGCTTGCGCAAACACGCGAGCCAAATCGGATGGCCAATACTCGAATACCTGCATGCGCATGCGCGATGGATCGAAGGCGCCGCAGGCAAGCTTGCCGGTCACGTTGTCCACGGCCACCGCGCGATGCACGCGGCTGACCTTGATTGGCGACTTGCCCGGGATGAACCAGGTCTCGCCCCGTTGCGGGCACCAGGCATTCGGCAAGTCGCCACTGGCGCGACATACCTGCACGCGCTTGATGCCGAGCGATGCCTGTCGCCGTGGCTCTGCCAGGCCGATCCGCGCCGCGCGCAGGCCATCGATAATCTCGAAGAACAGGGGCGCCGCCGCATCGACGCCGACCAGCGCCGGATTGCCGGCGCCATCGAAGTTGCCCATCCACACCACCAGCGCGTAAGGGCCGACCAGGCCGACGCTCCAGGCATCTCGGAATCCCCAGGACGTGCCGGTCTTCCACGCCACCGGCAGGTTTGCGCCGGTGGACATCAGGTCGCCATTGGGCCGCGGATTTTTCCGCAGCATGTCTCGGGTGATGAAGGCCGCCTCCGGGCTGATCAGGCTCGTGCCGGATTCGAGTCGATCGTCATTGCGCCAGCGCAGCGATCGCATGCGGCCATCGTCGCCCAGCATCGCGTACAGGCGCGCGAGTTCTTCCATGCTCGCCTCGCCACCGCCCAATACCAGGGCCAAGCCGTAATGGCGTTCGCTGGCCAGGTTGCTGACGCCGGCGCGGCCGAGGAATTCGTAGAAGCTCGGTTGCGTAAGTTGCGAGGCGACGGTGACGGCGGGAATGTTGCGGCTGCGCACCAGCGCGTCCGCGGCGGTGATGGGACCGAGGAATCGTCCGTCGAAATTCTCCGGCGTATACGGCCCGAAGGCGGTCGGCACATCGCGCAGCACGGTGGCCGGGTGCAGCACGCCCTGGTCCAGCGCAAGCGCGTAGATGAAAGGCTTCAGCGTCGAGCCAGGCGATCGTTTGGCATTGCTCGCATTGACCTGGCCGTGGATTGCGTCGTTGAAGTAATCCGCCGAACCGACCAGCGCGCGCACGCCCATGTCGCGCGTATCCACCAACAAGACCGCCGCGTTATCGAGTCCTCGCCGGCTGCCGCGACGCAGGTAACTGCGCACGCGTTCCTCGATCAAT
Organism: Gammaproteobacteria bacterium RIFCSPHIGHO2_12_FULL_63_22; assembly: GCA_001801685.1. Lineage (GTDB taxonomy): Bacteria > Pseudomonadota > Gammaproteobacteria > Xanthomonadales > Xanthomonadaceae > Arenimonas. The sequence continues at coordinate 67,707 of MGYJ01000067.1, read as the reverse complement.
GCCTGCATGCGCAGGTCGAGCGTGGTGGTCAGTTGCGGCCGGGTCCTGCCATGCAATCCGCGATCGGCCAACACGCGTTCGACAAAATGCGGCGCCTTGAACGGCAGTTCGCGCGCGGCATGCAGGCGCAGCGGCAGGTGCATCAGGGCGTCCTGCGCCGGGTCCGGCGGATAGCGCTCGCGCCAACGCGCATACAGCCGCGCACGCGCCGCTTCCAGTCCAAGTCCGAGGTAGGCCGCGCCGGCAGCGCGGTCCTCACGCAGGCGTCCGCGGCGTGACGGCGCCTGCGGCAACACGGCCAGCGTCAGCACCTCGGGCAGTGTCAATTTCGCCGGCAGTTTGCGGAAATAGATCTGGCTGGCCGCGCCCACGCCTTCGATATTGCCGCCGTAAGGCGCGAGGTTGAGGTAGGCCTCGAGGATTTCCTTCTTGCCGTGGCAGGCTTCCAGCTGCAACGCACGCGCCATCTGTTCGATCTTGCCGAGGGGCGTGCGGGTATCCAGTTTCCAGCGCAGGCGCGCCAGTTGCATGGTCAGGGTCGAGCCGCCGATGCGTGCCTCGCCACTGCCATAGGTGGACCACGCACCGCGCGCAAGGCTGACCGGATTGACGCCCGGATGCCAGCGAAACCACGCGTCCTCGTGCAGCAGCACCGCATCGATCAGCGCCGGCGGCATCTCTTCGATCGGCGTCCACAGGCGATAGCGCTCATCCCCGGCCAGGCCCAGTCGCAGCAGTCGGCCGTGGCGGTCGAGCACGGCGACTGATTGCGACACCGACGCCGACAGCGGGTCGCGCGGCCAGTAGCGAACCGCCACCAGCGCGAGCAGCATCAGCGCAAGCGCGCCGACCACCACGCGCCAGCGGCGCAGCAGCCGGCGCAACCAGGACGTCGGTTTCATGGCGAGGGCGCGTTCACCCGCAGGCTGCCCGCCGGTCCGCCCTGCGCATATACCGAGCGCTGGTACATCGACTCGGCGTAGATCGGCGGCACCACGAACAGGCCCGCATTGTTGGCGCGCAGCTTGTACTTGAACTCGGCGACCGCCTCCACGGCGCTACCGTAGAACACGACGCGATCCTCGCGCATCTCGATGTGCTCGGGCAGGTAGTTCGAGCCGGGCAGGGCGAGCGGCAACACGCTGGGCGTGTAGTCCTCGTGCTGGTCTTCGTAGTCGCCCTCGTAGTCTTCTTCGCCCGCTGGCGCTGCAGGTTTCGCTGCTGCAGACGATTGCAGCACGGCTTCGAAACCACCCGGCAGCAGATCCACGATCGCGATCTGTCCGCGCGCCTTCGCGCCGAGCGCACGCACCCGCAGGCGCACGGTCACTTCCTGGCCCAGCGTCAGCGTGGTGATCGGCTTGCCCTGGTTGTCCAGGTAATCGCGGATCACTTCCAGTCCCTGGTTCTGCGTGGTGGCAGGCGCCTGTCGGTCGTAGCCGCTCTGGTTCAACACATACCAGACCGGTTCGGCACTGGCAGGGGTAACCCATAGCCGGGTATCGGCCGCAGTGAAGTTGCCCACGGTCACCACCCCTCGCACCTTGCCGATCTGCCGACCTTGCCCCTGCTTGCCGGCGGCCTGCAAGGTCGGCGGCGGGGGATTGCCCAACGCACCTGCTTGCGCATCCAGCGCGAGCACCGTCAGCGCCGACGACAAGGTGTTGTAACTGTTCTCTCGCAGTGGAGCCATCAGCTTATCCAGCGCCACCGGCTTCACCTGCCGCGCAAGTGAGGGGAAGTGGCGGTTCAAGAGGTACAGCGTCCAGGCCTGCTCGATGCCACCGTCGTAGTAGTAGTGGTAATCGGAACTGACCGTTGTCGCGGTCGACGTATTCACGCGGGTCAGGCCTTTTACGGCCAGTGGCCGCGCGGCCTTGTCCTGTTGCAGCAGCTGGTAACTCGCCGCCACCAGCATGCCGGCGGCATCGTCCTGCCAGGCCTTGGGCTGGTCGCGCTTGAGTTGTTCCTGCACCGCGCTCAGCAGGTTGCTGGCCGTGCGCCCCTGGCGAATCAGCAAGTACACCGCCATCGCGCGCTGGCGCAGGAAAGGCAGGTCGTTGCGGGATGCGTCGGCGGCCAGTGTTTCCAGGTAAGCGTTCAGCGAATTCAGCATGTCTTCGGGCACGGCGATGCCGCGCTCGCGCGATTCCAGCATGTACAACGCAGCGTAAGCCGTGACGAAGGGATCCGCATCCGGCATCGCCGTCCACGAGCCGAGGCCGCCTTCGCTGTTCTGCCGCGAACGCAGCACGTCGATCAGGTTGCCGCGGTCGCCGGTATTGCGATCCACCTTGTGCCCCAGCTCGGGCCGCGATGAATACACCAGCGCCGGCATTGCCTGGCTCAGCAACTGCTCGGTACACAGGTGCGGATAATCGCGCAGGTAGGCCGTCAGCCCGTCAATGGCCACCAGCGGCGAACTCGAAGCCGCCAGCTGGCGCGTGGACAGCGGGTTGTACATCACCCGCAGTCTTTCCAGGATCACGCGTTGTTCGGCATGCCCGGCGCGCAAGTCCTGCCGCGCCACGATGCCCGGACGCAGCGACACTTCGATGCGACGTTGCGCCGAATACGTGCCGGACTTCGCCCGGATCACCACGGCCACCGCGCCCAACGCGCTGCCGGCACGCACGCGGAAGCGCACCGTGCCTTCGCTGCCGGGAGCGATCGACAAGGGCGCCGGTGCAGCGCCTACCAGGGTCAGCGACGGCGGCAGCTCCAGCGTCGCATTCACGAGGCTGGCCGTGCGAGCGCCTTCGATCGTGTTCGCAATGCCAACCGGCAACTCGAATTCATCGCCCGGCGCGACATGCGTCGGCACCGTCGGCGTCAACACGAAGTCGCCGCGCACAGTGGCCTGTGTCTCGGTAGTGCCCAACCGATCAGCTGTCACCGCGACGGCAGTCACGCGAATGCGGCCGTTGAAGTGATCGGGCAGGCGGAAGTTCACCTTCTTGCTGCCATCCACGTCAATGATTCCCGACCACCAGACCGCAGGCTTCTCGGATTTGCGCTTGAACGGATTGAGATTTTTGGCCAGGTCGCCGCCACCGTCGCCGCCGGGTGCCGCCATCGCGGCCAGTCGGCTGAATTCCGGCAACAACAGGTCGAGGATCTGTGCGGTATCGACCTGAAGCATCTTCTTGGTGAAGAAGAAATCGAGCGGATCACCGACGCGATAGCGCGCGACCTGCAGGATGCCTTCGTCCACCGCAAAGACCACCACGCGCGCCTTGCCCTGGGTCTTGATGTCCACCGGAATCAGCGCGCCCGGGCGCACCACCGCTGGCAGCTTGATCTCCAGTGGCTGCGTGCGCGCCGCGCGATCCACCGCGAACGGCGCCACGCCGAAGGTCAGCGGGCTCATGAAGATCTCGTCCGACGACGGGTCGCGCAGGAACTGCACGTTGACGTAGCCGTTGCCCTCGAAATCTGCCGGCACGCGAATCTTCTGCACCGAACTGGTGGTATCGGCGCGGAACCAGGCCTGCGCATACACGCGGTCGCGCTCGATGGTGATCAGGCCGCTGCCCGCATACGGGGCACGCACGCTGACCTCGATCGTCTCGCCCGGCTTGTAGCGTGGCTTCGACAGGCTGAGCGTCAGTTCGGCATTGCGTTCCAGCGATCGCGACAGATTCGCCGCGCCGGCCACCGAATACGCGACCTGGTTCAACACCGTGCCATCGGCGGAACGCATTTCCAGGACGAAGTTGCCGGGCTGGTCGGTCGGCAGTGCGAACGATTGCGCCGATGCAGCGAGGTTGATCGCCGTATCCTTCAGCGGATAACGACGCTCGTGCGAGACATACCGGAACAAGCCCGAATCCTGCTTGGTCAGCACCGACACGAAGCGCTTTTCCACGATCACCGCATGCAGGCCGTTCACCGCGCGCGGCTTGCCGTCCGGCCCGATGGCCAGCAGTTGTACGCTGCGCTTGTCCTTGCGCTTGACGTAGTCCAGCCCGTCCACCGCCTTGATGCCAACCAGGAAGTCGTTGCTGGAGACCAGCGTGCTTGCCTGCGCCGCCACGTTGCGGCCGCTGCCGGGCTCGAAGGCGCGCGCAAGGAAGTTCAGCTGATACGTCGCCTTCGCATACTTCGACAGGTCCAGCTTGAACACGGCATTGCCTTTGTCGTCCGTGCTCTGGTCGCTGAGTTGTTCGTCGTAACCTTCCTTGGCCAGCATTGGATCGTAGAAGCGATAGTCCGGATACGCCGGGAAATTCGGGAAGGCCGGTCGCAACACCATCGTGCCTTCGACTTTCCGCTTCTGTGCGGGCGTGCCGAACAGGTTTTCCGCCGCCACCGTCACCGACAGCGCATCGGGCTTCACCCAACCCTGCACGTTCTGCACGGACAGCGTCGCGCGCACGCGCATCGTGTCGGGCGCGAATTCGCGCACCTGCACCGAGGTCTGGCCGATCATCGTGCGGGTATCGTTGCGGCCGATCAGGTACAGGCTCGCTTCCCAGGTGCCACTGGGCGCCGCCTCCTGCGAGGTGTAGTTGAAGGCTTCGAAACCTGATTCACTCAGCGTGATGCGCTCGCGCCGCGCGACCGTGCCACGCGGATCGGACAGCACCAGTTCCAGCGGCAGGCCCTTCAGCGGCCGCTTCCAGTCGGCGGCGCGGACGATGATGCCCAGGTTGACGCGGTCTCCCGGCCGGTACAGGCCGCGGTCGGAGAACAGGAAGGCCTTCAGCGTGCCGGTCTCGACCTGGCTGGGCTCGCCGCCGATATCGAAGCGCGAATAATCCAGCGTGCGGCCGCCATCGCCCATCGGCAGGAAGGAGAAGTCCTCGGCCTTGCCTACCGTCAGCATCACCGGCTGTTTCTCGCGCTGGAAGCCATCCAGGTTGGGAAGTCGTGCGCGGCCTTCGTCGTCGGTGCTGGCATCCACCAGCATCTCGCCATTGCGGGCGATCACCTTCACCTGCGCGCCGGCGACCGGCGTGCCGGCCGTCAGCGATTGCACGAACACGTCGCGGCTGCCGTCCAGCGCTTTCTTCACGATGATGCCGAGGTCGGTCAGCACCACCAGGCGGCTGTCCTTCTCTTCACCGGCGTTGCGCGCCAAGGTTTGCTGCGCGGTCTGCGTCGCGTCGTACTCGCTCATCGTGCGCAGGCTCAGCATGAAGATGCCGCGTCGGCCCGCGGCCAGGAACTTGCCCAGATCCACGCCCTCGTAATGCGCCTTGGCCGGGTCGTCCGCCGGCAAGGTCAATCGTTGTTCGACGCGCTCGACCAGGCTGTCGGCGCCGACGCCGCCCAGTTCCGGGCGCGCGTAGCTGCCGTAGTTGCTGAAAGCCAGGTGTTGCAATTGTTCGGGCAGCACGCGACCGATCTCCAGGCGCGCGCGCGGCAGGTTGCGCGACACGATGCTGATGCGACGCTCGCCCTGCAGCGACAACAAGGCGCCATCGCCCAGGAAGCGCAGCAACTGCGGGTACTCCGGCACTTCGCGCACGGTCGCGAACGGCGCGCCCAGGATGAAGCCGCCGAATGATTTCAGGCCGCGCGCCACGCGCACGTAGATGAAGCGCCCCGGCGGCGCGCGGTACTTCAGGCTGTGCGCCTCGATGTACTCGCGTTCGGTCGGCATCGACGTGGTGGATACCGGCTCGGACAATTTCAGGATCGATTCGTCCACTTCCGAATCGCCCCAGCGGTAGATGCCGCGTTGCTGATTGGGTTTGAGCTTCGGGTTTTTCTCCGGCAACAGCCAGACCCGCGTCGCGCCGGCGACCTCGGCATCCTTCATCGCATTGTTGAACTCCAGCACCAGTACCTGCTCGGGTTCGAAGCGCTCGTTGTCCACCAGCGTGGAGGTGGCCGAATCGATGCTGACGCTATACAGCGAGGGTAGGGCCACCTGGCCGCTGATCGCGACCTGGCTGCCCTTGCCGCCCAGGGATGAAACGATGCCGGGCGCGACTTCCATCGTCAGCAGGCCGCCGTTCTCGGGCATCTGCAAGGCTTGCGAATGGATCCACGCCTTCAGTCGGCGCTCGTCGTAGCTGATGGTATGGCTCGGGTCGGGCAGCGACTTCGCCGCGCCGTCCTTCAACTTCAGCTTGATCTTTCCTTCCAGCGAAGCTGCATCCACCGGATGCGAGAAGGCAAGCTGGTACACGCCTTTCTTCAGTGTCGGATCCAGCGGGTCCTGGTAGAACTCGCTGCTGCCCAGGCGTGCGGAAAAAGGCGTGGTGCTGAACTCGAATTCGGTTTCTTCCAGAGTGATGCCCGGAGCGACGGTCGACTTCGGATCGAACGTGATCTTGTAGTCGGTGCCGACCGGCCAGTCGTTGGCTGGAGTGAACACCAGGCTGCGGTCGCCGGACCATTCCCAGGCGCCAGCGAGTTCCGGTTCCATCACCAGGCCATGGGGCGCATTGCCGACGTCCTTGATAGGGGCGGCCGACCGGCTGAAATAGATGCGCAGCGAGTGCACGACCATCTTCGGCGTGGCCGCGTAGTCGGTAAGCGCCGGCGCCTGTACGGTGACCTTGATAGCGTCGGGGCGCACCGGAGCGGGCCGCGTCGCGAGCCAGTAGCCAAACAGTCCAACCAGCAGCAGGGCGGCCACGCCGCCGAAATACTTTCGGGGTTCGGCTCGTACGCGTGCCGCCGCCACCGGAACCCAGCCCGGCGGCTGCCAGTCGAGCCGCCCGAAAATCCGTCGCCAAAGGCCCGGAACGGGCTCCGCAGAGTCGAGCTCAGGCGAAGCCGGCGCGTCCGGCGGCGAACTGGATGACATTACCCTTCCCCAAGGTGTTGGTTATGCCGATGCTGGCAAAACTGAAGTACGTGAATGCCGTTTGGAAGCGGCCAACATTTTTTTAACTTCTGTTTAGATCTGCCCGGACCAGTCCTGGTCGCGCTCGGCGAACCGCTTCCGCCAGCTTGCCACGGTTTCCGGGGCCAACGGGCCGGCCATCGCCCAGTCCCGATTTTGCAGCAGGTGCGCCGTCCGGCCGGTGCCGACAATAGCGCTTGAAACGCCCGGAATGGACAGCGCGAACCGGATCGCCAGTTCGCCCCACTCCATGCCGTCGTTGTCCAAGTCCATCGCCTGCCAGCGTTGCCAATACGTCTCGCAGTAATCGCCGACCGGTTGCGAACCGAAGCGCCACGGATGGTTGGCAGACGGTCGCTTTGCGATGAACCCCTTGCCCGTGATGCGCGGCAGGATGCGATCGATCACGCGCTGGTCGAACAGGTTCAGCGATGCCATGAAGCCATCGAAGCGATCCATGCCGACCGCATAGTCGAGGTCTTCGTTTTCGCCGGAGTAGGCGATCGCACGAACCTTGCCTGCTTGCTTCACCCGTTCAAGCGCATCAACCACGTCGCCTTGCGCAAGCACCGACCAAGGGCAGGAATGCAGGTGCGCGATATCGAGATGGTCGGTGCGCAGGATACGCAGGGCCTGGTCCACGCCTGCCGTGATACACGGGCCGGTCCAGTCGGGAATGCCTTCCACGCCGTAACCCAGCTTGGTCGAGATCACCGCCTCGTTTCGTCGCGATGCAAGGTGGCGGCCGATGCGTTGTTCCGACAATCCATAGCTGGGCGCGGTGTCGATAAGCGTAACGCCGGCATCCAGGCTGGCTGCCAACAGGTCGGCGGCGTCGACTTCCGACAAGCGGGCGTCGCCCAGTTGCCCTGCGCCGAGGCCGAGTTCGGACAGCTGCAGCCCGCTGCTCCCATAGGATCGCGTGGGCGTCATGCGCGGCCCCCGGTTTGCATCGAATTCATCACGTTCACTTGCACGGCGCCACCTGTCTGGAATGCTAAGATTCTAGAGGTTTTCTGCGAAAGAACGGTGCATTGAAATGGTCCCGGAAAGAGTAAAGCGCGTATTGATCGTGGGCGGTGGCACGGCGGGCTGGATGACGGCCGCGTTCCTCAGCCAGGCACTGGGCAAGGGCGTTCGAATCGAGCTGGTCGAGTCCGACGAAATCTCCACCGTCGGCGTCGGCGAAGCGACCATTCCGCCGATCAATAACTTCAACACCGCCCTCGGCATCGACGAGGACGAGTTCATCAAGCAAACCCAGGCAACGTTCAAGCTCGGCATCCAGTTCAAGAACTGGGGCGCGCTGGGCGACTCCTACATCCATGGTTTCGGCACCATGGGCCACGTGACCGGCGTGGTGGATTTCCATCACTACTGGCTGAAGATGTTCCAGGCCGGGAAAGTCGATCGCATCGAAGACTATTCCATCAACTTGCTGGCCTGCGAAAAGAACAAGTTCATGCGCGGGACGGACAAGTATCCCAATTCCCCGCTCAAGGATATCGGCCATGCGTTCCACTTTGACGCCGGCCTGTATGCGCGCTACCTGCGCGTTTATGCCGAACAGCACGGGGTAGCGCGCACCGAGGGCAAGATCGTCGGCGTGCAGCAGCATCCGGAAAGCGGCTTCGTCACGTCGGTGACGATGGAAAACGGCAACGTCATCGAGGCCGACTTGTTCGTGGATTGTTCGGGTTTCCGCGGACTGCTGATCGAGCAGACTTTGAAGACCGGCTACGACGACTGGAGCCACTGGCTGCCGGTCAACCGCGCGCTGGCAGTGCCCTGCGAATCAGTGGCGCCGCTCACGCCCTACACGCGATCCACGGCGCGTTCGGCTGGCTGGCAGTGGCGCATCCCGCTGCAGAATCGCATCGGCAACGGCCACGTGTATTGCAGCGATTACATCAGCGACGACGAGGCGGCCTCGGTGCTTATGGCCAACCTCGACGGCAAGGCGCTGGCCGAGCCGCGACCGCTGCGATTCGTCACCGGCAAGCGCAAGAAATTCTGGGACAAGAACGTCGTCGCCATCGGCCTGTCGAGCGGCTTCATGGAGCCGCTGGAATCGACCTCCATCCACCTGATCCAGAAAGGCGTCTCGCGCCTGGTTTCGTTCTTCCCCGACAAGGGCTTCGAACAACCGGATATCGACGAATTCAATCGCCAGTCCACGCAGGAGTTCGAGCAGATCCGGGATTTCATCATCCTGCATTACACCGCCACCGAACGCGACGACACGCCGTTCTGGAACTACTGCCGGACGATGCCCATTCCCGACACACTCCAGCAGAAGATCGACCTGTTCAAGAGCAACGGTCGCCTTTTCCGGATCAACAATGAGCTGTTCACTGAAATCAGCTGGTTCCAGGTGATGTTCGGCCAGCGCATCCGTCCGCAGGGCTACCACCCGCTGGTGGACGCAAAGCCGGAGGATCTGATCGAGCGAATGGTCGCGGACGTGAAGCGCGTGATGCATGGCGTCGTGGATCACATGCCGACCCACGAAGCCTTCATCGCGCAAAACTGCAAGGCATAAAAAACCCCTGCCGATCCGGGGAGGATCGGCAGGGGCCGTCAAGCGCTTGATCAGAACTTGTAGCTGAATCCGAGCAGCGTGGTCCGGCCGTAGCCGAAGTACGTAATCGGGCGGTAGTCCGGGTCGGCGGTGTCGTAGGTGGAGAACGGCTCGTCACCGATGTTGCTCACCTGCAGGTACAGGCCCAGTCCCTTGAGCGATGAGCTGTCCGGGAAGGTGTAGTTGATCTGGGCGTCCTGCACCTTTTCGCCGCGAATGTTCACGTAGGACAGGTCGGCACCGAAGCCGCGCGTTTCAGCACGGAAGGCCGAGCGCGTGCGCTGGCTGTAACGCACCGAGAAGCCTGACTTTTCGTAATACAAGGTGGCGCTGGAGATGTACTTCGACAAGCCCGGCAGCGGCTCGCTGGTGCCCGGGCCGTTGGGCGAGATCGAGCTCTTGGTATCCGAGTAGGTCGCCTGCAGGCCGAAGCCGTTCAGGGGAGCCCACAACATGTCGAACGGAATCGATGCGGTCAGCTCCAATCCCTTGAGGGTGCCACCCTCGCCGTTCGCGGGCAGGTTGAGGATGCCCACGGTCGTCGCCGGGGCAGTCCCGCCGCCGCCTGGCGCGGGCAGGTCAAGTCCGGCGAAGTCGACCTCGACGTCCTGCCTGTAGATGTAGGTCTGCAGGTCCTTGAAGAAGTATGCGGCTGCGAAGTAACCCTTGTTGCCGGCTTCGGTGGTGAAGTATTTCTCAAGGCTCAGGTCATAGGCATTGGCCAGCCAGGGTTCGAGTGCGGGATTGCCGCTGTTGGCGCAATACAAGGGACCCGGCAGGTTGCCGCAGCCTGAGTTGTTGATCTGCAGGTTGAAGGTCGCGCGCATGTCGTCCATGCGCGGCCGCGCCATCTGCCGGGCTGCTGCGAAGCGCACGAAGCCGTCGGGGATAACCTCAAGGCTCAGGTTCAAGCTGGGCAGGAACTCCTCGGAAGTCGCGCCGGCTTCGATTTCTTCGGGCGGGGCCGCCAGATCGCCCTGGAAGGTGCTGAATCCGCTCGAGCTCTGGTCAACCATCACGTACTGGAAGCCGAAGTTTCCGCGCAGGGGCATCTCGCCGATATCGGTGTCGATGTTTGCCTGTGCGAACAGCGTGTCCATGGTCTCGTCCACGCTCCAGTTCTTGTTCGAGATGTCCGAGTGCAGCTTGGCGACCTCGTTATAAAAGCCCGACTGCAACAGCGAGTTGGCGTCGAAGAACGCCAGGCCGTCGATGCCGGAGAAACCGAAGCCGCCGGCAGAGCCCGGGAACGGCGCGGAATCGCCGCCCGCGCAGGCGACGATGCACAGCTTGCGCTCGTCGGAGTACTTGGACTTGCTGCGGTCGCTGCGGTTGTAGCCAAACTGGATGCTGCTGATGAAACCGGTGTCGAAGCTACGTTCGGCGTCGATCCGGAACGCGGTCAGCTTGTCGATGACCGAGAAGTCCTTCACGTAGCCGTCCTGGCCCCAGCCACCGGCATCCACCAGGCGCAGGTTGGTCGGGTCGTTGAGGTCGACCGAGAAGAAGTAGTCGTTGAGGCCTTCGGATGGATTGTATTCAACCGTCAGGTCGCTGGTGACGCCAGCGGCAAGTCCCGCATAAGTCTCGAGGACGCGGAATTTGTGGTTGGTCTTGGAGTACGAGGCGTCTGCCGTGACTTCCCAGTTGTTGTCGAAACGGAACTTGTTGTTCCAGCCCACCGACAGCTGCTCGTCGTTGACCGGATTGCTGTCAGAGCGAATGACCGGCTTGACGTTTGTCCAGGTCGTAGTCGTGGCGGTATTGCCCTGGACGACACCGCTGGTGGGCGACAGTCCCGGTGAGCCCCAGACGGTGCCGAACTCGACACCGGTCTTGATTTCGGTCTTCTTGAACTTGGAATAGAAGACGTCCAGGGTCGACTCGTAGAAGTCGTTAGGCTTCAGTTGCAGGGTCGCCATCCAGCCGTCGCGCTCGACATTCGTGTCGAACTTGTAGGCCTTGCCGCCGCCGATGACGCCGGCGGCCGTGTTGCTGGCCAGGCTACCGCTCGGATAACCCCAGGACTCGTTCTGGAAGCCGGAGTTGGGGTTGTCGAGGTGCGCGTAACCGATCGCGATACCGACGCGGTCGTCCGAGAACTGGTCGATATAGGCAAAGCTGTAACGATTGCCGTTGGTCTTTATGCCGTTGCTTTCGTTCTGGTCGAAGCGGTAGTTGCCCGATACCACACGGTCAGCGAAATCGAGCGGGCGCGCGGTGCGCATGTCCACCGTGCCCGATAGACCCTGGCCGATCAGCGAGGCATCCGGGGTCTTGTACACGACCACCGAGCTCAGCAGTTCCGAGGGGTACTGGTCGAACTCGACGCCGCGGTTGTCGCCGGCAGTGGTCTGCTCGCGGCCATTGAGCGTGGTGCCGGCGAAATCGCCGGCGAAACCACGGATGTTGATCTGCACGGCGCGGCCGCGCTCGCGCTGGGCGGTCAGGCCCGGCAGTCGCGCGATGGATTCAGCGATCGATGCATCGGGCAACTTGCCGATGTCTTCGGAGGAAATGGATTCAACAATCGAAGTCGAAGCCTGCTTGGTCTCGATTGCGTTCTCGATACCGCGGCGGATACCGGTGACCTTGACGGTCTCCAGTTCCTTCACCGGCTCGCCGCGACGGCGCGCAGCTTCGGCTGCGGCCTTCTCTTCCTCGGTCTGCGGTGCGGTGGCGGTGGCTGCTTCCTGCGCATGACTCGCGCTGGCGGCAATCATGAAAGCCGCGGCGCAGGCCAAGGCCAACGGGTGGCGGCTCGGTAGCGTCTGGTTGGTGCCGGCGCTGGTGCGCCTGTTGCTGGTTGTGGCCACGAAACATCTCCCCGTTGTGCAAAATCTGCCGAAATTAGAGCCATCGCTCAGTGGCGAGCTTGTACTAAAACTAGATATGTTGTCAAACCGTTTTTTCTATCGATTCCGTGAGCCAGCCCCCTGATTTAGTGGGGTCAGCCCATGTAAACGTTCTCATGGCCTCCCTGCACATTCCCTCGTTATGTAGTTAAACTACTGGCCGAAGGGCTTCCAGTTGGCGGCCCACGGGTTCGGGCCGATGAAGATCAACTGGCAATGGGCGGCCGGGGCGACCCTGGCGCTTGCGGGGGCCGGACCGGTCCTGGCCAGCCCGGACGGGCCTTTGCACGTGCCGTCCCCGGACTGGCGAGACCAGGTCATCTACTTCGTCCTGACCGACCGCTTCGACGACGGCGAGCCCGCGAACAACGACCAGAAGGCCGGTGAATTCGCTGCTGCCGACCCTTCCCGCTACAACGGTGGCGACTTCAAGGGCCTGTCACGCCGGCTCGACTACATCCGCGGCCTGGGCGCCACCGCGCTCTGGGTCACGCCGCCCGTCGCCAACCTTTGGTGGGACAAGCAGGCCAACCATGGCGGCTACCACGGCTATTGGGCCGATGACTTCGGCGCCGTGGATGCGCATCTGGGCTCACTGGCCGACTACCAGCGCCTGTCGCGGCAACTGCATGGCGCGGGCATGTATCTCGTGCAGGACATCGTGCTGAACCACACCGGCAGCTGGTTCGATTACGAGGGCGGCTGGAACAAGGACGACCCGACGGCATTCTTCAAACTGTTGCCCGACAGCTGCGGACGCACCGCGCCCAGCCAGTGGCCCTTCAGCCTCAACGATGCGCGCGATCCGGTGCAACGCGCCGCCGGCATCTATCACTGGACGCCGAAGGTGCGCGATTTCCGCGACGATGCGCAGTTGCACGACTTCCAGATGTCGGGGCTCGATGACATCAACAGTGAAAACCCGGTGGTGTTGAAGGCCCTGCGCAAGAGTTACGGCCACTGGATCCGGCAAGCAGGCGTGGATGCATTCCGCGTGGACACCATCCTTTATGTACCGCCGGCTTCGCTGGTCGATTTCCTGTTTTCAGATGACAAGGACGACCCGGGCATCGAAGCCATCGCGCGCGAGACTGGCCGCAGCAACTTCCATGTTTTCGGTGAAGGCTTCGCCATCGACAAGCCTTTCGAGGAAACCCAGGCGCGCCGCATCGAGGCACTGACCCGCCAGCCCGATGGTTCTGCACTGATGCCGGGCATGATCAATTTCCCGCTGTATGGCAGCCTGGTGGACGTGTTCGCGCGCGGCCGGCCGACCGCGGAACTGGGCTATCGCATCACCAGCATGATGCGCGTGCATGCGCGGCCCGAGTTGATGCCCACCTTCGTGGACAACCACGACGTGGACCGCTTCCTGTCCGGCGGCGATGTGGCTGGCCTGCAGCAGGCGCTGCTGGCGATGATGACGCTGCCTGGCATACCCACTATCTATTACGGCACCGAACAAGGCTTTACCGTGCCGCGCGCTGCCATGTTCGCCGCTGGCAGCGACTCCGGTGGTCGCGACCGTTTTGATACGGACGCGCCCCTGTATCGCTTCATCCAGCGCGCTACCAAACTGCGCCGGGAGCATCGCGTGTTCTCGCGCGGCAAGCCGACCGTGTTGCGCGACAACGGCGCCGGGCCGGGGGTGTTCGCCTTCCGGATGGACGATAGAAAGCAGAAGGCAATCGTCGCTTTCAATACGTCCGGCGCCGAGGCCTTGCTGGACAATCTCGATACCGGTTTTACATCGGGGGCCCGCCTGGTCGGCGTGTTCGATATCGCCGGCGGCGAAGCCCGACACCTGGTGGCGGGCGAGGGCGGACGCATCACGCTGTCATTGCCGCCGCGCAGTGGGCGGGTCTGGGTGCTGGGCGACAGCGTCGAAAAAATCGCGCCGGCCAGCGCGTCCATCTCACTGCATGCGCCGGCCAGCGATTCGGTCAATGATGACTTCGAACTGCGCGGCGAAGCACGCGGGTTGCAGGAATTCCGGCTCGTGATTGATGGCGACCTGTCATCGGCCATTACCGTGCCGGTGGGGCGCAACGGCCGCTGGACTGCGAAAGTGGACACCTCGCGCATGGTCGATCCAAAGGTCGAGCATTCGGTGGTCGGCTGGCAGGGCGAAGGTGGCGTCGTATCGGCGCCCTTCCATTTCCGCGTGAGCCGCCAATGGCAAACGCTGGCCGACGTGGCTGACCCCGCGGGCGATGATCGTGGTCGCACGCTCAACTATTCCTATCCGCGCGACGACAGTTGGTCGGGTCACACGGCCGATATACAAAAGGTGAGGGTAGAGGGCGCGGGCGGCGCGCTGCGGATCACGCTGACGATGGCCGACATCAGCCGCAGCTGGAATCCGCCGAATGGTTTCGACCATGTGGCATTCACGATCTTCATCCAGTTGCCGGATGCGAGCGGTGGCGCGCGCGCCATGCCCGGGCAGAACGCCGACCTGCCCGGCGACATGCGCTGGAACATCCGCCTGCGCAGCCACGGCTGGTCGAATGCCTTGCACGCGTCCGATGGCGCAAGCGCCACCAACGAAGGTCGTGCCACGACACCGGCCGCGGGCATAGAGGTGGATCCGGAGGCGCGCACGATCAGCTTCACCCTGTCAGCGGCAGCCCTGGGTGGCCTCGATTCGCTGGCCGGGGCAAGAATCCTCGTCAGCACCTGGGACTTCGACGGCGGTTTCCGCCCCTTGACCGCGCAGCCCGGCGGCGCCAGCTTCGGCGGCGGCGACGGCGCCCGGGATCCCCTGGTAATGGATGAATCCCCCATCATCGAGTTGCACTGAGACCCCGACCGATTCACGTAGACTCGCGCCACCACCAGGAGCCTTGCATGCCCCACCGCCCCTTTGAAAGCCCGCGACTGCTCGCCGATATCGGCGGTACCTACGCGCGCTTCGCACTGGAAGTCGCGCCGGGTCGATTCGAGCACAAAGTGTCGATGCGCTGCGCCGAACACGCCGACTTCCATGCCGCGGTAACGGCCTATCTCGCCGACCTGCCGGCAGTCCGTATCCGGAATGCAGCCGTCGCCATCGCCAATCCCGTGTCGGGCGACCGTGTGCGCATGACCAACTACCACTGGCAGTTCTCGATCGAGGAAATGCGCGCGCGCTTGCACTTCGACAACCTGGTGGTGGTAAACGACTTCACCGCGCTGGCGATGGCGCTGCCCAGCTTGCTGCCGCACCAGCGGCACCAGGTCGGCGGCGGCGTCGCACTGCCGCGCAGCGTGCACGGCCTGATCGGCGCCGGCAGCGGCCTGGGCGTGTCGGGTTTGATCCCCGCCGAAAAAGGCTGGATCGCGCTGGGCACCGAAGGCGGCCACACCAGTTTTTCGCCGCGTGACGAACGCGAGATCCACATCCTGCAATACGGCTGGAAACATTTTCCGCACGTGTCCTTCGAACGCGTGCTGTCGGGCCCGGGCATCGAGCTGATCTATCGCGCGTTGGCCGACCGCGCAGGCACCAAGGTCGAGCCGCTCAGCGCGCCGGAAATCACCCGGCGTGCGCTGGAGGACAAGGACGCACTGTGCCGCGAAACGCTCGACGCGTTCTGCGCGATCCTTGGCACCGCGGCAGCGAACCTGGCGGTAACGCAGGGCGCCTTCGGTGGTATCTACATCGGCGGCGGCATCGTGCCGCGCCTCGGCGAATTCTTCGACCGGTCCGGCTTCCGCGCGCGATTCGAGGACAAGGGCCGCTTCAGCGATTACATGAAGGGCATCCCGACCTTCGTCATCACCGCCGAGGACGCCACCTTCATGGGTGCGTCCACCATCCTGTCGGCGCAGCTGGGTGCGCTGGAATCGAACGAAGCGGCAACCATCCTCAACCAGATCCGTCGCGCCCGCAGCAGCCTGTCGCCGGCCGAGCAACGCGTCGCCGATTACGTGCTGGCGCATCCGCGCTCGGCATTGAACGATCCCATCGCCAAGCTGGCGCTGTCGGCCGAAGTCAGCCAACCAACCGTCATCCGCTTCTGTCGCTCGCTCGGCTGCAAGGGCTTGTCGGATTTCAAGTTGCGTCTTGCGTCCGGACTCACCGGCACCATGCCGGTCACGCACACGCAGGTCACCGGCAAGGACAGCAGCCTGGAAGTCGGCGACAAGGTACTTGGCAACACGGCCTCGGCCATCCTGCAAGTGCGTGACCATCTCAATCGCGAAAGCATTGACCAGGCCGTGCGCCTGATCAGCGATGCGGAACGCGTCGAGTTCTACGCCGTCGGCCATTTTGGCAGCGTCGCCGACGACGCCCAGTTCAAGTTCCTGCGCATGGGCGTTTCATCCGCGTCCTACACCGTGCCGCGATTGCAGGCGCTGGCCGCCAACCTGTTGCGGCCCGGCGTCGTTGCCGTGGTCATCAGCGGCAGCGGACGCATTGATGAGCTGCTCGACGTGGTGGACCGCGCGCGCGCCAACGGCGCCGTCGTCATCGCCATCACCGCCAGCCAGTCACCCCTGGCGCGCAAGGCCGACGTCGCACTGATCGTCGATCACGTTGAAGATATCGCGACCCAGGTACCGATGATCAGCCGCATCCTGCACCTGCTGATGATCGACATACTGGTGGTTGGCCTGTCGCTGCGTCGCGGCGAAGGCCTGCTGCCGCAACTGGGCAATGCCCAGACCATGGCCCTGGACGAGGGCCGCCCCGAGCGTGCCGCCCCGGGCGCCCGGGCCACCAGCCTGGGCGTCAGCTCGGCCGGAGACCTCGCGGAATTGACCTCGCACAGCCGTTCCAGCGGCTGACAGGCTGATCTGACGCGGTTCCCGCCCTGTCCGTAACGCCGTCTTTACATGTTTCACTGAAAACGGTTACATTCGGGTTCGGCACGCCACCGGAGGGGGGCAGGACCGCGTGAACGTAACCATCAAGGATGTCGCCCGCGTGGCCAAGGTATCGGTCGCCACGGTGTCGCGCGCGCTCAACGGCCACGACAACGTGACCGAAGCCGTGCGCGCGGCCGTGTTGAAGGCTGCCAACGACCTGCGCTACACGCCGCACGCCGCGGCGCGCAGCCTCAGCAGCAAGCGCACCAATACTATCGGCGTCGTGTTGCCGGATCTTTACGGCGAGTTCTTTTCCGAACTCGTGCGCGGCATCGACCAGGTGGCGCGCGAGCACGGCAAGTACCTGCTCGTCTCCAGTTACCACGGCCATCCGGAAGAACAAGGCGCCGCCTTGCGCGCCATGCGCGGCCGCGTGGATGGGCTGCTGGTGATGTCGCCCTACGTGCACGAGTCTGGCTTCCTCACCGAGAATCTTTCATCGTCCTTGCCGGTGGTGCTGATCAACACGCACCTGCCCGATTCGGGCTACCTGTCGTTGCGCATCGACAACTACGGTGCGGCAGTGCAGATGGTCCGCCACCTGGTGTCGCACGGGCACAAGCGCATCGCTTTCATCACGGGGCCGGAAGACAACTTCGATGCGCGCGAGCGCCTGCGCGGCTATCGCGATGCGCTGGCGGAATTGCTCCCGGGCACCAAGGAGTGGGTGATCCCCGGTGATTTCGGCGAATCGTCGGGACACGAAGCGGGCGTCGCGATTGCCAAGGCCAAGGTTCGGCCCGATGCCGTGTTCGCCGCGAACGACATGATGGCGCTCGGTTGCCTGTTTGCGTTGAACCAGGCGTCCATCCGCGTACCGGAAGACATCGCGCTGGCCGGCTTCGACGATATTCCGCTGGCGCGCTACGTGTATCCGCCACTGACCACCATGCGCGTGAACATTTCCGACCTGGGCGCGCGTGCGCTGCGCGCCTTGCTCGACGCCGGCAGCGAGTCGGCCAATGACAACAGTCCGATCATCCCGAAACTGATCGAGCGCGCCTCCAGCGGTGGAGACGCGCGATCCAGCGAGCGGGGCGACAGTTCCTGAGGCCGCTTCGCAACACTTTTTTTTTCCATGTCTGTAACCGATTTCAGCGCAACGCCAACCCCTGGGAGGGGAGTCACATGACTACCAAGCATCGCAAAAACCCGCGTCCGATCCCGAGCCTGCTCAGCGTCGCACTGGCAAGCTGCCTCGCACTAACTGCCCCCGCCGTAATGGCCCAAAGTACGTCTGCCACCTTGCGCGGCGTCGTTACTGCCGATGCCGCCCCGGCAGCCGCGGCCGTCATCACCGCGACCAACCTGGCCAATGGCTACACGTCGCGCGCGACGGCCAATGCCGATGGCACCTACATCCTCGCCGGCCTGCAGCCGGGAACCTACCGAATCGATGTTTCGGCGGGCGGCAAGACCAGCTCGCGCAACGTCACCCTGGCGGTGGGCCAGACGGCCAGCCTGAATCTTCCGGTCGGAGCCGCGGCGCCTGCCGCCACGACGCTGGACGCGGTGGTTGTGCAAGGCGCAGCCCTGCAGGAGACCAAGACGTCTGAAATCGCGACCTATGTATCGACCAAGCAGATCGACGCGCTGCCGCAGGGCAATCGCAATTTCCTCGCCTTCGCCGATACGGTCCCGGGCGTGGTGTTCACCGCCACGGAGAGCGGCTCCAAGCTGACCAGCGGCGCGCAGAACTCCAACGGCATCAACGTCTTCATCGATGGCGTCGGCCAGAAGAACTACGTGGTCAAGGGCGGCATCACGGGACAGGACTCCAGCATCGGCAATCCGTTCCCGCAGCTGGCGATCGCCGAGTACAAGGTCATCACGTCCAATTACAAAGCAGAGTACGACCAGGTCAGCAGCGCGGTGGTCAGCGCGGTAACCAAGTCCGGCAGCAACGAATTCCACGGGCAAGTCTTCTACGACTTCACCAACGAAGGCCTGCGACTGCCGACGTTGCGGGAAAAGGACAACGACAACAAGCTCGATTCCGAGGAAGTGCAATACGGCCTGGCGATTGGCGGCCCGATCATCAAGGACAAGGCGCACTTCTTCTTCAGCTACGAGCACAAGAACATCGATCGTCCCGCACAGATGAACCTGGGCCAGAACTTCACGCCCGATGACCTGCCTGCGGAACTCGCGGCGCTGGCCAACCAGACGACCTCGTCGCCGTTCGAAGAAGACCTGTACTTCGCCAAGATCGATTGGGTGCCCAGCGACAACCACTTGCTGGAATTCACCGCCAAGTACCGCACCGAAGACGATATCGGCAATCTCGGCGGCCAGAACACCTCCACCTACGGCACGACCAAGACCGGTGATGAAACGCGCCTGGACTTCCGCTGGCAGTACAGCGCTGAAAGCTATCTCAACGATGCGCACCTGACCTACGAGGACGCCAGCTTCGGTCCCCGCCCCCTGACGATCGGGCCTGGCAGCATCATCACCAATGGCTTCGACGCGGGTCGCGGCATCATCAACCTCGGCGGCGGTCGCGATTACCAGGACAAGGGCCAGAGTGGCTGGAGCATCAAGGACGACATCACCTTCTTCGACATCGGCGGCGGCGCACACAAGATCAAGGCCGGCTTCAAGTACAAGATGGTCGAGATCAATGCCTTCGAACAGCAGCCGTACAACGCGCAGTTCTTCTACAACATCAACTCCAGCCTTTCCACGCCCTACCAGGTCCAGTTCGGTTCGCCGGTGGGCGGCGTCGATCGTGACATCACCTCCAGGAACAAGCAGTTCGGCATCTACGTGCAGGACGACTGGGACGTCAACGACAACCTGCAGCTGAACATGGGCGTGCGCTGGGACTACGAACAGTCTCCCGGTTACTTCGACTATGTAACGCCTGCCGGCCTGGCCGCCGCGCTGCGTGGCTGGCCGAACCTGCATGCGCCGAACGTGGACTACGATATCGAGAACTACATCAGCGACGGCAGCAATCGCGAGGCCTTCAAGGGCGCGTTCGCACCGCGGTTCGGCTTCTCGTACGACATCAATGCCGACCAGCGCCATGTGATCTTCGGCGGCATCGGTCGTTCGTACGACCGCAACCTGTGGGACTACATCGCGCTCGAGCAATCCAAGAGCACGTTCCCGACCTACAACTACCGCTTCGACGTGCCCGGAAATCCCTGCACCGTGGGCGTCAACAACTGCCTGGCCTGGAACACGTCGTACTTCGATCAGGCAAACCTTGACGCATTGGTCGTCGCGAACCAGAACCTCGGCGCCGAGGTCAACCTGATCGACAATGACCTGAAGACGCCGTACTCCGACCAGATCAGCATCGGCATGCGCAACGCCTTCAAGCTCTGGGGCAACGACTGGAACAGCTCGGTGACGATCTCGCACGTGGAAAGCCACGACGGCATTGTGTTCGCGCTGGGCAATCGCTATCCGGGCGGTACCTTCCGCGACCCGAACTGCGTGGGCGCCACCTGGGGCTGCCAGCCCTGGGGCTTCCCGATTCCGGGCTACGGCACGCTCATCATCGCAACCAACGGCATCGAGACCGAAAACAACAGCCTGCAGGTCCAACTCGAGAAGCTGTATAGCGAGGATTCGCGCTGGGGCTTCACCATGGCCTACACCTTCAACGACGCCACCGAGAACCGCGGCAATGCCTACGCATCCGACGAGCACTATTCGTTCGACTATCCCAACCTGGACGACGTCAACATCACGCGTTCGCTCGGCTTGGCGCGGCATCGCATGGTCGCCACGGCTATCTGGGGCACGGCCACCGGCCTCACGCTCAGCACCAAGCTGACGCTGGCCAGCCCGACCCCGAGGGAAGCGCTGAACTGCCACGACGTACCGGACTTCAACAGCTGCTTCTTCGACCCGTTCACCCCGGGCAATGCCATTGGCTACAAGCAGTGGGACGTGGCGATCCAGAAGGAATGGGCGACCTTCGGCGATACCAAGTTCCGCGTCCGCGCCGACATCATCAACGTGCTGAACTGGTACAACTTCACCGACTACGACACCTGGCGCGGTGGTCCCACCGACACCAACCCCAACTACGGCAGCCGCAACGGCAACGGTACGTTGTACCCGCCACGTATGGTCAAGCTGACCGCGGGCTTCAGCTGGTAATGTGATTTTAAAAACCGATCCCCATCCGCCTGCAAACCAGGCGGGTGGGGCATCGATCGAGATAGGTAGTACCTGATGCTTGATTTGAAATGGCGCCACGGCCGCCTCGCATTGGCATTGGCGACGCTGGTCGCCTTCGCAGGGTGCAAGAGCACCGCGCCCTCGACGCCAACCGTAACCCTGCCGCCGGCCGAAACGCCGACTGCCGTCACCACGCCGCAGGCGAGCCCTGCGCCGCTGCCGCCCCTGTTCGACGACCTCGAACGGCGCAGCTTCAATTATTTCTGGGAGCTCGGAAATCCCGCGAACGGCATGGTGCCGGATCGCTGGCCGAGCAAGTCCTTCGCCAGCATCGCCGCCATCGGCTTCGGCCTGACCACCTATGGCGTGGGCGCCGAGCGTGGCTGGATCACTCGCGACCAGGCCATCGAACGCACCCTCGCCACCTTGCGCTTCTTCGACCGCGCGCCGCAGGGCGCCGCTGCCGA
Organism: Gammaproteobacteria bacterium RIFCSPHIGHO2_12_FULL_63_22; assembly: GCA_001801685.1. Taxonomy (GTDB): domain Bacteria; phylum Pseudomonadota; class Gammaproteobacteria; order Xanthomonadales; family Xanthomonadaceae; genus Arenimonas. The sequence goes on along the minus strand of MGYJ01000067.1, from coordinate 46,008 downwards.
GGGCATGAGCGGCTACAAGGGTTTCTTCTACCACTTCATCAAGATGGACACCGGCGCGCGCGACGCGAAATGCGAGTTGTCCACGGTCGATACCACCTTGCTGCTCGGTGGCATGCTGTTCTCGCAATCGTATTTCGACCGCGCCACGCCGGCCGAGACGGAAATCCGCGAGTTGGCCGAGCGCATCTATCGCCGCGTCGAATGGGACTGGGCGCAGGTTCGCGCGCCGAAGATCTCGATGGGCTGGTCGCCGGAGAAGGGCGCCATCGCCCATGACTGGAATGGTTACAACGAGGCACTGCTGGTCTACATCTTGGCGCTGGCTTCGCCGACGCATCCAGTCGGCGAGGACGCCTACGCTGCATGGACCTCGACCTACGACAAGCAGTGGGGCACCTTCCATGGCCAGGAACACTTGAGCTTCGCGCCGCTGTTCGGTCACCAGTATTCGCATGTATGGCTGGACTTGCGCGGCGTGCAGGACGATTACATGCGCGGCCGCGGCATCGACTATTTCGAGAACAGCCGGCGCGCAGTGTTGTCGCAACGCGCCTATGCCATCGCCAATCCGCAAAAGTGGGAAGGCTATGGCGCAAACGTCTGGGGCCTGACCGCCAGCGATGGCCCGATCGACGCGACCCTCGACTACAAGGGCGAGAAGCGCCTGTTCCACACCTATACGGCGCGTGGCGCGGGCATCGAACACACCGTCGACGATGGCACGATCGTGCCGACGGCTGCCGCAGCTTCGCTGCCATTCGCGCCAGAAGTCGTCATCCCGGCCGTCACCGAGATGCACCAGCGCTACGGCGAGCACATTTACCAGCAGTATGGTTTCATCGACGCCTTCAACCCGAGCTTCCATTACGATGTGCCCTTGCATCACGGCAAGGTGGTGAAGGGCATGGGCTGGATGGACAACGACTACATCGGCATCGACCAGGGCCCGATCGTGTTGATGATCGAGAACCATCGCAGCGAACTGGTCTGGAAGGTGATGCGCAAGAATCCGCACATCCGCCGCGGGCTCGAGCGCGCCGGGTTTACTGGTGGTTGGCTTGCCGCGCCGGCGACCGGCGCGGCGCCCACCGTGCCGGCCAAGCCTGCAGCGGTTCCCGTCCCCGCGACGGCCAACTAAGCCATGGCCGGACAGGCCGCCAGGTGTTTTCGCCTCGCGCTGCTGGCCCTGCTTGTATTTTCGCTTGCCGGTTGCGCGCGCAAGACCGATTCGCGTGAGGTGGTGCGCTTCTGGGCCATGGGTTTCGAAGGCGAGATCGTCGCCCAACTCATTCCCGAATTCGAACGCACCCATCCGGGCATTCGCATCCAGTTGCAACAGCTGCCATGGACGGCGGCCCATGAAAAACTGCTGACCGCCTTCGCCGGCGACGCCACGCCGGACATCTGCCAGCTGGGCAATACCTGGATTCCCGAATTCGCCGCCTTGAATGCGCTCGAGCCGCTGGATTCGCGCATCGCCGGCTCGAAGGCGATCGATGTCGCCGATTTCTTCCCGGGCATCTGGGACACCAATGTCATCGATGGAACGGTGTACGGCGTGCCCTGGTACGTGGACACGCGCCTGCCGTACTACCGTCGCGACCTGTTGAAGGCTGCAGGCTTCGACAAGCCGCCGGCCGACTGGGCCGAGTGGCGCAAGGCGATGGCGGCGATCAAGGCCCAGGCCGGGCCGACGAAGTATTCGATCTTGCTGCCGCTCAACGAATTCGAACCGATGCTGGCGCTTGCCCTGCAGCAAGAAGAAGAGTTGCTGCGCGAGGGCGGCCGCTTCGGCAATTTCCGCAGCGAAGGCTTCCGCCGCACGCTCACTTTCTACAAGGAAATGTTCGACCAGCAGTGGGCGCCGCCGGTCACCAACATCCAGATTTCCAATGTCTGGGATGAATTCGACAAGGGCTTCTATTCCTTCTACATCTCGGGTCCGTGGAATATCGCCGAGTTCAAGAAGCGCATCCCGGCCGCGCGCCAGGATGAGTGGATGACGATGCCGCTGCCCGGGCCAAACGGGCCGGGTGCGTCCATCGCCGGCGGCTCGAGCCTGGTGCTGTTCCGTTCTTCGACGCAAAAGCCCGCGGCCTGGGCCTTCCTCGAATATCTGTCTTCTGCACAAACGCAGGAAAAATTCCAGGCATTGACCGGCGACCTGCCGCCGCGGCGCTCGGTGTGGAATGTGCCGCGCCTGGCCAAGGATCCCTACGCACTCGCCTTCCGCGACCAGCTCGAACGCGCCAAGCCCACGCCGAAAGTGCCCGAGTGGGAACGCATCGCCACCGAGATGCGCCTGGTCACCGAGCAGATGGTGAATGGCCAGATAAATGTTGAAGAGGCAGCGACCGAACTCGATCGCCGCGCCGACAAGATCCTGGAGAAGCGTCGCTGGATGCTGGACAAGGCGGTGGCGAAATGAGCACCGGCACGCGCCTGGCAGGTTGGGCCTTCGCCGGACCGGCGCTGATCGTGATCGCCTTGTTCTTCGCCGTTCCCGTGTTGGCGGCGCTGGCGCTGAGCCTGACCGATTTCGACATCTATGCCTTGTCCGACCTCGACAACCTGCGCTTCGTCGGCATCGACAACTATGTCAACCTGCTGCACGAGCCGCTGTTCTGGAAGGCGCTCGGCAACACCTTCTATTTCGTCATCGTCGGCGTACCGCTGTCCATCGCCGTGTCGCTGGGCGCGGCCCTGTTGTTGCAATCGAAGCTGGGCCGCTTCAAGCCCTTCTTCCGCACGGCCTTCTTCGCGCCGGTGGTCACCACGGTGGTCGCGGTCGCCGTCATCTGGCGCTATCTGTTCCACACCAAGTACGGCTTGGTGAACTGGGGCCTGGGCGGCATCGGCATCGATCCGATCGACTGGCTCGGCGACCCGCAATGGGCCATGCCGACGATCATCCTTTTTGCCGTGTGGAAGAACTTCGGCTACAACATGATCATCTTCATCGCCGGGCTGCAGGCCATTCCCGAGGACCTGTACGAGGCCGCGCGCATCGACGGCGCCTCGTTCTGGGGCCAGTTCCGGCACGTCACGCTGCCGCTGCTCGGCCCTGTCCTGCTGCTGGTCGGCATCCTGACCATGGCGGGCTATTTCCAGTTGTTCGCCGAACCGTACGTGATGACGCAGGGCGGCCCGCTCGAAAGCACCGTCAGCGTGCTGTACCTGATGTACGAACAAGGCTTCAAGTGGTGGAACCTGGGCGCCGCATCGGCGGTGGCCTTCGTCTTGTTCGTGCTGATGGCCGGCATCACCAGCGGCCTGCTGTGGTTCGCGCGCAGGCGGGGTGCGGAATGAACCAGCGCATCGCCACGCTTGTCATCAACGGCCTGCTCATTGGCCTGGCCGTGCTCAGCCTCATGCCGTTGCTGTGGATGCTGTCGGTATCGCTGATGCAGCCGGGTGAGGCCAGTGCCTTCCCGCCGCCCTTGCTGCCGGCGCATGCCACCTTCGAGAACTACCACGAGCTGTTCGCGCGGGCCGGCATGGGACGCTACCTCGCCAACAGCTTCGCCATCGCCAGCGCGACCACGCTGCTGTCGTTGTTCTTCAACGTGATGGCCGGTTATGCCTTTGCGAAACTGCAATTCGCCGGCAAGGAAAAGGTGTTCGCCCTGTTGCTCGCCGCGCTCGTCATCCCCGGCCAGGTCGCGATGATGCCCCTGTTCCTGATGCTGAAGGAAATGGGCCTGGTCAATACTTACGGCGGCGCAATCGTCCCGGGCATGGCCGGCATCTTCGGCATCTTCCTGGTGCGGCAGTATGCGCGCACGCTGCCCGACGAATTGTTGGAGGCTGCGCGCATCGACGGCGCCAGCGAGTTCCGCATCTTCTGGCAGATCGTATTGCCCGCGCTGAAGCCCATCCTCGTCACGCTGGCGATCTTCAGTTTCCTCGGCAGCTGGAACGACTTCATGTGGCCGCTGATCGTGCTGGGCGACAGCGACCTGCATACCTTGCCGGTAGCGCTGGCCTCGCTGTCGCGCGAGCACGTGCAGGACAACGAATTGATGATGGCCGGGTCGGTGGTGACGGTATTGCCGGTGCTGCTGCTGTTCCTTTCCTTGCAGCGCTACTACCTGCAGGGCCTCTTGATGGGAAGCGTGAAGGGATGATGGGATTGTTTCGTTTTTCGTCGGCCTTGCTTATTTCCGCGTTGGCGGCGGCGTCGATGGCCGCAACGCCGCCGGCGAATGCCCCGCGGGTCATCGACGACTTCGAATCGATCGCCGACTGGACCACCTTCGCCTCCGACCAGGTAAAAATCGCCATCCGCCAGGATCAGGGCAGCACGGGCAAGGCCCTGTGCATGGACTACGATTTCAACGGCGTGTCCGGTTATGCGGTGGCGCGCCGCAAATTGCCGATGGACTATCCGGCCAACTACGAATATTCAATCCGCCTGCGCGGCGATGCGCCCGCCAACAACCTAGAATTCAAGTTGCCCGATGCTTCCGGCGAAAACGTCTGGTGGGTGGCGCGTCCGAACTACGTGCCGCCGTCGGCGTGGACGCAGTTGAAGCTCAAGAAGCGCCACATCTCCTTCGCCTGGGGTCCGTCGGAGGACAAGACGCTGCGTCGCACCGAAGGTTTTGAAATAACGGTTGCCGCAGGCAAAGGCGGCGGCAAGGGATCGCTTTGTTTCGATGACCTCGAATTCCGCGAGTTGCCCGTCGAGGCTGCAACGCCACCGCCGGTGAAGGCGAGCGCCAGCAGCGCGATCGCGGGCAACGATGTGGCGCTCGCCATCGATCGCGATCCCGACAGCGCCTGGCGCGCCCGCGCAGGCGCGCAGCAGCTGACCCTGGACCTTGGCCAGGTGCGCGAATTCGGCGGCATCGTGCTGGACTGGCGCGACGGCGAACACGCCGTGGACTACCGCATTTCCGCCTCCGACGATGGCAAACGATGGCGCGAAGTGCGTCGCATGCAATCGGGCAACGGCGGCATGGACCTGATCGCGCTGCCCGAAGCCGAAGCGCGTTTCCTGCGCCTTTCCCTGGACAAGGCGGCGGGCGAAACCTACTCGTTGGACGAGATCAGCGTCGAGCCGCTGGCCTTCGCCGCCACGCCCAATGATTTCCTGCGATCGTTTGCGCTTCGTTCGCCACGCGGCCATCTTCCGCCGGGCTTCTCCGGCGACCAGTCGTACTGGACCCTCGTCGGCGTGGATGGTGGCAGCGAATCGGGCCTGCTCGGCGAAGACGGCGCCATCGAATCGGCCAAGGGCGGCTTCAGCGTCGAGCCCTTCCTCATCACCGACGAGCACATGGTCAGCTGGGCTGATGTGCGATCGACGCAGACGCTTAGCGACGGCTACCTGCCGGTGCCGAGCGTGACCTGGGAGTATCCGATCGCGCAGTTGAAGGTGACGGCCTTCGCGCCGGGCAATGCCGCCAACTCGCAATTGATTGCGCGCTACCAGTTGCGCAATCCCACCACTTCGGCGCGTGATTACGTGCTCGCACTGGCGATCAGACCGTTCCAGGTCAATCCGCCGACCCAGTTCCTCAACACCACGGGCGGCGTCAGTCCAATTCGCGAGCTCGGTTTCGACGGTTCGGTCGCCAGCGTTGATGGCAAGCCGCGGGGATTCGCGCTGCAGCCGCCGCAACAGGTTTTCGCGACCTCGTTCGATTCGGGCATGGAGACGCAGCACCTCGCCGCCAGCCGCTTTCCCGAAGCGCACCACGTAAAGGACGAGAACGGCCTGGCTTCAGGCGCCATGTTGTTCCGCATCAGTCTTGCGGCCGGCGAGAGCCGCGACATCGCCCTGTGGCTGCCCTTGTCGGGCGTCGTTGCGCCGCCGCCGACGGGATTCGATGTTGCCGCTGCGCAATCCACTGTGGAAGCGCAATGGCGCAAGACCCTGGGCAATGTGGAATTCAAAGTGCCGGCCCAAGGACAGGTTTTGGTGGATACGCTTCGCACGGCGCTCGCCCAGATGCTGGTCAGCCGCAACGGCCCGCGCCTGCAACCGGGTACGCGGTCGTATGCGCGCGCGTGGATCCGCGACGGTGCGATGATTTCCGAAGGCCTGCTGCGACTCGGCCACGGCGAGGTGGCGGAAGACTTCCTGCGCTGGTATGCGCCCTTCCAGTTCGCCAATGGCAAGGTCCCCTGCTGCGTGGACGACCGCGGCAGCGATCCGGTGCCGGAGAACGACAGCCACGGCGAGCTCATCTACACCATTGCCGAACTCTATCGTCATGGCGGCGACAAGCAATTGCTCGAAGCGATGTGGCCGCATGTGCAGGGCGCGGTCCGCTACATGGACGAGCTGCGCGCCAGCGAAAAGAAGACCGATCCGCTGGCGCTGCGTAATCCCGCCTTCCACGGCCTGATGCCTGCCTCCATCAGCCACGAGGGCTATTCCGCCAAGCCCATGCATTCCTACTGGGATGATTTCTGGGCCTTGCGCGGTTACAAGGATGCAGTGGAGATCGCGCACTGGCTGGGTCGCGAGACGGAGGCGAAGGCGTTCACCCAATCACGCGATGAGTTCCGAACGGACCTGTACAAGTCGATCGACACGGCGACCCGACAGCACGGCATCAACTTCATCCCCGGCGCCGCCGAACTCGGCGACTTCGATGCCACGTCCACCACCATCGCGTTGGCGCCCGGCGGCGAGCAGGGCAGGCTGCCGGAGCCGTTGCTCAGCAACACGTTCGAACGCTACTGGAAAGAATTTGTCGAACGCCGCGACGGCAAGCGCGAATGGGAGTACTACACGCCCTACGAGCTTCGCACCGTCGGAACCTTCGTAAGGCTTGGCTGGCGCGACCGCGCACACGAGCTGCTCGATTTCTTCTTCAAGGATCGCCAGCCCGAAGGCTGGAACCAGTGGGCCGAAGTGGTCGCGCGCGAACCGCGCAAGCCCTTCTTCCTCGGCGACCTGCCGCATGCCTGGGTCGCGTCCGACTACGTGCGCTCGGTGCTGGACATGTTTGCCTACGACCGCGAATCGGACCAGTCACTGGTGATTGCGGCGGGCATTCCGGACAGCTGGCTGAGTGGTGAGGGCATCGCCGTCAGCAAGTTGCGCACGCCGCACGGCTTGCTCAGCTACACGCTGCGGCGGGAAAAGGGCGTGCTCAGGCTGCACGTCGATGCCGGGCTGGCATTGCCGAAGGGCGGCATCGTGATCGGCGAGCAGCGCATCAACAAACTGCCCGCCACCCTGAAGATCAAACCTCAGTAAGGCAGCGGATCCGCCAGCGACCCACCATTGCTGGCAATCACTTTCGAATACCAGCGCGCACTGTCCTTCGGCGTGCGGGCTTGCGTGCCGTAGTTCACGTGCACGATGCCGAAGCGCTTGGAATAACCCAGCGACCATTCCAGGTTGTCGAGCAGCGACCAGACCATGTAGCCGCGGATATCGCAGCCGGCGTCCATCGCTTTCTTCACCGCGCCGATGTGCCGCTGCAGGTAATCCATGCGCAGCGGATCGCGCACGCGGTCGCCATCGGCCACCGGCGGGTCGAAGAAGGCCGCGCCGTTCTCGGTGATGTACATCGGGATGTCGCCGTAGTGGTTCTTCACCCAGGTCAGCGTATCGGTCAGGCCCTGTTCGAACACTTCCCAACCGGTTTCGGTATAGGTGCCCAGCGGCTGGCGCACCGCACCGGCGCGCAAGGGATAGCTGTTGGTCGCTTCGGTCACGCTGCGCGTGTAGTAGTTGATGCCGAGGAAGTCGATCGGCGATGAGATGAGTTCGAAATCCTCCGCCGGCCATTCCGGCCACGCATCGCCGAACACATCACGCAGTTCGGCTGGATACGATTTCTTGAATACCGGATCGAGGTACTGGCGATTCATGTAGGCGTGCGCGCGCTTCACTGCCGCCGCATCTTCGGCGGAATCGGTAGCGGGGTACTTGGGTTCCAGGTTCACCACCAGGCCGATCTCGTGCTTGCCTTCGCTGCGATACGCCTGCACGGCGGCGCCATGCGCACGCATCAGGTGGTGCGAGGCGATCGGCGCTTCGTAGCGGCTGCGATGGCCGGGCGCGAGCGCACCATGCAGGTAGCCGCCGTCGGTCACCACCCAGGGTTCGTTCAAGGTGACCCAGCGCTTCACGCGGCCATCCAGCGCGCGGAACATCACGCGGCCGTAGTCGGCGAACCAGTCGGCGATATCGGGATTCAACCAGCCGCCGCGGTCGTCCAGCGCAGCAGGAAGATCCCAATGGAACAGCGTCGCCAGCGGCGTGATGTCGTTGGCCAGCAATTCATCCACCAGCTGCGAATAAAAATCGACGCCGGCCTGGTTCACGCGGCCCTTGCCGTCCGGCAGGATGCGCGACCAGCTGATGCTGAAGCGATACGCCTTCAGGCCCAGTTCGCGCATCAGTCGCACATCGTCCTTGAAACGACGATAGTGGTCGCAGGCGAGGTCGCCAGTGTCGCCGTTGTGGGTCATGCCGGGTGTATGCGCGAAGCGCGTCCAGATGCTTGGCCCGGCGCCATCGGCCATCGGCGAGCCTTCGATCTGGTGGGCGGCCGTGGCGGCGCCCCACAGGAAACCTTCAGGAAAAACGGGCGGCTGGCTCAATTTCAAATCCCCCATGGCAGCGGCGCCAAGATAGTATGTAAGCGTTTACATGGGCAGAATATCCCACTATTCCGTCGGTTGCATAGGCCATCGACGTCGCACCGGGGAGCAAAGATGGCTGCCGTTGAACTGGATCACATTCGCAAGGTTTACCCGAACGGCCAGGTGGCCGTCGCCGATGCCAGTTTCGAGGTGGCGGACGGCGAACTGCTGGTGCTGGTCGGGCCTTCGGGCTGCGGCAAGTCCACCCTGCTGCGGATGATTGCGGGGCTGGAGGCGATCAGCGGCGGCACCCTGTCCATCGGCGGCCGGGTGGTGAACGAGGTCTCGCCGAAGGACCGCGACATCGCGATGGTCTTCCAGAACTACGCGCTGTATCCGCACATGACCGTGGCTGAAAACCTCAGCTTCGGCCTGAAGCTGCGCGGCGAGCCGGGGCACGTCATCGTCGAGCGGGTCGCCGAAGCGGCCGCCATGCTCGAGCTCGGTCCCTATCTCGACCGCAAGCCCGCCAACTTGTCCGGCGGGCAGCGCCAGCGCGTGGCCTTGGGCCGCGCCCTGGTGCGCAAGCCGCAGGTCTTCCTGCTGGATGAGCCGCTGTCCAACCTCGATGCCAAGTTGCGCACCGCGATGCGGGTGGAGATCTCGCGCCTGCATCGGCGCCTGGGCGCGACCATGGTCTATGTCACGCACGACCAGATCGAGGCGATGACGCTCGGCCAGCGCATCGTGGTGCTGAAGGATGGCGTGATCCAGCAGCTCGACACGCCGATGAATCTTTACGCGCGGCCCGCCAACCTGTTCGTCGCCGGTTTCCTGGGCAGCCCGGGCATGAACATCCTGCACGGCACCTTGCGCCGCGACCCGGGGCTGGTGCTGGACATTGGCCCGGGGGCGCGCCTGCCGCTGGGCGACGCGAATATCGCGCCTGAATGGATGGGCCGTGAAATCGCCGTGGGCATCCGTCCCGAACACCTGGTGCCGGCCGAGAACATGCAGGCCTCGGCGTTTTCACCCGAGGTGGAAGTGGTCGAGCCGGTCGGCAATGAAGTGTTCCTGTACCTGCGCTTCGGCGGCGCCGCGCTGGTGTCGCGCGTTCCGCCGAAATTGCACCAGCTCAGCCCGGGCGATCGCCTGCCCCTGGCGTTTGCGCGCGAGCAACTGCACTTTTTCGATCCGGTATCGGGCCTGCGAATCGACCCCGCGGCCTGAACGGCCGCGCATTCGCTGCGTGATACATTGTCACGAAGCCAGACAAGTATTCATCCATGCCCCCATTCATGAATTCGTTCTTTCGTTGCAGCGCCGTTGCCCTGCTGGTCGTGGTTGCCGGTTGCGCGCAACCGGTGAAGCCCGCGCCTGCGCCCGCGCCGGTCGCTGCACCCGCGCCAGCACCCGTGGCGCCAGCGCCCGTCGCTCCAGTGATAACGCCGGTTGCCGGCACGGCCGATGCGCCGGTTGTACCGCCGTCCGCCGAAAAGATCGAAGCCTTCATCGCCGAAACCGCGAAATCCAGCGGCATGCCCGCCGAGCAGGTTCGTGACTGGCTCTCGCAGGCGCGCTACCAGCAAAGCATCATCAACGCGATCACGCGCCCGGCCGAAGGCAAGCCGTGGAAGGACTATCGGCCGATCTTCCTGACCGAGACCCGCATCTCGCAGGGCCGCGCCTTCTATGCCGAACATCGCAGCGAAATCGAAAAGGTTTCGAAGGACACCGGCGTGCCCGGCGAAATCATCGTCGCCATCATCGGCGTGGAAACCAATTACGGCCGCATCACCGGCAGCTATCGCGTGCTCGATGCGCTGTACACGCTGGCCTTCTATTACCCGCGCCGTGAGGAATTCTTCCGCAGCGAGCTCGGCCATGTGTTCGCCTTGGCGCGCGAGGAAAAGCTGGACCTCGCCACGCTGAAGGGCAGTTACGCCGGCGCCATGGGCTGGGGCCAGTTCATGCCGTCGAGCTACCGCAACTATGCGAAGGACGGCGATGGCGATGGCCGCCGCGACCTGCTCGGCTCGACCCGTGATGCGTTCGCATCGATCGCCAATTATTTCATCGGCTACGGCTGGCATGTCGGCGAACCGGTCTTCCTGCCCGCCACGGCCGATGCCGGCGCTGCTGCATTCAAGCCCGACGATTTCACCGCGAAGTACACGCTGGCCGACCTGGCCGCACGCGGCTATCGCCCGGTCGATACCTTTGCGCCGAAGCTGCCCGCCACCTTGCTTACCCTGGAAGGCGCCGAAGGCACCGAGCACTGGATCGGCTACCACAACTTCTACGTGATCACCCGCTACAACCGCTCGCCGATGTACGCAATGGCGGTGTTCCAGTTGTCGCAGGAGATCGCAGCCGGGCAGGGTGCCTCGCCTTGAGGTTGCACGCTGCACCGACGATGCTGATCGTCGCGCTTCTCGCCGCCTGCAACAGTTCGCCACCGCGTCCCACGAATTCGGGCGTGCAATCGCGCGAGCCGACTTTCACGGCGCGCGCGTCGCCGGCGCGTCGCGTGGACGCCGCGCCCGCCAAAGCCATCAATCCCTGCGCCCCGACCCGCGAACACCTCGACAGCGACTACACCGCAGGTGGCCTGTACGCGCCCGGCGTGGCCGATGGCGGCCCGAGCTCGGCCATCGACATCAGCGGATTGGTCGAACCGGTGCCGCGCGACGAACCACGCGCGCGCCAGGGCAACCGCTCGCCGTACAAGGTGCTCGGCAAGAGCTACCACGTGCTCGACAGTTCGAAGGGCTTCCGCGAACGCGGCCTGGCTTCGTGGTACGGCACCAAGTTCAATGGCCGCGCCACCTCCAGCGGCGAGTTGTACGACATCTGTTCCTTCACTGCCGCGCACAAGACGCTGCCGCTGCCGAGCTATGTGCGCGTCACCAATCTCGACAACGGACGCAGCTTGATCGTCCGCGTGAATGACCGCGGCCCCTTCCATGCGGGCCGGGTGATGGACCTGAGTTACGCCGCCGCCGTAAAGCTGGGTGTCGATCGCACGGGAACGGCGAGGGTAGAGCTCGAAGCGGTGGGCCCGGGCGAGAGTGGCCCGCGCGATCGCCAAGCGGCAGTTGAAGCTCGCCCGGAAGCGGCTGCGGTCGGGGCCGAGAGTCGGCTGCGCACCGGTGACCCGGCGATCATTCAGGCCGGCAGTTTCGGCGAAAAATCCAATGCCCGCAGGCTGGCCGACCGTCTCGAGGAAGGCGGCGTCGGCCGCGTGGACGTGGACCATGCCGAAGTGGACGGGCGCGATGTCTGGCGGGTGCGGATCGGTCCCGTGGACTGGGATGACATGGATGGCGTCCTGGCTCGCCTGCGCGGGCTGGGTGTTCTGAATCCACGTGTTTTAAGCCAATAAGTCCGTAGAATTGACCTCACTTTCCAGGCCCACCCAGGCCCCAGTTTCCGGAGTTTCCCCTCGATGCGCTTTCCCCGATTGATGCTGGCTGCGCTGAGCGCGGCACTTGTTACCGTTGCCGCAGCCCAGACCCCGACCCCCACGCCGCAACCCGACGCGCCGATTCCCACCGCCATGCCGGTGCCGCCGCCGCCCGTGCCGACCGGCGCCAAGGCCTGGTTGCTGATGGATTACGACACCGGCCAGATCCTGGCAGGCGAAAACATCGATGCACGCATGGAACCGGCCAGCATCACCAAGGTGATGACGTCCTATGTCGCTGCGGCCGAAGTCAAGAACGGCAAGATCAAGCACGATGACATGGTCACCATCAGCGAACGCGCCTGGCGCGAAGGTGGCGCCGGCACCGATGGCAGCTACAGCGGCTTCGAACTCAACAGCCGCGTCAAGATGAGCGACATCGAGAAAGGCCTGTCGGTGCAGTCGGGCAATGACGCCGCCATCGCCATCGCCGAACACGTCGCTGGCAGCCACGAAGCCTTCGCCGCGCTGATGAACCTCTATGCCAAGCGCATCGGCATGAACAACAGCAACTTCGTCAACGCGCACGGCCTGCCCGCGGAAAACCATTACACCACCGCGCGTGACCTGGCCCTGCTGGGCCGCGCAATGATCCGAGACTTCCCGGAAACCTACGCCTACAACAGCATCAAGGAATACACGGTCGGCACCATCACCCAGCACAACCGCAACGGCTTGCTGTGGCGCGAAGGCAGCGGCGTGGACGGCATCAAGACCGGCCACACCTCCACGGCGGGTTACTGCCTGCTGGCCTCGGCCAAGCGCGACGACCAGCGTTTCGTGTCCGTGGTGATGGGCATCGATGCCAAGTCGCAGGGCGAAGGCTTCCGCCTGCGCGAGAACGGCAACCTCAACTTGCTCGAGTGGGGCTTCCGCTTCTTCGAATCGCACCAGTTGTATGCGGCCAATGCAAAGATCGCCACGCACAAAGTCTGGAAGGGCACCGTCAACCAGATCGACCTGGGCATCACCGCGCCGCTGGTAATTTCGGTCGAGCGCGGCCGCTATGCGCAGCTCAAGCCGACCATGGACGTGGCCAAGACGCTGATCGCCCCGATTACCAAGGGCCAGGTCATTGGCAAGTTGCGTGTAACGCTGGATGGCAAGCTGATTGCCGAGCGCCCGCTGGTGGCATTGCAGGCCAGCGAGAAAGCCAACATCTTCAAGCGCCTGTGGCACAGCTTCCTGCTGTGGTGGCGCTCCTGATCTAGACCGGCGGCAGGAAGCCCAGGTCCGGCCGCGCAAAGCGGCCGATGTTGGGGATCACCAGCGGGATGTCGCTGCTGGAAACGCCGTACCATTTGGCCAGCGTGGCGGCGTATTCGTCCACGGAAGTCGAGGGCAGCAACTGCCCTTGCGCTTCCACGGAATTCGGGCCGGCAATGTCCAGTGACGGGAAGCTGCCGTACAGGTCGCCGCCCAACACCGATCCGCCCATCGCGAAATGATGCGAGCCCCAGCCGTGGTCGGAGCCGCTGCCGTTGCTCTTGAGCGTGCGGCCGAAGTCCGATGCGGTGAAGGTCACCACCTTGTCCTGGATGCCCATGCGCACCGTGGCCGCATAGAAAGCAGCCATATGGTCGGAGACGATGCGCAGGCGATCGCCGTGGTCGGCCAGGCTGTCGTGGTCATCGAAGCCGCCCAGGCCGACGAAGTAGATCTGCCGCTTGTGGCCCAGGCGATCGCGCGAATCGACCATGCGCGCAATCATCTTGAAATTTTCCTGCACTTCCATGTAGTCCTCGACCAGGCCCGGGTCGATGTCGCCCGGCACGCCGGTGAAGAGGTCATCGAAGTTCATGCCTGCGGCCAGCGAGGTGCGCATCAGGTCCTGCGCCGACACGGCGCGGTTGTACACGCGTGACGCCTGGCGCTCGAGCATGTTGCCGGTGCGCGGGTCGGCGTTCAGCGCGTTCATCGCGTTGCGCCGCGTGCTGTTCCAGAACGACCAGAATTCGGCCGCGCCGGTTTCGGAATTGATCGGGTAGGGCAAGACGGAATTGCCGACCTGCCAGGCATTGTTGCCATTCAACGACACGCACATCGACACCGCCGCCGACGTGTTGGCCGCGGCCAGCAAGTCGCCCATGCGGCCGGCCCAGCCCGTAAGCGTGGTGTAGTTGGGCACGCCCAACTGCCAGAAGCGCTGCTGGTCGGAATGCGAAAACAATTGCGGCGGCAGTTCAATGGTCTTGGACTGGTACTGCGTGCGCGTGGTCGGATGCGCCAGCACGCCCACGTTGGGCAGGATCGCGACCTTGCCCTGGTCGTACAGCGCTTTCAGTCGCGACATTTCCGGCGGCAAGCCGACCTGGCGACCATCGGTCATCGAAGGCGTCACCAGGGGCAGCAACTCTTCGCGCAGGCGGGTGATGCCGAGCGGTCGCGTCAGCGAGCCCTCGCGCCCCATCACGTACGAGTTGTAGGTGGTCTGGTCGGACGGAATCAGGGTATTGCCGTTGTCGTTGCCGCCGAACATGAAGAAGCACACCAGCGCCTTGTAATCGGTCGGCAGCGCGCTGCCCGATAGGGTCGCGGCCGCCGCCAGCGAATTGAGGCTGAAGCCAAAACTTCCCAGCGCGCCCATGCCGGCCACGCCTGCCGCCGACATCAGGAACTGCCGGCGTGAGCGCAGCGATTTTTCCTCGTCCAGCAGTCGCTGGATATCCTTGTTGCCGGGCAAGTTCATTTCTGCACCTTGTAGTCGGGCGCGATTTCGAAAAGCATCAGCGCCATCTTCACCCGGTCCTTGGGCTGGCTCGACGAAACCTTGCCCACCGCATCCACGATGATCGTGCGAGAGGCGGATGACAGCCGGCTGCCAGTCAACAACAGGCTCAGCTTGTCCACCAGCGCGCCGGGGTTGCCGGCCAGGGATTCCAGCGCCGCGTAGTTGTGCCGATAGCCAGTGACGCCATCCACCTCGTTCATCACGAAGTATTCGATGAAGTTGTAGCCGTCCACGACCGTGCCTTCATGCAGGATCTGGAACTCCGGGCCATAAATCACATTTTGCGACATCTCGCCGGGCGGCAGGAAATTCGGGCTGTAGAAATTGAACACGCTGGGCGAGCTGAGCGGGCGCTGCTGGAACACCGACTCCATCCACCAGACATTGAAGTCGAAGCGGCCGTCACTGGGCGGCGTGGTGAACACGCGGAAATACTGGGCCAGCATCTGCACCGGCTCGCGCAGGCGCCCGGCGGTTTGCGTCTGGGTCTGGGTCACGTCGCGCGCTTCGGTATCGAGCAACACGGCGCGGATCACCGCCTGCATGTCGCCGCGCACGCCACTGCCATTGTTGGCGAAGGCCGCTGCAACGCGACCAACATACTGCGGCGAGGGATTGGATTTGACCAGGCGCTGGATCAGTTGCCGGCCAATGAAGGGGCCGACGTTGGGATGGTTGAACAAAGTGTCGAGCGCGATCTTCAGGTCGCTGCGCGCCGTGCCGCCGGCCGGAATCACCACGCCATTGACGATGCTCTTCTGCACCGTCGAGTGATAGGCCTCGAGCGGCGCCATCTGCGTGGTGATGTCGGCGTAGGTGCGGTAGTAGCCGGACCGCGCGGAGTCGAAGCAATACCAGGATTCAGTGGCCGGGTTGCAGCCGGCATAGGTCCAGCCCGTCAACACCTTGGCCATGCCGCGGATGTCTTCCTGGCCATAGGTTGGAATGGGTTTGCCCAGTCCGTCCAGCATGCGGGTGCCGTCGGGGTTGAGTTTCCACAGCCCGATGCTGAAGAGCTGCATCACTTCGCGCGCGTAGTTTTCATCCGGCAGCCGGCCGGTCGCCAGGTCTTCCTTCTTGTTGCCGATGTGCGAAAGCCAATAACCCATCGCCGGCGACAGCGTCACTTCCTCCAGCAGCGTGCGGT
Source organism: Gammaproteobacteria bacterium RIFCSPHIGHO2_12_FULL_63_22 (assembly GCA_001801685.1). Taxonomy (GTDB): domain Bacteria; phylum Pseudomonadota; class Gammaproteobacteria; order Xanthomonadales; family Xanthomonadaceae; genus Arenimonas. The sequence goes on along the minus strand of MGYJ01000067.1, from coordinate 30,111 downwards.
AGTTGCCGAAGGCATTGGCGGCGAGCAGGTCGTAGTAGGACGCGTTGCGGATGTTGTTGACGTCGCCGACCACGAAGATCTGGCTCAGTCCCCAGGTCACCCGCTGGCGCAATTGATCCGGCCCGGTAATCGCCTGTTTCCAGAACGATTCCACGGCATGCTGGTTGCTGAAGTCGTCGATGTTCACGCCCTGCGACTTGAGGTACAGCACATGCGAGTAATGCGACGAGCGTGGCAGCGTGAACTGGTTGTTGATCCAGTTGCTGTACGTGCTGCCGGTCAGCGCCATCGCTTCGACTTCGGTCGGGCCGAAGGTCGCCTGGTTGAGGAAGCGCGATGCTTCGCCGATGGTGATGCTGGGTTTGACCGGCTTGCCGGGGTTGCCCTTGTTCGCCGTTACCCGGCCGGGCGAGGTGGACGCGGCAGGCGGGCGAACCCGCTCGGTGGATTCGAACAACTTCTCGTAGTTCGCCGCCATCGTGGCCAACGCCACCAGGCCCAAGGCAAACATCCAGGTTCGGGGGGCAGACATGGATGAAACCTTCGCGCGGGTTAGGGGGTCGGGTAGTGCATCCGTACTATCCGATGCCGGCCCCGTTCAGGTTGTGACCGACTTCAAGGAATTGCGATCAGAAGGAATAGCGCACCACCATCTGGTACACGCGACCGCCCACCTCGTTCTCCAGTTCGTACTCGTCATGGCTGCGATCGATCTGGTCGGCAATCGTGCTGAATTTGTCGAAGACTTCGCTCTTCGAGGCGTTCAACAGGTTGGAGCCGGTGAACCGCAGCGTCCATTGGGTACCGAAGCGTTTCTCGACATAGGCTTCCAGGTCGCCGTCATAAGTCGTGCGGACCTCTTCACCGACGATACGGCCGAAGGCGTCGCCCTGTTCGCGATACGTCACGCCGAAGGAAGCGGCAAGCTCCGGCAGCTCCTGGATGAAACCAACATTCAACACGTGGCCGGACTGGTCGTTGAAGCGGCGCGTGCCGAACACGTCTTCAATTTCGCTGTCGAGCCAGGAGTAGTTGAGGAAGACGCCGGTATTGTCCAGTCCCAGTGCCGACAGCGGCGTCGAAAGATCGAACTCGGCGCCCCAGACCTGGCCGTCCCCGGCGTTGCGCGGCTGCAGTACGAAAGTGTCCTCACCCTCGTCGCCCTCTTCACCGGTATTGACGATCTCGATCAGGTCCTTGATGTCGCGGTAGAAGAAGTTCAGGCCAACCACGCCGCGGCGGCCGAGACGGCGTTCCCAGCCGAGGTCGACGCCCCAGGCGTCTTCGGGCTTCAGGTCCGGATTACCGAGCAGATCGTTGTCGCCGAGTTCTGCCAACAGCAGCGCCGGTGAAACCTGGTCGAAATTCGGGCGCCGCATGGTGCGTGCAATCGAGGCAGTCAGGCGCGAGTTGTCGTCGAGATTCCAGCGCAGGTGGCCCGAGGGCAGGACGACACCGTAGTCGTTGTCGCTGCTTTCAAGGCCAGGATCAACCGTGTAGTCGTGGATGCTGACGTCGGTGTACTGGTAGCGCAGGCCGATCTCCCATTCCATCGCGCCCTGTTCGCCATCGAGCCGCACGAACGGTTCGATGCGCTTTTCCTCGACGCGGTTCAATCCACCGGCCAGCGGCAGGTACGGGCCGAAGGTGCCCGGTATCGCTGGCCGCGGCGTGGGCGCGTTGGGAATGGTGATGCGGTTGCGGTCGGTCAGCACCGACGTCTCGCGTTCCTTGCGGGTTACTTCGACGCCGAAGCGAAGCTCGCTTTCGCCCACGTCGCGTTCGTGGCGAAGCTCGAAGGACAGTTCGCGGTCGCGCAGATCGGTGTAGGTCCGGTCCCCCGTGTAACGGTCGTCTTCGGGAAACGGGATGCCGTCGCGCAGGTACTCGTATTCATCCTCGAATTCATACTGCTCGTCATCGATGCCGGCGAAGCCGATCCGGAAGCGCGTCTGGCCGCCGAAGGACGGCACGCCGTAATCCACGCCGAACGAGAAGTTGTCGGTCCGGATGTCCAGGTCGTTGTCGTTCACGCTGAGCAGGTTGGGCGCCGTTTGTATGCCATCGGCGTATTCCAGCGAGTCCTCGTCCTGCAGGCGGTCGGTGCGCACGAAGAACGCGCTGAGTGCGAGCTGGCCTTCGCCGATGTTGGCGCGGTAGTCGGCATTGAAGGACGTGTCATCGCCGCTGCGAACGTCGGTCTGCACTTCCACGTTGTCGAGCGTGCCGCCCGGCTCGTCGAAGCGCTGGCTGAATTTTTCCTTGGGGTTGCGACGGCCCTGGCGATTGAATCCAAGCAACAGGTTGCCGCCCAGGGCTTCGCCGCCCCAGACCATGCCCACCGTGGGTTCGACTTCGCCATCGTTGTAATGCAGCGCGCCCAGGCGCAGGTAGCCGCCGTCGAGCGACAGGCCGTCGCGCAGCACGATGTTCAGCGCGCCGGCGACGGCATCGCCACTGCGGTCGGCCGAAGACGAGCGGACGATTTCGATGCGCTCCACCAGTTCGGCGGGAATGCGGTCCACGAAGAACGCGCGGTCGAAGCCGGCGCCCGGCACCCGCTTGCCGTTGATCAGGATCTGCGTGTAGCCCGGGTCCAGGCCGCGCAGGCGGACGCCGTCGTATTCGAGCACGTCGGAAAGGAAGGCGACGCTGGGCACGCGCTTGAGCATGTCGCCCACCGTCAGCGGCTCGAAGCGCTGGAAATAGTCGAGGTCATAGACCAGCGTCGCCGGCTCTTCGGCCCGGTCGCGATAGCTGATTTCGCCCACTACCTGCACGGTATCGAGTTTGGTCGGCTCGGCGCCGTCCGGCGCGGTTGCCTGCGCGCCGGCAGCGCCGGCGACAACCAGGAGTGCGGCGGTGGAAAGAGCCTGGGACAGGCTGCGCGCGAGCAGGTGCTTCTTCATCAGTGGAATTCCGGAGTGGATAAACCCCGGATTTGTACGCACCGCCGGTGTCGAATAAATGACAGCCAGACTGCAATCACATTGTCGCAATGATTCGATAAAAAGGCGGTTGGACTTTTTTCACGCTGGAGAGTTGATGCGCCCCCGTCATTCCGCCCTTGTCGTTTCGTTGATCGTGGTTTCTGCGTGTGCACCCCTGACTGCGGTGCGCGAACCCGATGAAATTGCAGGCGCCGAGCCGACGCTGGCCGGGTCGGGCATCAACCACGCCACCGTGGCCGAGGCATTCATCACGGCACGCACGCCTCTCGACAACATCGACTCGCCTGCATCATGGACATCGCCCGAAGGAAAGGTCTGGTTGTTCGCCACCGCAAAGGAAGGCAAGGGCCTGGTGCTGTACGACGGTGATACCGGCGCCACCTTGCGTGGCGTGGGTACGGTCGGAACCGGGGCGGGACAGTTCCAGCGGCCCAACGGCGTCGCGGTGTCGGGCGACCTGCTGTTCGTGGTCGAGCGCGACAACCGGCGCGTGCAAGTGCTCTCGCTGCCCGGCCTGGCTAGCCTTGCCACCTTCGGCGAGCGCGAACTGCAGCAGCCTTACGGATTGTGGGTGCGCGAATTGGCGGGCGGCGAACGCGATGTGCTGGTGACCGACGCCTACATGGCCGGCACTGACGCGCGCGGCGACAGCATCGTTCCGCCACTGGCCCGTCTCGACAAGCGCATCCATCGCTACCGCGTGCGCACCGATGGCAGTGCCGTAGTCGCCGAGCTTGGCGGAACCCATGGCGACATCACCGAGGCCGGCGCCATCCGGATTCCCGAATCGCTCTGGGGCGATCCAGCCCACGACCGCCTGTTGGTTTCCGAAGAGGACACCGTCACGGGCACGGCAGTGCGCGAGTACAGTCTGTCGGGCGAATATCGCGGGCGAACGATCGGCCTGGGCCAGTTCAAGGCGCAGGCGGAAGGCATCGCACTATGGACCTGCCCGGATGGCAGCGGCTACTGGCTGGCGACCGACCAGTTCAAGGACCGCAGCCTGTTCCACGTCTACGACCGCCAGACCCTCGCACCGCTCGGCGCCTTCGCCGGCAACACGGTCGCCAACACCGATGGCGTGTGGCTGCACCAGGCCGCGACCAGTCGCTTCCCGCAAGGCGTCTTCTATGCGGTGCACGACGACATGGCGGTAGCGGCGTTTGACTGGCGCGATGTTGCCAGCGCGCTTTCGCTTCGCGCGGATTGCGACGGCTGAAAATCGACGCTGGTGATCGGTGGGGAATCGACTATGCAACTGCCAAGGGGAGTCGCACTTGGTGGTTGAATTCAAGACTTGGCCTGGTGCGCTTGTTGACCTGACGGAATGAGTGTCCAAGCTATCAGGATGAGGGATGCCGCCAACGCGATATCGAGTGATCTCTGTAGTAAGCCTCTCCATGGCGCGAACTCTGGCTGGACCATGGCGACAAACACGACTGGAAAAGCGATGCCGACCAAGAGAATAAAGGTGCGGCGCAGTTTGAAGGCCCTGAATTTAGAAGCCAGGGAGACTAAGGCAATGCTGGCGCCCATACCGAAGTAAGTCACGATTGCGAGAAAATTGTGCATGAGTTGGCTGGTTGATCCCTCAATAGGGCAACCGGCATCGCAGGGGGCAATTACCGCAAGAAAGTATGAAGCAGGAACTGACCACAGGAGCCAGAAGCCCCAACGGCTCATTCCAGACACCTGAGCGAGCGGTGCGGCTGAGACCAAGAACGCCGACAAGAGAACGGCAGTGGCTAGGTAGCCAGCATAGGTTAGTGTGCCTGCCCAAGGTGTGCCCGTCGCGTTGTACTCGCTCACGAAGTTAGACAACTGCGAATAGCCAGGCTTTATAGCGCTGCCAATGAAGTAGAACCCGATCACGTACAGAATGGATGTGACTAGTAGCAGGCGCGTGAGTTGTGCTCTGTCCATGTGTCTCCGATTACGCATCATGAGGCCTAACGCCTGCAGGAGGGTCAGAAGTCCAAAAAGTCAAAGATGGACCAATCGATGTATGGGAAGTCCAGCCATGACAGGTCAAAGTCAAACCAACTCGATGCGTCGCTGATAGAAACCGACTCCAGCATCGCTCGTTTCATCGAGAGGTAGTCGCAGGTCTCGCCCAGTTGAGCGTGTATGCGGTCAAAGTCAGAATGGGTGTTGAAGAGTGCGTGTGACCAGCAGGCATAGTCTGGCTGGATATAGCATCGCTCATTCGCGGCTTTGACTTGGCTGACCGAATAGAACTTACGTTTTCCGTGGTGCCGAACAAGATCATCGCCGACCACCTTCGCTTGCCTCTGCTTGTCCACAGGATTGATTGCACATGGGGCTGATTGAACTATCTGGTTCATGTGAGTCCAGTTGGTGTTGTAGCGCCTGACCCCTACCAGACTCGCCACCAGGGCTTTGCGGATGGCTGACGAGTTAGCACTTCGAATGACTCAGGGCTGGCGCCTGCGATGTCCTGGTCGTGGCGAAATGAAACGATTGAGCTCGCCAAAGCGACCGGTACGTCGTGGATGTAGTCCACGTCTGATTCGGTCCCGCCGTCGTCGTCTTGTTGCTTCTTGAGCCCAGCGAAGAGATCGTCAAACTGTCCTGGCAACCTACCTTGCGACCGCAGATGGTAAATGGACTTTTGCGCATCATGTTCCACGTACCAGATCTGTTGCGAATTGGCGTGGTAAGAAGCGGAGCTGAACATCACATGCTCTTCTACTTGGCAGGCGAGCACTTCGCATTCAGCGGATAGCGCGCCCAGGGTTCTCTCGGAAACAAGGGGCGAATCGAATTCGTTCGCGAAAACCAGAAACCAGCCTGATGGAAGCTTGGCGCAAGTGATCGGAGATTCTGGGAACTCCTCCGCCCTTCCGGTCCTTGAAACGCCGAGTTCGCCAAGTACGCTTTCCGGCGATCTCCCCGAAACTGCGAGCCATGAAATTGCAAATCCCATCGAGCTTCCTTGGGCCTGACGCCTGAGATAAGGAGAGCAAAATCGGAACGATCTTGGTTTCCCTTGAATGAATAGTTAGTTGCCTGCGTGTGCCTTTAGATATGAAATCACGAGGTAGGACACACCGAAAGCCCCAACTGCGACGGAGATCGTAGCCGAGAACAAGGTCAGTAAGAACGTACTCTTGACCTGCCGCGACAGCAAAAGAAAGACAATCAGGTAAACGGCGCTAAAAGCCAGCCAGGGAATCGAAAAAGCTATGGCCTTGTCATTGCCCGAACTGTCTAGCCAAAGAATGACCAAGGGAGAGAGCAGCAAAGGGATGGTCGCTTGGATAAGCCTGGAGAATGTCATTTTTCAGAGCCCTGAAGTTGCCGCCTGACGCCTGATTTCGGGTGAGCAAAATCGGTACGATTTTGGTTCCCCTTGAATGAATAGTTAGGTGACGGGAATTGCCATAGTAAGTGCGACACGCGGCGCCCATGTCTGTCTCTGGCCTAAGGCCAATGCACGAGCACTTGGCAATTGGTACCGGAATATCCGTCTAGCTCTTCGGTAGCCGTCCGCACACCCTTCAGATCAACATTTACCGGAAATATGTATGCTCCGGCGCTGGGATTCGGCGCGGTCCAAGTCGTCCGCAGAATGCCTCCAGATACCGTCCTGGCAGGAGAGGCGGCGTCCTCCGGCTTAAAGATAACGGCTGCTCCTTCGACAGGAGCTCCGTTGCGAGTCACTCTTATCGTAAGCTCGGTTGTTCCGCCCGGCGACACCGTGGCTGGTAAGGGAATACACTCGACGCGAATCTCCGCTGGGACTGGCGCGGGATCGCTTTGAATAAGGCGGGGAAACACAGCATTCGTCAGGAACCAGAGGACGGTTCCACCGATCAGCGCCGCCAAGATTCCTGCCAACCACTTGCCCATATTTGCGTACCTCGTCGACGAAAATCGTAACCGCCTAACGCCTGAGATGAGGGCACATGTTACCCGTAGGGTAAAATGTTCCCCTTGATTGAATAGTCAGGGCGACGGAACACCTTTGCCTTGGAGCTTGCGGTTGAGCGCAGCTGACACCTGGGGCGAGCCAAGCTTATCGACTAGGGCTGCGGCGTCCATCGACCCCTTAAGCGTGTCTTCCATCGTGGGATCGACTTCGTCGACGAGTTCTTCCATCTCTCCGACGATCTCTGGAATTCTCTGCGACAGCGCGGTTTTGGCGGATGCGATCTTACCCGCCTCGATATCGCGTCGCAGGGTGGTGAGAAGCTCCACGTCAAATGCCATGATGCGCAGGTGGTTGCTGTAGAACAGCTGCTCCATTCTATTCGTGTACGACTGCGACCAAAGCAAGCCGAAAAGGATCGCGAGTGCCTGCAAAGCGATGATTATGTTCTTTATCATGACGCAGTCGTCCTAAGGCCTAACGCTCAGCAGAGCCCCAAAGTGGGGTGTTGCGCGGAGTATGCGACTGCGAAACGAGTGGGAACAAGGGCTCGCAAGTCAAAACTGCTGAATGTGCCGCGTTACCGGACACTTTTGTCCTGGTATTGGTTACCGCCGCGTTTTGACCCCGGTAACGAAGAGTGGGAATGGCGCGTAAGTCCGAGCGAGGCTTGAACCAATTCGCCCAGACTTTTCTGTCAGCCTGATGCCTAGTACACAATCACGCTGCGGATCGACTCGCCCCGGTGCATCAGGTCGAAGGCCTCGTTGATCTTCTCCAGAGGCATCGTGTGGGTAATCAGCGAGTCGATGTCGATCTTGCCGTCCATGTACCAGTCCACGATCTTCGGCACGTCGGTGCGGCCGCGGGCGCCGCCGAAGGCGCTGCCGCGCCAATTGCGCCCCGTCACCAACTGGAACGGGCGCGTTGAAATCTCGGCGCCGGCCTCGGCCACGCCGATGATCACGCTGGTGCCCCAGCCCTTGTGGCAACACTCCAGGGCCTGGCGCATCACCTTGGTATTGCCGATGCACTCGAAGCTGTAGTCGGCGCCGCCCTTGGTCAGGTTGACCAGGTAGGGCACGAGGTCGCCTTCCACCTCGGCCGGATTTACAAAATGGGTCATGCCGAATTTTTCTGCCATCGCGCGGCGGCCCGGATTCAGGTCCACGCCGACGATCATGTCGGCGCCAGCCAGGCGCGCGCCCTGCACGACATTCAAGCCGATGCCGCCCAGTCCGAACACCACGACCTTGGAACCCGGTTCGACCTTCGCGGTGTAGATCACCGCACCAATGCCGGTGGTTACGCCGCAGCCGATGTAGCAGACCTTGTCGAAGGGTGCGTCCTCGCGAATTTTCGCCAACGCGATTTCCGGCACTACGGTGAACTGCGCGAAGGTGGACGTGCCCATGTAGTGATGCAACTTCTTGCCACCCATGGAAAACCGCGACGTCCCGTCCGGCATCAAGCCTTGGCCCTGGGTCGATCGAATCGCCTGGCACAAGTTGGTCTTGGGGTTGAGGCAGTACTCGCACTCGCGGCATTCTGGCGTGTACAGCGGAATGACATGGTCGCCCGGCTTCAGCGACTTCACGCCGGCGCCGACTTCGATCACGACCCCGGCGCCTTCGTGGCCGAGGATGGTCGGGAACAAACCTTCGGGATCCGCGCCGGACAACGTGTAGGCATCGGTATGGCAGACACCCGTGGCCTTCATCTCGACCAGCACTTCACCGGCCTTCGGGCCTTCCAGGTCGACGTTTTCGATGACCAGCGGAGCGCCGGACTGATAGGCGACGGCGGCACGGACTTTCATGGCGGACTCCGGAGGATGACTATCTCCAAAGTCTAACAAACGCCCGACCGGGAATTGGTGAGGCGCGCGCCTGCTAAAGCGTGGGCCAGGCCTGGCGCAGTCCGAAAAGATGCAGCAGCCCGATGCCCAGGCAGATGCCCGCGCTCCACAGCCAGAAGGTCATGCTGTTGCCCGGGAAATACGGGATCAGCAGGAAGAACAGCAAGCCGCGCAGCAAGTACACGGCGGTGATGGCGCACAGGATGAGTCGCAGGAAGGGCAGGCGCGGAATCACCCCGGCGCCCGACAGTGCGTACGCCGCCCATCCCAGCAACACGGCCGCGACCAGCAAGGTGACGCGGGTGGGGCGCGACGAGCCGGCCTCGACCAACTGCACCATCTTTTCACCGGCGCCGAAGAAGCGATACCACGATGCGCCAAAGATGATGCAGCCGATGTGCGCGAGCGCGGCGATGGCGCTGAGCGTGCCGCCAGCGATCAGGAAAATATTGTTCGGCATGTCTTCAGTCCTCGCGGCGACGATCGTCGGGCGTGATGTGGGTGATGGCGCCGTCGCCATACGACCGAAGCACCTGCGATACCACGATGTGATAGCCCTGGTACCAGCGCGCGTATTGGCGCTTCGCTTCCTGATGCGCCGGATGCATGGAGAACGACTTCAGGGTTTCCAGATCGGACCAGAAATAAGTGACGTTGCGCAGGCTGCCCGACGTCGATTGCCAGGAGTCCACGCCCAGGAAGCCCGGCATAGATTTCGCCACGTCATCAATGATGGCATTCAGCCGATGGAACTCATCGTCGTATTGTCCGGGCTCGAAGATGAAAGCAGCGCTATACATGGCTAGGCCTGTTGCATGGGGTTGGGATGGGCGGCGACGGATTTCTTTGGCGCCTTGCGGGTCCAGGCGCAGTGCAGCAGTCGCTTCACCGACGCAGGTTTCGCTTTCGCCAGCACGATGCGCAAGCCTACGGCTGCGTCGCCCCAGAATAGTTTCTGGCAGGCTTCGGGTGCCAGGGCCAGCGCGTGTTCGCGTTCGACCTCGTCCACGAAAACGTGCAGGTGCAGGCCATCCGGCGGCACGGTGGCGTAGATCTTGCCGCCCACCCGGAACGACGAGTATTTGTGGTGCGGCGCTTCGGCCGTGCCGGGAAGCGACATCGCGTAGAGCCGGGCCTGTTCGATGTTCACCGCCTAAAGATAACCGGTAATCGCCGGCGGATGGCGGCTGTCAGGAATACAACTCGCTGTGCTGGACCGTGGCCTCGTACTCAAGCAGGAAATCCGCGTCCTCCGGATAGTATTTCGCCTGCGAGATGTCGCTGCCCGCGAATGCTTCGATGGATTCCAGCGAGTGCCAGTAGGTGAGGGTAGTGAAATGGGTAACCTCGCCTTCGGCGCGACGCAGGATGTAGGCGGCGATGTTGCCGGGCGTGGACCGATAGTCGGGCAACGCCCGCTGTTGCAGGAAGGCGAGATAGTCATCGGCCTTTTCCGTGGGCGTCCGGCCATGCCACAGGCGCGCGATCACGGCGTCAGGCCTTGCGCTTGATGCTGGAGGGCAGTTCGACGAAATCCTCCGTCTTGTCCAGCGAGTTCATGGCTGCCAGCAGCGCCGGTGGCGGCGCGATCAGCTTGCGTGCGTCCAGGTCGAGCCAGCCACCGGTGCTGGTGACACGCGCGCTGAGTTTTCCATCCGGGCGGAATATCTCGTGCCGGAGCAGGAAGCGGCTGCCGTCCAGGGAATGACCCGCCAGCGCGTAGGTCACCGTGATGTGCTGCTGCAGCCCGACTTCACTGAAGTACTCGACCTCGTCCTTCTTCACCACGGGCCCGATGCGCAAACGCGAGAACTCCTCCATCGGAAAGCCATGCTCCATCAGGAACATCTGGCGCACGTCGGCGGTTTTGTCCAGGAAGGCGGTGTTCTTCATGTGCGAGTTGAAGTCCATGTCGCCCCAACCCGCATAAAGGATTTTGGAATACATGGTTGGTCTCCTTATTTGACAGGACGGTGTTCGGTGCCGGCGCCGGGCGTCAGGAAAAGTAGGGTGCTTTCGACATGACTGCTTGCCGTGTGCCAGGTGCCGGTCGGAACCAGCACGTAGTCACCTGCGGATTTCAGCAGGACCCGATGTTCGCCTCCGTCCTGCTCGAGCGTCAGCATGACTTCGCCAGATAGAAGCATCACCAGTTCCTCGCCGGCTGGATGGCGCTCCCAGGTTTCCCATGCGCCAATGAAGGTGAACGCCGACATCAGCCGGCCTGCGTCCAGGTGCGGAAGCTTGCCCGCGGCAAGTGCAGGCCAGAATTCCTGGCCTGCTTCGATGCGATCCACGCCACCGCCGTCCCTGACATGCAGGTAGGTGCGCAGGATGTCGTCCGCTACTTCAGCTCGCATGCCACTGTTCCCCGGGCTTCATAAGCCATCCCCCCGTCTCTCGCACAGTCTAGGGTGCAAAGGCAATTTCCGTTTCGCCCACGCCGGAAAATGGTTTTCCGTTCTTGTCCAACGGGGTTACTTTCCAATTAAGGACAGCTTCGACAGCGGCCTTGTCCAGGTTCTTGTTGCCGCTCGACGTCTTCACCTGGGCGCCGTTGATCTTTCCGTCGGCGTCGAGAGTGAACGCAACCACGGTCGTTCCGCCGATCCGCCTGCGGAGCTCCTTTTGCGGATATACCGGGGGCGGGTTGGCTGGCGGCGGGATGCGCTTGCCATCCTGGTAGTACCTGGTTGGACCGATCTGCCCGTCTTGCCGTGCAGCCAGTGCCGACGCGGGCGCATCGCCTGCCTGCCGAGGTGGATTGGGATAGCTGACGATGATGGCCAGCGCTTCCTTTCCGGTCTGCCGGATGCCGACGGTGGCGCCCTTGAACAGATAAGCGGCCATCCCGGCCTTGAGTTGCCGCGTGGTTCCGTCCGAAGTCACTTCGCCCTCTCCTGAGAGCACGTAGTACACCTCGTCGTGGTCGATGCGATGCAGGCCGATCGCCGCGCCAGGATGCAGTATGCGCTTGCGGAATTCCATGTCGCGCGGTGCGGGCACGGCATCACTGATCCGATAGGCCGTGGACAGGCCGATCGCACCGTGCGGCGGTGGCTCGTCGCGCTTCACGTCGTCCTCGTGCACGACCACCATGGCCGGCGCTGCGGTCGCGACCATCAGCAGGATTGTCAGGATCATCAAATCACCTCTCAGGGCCTGGTGAACTCGAAGCGCAGCGTGCCAACATTTTCGCCGGGCCCCGCGGCCTGGAAGCCAGTAGCCATCAGCACCTTGATGGACGCCGGATTCTCGGCCGACGTGTGCGCGATAACCCGGGCCACCTCCGGAAACGTGAACGCATGCGCCACCAGCGTCCTGACGATTTCGCTCGCATAACCCTGGCGCTGCCATTCGGGCAATACCGAATAGCCAATTTCCACCGTGCCATCCTCGCCCGGTGGGCCGAAATATCCGCCGGCGCCTACCAGTTCGCGCGATGCGCCGTCGCGGCCAGGGCCCAGCGCATACCAGCCGTACCAGCCTTCCACGCTTTCTCCGCCTTCCTCGAACCGCGACAGGAAGAATTCCATCGCTTCGCGGTCGTATTCGCCACTCGGCCAAGCGGGCGAGACCGTTGCATCCAGCATCAGGCACAGTTTTTCCGGCGCCTCGAGTTCAGTGCTAACGTGCGCGGCGGTGGAGGCGACCAGCACGAGTCGGGATGATTCAAGCAGCTTTGTTGTTTTCAAGGTCATCCAATAAGTATTTCAGAACGTCACCAGAAAGAGTCGCTGTCACGCGCGGCAACGTCCCGTACGCAGCCCTCGGCAATCTCTCGAATCAGGGCCTCCGGCAGCGGTTGGTCGTAGCGGACCTGGATCATGTGCTCGGTCGCCTTGGATTGCCCCACTTGATGGCTTCCTCGGCATCCGGCGCCGCGGCCTTGAGGATGGCGTACAGCCGGCGCAAATGCGGCTGGCCCTCGGGTGGGGCGGCGGCAATGTATTCGGCAATGGTCTTTGGTCGTTTGCTTGCCATCGGCGACAACCTACTCGGCCCGGGTGAGTTCGACGCCATCAACGGTCATCTTCCAGGCACCGCCGGATTGATGGGGTGCGACGGAAACCACGAAGGTCGTGGTCAGCGGACCCACGCCGACGATGAAATCGTCCCCTTTGAATTCCTTCAGTGGCCCGTCGACGGAGGTGGAGGCATTGCCGTTCTTGCGTTCATAGATCACCCGGCCATCCTGAGAGATCCGCAGCGCCATCGACTCCGAGCGCCACTCACCGACGTAGGCCTTGCGATCGGCTGGAATGGGTTTCGCGCAGGCGGCAAGCACGAGGCAGGTCAGGAACAGGCACGTCTGGATCATCTTTCGCATGGCGGACCCACCTGGGTTGGATTTTTGGCTTCGCTAGTGTGCAACGCGGAAATCAACGGGCCCGGGACAGCGGCGGAGGGCGCCAGGGCTCAAAGCTTTGCGCACATCTTCCCGATGATCGTCGACACCTGCACCGGTCCAAAGAAGCGGCTGTCGTAGCTGTGCGCCCGGTTGTCGCCGGCCACGAAAACCGAGTCGGCCGGCACCTGCGCCGCGGGCATGTCAGGCAAGTCATCGACACCCTCGACATAGGGTTCGTCCTGCACGATCCCATTCAGCAGGTAGCGGCCAGCGCGGAATTCCACGGTATCGCCGGCGATGGCAACGATGCGCTTGACGTAGGCAGACTCAAGTTCCGGCGGCGTCCAGAAGGCCACGATGTCGCCCCTCGCAGGTTGGGACCACGCATAGGAGCCGGTGCAGGCAACGACGATTTCGCCTCGGGCGATCGTCGGCAGCATCGAGTCGGACGACTCGCGGTAAGGAATGACGCCGAGCAAGCGCCCGCGCGGGTCCTGGCTGGGTACGCCCAAGGGGTTCAAGGCGTAGATCGAGAGCGCAGCGAGGGGAATCAGCGCGGCGATGGCAAGTATTACGCGTGTACGCATCGGCTTTCGTTCCCTGGATGACGCATATGTGCTGCGCGACTCGTCGCGAGGCCCTGGCTCGGGGATAATGCCCTGTCCCGCCCCAGGCCGCACCTCGAATGAAAGTCCCCGCCGGCCTGCAGCCCCTCATCGATGACGGCGTCATCGACCAGGTGATTCGCCCGCTCAAGAGTGGCAAGGAAGCGGCCGTGTACGTCGTGCGCTGCGGCGACGAGTTTCGCTGCGCCAAGGTTTACAAGGACATGGGCCAGCGCAGCTTCCAGGCGCGCGTGCAGTACCAGGAAGGCCGCAAGGTGCGTGGCAGTCGCCAAACCCGCGCCATTGGCAAGGCCACCAAGTTCGGCCGCAAGGAACAGGAAGCCGCCTGGAAGAACACCGAGGTCGATGCGCTGTACCAGTTGTCGGCCGCCAGCGTCCGCGTGCCCAGGCCCTACGGTTATTTCAGCGGCGTGCTGGTGATGGAACTGATCACCGACAGCAGCGGGCACAGCGCGCCGCGCCTGGGTGAGATTGATCTGGAGCCCGCGCAGGCGCGTGAATTCTTTTCCTTCCTGGTGCGCCAGGTCGTGCGCATGCTCTGCATCGGACTGATCCACGGCGACCTGTCCGAATACAACGTGCTGGTGGATGAAAACGGCCCGGTCATCATCGACCTGCCGCAGGCGGTAAGCGCTGCGGGCAACAACAATGCGCGCACGATGCTGCTGCGCGACGTCAACAACATCCGCGGCACCCTGGCGCGCTTCGCACCCGAGCTCGAAGGCCTGTTTTTTGGCGAGGAGATGTGGGCGCTGTTCGAAAAAGGCGAACTATTGCCGGAAGCGCAGCTCACCGGAAAGTTCATCTTCAGCGAGGCCATCGCCGACGTGGACGACGTGCTGATGTCGATCGAGGATGCGCGCCAGGAAATCCTGATCCGCCAGCAGGGCAGGGAAGCCGCAGCGAACGACGACTAGAGCCTAGCCCCGGATCACCGACGAAAGTGGCGGTGGCACCGTACGGGCCAAGCCGGCCACGCGCAAATCGCCCCAATCAAGAAAAGAATCGGTGATGGCTTCGCGGATCTCCGCTGCCGCACCAGGCCGCGATACAACTTCACCCAGGAATTGCAGGATGGCCTTCGCACTTCCGGGCCGGGTCACGCAGACCACGCCCAGGTGGCCCATCTGCAGGTGGAGCAGTCCTTCGTCATAGGCCAGGCCGTCGGACAAATGTCCCCATCGCGCAATCAGGTCGCGACTGAAGGCGTCACCGTTGTAAGGCGTTTCCGGCATCAGGCTTGCTTCGTTGTCCCCGACCCATCCTAACGCCACGCCGGGCCCGTCGTGAAGAAGCCGCCTTGCGGCGGCTTCTTCATTTGTGACGGCGATCGCAGGACTTACTTCTTGACGCCCTTGTCCAGGCCACGACGCTTCAACAGCGGGCCGACATCCGGCTCGCCACCGCTGAAGCTGCGGTACAGGCCCACGGCGTCCGAGCTGCCGCCACGCGACAGCAGCGTGTCACGGAAGTGGTCGCCGTTCTTGCGGGTCAGGCCGCCATTGTTCTTGAACCATTCCACGCTGCCGGCGTCCAGCACTTCGCTCCACAGGTAGGCGTAGTAACCGGCCGAATAGCCGCCGCCCCAGATGTGCGAGAAGTAGGTGGTGCGATAACGCGGCGGGATCGGCGCGTAGTCCACGCCTTCCGACTTCAGCGCCGCAGCTTCGAAGGCCAGCGCGTCGGTCGGGATCTGGTTCGGCGCGAGCTGGTGCCAGCGCTGGTCCAGAAGCGCGGCCGCCAGGTATTCGGTGGTGGTGAAGCCCTGGTTGAACTTCGACGAGGCCTGCACTTTGTCCAGCAAGCTCTTCGGCATCACTTCGCCGGTCTGGTAGTGCTTGGCGTAGTTCGGCAGGATGCTCGGCCAGTCGGCCCACATTTCGTTGACCTGCGACGGGTATTCGACGAAGTCGCGCGGCACGTTGGTGCCGGCGAAGCGCGGGTACTTCACGTTCGAGAACATGCCGTGCAGCGCATGGCCGAATTCGTGGAATGCAGTGGTCACTTCGTCCCAGGTCAGCAAGGTCGGCTGGCCTGGGGAGGGCTGCGGAATATTGAGGTGCTGGCCGATCACCGGCTGCGTGCCCATCAGGCCCGACTGGCTCACGTACTCGTTCATCCACGCGCCGCCGCGCTTGTTGCTGCGCGCGTACCAGTCGATGTAGACCAGCGACAGCGTCTTGCCGTCCTTGTCGAACACTTCGAATACACGCACGGTCGGGTGGTAGACCGGCAGTTCCTTGCGTTCCTTGAAGGTCAGGCCATACAACTGGTTGGCGGCGTAGAACACGCCGTTCTGCAGCACGCTGTCTATTTCCAGGTAAGGCTTGAGCTGGCCTTCGTCGAAGTTGTAACGCGACGCGCGCACTTTCTCGGTGTAGTACGCCCAATCCCAGGCTTCCAGCTTGAAGCCGCCCTTCTCGGCATCGATGATCGCCTGCATGTCGGCGGCTTCGACTTTCGCGTTGGCGACGGCGGCCGGGGCCAGATCGGACAACAGCTTGTTCACGGCCGTCGTAGTCTTGGCGGTTTCGTCTTCCAGCACATAGGTGGCGTGGTTCGGGTAACCGAGCAGCACGGCGCGGTCGGCGCGCAGCTTGGCGATCTTCAGGATCACGTCGCGGTTGTCGAATTCACCACCGTGGCTGCCGCGCGAGACGGACGCGTCATACAGGCGCTTGCGCAGCGCGCGATTCTTCAACACGGCCTGCGGCGGCTGGCCGGAGGTATTCATCAGCGCCAGCACGTACTTGCCTTCCAGCTTGCGCGACTTGGCGGCTTCGGCGGCCGCGGCAATCGCCGCTTCCGACATGCCGTCGAGTTCGGCCAGCGTGTCCACGATGATTGCGGAGGCATTGGCTTCCTTCAGCACGTTCTGGCTGAAGGTGGTGGACAGGGTGGCGAGTTCGGAGTTGATGCTTTTCAGCTTCACCTTGTCGGCGTCCGACAACTGCGCACCGGCGCGCACGAAGTCGGTGTTGTAGCGCTCGAGCAGGCGCGCCGATTCGGCGTCCAGGCCCAGGGTGGCGCGCGCGTCGTACAGCGCCTTCACGCGGGCGAAGAGTTTTCCGTTCAACACGATGGCGTCGTTGTGCGCGGAAAGCTTCGGCGACATTTCGCGCTGGATGGCTTCCAGCGAATCGTTGGTGTTGGCGCCGGTCATGCTGAAGAACGTGGCCGAAACCCGGCTCAGCATCTGGCCGGTGCGCTCCATCGCGACGATGGTGTTGTCGAAGGTGGCGGCATCGGCCTGGTTGGCGATGGCGTCGATTTCGACCAATTGCTGGCGCATGCCTTCTTCAAAGGCCGGGGCGTAATGCTCGTTCTTGATCTGGTCGAAGGCGACGGCATGCATGTAAAGCGTGCTGGGCGCGTAGAACGGGTTGGACTTGATGTCCGGCGTGACCGAGGGCGCGGCAGCCGCGGCGGCGGCTTCGGCCGGGGCGTCGGGCTTGGCCACGGTCTGGCAGCCGGGGGTGGCGGCCAGCGTAAGGCAGGCGGCAATGGCGATAGCTAGGGGTTTGGAGGACATCGGGTTTCCCGTTTCAGGTCGGAAGGCAGGGGGTTCATCGGGGCGCGAGCGCAAGGCGCGGACACCGGCCGCGGGATGCTAGCCGGAACGGCCGGTCCGGGCATGTGCCGAAAGGACCGGTCGGCTTGGGAAACTGGCCGACCGACCCGATAATGCACCCATGGACAGTGAACAGAAGCAGAAGGGTTTCGAGTTTCCGGGCGTGTTCGAGATAACCGCCATGGGTCCGGCCAGCGCCGGACTGGAAAACGTCATTCCCCACGAACTGAGCTCCGCCGGGCTGGTGGTGCTGCACGAGACCGTGCGCTCGCGCGCGTCCAGCGCGGGGCGCTTCGTGTCCGTCTCGATCAGCTTCCAGGCCAATAGCCGGGCCGAATACGACGCCGCGCACGTGGCCCTGCGCGCCCATCCGGAAGTGAAGTGGACCCTGTAAGCCCCGTGCAGCGGCCCCTCATCGTCCGTGAACTGGGCCGGCAGCCCTTCGAAACCGTCTGGCCGGCGATGGAAAAGCTGACCGATGCCCGCGGCGAGGATGCCGACGACGAACTCTGGCTGGTCGAACACGATCCCGTCTTCACGCTGGGCCAGGCCGGCAAACCTGAGCACGTATTGGCAGCCGGGGACATTCCCGTGGTCCGCACCAATCGCGGCGGGCAAGTCACCTACCACGGCCCCGGCCAGATCGTGGCCTATCCGCTGGTGGACCTGCGCCGGCTGAACATCGGCGTGCGCGAATTCGTCTGCCGGATCGAGCAGGCACTTATAGATACCTTGGCGACCTGGAACATCACCGCGTTGCGCCGCCCCGGCGCGCCCGGCGTGTACGTGGACGGCGCCAAGATCGGGGCGCTGGGCCTGCGGGTGCGCCACGGCTGCACCTTCCACGGCCTGGCCTTCAACGTGGCCATGGACCTGGAGCCGTTTTCCCGCATCAATCCCTGCGGTTACGAGGGTTTGCAGGTGACCTCGGTGCTAAAATCCGGGGGGCCGGCGACGCTTGATGAGGTCAAGCCGGTATTGGTCGAAAAACTTGCCGGGCAACTGAACGCGCGGGCCGTTTTCGCATCCCCCGAACCCATCCCCGCCTGAGCCCGCCCACCCATGTCCGACACCGCCAGCAAGATCATTCCCATCACGGTGGTCGCACCCTTGGTAGAAGGCGTGAAGCAACTGGGTGGCGACAAGATCGCGCGCAGCCCGGTGAAGTTCGATAGCGATGCGCCGTTGCTGCGCAAGCCCAGCTGGATCCGCGTGCGCATTCCGGCCGGCAATGCGGTGGCCAAGCTCAAGAGCAAGCTGCGCGAGAACCGCCTCGTTACGGTTTGTGAAGAAGCCAGCTGCCCGAACATCCACGAGTGCTTCAGCCACGGCACCGCCACGTTCATGATTTTGGGCGAGGTCTGCACGCGGCGCTGTTCATTCTGCGACGTGGCCCACGGCCGGCCGAAGCCGCCGGACGCCACGGAGCCCGCCAACCTGGCGCGCACCATCGCCGACATGGGCTTGCGCTATGTGGTCGTCACGTCCGTGGACCGCGACGACCTGCGTGATGGCGGCGCCCAGCATTTCGCCGATTGCATCCGCGAAACGCGCGCCCTGTCACCGAATATCAAGATCGAGATCCTGACCCCGGATTTCCGCGGCAAGGGCCGCATGGAACGGGCGCTCGAGATCCTGGCCGTGTCGCCGCCGGATGTGTTCAACCACAACCTGGAAACGGTGCGCGAGCTGTATGCCAACGTGCGCCCGGGTGCCGATTACGACTGGTCGCTGCAACTGCTTCAGCAATTCAAGCGGCAGCATCCCGGCCTGCCGACCAAGTCCGGCATCATGCTGGGCCTGGGTGAAAACCGTGAACAGGTCGAAGGCGCCATGCGGGATTTACGCGCCCATGACGTGGACATGATCACCATCGGCCAGTACCTGCAGCCGACCCCGCACCACCATCCGGTCATCCGCTACTGGACCCCGGAGGAATTCAAGGAACTCGAGGTGCTGGGCTACGGTCTAGGCTTTACCCACGTGGCATCGGGTCCGATGGTCCGTTCGTCCTACCACGCCGACCGAATGGCGGCTGAAGCTGGATTCGTTCAGGCCTAGGGCAGAACCTGTAAACCGGTACCATCGGCACAGGCACCCCCTGCTTCAACAGCGCAAGCTGACCGTGTTTCCTGCGGTCCAAGAGTACCGACGAATGTTCAATCGCAACCTGCTGGTTTTTTCCGCCTTGCTGCCGCTGACCCTGGCTATCGCCGCGGCCAACACACCCGCGCCCGCTGCCAAGGCCGCTCCGTCTGCCATGGCGCCGACCCAGGCCCAGGCCGAAGCGACCACGCTGGTCTATGGCCTGCTGTCCGACAGCCGCTACGCGTACCGGCCGATGGAGCTGGACGACCAGTTGTCCGCCGACATCTTCCGTCGCTATATCGAAGCGCTGGACAACGACAAATTGTTCTTCGTCAAAGCCGACATGGACCGCTTCGCCCCGTATCGCACCACGCTCGACGACGCGATCAAGACGCAGAAGCTCAGCCCGGCCTACGACATCTTCAAGACCTACATCAAGCGCGTTGACGAGCGTTCCGCGTTCGCACGCAGCCTGCTGGCCAAGCCCTTCGATTTTTCCGCGAAGGAAAGCTGGGCCTACGACCGCGAGAAAGCCAGCTGGGCGCCCGACCAGGCAGCCCTGAATGAAATCTGGCGCAAGTACGTCAAGAACGACGTGCTCCGCCTCAAGCTTGCCGGCCGCAACCAGGAAGACATCCGCAAGACGCTGGACAAGCGCTACGCCCAGTTGGGTTCGCGCGTGCACGAGATGCGCGGCGATGACGTGTTCGAGTTCTTCATGAATGCGTATGCCTCGTCCATCGATCCGCACACCAGCTACATGAGCCCGCGCAGCGCCGAAAACTTCGACATGCAGATGCGCTTGTCGCTGCAGGGTATTGGCGCGGTGTTGCAGCGCCAGGACGAGTTCGTGGTCATCCGCACCCTGGTGCCGGGTGGTCCGGCCGCGTCCAGCGGCAAGATCAAGGTCGGCGACCGCGTGGTTGCCGTCGGCCAGGGCGACAAGGGCCCGATGACGGATGTCGTTGACTGGCGCATCGACGATGTCGTGGACCAGATCCGTGGCAACAAGGGCACCAAGGTGCGGCTCGATGTGCTGCCGGCCGATTCCGGCATCGACGGCCCGCACAAGATGGTCACCCTGGTGCGCGACACCATCAAGCTGGAAGAACAAGCCGCCAGCAAGTCGGTGATCGACGTGCAGGGCAAGAAGATCGGCGTCATCACGCTGCCGGGCTTCTACCTCGACTTCGAAGCCGCGCGCCGTGGCGATCCCAATGCACGTTCGGCCACCTCCGACACCGCCCGCCTGCTCGCCGAACTGAAGGCGCAGGGCGTGGATGGCGTGGTGATGGACCTGCGCGAGAACGGCGGTGGTTCGCTGGTGGAGGCGGTCGAGTTGACCGGCCTGTTCATCGACCGCGGCCCCGTGGTGCAGGTGCGTGAATCCGGCGGCCGCGTGGCCGTGGAGAACGACGACCAGAGCGGCGTTGCCTGGGACGGCCCCTTGGCTGTGCTGGTGAATCGTTCGTCGGCATCGGCGGCGGAAATCTTCGCAGCCGCCATCCAGGATTACGGCCGCGGCCTGATCGTGGGCGAGCCGACCTTCGGCAAAGGCACCGTGCAGAACCTCATCCCGCTGGACCGCTGGCCGACCAAGGCCGCGCAACAGTACGGCCAGGTGAAGCTGACCATCGCCCAGTTCTTCCGCGTCGACGGCCAGACCACCCAGCACGCCGGCGTCATTCCGGAAATCCAGTTCCCGGTGACGGTGGACGCGAGCGAGTTCGGCGAAAGCACCTTCGACAACGCCTTGCCCGCCACCCGCATCCAGACGGCGCCGCACAGCAACCTGGGCAACTTCAAGCCGATCGTTCCGCGCCTGCTGTCGCAGCACAACACGCGCGTCGCCACCGACCGCGAGTTCAGCTGGTGGGCGCAGGACGTCGCCCAGTTCAAGGCCGATCGCGATCGCAAGATCATTTCCTTGAACGAAGCCGAGCGCCGCATCGAACGTGACCGCGACCTGGCCAAGCGCAAGCAGCGTTCCGCCGAGCGCAAGGCCCTGGGCCTGGTGCTGCCGG
The DNA here is from genome assembly GCA_001801685.1 of Gammaproteobacteria bacterium RIFCSPHIGHO2_12_FULL_63_22. GTDB lineage: Bacteria > Pseudomonadota > Gammaproteobacteria > Xanthomonadales > Xanthomonadaceae > Arenimonas. The sequence goes on along the minus strand of MGYJ01000067.1, from coordinate 8,750 downwards.
GCGGTCCGGAAGACGACGACGGCCTGCAGGCCGACGAGCGCAACGTGGCGCAGCAGGTTGCTGCCGAAGCCGCAGCGAAGAATCGTCCTGATCCGTTGCTGCGCGAAACCGCCGCCATCCTGGCCGACGCCATCGCCGCGCTCAGTGGCGATGCCAAGCTGGCCGCGCTGGTGATGCCGGTAACGCACCAGGCGACGGTCTGGAGCGATTGATTCCGGAGACTCTTAGGCGTTCACCTGCGTGTGTTGAAATAATCCTCCGGCGGCGCCCTCTCCGGCGCCCCTTCCGGGCGTCCGCAATATAGAAGCCAGCCAGGGCTGGCGCACTCGGATGAGGGGCTGAGCTCCGCCCCGCCCATGAAAAAAATCCTGTTAGAACCGATTAACGAGTTCCTGGTAGCGAAGAACATCGCCGGCCGTGCTGCCGCTGCCGCTTTGGCAATGCAACCGATATGGCCTGGAACCGACGACATCGACAATCATGGTCTCTACTTCGATGGTGTACCGGGTATTCGAGCCTGCATTGCGCGAGCGTTTGTCGCCAAGGTAAATCGGCGAGAACCCCTGCTGGTCGTTACCGCCGGCCAGCACGGTGACGCCATCGTCGGCCAGCATCCGCATTTCGAGGTTATGGCTGAAGAGTGCGCGCACGCCCGTGGCCGGATCGATGATTTCGCATGACACCCAATCAGGATGCCGGAAGTACATCACGTGGGTATTGCTGAATCCGGTGAAGTTTGGAGGGAAAGTCTGGCCAGGAATCACGAAGGTGCGCGTTATCACGTTCGCTCCCCCTGAATTCATCCTGACGTCTTCGCTGGCCGTCATGTCGCGCCTGGCACTGTCGTCCTGCGGACCCATCACGGAGCCATTTGCTGCATCCGAACTACCACTGGAACTCTCCTGCTTGGCAATGCGGAAGTCCGCGCCGAAGCTGGTGTTGTCCTGCACGGTGCAGAACGACATGAGCGCCGGTTCGCCGCCCCCCAGCTCGAAGAACCTGACGCGGGCATTGTCGTGGTCGCCCCCGGGGGCGCCAACGGCAGCGAACGCGTCAAGCAGGCGGGTGAGCTTGCCGGGCGCCAGAGCGACTGCAGTGGTCGCGCCGAGCTGCACATTGGTGCTGCTGAACACCGACACATTGATACTGGTAGTGACCGGCACGGCCTCCGGCACAACGTCATTGAGATTGGCCACGAAGCAGTTGGTCTGGAACGCCGGGGCGCCACCGCCTGCCGCCAGTCGGCGAATGCCGGAGACCGAGGACGTGGCGGAAGTAAATGTGTTTGCCGAGAAGGCCTCGACGCTGAAGCCGTTGCCTTGCGGGTTCGCCACGCGGGAAAATCCCGAGTAGGCAGCGACGTTGTTCGACGATGTGTACAGGAAGCCGAAGTTCGAGCCGGCCGCCAATGCCGGGCAAACGTCGCGCAGAGTGTTGAAGGTCTTGTCGCTATCGGCCGCGATCACGATGGCAGGGCAGGGAACGGAGTTGGCCGTTGCCGTGCCCGTACCGGGGAAGTAAGTCGGCGCGATGGACAGGCTCGTGGCGTTGGGGTTACGAAACGTGAAGCGCTGGGTAAAGCTGGCGGTGTCCACCACGACCGGGAAAACCTGGATGGCGTGGAATCCGTCCGCGGACTGCGCGAATGTGGTGGTCGCGCCCAGGATGCCGGCGGCACATACGCCGGCGGCGAGTGCGAGTTTTTTCAAGGTGATCATTGAATTCCCCCTGCAGGTCGAGAAGCTGAGGACACCTGGCTAAACAAACGCCATTGGGAGGTCAAGGCGGTCAAGCAGGTCGTCGATCGCGGCCATCCGGTGACCCAGGATTCAAACCTCTTTGCGCAGCTTTCGTTCGAACAGCGCCGTCGTCAGCTCCCACGCCTGATGCGCCGCCTTCTCGTCGTAACGCGGCGTGGTGTCGTTGTGGAAGCCGTGTTGCGTGCCGGCGGGCTGGAAGCTGGTGTATTTCACTTTCGCTTCCTTCAAGGCTGCTTCGTACGCGGGCCATGCTGCGTTGATGCGCTCGTCGGTGGCGGCCAGCACCACCAGCATTTCCGCCTTGATCATCGCTACGTCTTCCAGCGGCGCGCCCTGGCCATAGAACGGCGCAGCGGCAGCCAGCGTCGGCACGCGCGTCGCCAGGAAATTGACCATGCCGCCGCCGTAGCAGAAGCCGACCGCGCCCAGGCGCCCGTTGCTGCCCTTCAGCGTCGCCAGCATCGTGACCGCCGCCAGGAAATCCTCTTTCGTCTTGGCCTGGTCGAGCTTGCCGAACAGCGTGCGCGCCGAATCCTCGTCACCCGGATAACCACCGAGCGGGAACAAGGCATCGGGTGCGAACGCGATGTAGTTCTCCAGCGCGAATCGTCGCGCCACATCCTCGATATGCGGATTCAGGCCGCGGTTCTCGTGCACGACCAACACGACCGGCAAAGGTCCCTTCGAATTGGCCGGTCGGACCAGATAACCACGCGCCTTGCCGTAACCGTTCGGCGAATCGAATTCGACGTACTCGGCTTTCAGGCGCTTGTCATCCGGCTTGATCTGTTGCGCCGCCGCGAAGTTCGGGCTCAATGCCGCCAACAGTCCGGTCGCCGCCGCCGCGCTTATCGCCATCTGGCCGGCGCCGGTGAGGAAGCCGCGGCGATCGATCTGGCCGTGCACGTACTGGTCGAACAGCCGCATCACCTTCGGGTCGAAATCGTCGGCGGTCAGTCGTTTCTTGTCGGTCATTTTCATTCTCCGGTCGAGGTCGAAGGATAGCTGCGGGGTTGTTAAGCCTTTGAGAGCGGATTAGCGTACTAGCGGTTACGCGTTACGGCGAGGCAGGGGTCGGTATTCACTTCGAGTCGCTGCACTCGCGCCTGTCGGCGCTCGCGCGACTTGTCGAAGCAAACACCGCCCCCCGCTCCCAGACGTAGTCCGTAGTTCAGTCCTGCTGTCCTCACGACCAGGTACCCATCCAAGGCTTCCACTTCGTCTCGGCGAATGGCAGGGTCAGAGAGGTAATAGACGGGGTCGCCGGCCTGGTCCTTAGTCTGTCGAAGCGCCGCTTGTCACGTGATGGAGCCACGTGTGCCCTCTCTTTGCTTCTGCCCGGCGACGCGCGCCAATTCTGGACATTCAAACCGAGCAAGAATCGGATACCAAGGCGGGGGGCAGAGGGATAATCTGGGCGCATGGAAATGACCACTCCCGATCCCCGGCTCGACAAAGCCCGAACTCTGCTAGATGGCGGCGACTACAGCCTGGACGCCTTGGGTGCTGCTGTTGGTCTTAGCCCGACCCATCTGCAGCGGCGGTTTCGGGCGGCGTTTGGCTTGAGCCCGGCGGAGTATCGGGCGCAGAAGAAGTTGGCGACATTGAAGCGTGAGTTGCGTGGTAGCGGCGATGTCACGCGGGCTTTGTACGAGGCTGGATATGGATCAAGTAGCCGCGTGTATGAAGACGGCGCGGCTCGTCTGGGGATGTTGCCGGGCGCCTATCGGCGCGGCGGAGAAGGCATGCAGATTCGATGGACCATCATTGAAACCGCACTGGGCCTGGCGCTGGTCGCCGCCACCGAGCGCGGCTTGTGTTCGATAGCGCTGGGTGATGACGCGACCGCGCTTGAGGCGGAATTGCGCGGCGAGTTTCCGAAGGCCGATATCAGCCATGTGCAGGAAGGGCGCGATGAGTTCCTGGCGCCGCGGGTGCGCGAAGTGGCGTGCATGCTCAATGGCCGATCCGGCGCAGTGGACGTGGAACTGATCGGTACCGCGTTCCAGCAGCGGGTGTGGCAGGCGCTGATGAAGATTCCGCCGGGCCAGACGCTGAGTTACGCGCAACTTGCCGAGTCCTTGGGCAAGCCCAGCGCAGCGCGCGCCGTGGCGCGGGCTTGCGCGCAGAATCGGTTGGCGGTGATCGTGCCTTGCCATCGCATCATTCGCGGAGACGGATCGCTGGGCGGCTATCGCTGGGGCCTGCCCTTGAAAGACACCTTGCTGCAACGCGAACGCGTTGCCTGAAACGCGTTACTTGCGCCGCCGCGGCGACGATTGCCGGGTGGGCAGGGCGAGGCCCAGCTTCACCGGCTCGAACACCATATGCGTTTCGTAACGGCGGATCGCGCCCTCATCAATGAACAGGCGCTCGGCGAGTTCGCGGTAGTGGGCCAGGCTGCTGCTGGTCAGCAGCACCAGGTAATCCCACTCGCCGGCCAGCACGTAGCACTGCTGCACCTCGGGCGCGGCGCGCATGCGGGCGCAGAAGGTGGCGTGTTCCTTGGCCGAATCGCGTTCCATCGTCACCAGCACGGCCGAAAGATTGGTATTGCTGAGCATCTTCGGGTCCAGCACCGCCACTTGTCGTAGCAGGCCGGCCTTTCGGTAACGGGTGAGCCGGCGTTGCACGGCGCTGGCCGACAGCCCGATTGCATCGCCCAGCGCCGTCAGCGTCACGTCGGCGTCGCGCTGCACCAGCGCCAGCAGGCGGTGGTCGATTTCATCGAGTGCGAGCGGGTTTTTCGCCACGCAATAATTTTGCGTCCCGGCGTGGTTTTTTTCAATCGCTATTCTTGCGCTGTCGCTAGTCTGTGTTGCTTGCGCCGCCCTCCGGCGCCACCGAAGCTGAGTCCCGATCCGTCATGAGCAGCATTCCCTCCGCCGTCGCCCCCCAGGCCGCTGCCGTCAAGCCACTGCACGTGGCGCTGGCCCTGGCCTCGGTCTACCTGATCTGGGGTTCGACCTACCTCGGCATCCGCATCGCCCTGGATGGCTATCCGCCGTTCCTGATGGGAGGCATTCGCTTCATCGCAGCGGGTGGCTTGCTCTATGCCTTCCTGCGCTGGCGCGGCCATGCGCCGCCCACGCGCATGCAGTGGCGCAACGCGATGGTGCTGGGCCTGCTGCTGGTGATGCTGGGAAACGGGTTGGTGAATTTCGCCGAGATGACGGTCAGCAGTGGACTGGCAGCCGTCGCCATCGCGTCAATGCCGCTGTGGGTCGGCATGTTCAGTGCGTTCGTTGGCAGGCATCCGAGCCGGTTGGAATGGCTGGGCCTCGGCGTCGGCTTCGCCGGCGTGGTCTGGCTCAACTTCGGCAGCGCGATGAGCGCAAGCATTCCAGGCATGCTCGCGCTGCTGGTCGCGACGCTGTCGTGGGCCTTCGGCTCGGTCTGGAGCCGCGACCGCGACTTGGCCGCGCCCTTCATGAATACCGCGGCGCAAATGTTGTGCGGTGGCGTGATGATGGGCGTGCTCGGCCTGGTGCTGGGCGAGCGCATGCATGAAGTGCCGTCGCTGCGGCCGACGCTGGCGCTGCTGTACCTGATTACTTTCGGTTCGATCATCGCCTACTCGGCGTACTCCTGGTTGCTGCTGCACGTAAGGCCGGCGCTGGCCACCAGTTATGCCTACGTCAATCCGCCGATCGCGGTGCTGCTCGGCATGCTGACGCTGGGCGAGCACGTGGACTCACGCATGGTCGGCGCGATGGCGGTCATCCTGTTTGGCGTATTCATCATCACCCGCGCCAAGGCGAGGGCATGAGCCCGGCCCAGCACGAGGCACGGAATGGCCTGTGGGTGGCAGTGGGCTCGTTCGTCATCTGGGGAATGATGCCGCTGTACTGGCATTTCCTGAAGGTGGTGCCGTCGCTGCAGATCGTCGCCCACCGCGTGGTCTGGAGCACCCTGCTGGTGGTGGCCTGGCTGTCGTGGTCGCAAGGCCGCGGTTGGTTGCGCGCCGCGCTTGCGCGTCCACGCGCCGCCTGGATGCTGGCGCTGAGCAGCCTGCTGATCGGCTCGAACTGGGCCCTGTACATCTGGGCGGTGAATGCCGGCCACGTGGTCGAAAGCAGCCTGGGCTACTTCATCAATCCGCTGCTGAATGTGGTGCTCGGTGTGGCCTTCCTGCACGAACGCCTCAGCCGCGCACAATGGATTTCCGTGGCACTGGCGGTGGTGGGCGTGGCCTGGCTGACCATCCAGTTCGGACAGCCGCCATGGATCGCCATCTGCCTCGCCTTGTCGTTCGCGCTGTACGGCTTGCTGCGCAAGTTGCTGTCCATCGATGCCGTCGCCGGCCTTGGCGTGGAAAGCGTCTATCTGTTCGCGCCCGCCTTGCTGATGCTGCTGTGGGTCGAAAGCCACGGGCAGGGCGGCTTCTTTGGCGCCTGGGGCACCGGCGTGGATGCCTTGCTGATCTTCGGTGGCGCGCTGACGGCCTTGCCGCTGATCGGCTTTTCATTCGCGGTGCGGCGCATCAAGCTATCGACCGTCGGCGTCATCCAGTACATCGCGCCGACACTGCAATTCCTCACCGGCGTCTTCATCTTCCACGAAGCCTTCGACAGCGATCGCCTGGTCGGCTTCGCTTTCATCTGGGCCGGGTTGGTGATTTTTGCCGGCGATGGATGGCGACGCGCGCGGCAACGGTCTGCGTTGGCCGCGGCCTAGCCACGCAGCGCCTGCGTCACCGGCAATCGCGCCGCGCGCACAGCGGGAAACAGCCCGCCGATGAATCCAATCGTCAACGCCCACACCAGGCCCTGCATCACCAGCCGCGGCGTCACCGCGAAATTGAACGCGACCTGGGTGAAGTTGCCGCCAAGGGTCGATACCGAATAGCCGTTGAACACGCCGTAGGCGATGCCCGCGCCCAGCAAGCCGCCGAGCACCGACAGCACCATGGCCTCCGCCATCACCGAGGCGATGACCGGCGCGCTGCCGAAACCCAGTGCGCGCAAGGTGCCGATTTCCGCGGTGCGCGCAGACACCGCCGAGAACATCGTGTTCAAGGCGCCGAACAATGCGCCGATGGCCATGATGATGGTGACTGCGGTCGTTACCCAACGAATGACGCGAGTCGTCCCCGCCGATTGCGCGCTGAAAAACTCCCGTTCGGTCTGCACGTCCACGTTCAATTGCGGATTCTCGGTCAGCCGCTTCTTCAGCGAGGCGAACGCGTCGCGCGACGTCAGTCGAACCAGCACCGAGGAAACACCCGATCGTCCGAAGGCATTCTGCGCCGTCTCCAGATCCGCCCATAGTTCGGAATCGTGCGCGTCGCCGGTCTTGAAGCGGCCAACCACCGTCCAGTACGAACCGCGGAATTTCAGCTTGGCGCCGACGTCCAGGCCGCCGAATTCCCGATACGCGCCATCACCGACGATCAACTCACGCAGCCCGGGACGGAACAGGCGGCCTGCCGTCAGCTGCAATTCCGGGCGCAGGATGAAGGCCTTGGGTTCCACGCCGCGCAGCGACACATTCGCGCCGCTGGTATCGCCGCGACGCGGCACTTCGGTAATCACGATCAGCTCGCCCGAAGCCAGCGGCAGGTCGTCGTCGGCGCGGGCGATGGCGGGATCCTGCTTCACCAGCGTATTCGAGGCGCGGTCGAGGAAGCTGGCGAGTTCACCGTTCGATCCACCACGCAGGATGATGGCGCGATTGGGATTGCCGGTCGCCGTCAGGGTCTTGTCCAAGCCCGCCGACATGGACAGCATCGCCACCAGCACGCCGACCACGCCACCGATGCCGATCACGATCACCAGCGAAGCGCCCATCCGTTGCGGGATGCTGCGCAAATTCATGAGGACGATTTCGCGGATCTGGGTGAGGGTGCTCATGGCTCAGCGCCCCGCCAACGCATCGACGATGCGGATGCGCATCGCATGCAGGGCCGGCGGCAAGCCGACCGCCAGCGCCAGGAACACCGCCGCGCCGCCCGCGAACAACCAGACGCTAGGGTTCGGGCTGATCGGATATTCCGGCGGGATGCCGAGCGAAATCAGGCTGGCCAGGGACATGCCCATCAGCGCGCCCAACAGGCACAGCACCAGTGACTCGGCCAACACCAGCCCCAGCACCGTGCGATCGGTAAAGCCCAGGCATTTGAGCACCGCCAGTTCCGGCACACGCTCGCGCACCGCCTGGCTCATCGTGTATCCGGTCAGGATCAGGATGGTGAAGAACACCGCGCCCGAAATCGCGTTGAGGATGAAACCGATATTGCCCAGCTGCTTGAGGAATCCGAGCTGGAATTCCTGTTCGCTCTGGCTCTTGGTTTCATCCGGGGAGTTCTCGAACTTGCGGTCGATCTCCGCGGCGATGCGTTCGCTTTGCATCGGGTCGTTGACGCTGACCACGAATACGCCGGCCAGGCCCTTGGCGCCGGCCACGCGCGCCTCGTCGAACTGCCCGTAGTTGAGGTACATCAGGTTGGCGCGCTTGGACCATTCCTCGTCGCGACCATCAAAGATCCCGACCAATCGCCATTCCCAGACCCGCGTGCCATCGGTCTTGGTCCAGATGAAGGAGTTCAGCGGAATGATGTCGCCAACCTTCCAGCCATATTTCTCGGCCAGCAGCTTGCCGGCGATCGCGCCGTCCTGGGTGGAGATGAAGGCGCGCCGCTGCGATTCGGGCAGCACCCATTCCGGATAGGTGTCGTACAGGCGCTGCGGATTGACCGCGAACTGCGGGAAGAAATTACGCGCGTCCTGGTACACGCCGCCGAAGAACTGCGAATGCGAAACGAAATCCACGCCCGGCACGGCTTCGATCTGCGGCAGCATTCGCATCGGCAACGGTTGCGTGAAGCTGGTCTTGGCCTGGGTGATCAAACGATTCACGCCCAAAAAGCTGGCGCCGCCCGACAGCACGGAGTTCACCGCCTGCAGCAGGCCGATCAAGACGAAGGCCGCCATCAGCGCTAGCAGGGTGAAGGTGGTGCGCGTCTTCTTGCGCATCAGCCCGCCCCAGACC
>MGYJ01000066.1:24101-59007 GCA_001801685.1 Gammaproteobacteria bacterium RIFCSPHIGHO2_12_FULL_63_22 | reverse complement strand
GTGGCCGATGATCGAAGTACGCAGCGTCAGCGCGTGCGGATAATCGACCTCCCCGAGCAGCTTCGTCCGGCCATAGACATCGGTCGCGTCGGGCAGGTCGTCCTCGACATACATCCCTTTCGCGCCCGAAAAGACGCAGTCGGTGCTGAGGTGAATCAAACGGGCGCCGGCAAGCGAGCAAAACCGGGCCAGCCGGTGCGGTAGCACCGCGTTGATCGGGATAGCCGCCAGCGGATCCTTGGCGTCGTCCAGTTGTTTGACCAGCCCCACGCAGTTGACGACGACGGTCGGCCGGCTGCGGTCGAACACACGCGCCAGCGCGTCGAAATCTTCGATATCACCGCCTTCGATCACATGGTCGCGGACGCTGGCGGGCAAAAGCTGTGCCGACCGCGCCGATCGCACGACGCCGACGACATCGTGGTCAGTCTGCGACGCGAAATAGCGGAGTATGGCATTGCCCAGCATTCCGCTCGCACCCAGGACCAATATCGTGTGTTTTGTCATGCCTTTGATCCAACCATTATCGTGCAGTCCCGTGTACCAGCAACGGTTAAAAAGCCAGTCCGGATTTGCCCATTCCCGCCCGCTCGCTGCATCATGCCGGTGTGCGCGAAAGCACCCCCAGAAAAAGCTGGCGATTGGCATCGACAGCCTCATCGACGTTCAGCGCCCGCTCCAGATAATGCCGCAGCTTCAGCGGCTCCTCGTCGCCCGATATTGTAGCCGCCTCGGCCTCGATGGCCCGGACGAAGGCGTCCTGATCGTCGAGCGGCAGATCATAGCCTACGCCTTCCGCCTCAAGGCCTCGCCACGGGGTCCGGTCAGAAATCAGCAGCCGCAATCCGGCTTCCAGCGCCTCTGTGACGACATGGCCGTAATTTTCGCCGCGACTTGGCAGGAAGAAGAGATCATGGCCTGCAAGCGTGCCGACCACCTGCCGGTGATCGACCGGTCCCGCTTCGACGACGCGGATGTGCGGCGGCAGCGCGGCGATAGCTGACGCGCAATGTGCCCAATAGTCGGCGTCTTCGCGCGGCCCGTAGATGGAGAAGACCACCGGCGTGCGGACCTTCGCCAACACCTCCAGCGCAAAGAGCAGGTTCTTCATCGGCGAAATGCGGGAGAGGAACGCGACGCGAAGCGGATCGCCGACGATGCGCGAAATCCGGTCGGGCAGCGCGCTGACACGGCGCGGAAGGTCCGGCGCGCAAATGATATCGACATCGCCCATCGCCCGGCGAATATCCGCGGCCTCATGTTCCGTAGACGCCTGCCATGTCAGACCCCGATGCAGGCCGCCGACCCGTCCCGCTACCATGAAGGCGCGCTTCCTTGTCCGCTTCAGTCGCAACGCGCCCTCGGAAAATTCGCCACGCGGCGCCAGAATTGCCAGCCGTCTCGCACCCGACTTGTCCAACCGCCGCAGCAGCAGAGGCGCATTCGTGAAGCGCGGATCGAAAAAGCTGTTCAGATAGAGCAGGTCATACGGCAGCGAAGCAAGGATTGCCGCGATATCGCGCAGCGACGGCCTGGGAGGCAGGTAGCGCACTTCAGCCTTCCCCACCTCCGTCCAGCGATCGACCGGCACATCGGGATAGGCCTGGTCGTCGCCCAGATCGCGGTCGGAAGTGACAATACGAAAATCGAACTCGTCGCCCAGCCGGTCCACCAGATTCACGATGCTCTGCAACGGCCCGCCGGCCTTGTAGCCGGGGGCGTAATGTGACAGGAACGTTGCGACGACGGGCTTCATGCCCTGAACTCCTCAAATGATCAGCGCCCGCGGCAATTCGCCGCAAGGCCTTACGCCGGCGTCCCGAGCTGCACCGGTTTGCGGCGCCATATCCGCGACGGAATGACAAACAGGAACAGATAGAAGGCAAGGAAGCCGTTCGTCAGTTCGGGCATGATCGACGCGATCCCGCCACGATTGAGATTGTGCAGGAAAAGCACCGCAACATAGATGGCGAGAATGCGGAAATTGGGCACACGCTCGCAGATGCGCGCGAACAGCCCGGCCAGGAAGCCGCAAAACATGCCGTGAATCCAGAAGAGTGCAGGTCCGAACAGGTAGTAGCTTTCGGCGAGCAAGCTCGAAAGCGTGACATAGAATCCCGGGTCACCCGGTTGCTTGCCGAGAATCAGCGTCGCGATCTCATAGTTCACCAGCGCGACCGGCACGCCATCCTTGAGGAAATCAGGGACGGGCAGCGTTGCAATCCATAAGAGATAGCTTTGCATGTCAACGCGTTGACCGCTCTCGATCAACAGCGCGCCACCCTGCGAAAGAAAGCTCGTTTCTTCCCGCAAAACGTTGAGCGCGCCGTCGAAAACACCCGATCCCTGATAATAGCCACCCATGCGGACGACCGAATATTGGCCAAGCAGATAGAGAAAGATCGGCAAGCTGACGAGCGCACCGATAACGAGGAACGGGCGCCAATGCTTCCGTTCCTGCCAGGTGATCAGCGTGATGATGAGCATGTCGGACACCGCGGTACCGCGTGCGATATAGGCGACGTCGACATATTCCATGTAGCGGATCGCAAAGAGCACACCGATCAGCAAAAGCAGGTTTCGCCGCAGAAAATATAGGGCGACGTAAACGAACGGCGTGATCAGAATCTCGAAATAGCGAATGACCTTTTCGAGGATCGTTTCATTCGCCTCAAAACGGGCGTTGAACCAGCTCGCGATATCGGGCGGCGGAGGACGGAACAACAGGTCGAGCTTGTATTCGGGATAAACGAGGTTGAGCAGCTTGATGAAGACGATCGCAGCGATGAAGGAATAGGCGAACAGCCGTGTATCAATATTGTCGAACAGGTTGACGCTCTTGGCGCCAACGATCTCGCCAACGCGTCCAAAGGCCAGTTTTCCAAGCGCGAAGCCCCCTACCATCGCGAGCGACATCGCAAAATAGGACAGCATCAGATAGGGCGGAACATCGTCATAGGTCGTGCCGACCCCGCTGTAGACGAGGAAACCGCCCAGCAGCCCGATGAGGATCAGGCGTTGCTCGGTGCCGACCGCGACGCGAAAGGCAAAAACCGCGAACAGCAGCGTTCCGAACGCCAGTTCGACCGCGCGAAGGAGATCGATTTCCAACATATCAGGCGCTTACCCGGCAAAAGAGGGCTGACATATCATTCATGCAGGAGAAGGCCATTCTGTTGTCATTCATGCCCGGCAAACCGCGTCTGCTGAAGATAACGATCTTTCGCATCGTCATGCAATTGCCGCGCAAGCGCGTTGGAGGCCGTCCAATAGCCTCCAGTCCGCTGCTTTGCCAGTACCGCCATCGCTTCGGCGAGATCGCTGCTGTCACGCAGAACCGTCGCCGCGCCGGGGACGGGCGACAGAACCTCGGCCATCTCCTCGAAATTTTCCGAAAGGATCAGCGAAACGCCATAGCCGAGGCTCTGGAACATCTTGTTCGGCAAGGAGTAGCGGAAGTTCAGGCGCCGGTCGGACGGCTTGAACAACAACAGATATGGATAAGTGCCCACGAAATCGAGGTCGTCCGGCGAATATTCACCAAAGACCTTTACGTGATCGGGAAGCGCGCGGCCGAGCTGTTCCTCGACGCCTTCGCGGCCCTTGAAACGACCGTAGAGATGCAATTCGAGCCCCGCCGCCCCGATCGCGTCGATCAGGTCAACCGGCAGCCGCTCGGGTGTTCCGAAGAAGAGCAAGGCTTTCGCGTGCCGGGGCATCGCCTGCAACTCCGATGCGTTGCAGCGCGGATACATGGCGCTGTGCACGACCGCGGGCGCGGGACAGCCGTACCAGTCGACCGTCGTCCGGCTGAGCCCTGACGACACCGTCAGTGCCCGGACGCCGCGCAAGCCGAGCACGATCCGCTCCAGAAGCGCGAGGATATGGTGACGGAAGAAGCCGTAGCGTATCTTCTCGCCCAGCGTCCGATAGGGTTCGCCGCCCTCGTGAAGATCGTGGATGTCATAAACGAACAGGGCGTCGCGTCCGCCGAAAAAGCGGCGCAGCAAGTACGACAGCAACAGCAGCGGCAATGAAGATTGCGCATGGAATACGAAGCGCGGCGGCTCCCCGCCCTTCGACGCCTTCATCGCGTCGAGAATGCTGCGGAGCGCGAAAGGCTTTTCGGGAACCGTCGCCGGACGGCCCGGCTTCGCATGGTGGATGAAGACCGATCGGCCATCTTCCCAGCCCGACTGCAACATGACGCGCGACGAACCGACGCAATCCGTCTTGTAGATGTGATAGGTGGTCATCGTCGAACCCGCTTCAGGCGGCAGCCGCCATCAGCGCCTTGACGACTTGCCGCCCCGCGTCGCCGCCGCCGAACAGGCTGTCGTCGCGCACGATTGGATCGCCCGCCCGCTCGATCGCCGCCGCGATGAGCTGCGGATCGGCGCCGACGAGTTCGTTGACGCCCAGATCGACGAGTTCGACCCATTCGGTCTCGTCGCGCATGGTGACGCAGCGCTTGCCGTGAAAATAGGCTTCCTTCTGCACACCGCCCGAGTCCGTAACGATTGCGGCGCACCGCTCCTCGAGCCACAGCATTTCGAGATAGCCCACCGGATCGATGATGATCAGCTTCTCGGGAAGCGCCAGGCCCAGCGTTTCCAGCTTGCCGCGCGTGCGCGGATGGAGCGGCAGGACGATCGGACGGTCGGCGAGTGCGAGCCCCGCGAGGATACCGCGCATCCGCTCGGGATCGTCGGTATTCTCGGCGCGATGAATCGTCGCCAGCAGGAAATCGCCCGACGCGGCGAGATCGGCATCGATCTGGGGCGGACATTTGGCCCGCGGTTTGTAGAACAGCGTCGCGTCGAACATCACGTCGCCCACGTTGACGATCTTGTCGGCGGGGATTCCCTCGTTGGCGAGGTTGCGGTCCGACGTCGCCGACGGCGTCAGCAGCAGCGATGCGACATGGTCGGTCAGGATGCGATTGATCTCTTCGGGCATCCGGCGGTTGAACGAACGAAGGCCTGCCTCGACGTGCGCCACGGGAATGTGAAGTTTGGCGGCGGCAAGCGCGCCGGCAAGCGTCGAATTGGTGTCGCCATAGACGAGTACCCAGTCGGGCTTCTCGTCGATCAGCACGGTCTCGATCGCCTCAAGCTGGCGGCCCGTCATCGCACCATGCGGTCCGCTGCCGATTCCCAGATGATGCTGGGGGCTCGGGATGCTGAGTTCCTCGAAGAATATCTCGGACATGTTGGGGTCATAGTGCTGCCCCGTATGCACGATAACCTCATCGATACCGCCCGCCTCCGCCAGCGCGCGCGATACCACCGCCGCTTTCACGAATTGCGGGCGGGCCCCAATGACCGTTACGATCTTCATTTCATTCAATTCCTCTGAAATTCTGTTCCGGGCGAAGTGTCGTCAGCCCAGCGGGGAAACACGGATCAGCCGCTTCATCCAGCGGAGCGACGCCAGCAGGGGGTTCCAGGTGGAGTAATCCAGATGATCGTCGGGCTTGCGGGCGAAAACCTCGTCGAACTCGGCCTGGTCGACGCCGATCTTCTTGCAGAAATATTCGATGTCGCGGTGGACGCTATCCTCGTCGTAGTTCGGCTGCTGCAGTTGTGCGAGCGCCTGGTCGCGCGTGATCGCGCCCGACAGGATGATACCCGACAGATGCGTGCGCCGCTTGTCGATGCCGAACTTCACCGGAAGATAATAGTCCTGGAAGAATTTGGTGAATTCGGATTCGCCATGCTTGCGCGCGTAACGCTTCCAGCCGACCTTCTCCAGTTCGGCAATCGCCTCGTCCTTGTCATAGGGAATGAGGTTGAGCGGGCGATAGAATTTGATCCGATGCAGGACCGGAATGAGCAAATAGAAGTCGACGAAGGATACGGTGCGATATCCCTTCAGCGGACGCCGCCCATAGGCCTTGTGGATGGCGCGCAGGTTGATGCGGTCCATTGCATTGTGCTGCCAGCGCATCGGCACCGATTCCGTCGCGAAATTATGCCCGCTGATGATCGACTTGATCCCGAACTTCTTCGCATAATGAAAGAGCGTCGCCATGAAGACATGGTCCTGGGGGACGTCCTGATTGGTCACGCCGCTGCGGAAATAGGCAGCCTGCAGATCCTTCATCGTTTTCCAGTCGACAACTTCCGTGCACAAGTCGAACCCGGTGTGATCGAGTACCGCCTGAATATTCTGGACCGCCAGCTCGGTATTCCATCCGGCGTCGACATGGACGACCAGCGGGTTGAGCCCCCATTCCTTCAGTTTCAGCGCGAGGTACGAACTGTCGACACCGCCCGAAAGGCCGAAAATACAGTCGTACTCCTGACCCGCGCCGCGCGATTTGATCGTCTGGAGCATCTGTTCCAGCCGGTGCTGGCCTTCCTCGTTCGGAAACCAGGTGACGGGAGCCTGCGCGTCGAAATCGCGGCAATTGTTGCAGATGCCCTCTTCGTCGAAGACCGTTCCGGGCATCGACGAATCCATGACGCATCGGCGGCAAATCTGATAGGAAACCACTCAAGCCTCTCCGAAAACATGATCGGCGCTGGTGTACTGGATCAGCACCGCGCGATGCTTGCCGCGAAAGACGAACATCGCGCCCGCCGCCATCGCCTGCGCGCCCGCAGCGCGCGCGGCGCGGAAATCCTCGGCCGACCGCGCGCCGCCACATGCGATCACGGGGATCGACACGCTCGCGCAGGCCTTCTCGATCAGATCGATGTCATAGCCGCATAGCTCGCCGTCGCGGTTGATCGCGTTGACCATGATTTCGCCGACGCCCAGATCTTCCATCCGGCGACACCAGTCGATCGGGTCGGCGGCGATGCGCCGCTGGCCGCCCGCAACGAAGACCGCACGCTCGCCGCAGTGCAGCCCGACGTCGACCGATCCGATCACCGACGAGGCGCCATATTCGCGCGTCAGCGCCGCAACGAAATCGGGATTGTCATGCGCGCCCGTGTTGATGATCACGCGCTCGATACCCGTCGACAGCAGCTTGCGCGCAGTCTCAGCATCGCGGATGCCGCCGCCATAGCTCAGCGGCATGAAGCATTCGGACGCGATCTCGCCCAGATAGCCGAGGTCGATGACCTTCGGCTGCCGCGCCGCGCCGATATCCAGCAGGATCAGCTCGTCGACTTCCTTCTGGTTGAAGATGCGGATCGTGTTCACCGGATCGCCGACATAGACGCCGTCGCGGAACTTGCGCGTCTTGTAGAGCCCCTCGTCGCGCATCAGAAGCGTCGGGATGATCCGTGGCTGCGCCTCAAACATTTGCGAATCTCCGCATCAGATGGAGGCCGTATTTGTGGCTCTTTTCGGGATGGAACTGGGCGCTGTAGATATTGTCGCGCTGCAGCCCCGCGACGAATTCCTGGCCGTAGCTGGAGGAGAAGGCGACGTCCTTCTGCCCCGCCTGCCGCATGTAATAGGAATGGACGAAATAGAATTTCGCCGGCCCTTCCCAACCTTGCATCAAATTCGCCTCGCCGTGCGCGATCACCCGCCGCCAGCCGATATTCGGAACGGGCAGCTTCTGCTCGGCCTCGTCGAAGCGGAAGCGGACGGTCTCCGCGTCGAACCAGCCGAGTCCCGGGCGATCGCCCTCCTCGCTGCCGCGCGTCATCAATTGCGCGCCAAGACAGATGCCAAGGATCGGAACCTTGTCCTCGATCGCGCGGCGATGAAGCACGTCAACAAGCCCGCGGCGTTCGAGTTCGCGCACCCCGGTGTCGAACGCCCCGACACCCGGAAGGATCAGCTTTTCGGCCCGCGCGACGTCGCCCGGATCGGACGTGATTTGCGAGTCATATCCAAGGAAATGCAGCATGTTGCGGATCGAGCCGAGGTTTCCCTGCCCATAGTCCACGATATAGATGACGCTCTTCATGATCTTCCGTTACACCATTGATTTCATTGGCTTCATGCCCAGGCTGCAGCGATACGACAGGTAGATATAGGCAAGATAGAGCAGGCTATATCCATAAGTGTAGGTCTTCAGCGCCACATCGGGACTCGCCGCAATATTCAGCGTCGCGACGGTCATCGCCAACAGCGCGATCTGCCAGACCAGATCGACATGCTGCTTGCCGACGATGTAAAAAGTATAGCTGAGCGGACTCGCCACGAAGCGCAGGCTGAACAGCGGCAGCAGCCAGATCGCGATCTCGCCCGCCATCGCCCATTTGGATCCCAGCAGCAGCACGAAAGCGGTCTTTCCGGCGATCAGCATGGCGATGCAAAAGGCCAGTGCCCCCAGCGCCAGCGTCCGCAACGTCTGGAGATACTCCTCGCGGCAATGCCCCTTCTCGCGGAAACTGACCGAGGCATAGCGTTTGAACACGTCCAGAACCGAGCGCCCGAGCAGCGTTACCGGCGCCCCGAGCAACCGGATCGTCATTGCCAGATAGCCGGCGTAGTCGGCGCCGAAGCGGCTCGCGACGATGAGAACGGGAAGCTGCGCCGAAAAGGTGTTGATCGTATCCGCGGGCAAGGCGAACATCGGGAAGCTGCGCTGGTCGCGCCAGAAGGCACGAAGCCGTGCCCACCGCTCGCCCGCAGGCGGCAGTACCATAGGAAAGACGCGGCTCGATACCAGCAACGTCAGCCCGACGCCGATCGCGAAAGCGCATGCGAGCCCTTCGGCCGATGGACGGAAAATGCCCGCCCCCACCTGAATGGCCAGGATCAGCGACGCCTGGATGATGCGCAATATCGACAGCCATCGATAGCTGCCCTCCGCAGCCGCGAGCGATTCCCAGCTTTGCGACAGCGCATAGGCGAAAGCGGCGGGCACCAGCAGCGTCGCCAGCAAGGGCGGCATTCCAAGGATCGCGGAGGCGCTGAAAGAAAGGGTCGCGACGACCAGCGCCGCAGTCAACCCGAGCAGCCCCGTCGTCGTGAGCGTCGCGAAGAATGCGGTGCGGCGCGCCTCGCCGTCGTCGACGACCGCCAGGCTCGCTTCAAACCGCCCGGTCAGAGCGACCGCCAGCACCGTGACGATCGCAAGCCAGGCCGCGAAGGTTCCGAAATGCGCCGGAGCATAGAGCCGCGCCATGATCAGCGTCCCGACGAGCGGGATGGCCTGCGCGACCATAGTGCCGCTCAGGACCGATGCGGTATTTCTCCAGAATGTCGCGGCGTCGCTACGCATGAAGGTCGTCCGGGCGAGCCCTGCATCAAGCCGCGGCGGCTTCGGCGGCGCGCATCGCGCCCGCGAGCACTTCGACCACCCGCGCCTGTTGCCCGGCTTCGAGATAGGGATGCATCGGCAGGCTCAGCACCTCTTCCGCCGCCCGGTCGCCGATGGGCAGCACCGCCTCCGGGTCGGCAACTGCCGGCTGGCGGTTGAGCGGCGCGGGATAATGGACGACACTTGGAATTCCCGCATCCGCGAAGGCCTTTTGTACCGCCGCGCGATCGGGCAGCCGAACCGTATATTGCGCCCACGCGCTACGGTTGCCGTCGTAAACGACCGGCCCGCAATCGAGGCCCGCAGCCTTCAGCAAATCGCCATAACGATCGGCGACCGCCTGACGCAATTCGAGCTCTTCGGGGAAGATCGTCATTTTTGCGAGCAATACTGCCGCCTGAATGCTGTCGAGCCGACTGTTCATGCCGATGCAGACATGATTGTAGCGGCCCTCCTGCCCGTGGCGCGCGATGCGGCGCAGGCTCTTCGCAAGCTCGTCGTCGGTGGTGAACATCGCGCCGCCATCGCCATAGCAGCCGAGCGGCTTCGACGGAAAAAAGCTGGTGCAGGCGATCGTCGTCAGGCTGCCCGACTTGCGCCCCCTGTATGTCCCGCCATAGCTTTGTGCGGCGTCTTCGATGACCGTGATGCCATGCCTGGCGGCAACGGCGTTGATCGCGTCGAAATCGGCACACTGACCATAGAGCGACACCGCGATGATTGCGCGCGTGCGCGGCGTGATTGCCGCCTCGATCAGCGTCGGATCGATGTTGTAAGTGATTGGATCGACATCGACATAAACCGGACGCGCACCAAGCACCGCCGCCGCCTCGGCGGTCGCGATATAGGTGAAGCCCGGGGTAATTACCTCATCGCCCGGACCTGCGCCGAGCGCCATCAGCGCGATCTGCAGCGCATCGGTCCCGTTGGCGCACGAGATGCAATGCGGGACGCCGGCAAAGTCGGCGAGTTGGCCTTCAAGCTGCTCTACCTCGGGACCGAGAATATATTTCCCGTGCTCGAGGACGCGGGCAATCCCCGCATCCACCTGCGGGCGAACGCGCGCGAGTTGCGCGCCCAGATCGACAAATTGCATCTTCATTCCTCTCCGCGGCCGAGGACACCGTCCGTTAGCCGATAGACCATGCCGCTGTGCGGGCAGACGGCTTCGCCATCGCCCGTCAGCGACAGCGGCAGCCGCTCGCCATATTCGCTCATCCATCCGATCTGCCGCGCCGGCACGCCGACCATCAGCGCATAGTCGGGAACGTCGTGATTGATCACTGCGCCGGCGCCGACAAAGGCATAGGCCCCGATGGTGACGCCGCACACGATCGTGGAATTGGCCCCAAGCGTCGCGCCGCGGCGGACGAGCGTGTCGCGAAACTCGCTCTTCCGCTCGACCTCGGCGCGCGGGTTATAGACATTGGTGAACACCATGCTGGGGCCGCAGAAAACGCCGTCCTCCAGCGTCACATTGTCATACACCGATACATTGTTCTGGATCTTGCAGTCGTCGCCGATCACCACGCGGTTGCCGACGAAAACATTCTGCCCCAGCGACACGCGCGCGCCGATCCGCGCACCGCCGCACACGTGGACGAAGTGCCACACACGGCTTCCCTCGCCGATGACGGCGCCCTCGTCGACGATCGCGCTCGGATGGATCTGCACGTTCATGGCCGCTTGCCGCCCTCAACCGCGATCGAGAAACGGGTGGCGTTCGCCGATCGACGGCGTCGGCTGCGCGCTACGGATCGTCGCGACCGATTCCATCGCAACGCGGTTTTCGTCGACGCCGAACCCGTTGCCCGCGAGAATCTCTTCATAGCTGCGCGTGTGAAGATCGGTGAAGCCGCCCGAAAATTCGATTTCTTCGCCGTCGATTGTGATCGAGCGATAGGTACGTTGACCGTTGGTGCGCAGCTCGGCCGGAACATCGTCGATATCGATCGACAGGAACCACCGCACGCGCGCGTGTTCATATTCGAGGTAACCCGCCTGCTTCGTCGGTTCCGAATGGTGTACGACATTCTGCTGCAGCTTCCCGAACAGGAAATGGAGCATGTCGAAGAAATGGACCCCGATGTTGGTGGCGACGCCGCCAGAACGCTGCTCGTCGCCCTTCCAGCTCTGGAGATACCAGTGACCGCGCGAGGTGATGTAGGTCAGATCGACCTCGTGCTTGCTGTCCGATTTTTCGGCGGCAATCTTGTTCTTGAGCGCGATGATCGACGGATGCAGGCGCAATTGCAGGATCGTGTTGATCTGGCGGCCGGTATCCTTCTCGATTTCCAGTAATCCGTCGATGTTCCACGGATTGAGCACCACCGGCTTTTCGCAGATCGCGTGGCTGCCCGAACGCAGGGCGAAGCGGATGTGCGAATCGTGCAGATAATTCGGCGAACAGATCGACGTATAATGCACGACATCGTCCGACTGCCGGCGACGCAGCTTGTCGATGTGGCGATCGAAGCGCTCGAACTCGGTGAAGAAATGCGCGTCGGGGAAATAGCTGTCGATGATTCCGACCGAATCGTTGACATCCAGCGCCGCGACCAGCCGGTTGCCGGTGTCGCGGATGGCCTGCATGTGGCGGGGAGCGATGTAGCCGCCGACGCCGATGATCGCAAAATTCTTCATATCATCCTGTCCGTTTCAAGAAATTACAGCCGCATGTCGGACTGGTCCGCCCGAAATACCGATTTGAGGTCGTAGAAAATATGGTTGGGCTTGCCGAAGGTACGCGCCCATGGACTGCCGCGATCGCGGAAATGATCGTGCGCCACGGCCAGTATGATCCCGTCATAATTGCCGGCCTCCGGCTCCTCGATGGGGTGATAGCCAAGCTCGGCCATCGCCTCGCCTGCGTGGACCCAGGGGTCGTACACGTCGACGATCGCGCCATACTCGCGCAACTCGTCGATGACATCGGTGACGCGGGTGTTGCGAAGATCGGGGCAGTTTTCCTTGAAGGTCAGGCCCAGCACCAGGATACGCGCGCCATTCACATGGATCCGGCGCTTGAGCAGCGCTTTCACCATCTGCTCGGCGACATATTTTCCCATCGCATCGTTGAGGCGGCGGCCGGCCAGAATGATCTCGGGCAGATGCCCTACCATCTCGGCCTTGTGTGTCAGATAATAAGGATCGACGCCGATGCAGTGGCCGCCGACGAGGCCGGGGCGGAACGGCAGGAAGTTCCACTTGGTTCCAGCCGCCGCGAGAACATCCTCGGTATCGATACCCATGCGATTGAAGATGATCGCAAGCTCGTTCACCAGCCCGATATTGAGGTCGCGCTGGGTATTCTCGATCACCTTCGCCGCCTCCGCGACGCGGATCGACGGGGCCTTGTGCGTGCCGGCGCGGATGATCCGGCGATAGACCGCGTCGACGAGTTCCGCCGCTTCGGGGGTCGAGCCCGAGGTGATCTTGTGAATATCGGGAAGGCGGTGGACCTTGTCGCCCGGATTGATGCGTTCGGGGCTGTATCCGACGAAGAAATCGCGATTGAAGACGAGGCCCGACGTCTTTTCGAGCACGGGCACGCAATCTTCCTCGGTCGCACCGGGATAGACGGTCGATTCATAGACGACGATATCGCCCGCCCTGAGAACCTTGCCGACGGTTTCGGACGCCCGGACAAGCGCGTTCAGGTCGGGACGCTTCGACCGGTCGATCGGCGTCGGCACGGTTATGATATAGAAATTGGCCGAACGCAGCGCCTCAAGATCGCCCGTAAAGCTGAGACCGGTCGCTGCGGCGAGCTCTTCCGGCTCGACCTCCAGCGTCTCGTCCCTGCCGTCAGCCAGCGCGGCGATACGCGACATGTTGATGTCAAAGCCGATCACGCTGCCAAGTTTGGCGAACTCGACGGCCAGCGGCAGGCCGACATAGCCCAGTCCAACAACGGCAATCCGCGCTTCCGAAGCGTCTATCATGCCGTCGTACCCTTTTGATTTGTCCATATGCCCCGCATGTCGAGAGTGGTTTTTGCCGGCTTCTGCCGCGACCGGAATTCGCGGTGGTCGACCAGCAGGAGGTGAATGTCCGCGTCTGCCGCGGCGTCGAAAGAGGTGAGTTCGGCGTGGCCCATTCCGGCGGGCAGCCCCCCGATATTGGGTTCGACGACGCGCAGCGGCCCCGGATGGCTCACGACCAGATCGCGCGCGATTTCCAGCGCTGGGCTTTCCCGCAGGTCGTCGATGTCCGGCTTGAACGCAAGACCATAGACCGCGAGCACGACCTCGCTTGCCGTGCGCGATGCATCGGCCATCAGGCAGGCACCGATCGCGGCGCGCACCTGGTCGAGCACCCAGTGCGGCTTGGAATCATTGACCTCGCGCGCGGTCCGGATCAGCCGCGCCCGCTCGGGCGCCGACGAAACGATGAACCAGGGATCGACCGCGATGCAATGGCCGCCGACGCCGGGCCCCGGCTGCAGGATGTTCACGCGCGGGTGGCGGTTCGCGAGGCGGATCAGCTCCCAGACATCTATGTCGAGGTCATGGCTGATCAGCGACAACTCGTTGGCGAAGGCGATATTGACATCGCGGAAGCTGTTCTCGGTCAGCTTGGCCATCTCGGCAACGCGCGGGCTCGATGCGAGCACGCATTCGCCGAGCACGAAAGCGCGATAGAGCCGCGCCGCGACCGCCGAGCAGCGCGGCGTCATTCCGCCGATGACCCTGTCGTTGGTGATCAGCTCGCGCATGACCTTGCCCGGCAGCACCCGCTCGGGACAATGGGCGATACGGATATCCGACGCTTCGCCCGCGGTTTGTGGAAAGCTGAGGTCAGGGCGCGCTTCGGCGAGCCAGCCGGCCATCCGCTCGGTCGCGCCGACGGGCGACGTCGATTCGAGGACCACCAGATTTCCGGGCGCCAGAACCGGGGCGATGGCCTTTGCCGCAGCCTCGATATAGGCGAGATCGGGGTCGCGATTGTCGCCTTTGAACGGGGTCGGTACCGCGATCAGGAAGGCGTCAGCCGCCTCCGGCACGGCGGTCGCACGCAGATAGCCCTGCTGGACCGCCGCCTGCACGACGATGTCCAGATCGGGTTCAACGATATGAATCGCGCCGCGATTGATAGCCTCGATCGCTTTCGTGTCGACATCGACCCCAACGACATGAATCTTGCGCGACGCGAACATCGCGGCCGTGGGCAGGCCGATGTAGCCGAGCCCGATCACGGAAATGGTCTTGAATTCGCGGGTCATCGCATCATCGCTCCGCAGGTTCGGGTCGCCATTGGCGGATCGCCGACAATATCCGTCCCGCCGCCTGGCCGTCACCATAGGGATTATGGGCAAAGCTCATCGCCTCATAGGCGGTGCGGTCGTCGAGCAGGCGATCGACGCTCTCCACGATCAGGCCCGCGTCGGTGCCGACCAGCCTGACCGTCCCGGCCTCGACCGCTTCGGGCCGCTCGGTCGTATCGCGCATGACAAGCACCGGCTTTCCAAGCGAGGGCGCCTCCTCCTGCACACCGCCGGAATCCGTCAGGATCAGCGTCGAGCGATGCATCAGATAGACAAAGGGCAGATAGTCCTGCGGCGCGATAAGATGGATGTTGGCAACACCGCCAAGATGCGCCTCGACCGGCCCCTTCACATTCGGATTCAGGTGGACCGGATAGACGATCTCGACATCGTCACGCCGCGCGATCTGCGCCAGCGCGGCGCATATCCGCTCGAAACCCTGTCCGAAACTTTCGCGGCGGTGCCCCGTGACGAGGATCATCCGCTTGCGTGCGTCGAGGCCGAAGCGCGCCGCAAGTTCGCCCGACAGCGTTTCATCGGCTTCGAGCCGTGCGACGATGTCCCGCAACGCATCAATCACGGTGTTTCCGGTCACATGAACATGGTCGGCCGGCACATTTTCGGCGAGCAGATTGGCGCGAGACCGTTCGGTCGGCGCGAAATGAAGCCGCGCGACCGTCCCCGCCACCTTGCGATTGATCTCCTCGGGCCAGGGCGAAAATATGTTGCCGGTGCGCAGCCCCGCCTCGACATGCCCGACCGCGATGCGCTGATAATAGGCCGCAAGCGACGCCGACAGCGTCGTCGTCGTGTCGCCATGGACGAGCAGCAGGTCAGGCTGAAATTCGGCGAGTACGGACCGCAGGCCTTGCAGGACGCTCACCGTGATATCGGTAAGATCCTGCCCTCGCTTCATCAGGTTGAGGTCGTAATCGGGAACAATGGCGAAGAGGTCGAGCACCTGGTCGAGCATTTCGCGATGCTGCGCCGTGATGCAGACGCGCGCATCGACATCCGCCGCCGCGGCGAGCACGCGCACGACAGGCGCCATCTTGATCGCTTCGGGCCGTGTTCCGAACACAGTGAGGACGCGAAGTTTCCCGCTCATCCCCCCCGCCCCTTCGCAGCACCGCCGTCGTCGGAGAATTCGCTCCGAAGCTGATCCAGTTCATCCTTGATCGTATTATATTCGGCCAGTTTGCGCTCGATGAAGCGGACCGCCAGATTCGCCCGGGCCGCGATCCCCTCGGGCGTTAGCACATAGACATAGCCAAGCTTGTTCTTCGAAGCGCGAAAATTGGCGACCTTGATATGCCCTTTGTCGATGAGCGCGCGGACGCAATAATTGACCGCGCCGACGCTCACCCCGAGCGCATCGGCGATCTCCCGCTGCGACGCTTCGGGAGACTTCTCGATCAGGCGAAGCACGCGAAAGCGCACGTCCTCCCGTCGTGTTGCAATTTTGTCGTCGATCATCGTAACGGGTACCGCACGGTCCGGCCCGCATGTTGCCGGCAAGACCGATCGCCTCTCCTTAGTTCGTTCACGCGTGAACGGTTAGTCGATCCGCCCCCGTTTGCAAAGCAAATATCTTGGGGTTCTAACCATTTCGAAGCGACCGCCGCCTGGCCGCGACGAGCGGCTGGCCGTTGAGAGAATATGGGAAGGATAGCCCGGGCCAAAACGGCCTAGCTTATTTCGCTCCCGATCCGCGCACCACCACCACCGCGGTCTTGAAGAGGATCACAAGGTCGAGCCACATCGAGAAATTCTTGATGTAATAGAAATCGAAGCGCAGCTTATCATGAACCTCGCTGATCCCCGCAACATGCCCCTGGTTTACCTGCGCCCAACCGGTGATGCCCGGCCGAACGATATGCCGGTAGAGGTAGAAGGGAATCTCGCTTTCATACCATTCGGACAGCGGCTGCGCCTCCGGCCGTGGACCGATCCAACTCATTTCACCGCGCAGAATATTGAAGACCTGCGGCAGTTCATCGATCCGCGTCTTGCGAAGGAAACGGCCAACCTTGGTGATTCGCACGTCGTCGTCTTGCGTGATCGCGGCATGCAGGCGGTCGACACCCTCGGTGGCAGGCGCCGCAACGCGCATCGTCCGGAACTTGAGTACGCTGAACGCCTTGCCGCGATAGCCGATGCGATCCTGGCGAAAGAAGATCGGGCCCGGTGAATCGAAGCGGATAACGAGAGCAGCCACGGCCAGCGGAACGATCAGGATCGGGATCACGGCCAGACTGAACAGGATATCGATCAGCCGCTTCACCTTTGCATAGGAATTGCTGGGCAGCAGCGAGCCGAAGCTGTTTTCCGAAAGATGCTCGATATGCACCTTTCCGGTCTGCGCCTCCCAAACCTGCTTGTAGTGATAGACGCCCAGACCGTGCAGCGCGGCGATTGCGAAGACACGCTCCCATTCGGCGGTGTGATCATGGTGCAGGTCGGCAACGATGACGGCGTCGGCGTCGGCCGGCAGCATCGGGGTGTGGAGCGTGGTCGACACCAGACCTACGTCGGGCAGCAATCGGTCAATGTCGCCGCCGGGAACCAGATAATAGCGCCCCGCGTCGTCGCGCCGTTCCAGCGCGCTTATCGCGAAGCGGACTGCGGTCGCCGTAAGAAATGTCAACGTCAAAAGCGCGCCGCTATAGGGTTCGCGCGCGAGCAGAACGACGGAAACCGCGACGCTGTAACAGGCAGCAAAGGCCGGAAAAATATAGCTGGCGGTGATCGTGCCGGGAAAGATACCGAACTTGCGTACCGCAACAACACCGCTCAGCGTCGCGACAGCGGCGACCAGCGTCGAATTGACCGCCGACGCATTCCGCGCGATGAATCCGACGTCGCCGCGAAAATAGATAAGGACCGGAATCGCGACACCGAACAGCAGGCAAAGTGCGGCCTGTGCACGCAAGGAACCAAAAAAAAGCTGCACCCGGCCCGGCCGGTTAGCTCGATCGAACTCAATCATCTGCTGCATAGGAACCGCTTCAACTGACGCTATCTCTTGTTGAGATGAAAGGGGGGCCGCCATTTCCAGCGCCCTAGCGGGATTTCTTGGCCATAGCAAAGAATACTGCCCGCATCACAAGCATCATTTGTCGTAATAATTGCGATACCAGTCGACGAATTTCGCGACGCCCTTGCGGACATCGGTTCGCGGGTGATAGCCGGTCAATCGGAAGAGCAGGTCGGCATTGGCCCAGGTCGCGACGACATCACCCTTCTGCATCGGCATCATATTGCGCTCGGCTTTCAGCCCCGTCGCCGCCTCGATCGCCGACACGAAATCGAGCAGACGAGCCTTGTCGCTGTTCCCGATATTGACGACGCGAAACAGGGCGACGTGGGACAGGCTGTCCGAGGGCTCGATTTTCTCGGCACTTCCGGGCCTCACGGGCACGGCATCGATCAGCAGGCGGATGCCCTCGACCGAATCGCCGACATAGGTGAAATCGCGGTACAAATCGCCGCCATTATAGAGGTCGATCGGGCGACCATCGAGATCGCATCGACGAACTTGTATATAACCATGTCTGGGCGTCCACGGCCCATAGACCGTAAAGAAGCGGAACATGGTTGTCGGCACCCCCCAGAGATGGGCATAGGCATGTCCCATCGCCTCGATCGCTTTCTTGGTCGCGGCGTAGATGGTCAGCCGCATATCGGCCTTGGCGGTTTCGGCGAAGGGCATCTCCTCGCTGCCGCCATAGACCGACGATGTCGACGCCATCAGCAGATGATCGACCGCATGCCGCCGGGCCGCTTCCATGGCATGAAAGGTGCCGTCCACATTGGCCTCGAGATAAGCCTTCGGCTGCTCGAGCGAATAACGCACTCCGGCCTATGCCGGGAGATGAACGATCACGTCGGGATCGAACGCATCGACCGCCTTGTCGATCGCCTGCTGGTCCTCCAGCATCGCCTCGATCGCTTGGAAATCCGGCTTCTGGAGCAGCATCTGGTGCCGGCGCCGTTTCAGAGCGACATCGTAATAGTCGGTCATTCCGTCATAGCCGAACACGACGAAGCCTTCGTCAAGCAGCCGCTTTACAAGATGGAAGCTGATAAAACCTGCCGTACCGGTCACGAATATTCTGAGTGGCAATCGAGCCTCTCTCACCCGCGAAAACATCGCGCCTATTTACGGTCGGTGCGGCGGCATTTCCGCGACGGTTTCGGCAGCGGGAGTCAGCGACAGGTCTCGCAAATAAGCGTCAACCCCGGCGGCATCGTCCGGAACCGCAACTTCGACCGACAGCCAGCGCCACATACATCCGTCCGAAGGCATCTCGACCGCGGCGCTACGTTTTCCTGTAACCAGCGGAATGGTAGCGGCGGCCAGCGGATCGCTCTCCGGGTCCGCGCAACGGATACGCGCGAATAATGCATCGGTCTTTACGGGGGCGCTGCTCGATTGGACCCATCCCAGCGTATAGCGCCCAGCGGGCAAGCGGATAAGCTGACGCGCAGCAATCCCTCGTGCGCCCCCGATTGCCGAAATCACCAGGCCCTTGTCCCGGGTTTCGATCGAGGCGCCAAGATTGCCGAGCGCGGTCAGGTTCCAGTCGAGCGGGGGCAGTTCCGGCTGTCTTGCGAAATTACCGTTGACGATCAGGTTCGCGTCGCGCTTTCCTCTCCCTTGCCCCAGCGCGAGGCCGAGCTGGCGCACCATCTCGAACTCGCCATTGTCTGCTAGGTTGACGGCCAGCTTGCGGTCGGTCGACTTGATTTCGGTCTGGCGCCAAGGTTTGCCGGCAACGGCGATGCGGACCTTAGCCGCGTTGACGAGGCTCGTGGGGCGCCGAACGACCATTTCCCAATAGGTCTCGTCCCACCGAGGCGATGGACCGATCACCGGCGTCAGCGCCTCGACCGAACCGTCCCGCGCCGTCGCGTCGGCCATCGCGCCCACATAAAGCGTCCGCCGCTCGTCGTCCGTCAGCGCGGACCGCGATAGCCAGGCAAAAAAGGTCCGATTGTCGCCGCGCAGCGCAGATGCTTCCAATATCTGTGTCGCAACCAGCGAATTGCGCCGCGACAGGCGTCCGGCAAGATCGAGCAGCTCTTCACGAACCTGCCGGTCGGCAGGCTTGCGCATCGCAGCAGCCATGATGCCGACGGCAGCGGAGGACAGCGGTTCAGAGCGATAGGTCTCGCGCGCCATAGCGCGCTCCAGCGGCTTGACCGCTGCCTTGGGATCCTTCGCGACGCGTACAGCATATGTCGTCACCGCCAGATTCGCTTTGGCGCTTCCTTCCGGTCCGAAGCCGGCCGCAATCGACGCCACCGGATTCTTCGACTGGTTGGCGATGACGTGGCTGGACAGCCCGACGGCCACTGCCAAAGCAGTCGTTGCGACCCAGCCCGCTATATGAACAACATTCATCTTCGCGCCTTGCATTCACGCCCAATGGGGTCGCTATTTCTTGACCTTGTCGGAGTCTCCGTAGCTGAAGCCATATCCATAGCCATAGCCGTAACCATAGGCCTGGTTCTTGGCACCGACCTTGGTGACGATCGCCCCGAAGAGTTTCGCCCCCGACATCCGCAGACGGGCAAGCGAGGTCGCGATCGTGCGGGTTTTGGTCGAATTGGCTTCGATCGTGAACAGCACGCCTTCCACACGGCGCGCGATCAACGGCGCGTCGGCAAGACCGAGCACCGGCGGCGAGTCGACCAAGACATGATCGAAACGCTTGAGTAGCGTTTCGATCAGGGTGTCGAGGCGATCACTGCCGAGCAGTTCGGCCGCATTGGGCGGCGTCTTGCCCGCCGTTATGATCGAGAAGCCATAGGTCGGCAACACCGAAATCATGCCGTCGATATCATCGTCGCCCGACAGATAGTGGCTCAGACCGCGAGCATTGGGGATGTCGAGATAGCGGTTCAACGACGGGTTGCGAACGTCGGCATCCACCATGACGACCGTCTTGCCGGTCGCGGCGAGTACCGTCGCAAGACACAGCGACGAGTTGCTCTTGCCTTCCTTCGGCCGCGACGACGTCACCATGATCGTCCGCGGTGCGCCATGCGGCGTCAGGAAGGTCAGGTTGGTCATCAACGAGAAATAAGCTTCATAGATCACCGACTTTTTGTCGACGACCGCTTCGGCCACGGGCTGATCGAGAATTTCCGGTATGGTGCCGAGCAGCGGCAGACCGAACTGCAATGTCACATCCTGCGGATCGCGGATCGAGCTGTCCAGCTTCTCGAGGATGAATATGATCGCGGCAGCAAGACCGATGCCGGCGAGCAGCGCCAGTGCGACGTTGAAGATCAGGCTGGGGCTCGACGGCTTGTCGGGCACCTTCGCACGGTCGACGACCGAGATGTTGTTGGTGCCGACCCCTGCGACGCCGATTTCCTTGTACCGCTGCAACAACCCTTCATAAAGCTGGCGGTTCGAATCCACCTCGCGCTGAAGGATCGCCATCTGGATCGATTCACGCTGCTGCGTATTATATTTGACGGTCAGGTTCTGAAGCGCCGACTGCAACTCGCGCTCGCGCTTGACGGCAGCATTATACGCTTGCTGGTTACCCTGCGTGGAACGCGACGTTTCCGCAACGATGCTGCGGTCGAGCGTGGCAACCAGCGCGCGAGCGGAAACCACGGCGGGATAATCGTCCTCGAAAGTCGTGCGCAAGCGCGCCAACTCGGCTTCTGCTTCGGCACGCCTTTGACGGAGGTTGCCGATGGTTTGAGCGTTAAGCTGGGCAGTGCCGGTCAACGTGTTCGACAAGTCAGCCTCAGCCGCGATCCGCTGTTGCCGCGCTTCGGTCAGCGCCTTGCCGATCTGGGCGATATCGGACGCAATCAGCGTCTGCGACTGGGTCTTGCCATTGATGTCCGTCTGCGACGTGATCGTCACGATGCCCTTTTTGGTGGCATAGTTGATCAGCGCCCGCTCCGACGATTCCAGATTCTGACGCAACGTACCAAGGCGCGTTTCCAGATATTCGCGCGCGTCGGATGTTGCGGCGAAGCGGCGATCGATCGACGCTTGCAGGAACTGCGAAACCCACAGGTCGGCAATTTTCGCCGACAGCCGGGGCGATGGCGTCGAAATACTGATGTCGACCAAGCTCGAGGTGCGCAGCGGCGACACCGACAATTCGTCCAGCAGAGCGTCAGCGGCTTCGTTGGCCAGATTGCCGCGCTCGGCGCTCGACATGCCCGCTTCGGGGTTGTCGAGTTTGAACGCAGCGATGAAATCCTTGTCCGCGGTCAGGTTGCCCGCTCGCACCACGCGCTCGGCCAGCGAACGCGACTTCAGCAGCGAATATTGGGTGTTGTAGAACGAAAGCTCGTTGATCAGCGCGCGGTCGCGCTGCCCCTCAACCGATGTCGCCACCGGGGAATCGGGCAGAATCTCGATACGCGCGGTCGATGTATATTGCGGCGTTGCAAGAAAAGTCGCCAGCAAGCCGAGCAGCAGGCAGCCGACCAAGGAACCGAGAACCGAGTTCCTGTGGTTCAGCACGGCCGTCAAAACCTGTTCGACCATCGGCAGCGACGGGCGTTCGCTATCGGCATAATAGCCCATCGGCGCATCAACCGGGACCAGCATCGTGCCGCCGTTAGAGATATCATTCATCGGGAATTCGTTCTCATTTACAATTGGTAGAACAGAGGCGCGAGCAACGTCGGCACCACTTGGAATATATCCTTGAGACGGCGCCGCTCGACCGAATCCCCGACGATAACGACGTCGCTCGGGAAAACTTCGGGATCCGCGTAATTGCCGCGCCGGATTGCCTCCAGATTATAGAGGCCGACGAAACGCTTGCCATCGACTTCGCGGAAGATGACGACGTCCTGCAGCTTGGCGAATTCGGTGGTGCCGCCGGCCAATGCCACGGCGCGCATCAGGGTTACGCGACCGACGATCGGATAGGAGCCCGAGCGCTTCACCTCGCCGTCGACGGTGACCGACATCGCCTGCTGGACCAGCGGGTTGACCGACGATTTGAAATTCACGGTGACCTTGGGATCGCGCACGAAGCGCCCCGAGAGACGCGAGCGAATGTCGTTCGAAACCTCGGCTGGCGTCTTGCCGGCAGCCTGAACGCTACCGATCAGCGGAAAGGAGAAATTGCCCTCGCCATCGGTAAGGATATCCTGCTGCATTTCGGGGACGTTGAAGACCTCGACACGCAGTTCATTGAACGGGCCGATCAGCGCGGTTCGCGTCGAGCGAACGACATCGCGCGCCGTCGGAACGGGCAACTGGTCGATCTTCGTGACCGGCGCATTCGGCGTGCTGGCGACCGGCGGGGGACCACCGCTGCATCCGGTGAGGACTGCAGCAACCAATGCGAGAGGAATGATAGGAGATGAAAGAGTCATGATTTCGTTGCTTGGGCCCACGGCTTAAAAGAGTTTGCACGCTATAAACGTCACGAAATCGCTCGCAAGCCTAATCCGGCCTCGACCGGGTCGGCATGGGGCGACAAAGCATGATGATCAGCATGATCGTCATGGCCTGGAGCGACGGCACGCGCAGCGGGTAATCGACCGCGCTCGCCGCCGCGAACAGCAGAACGATGGTCAGCACAGGGAGACGCAGATCGCCGCGATGCCCCTTGACCAGGTTCCGTGTTCCGCGCTGGATGAAGGCGCGGCCGAACCAGATGAGCGCCGCCAGCACGATCAGGGCGAACGGCAACCCGCCCGTGATCAGGATTTCCACCCAGTCATTGTGCGCGTGATTGAAGTAGGTCGGATCGAGAAGACGGTCGGGTTCGAGCATCTTGTAGAGGTCGGGGAAGGAACCGAAGCCCGCACCGAACAGCCAGTGGGTCTCGATCATTTGCTGGACCGTCGGCCAAGCCTGGACGCGCAGGTCAGCCGCGACATCCTCGCCGACGACGCGCGTCAACCCGGTCGCACGGCCCGATAGCCAGAACGCCGCGCCGAGCAGCGCCGCGAGAACGACCGGAGGCAGATAGATCAGCAGGTGACCATAACGCGACGGCGGTGCCGAACGCGAACGGCGCCCGCGATTGTCGCGGGCAACTATCTCGCGCGACCGCCAGGCAGGCACAACCATTGCATAACCGACCGCAAAGGCGATCGCCCCCGCCGCGAGGCCCGCACGCGATCCGATCATTGCGGTCAGTGCGGCCAATGCGATCATGGCAAAGGCCAGCGCGCCGCGTACCAGCGTCCGCTGTTGCCGGCGCATCAGTTCATCACGAAGCAACATGGCGGCGACCACGATCGCGCAAGCGAGGAACACGGCATGGTGATTGCGGTTGGAGAACAGCCCGACGATCGAATCGGGATTGGTGATGCGATACAGATAGAAGGGGCTGCCGACGCCTGACGAAATCTGCAAAAGCCCCAGGAATCCGCTCACGGAGGCGATAACGACGATCGTCATCAGCAGACGCGAATAGGTTTCAGACGGCGTTCTGGCCGCAAGAAGCAGCGCCGCAATCGGCACGGTCATCGCGAACAGACTGTTCCATGTCTCCGATGGTGTCAGCGACATCGGACGAGACAGGTCTGCCTGCCCGAGGATCCGGTCGATCGAAACGACGACATCGCGGCCGGCGAGACCATGCCAGACGTCCGCGGGAAGCGGAATCAACTGGACCGCGATCCAGATCGCAAGAAGGATCAGCAGGACGAGCGGGGCGCGGATGCGTTGCCAGTCGCTGGCAGTCATGCCCGAAGCCGCCCAGAAAGCGAATAGCAGGGCGCCACCGCGCAGCAGAGGCAATGACGCGATATCGCTACGCGCACCGCCCCCCAAGAGGAATACGAACACCAGAAACATGAGCGGAATCCAAGCGGGTATCTCCCGCCTGAAATCCTGCCAGGGCGTCGAAGTGGATCGGCAACGTCTGCTCATGCGGTCTTTTGATGGATATCCCAGCGGGCGGAAACTGCCCTGTTTTCAGGTTGCCGCGACTTAGACTGTCGTGCGGGGCGTGACAAGCAGTAGAAGTCGCCAGATGTGCTGATGCGCGGACCAGCCGAGGCGCAGCGGATCACCGCCCTGTCAGGCCGTGTTTTCGAACAATTCCTCGCGCGCGACGATATACCAGCGATCGCTCCCCTCAAGCCCGATCCCTGCAAGCGCACCACTCCGGAACGCACCTATGTCGATGCCGATGCGGTTCAACTGTTCGTCGGGTTCGGCGGTGATGCTGTGCCCATGGACGATCATCTTGCCGTGGTCGCCGACATGATCGAGGAATTCGTCGCGAATCCATCGCAGATCGGACAACGCCTGCCTCTCCAGCGGCACGCCGGGACGAACGCCGGCGTGAACGAACGCATAGTCGCCGATCTCCACGACATCTTCGCCCCGGCTCAGAAAATCCACATGGGCCGCAGGGACCAGCTCCGGAAGCCGCTCGGCCACTTCTTCAAAACTCGCCTCGGCCAAATCCTCGCCCCGCGGCCAATAGCTCTGGACGGTCGCTTCGCCACCGATACGCATGAAATATTTCAGCTTTCGCACATCGCCGGTCAGCGCCCCGAGAAAACATTCCTCGTGATTTCCGATGAGCAGCCGCGTGTCGGGAAACTCGTTGTGCAGTCGCATGGCGCGCTCGATCACCTGCGCCGATTCGGGTCCGCGATCGACGAGGTCGCCAAGCAGGACAAGCGTCACCTGCGCCAGACCACGCTCTGCATTGTCGGCACGAATCAATTCGATCAGACGTGCGAACAGATCATCGCGGCCATGGATGTCGCCGATCGCATAGACGCGCTCACCCTCGGGAATTCTGTGTCCGGACCGCGTCGCCGCCGGGGCAAGATTGCGCTTTCGCTTCCAAAACATCACAAAAAATCGATCCAACTGTGTAACAAGGCCTTAGGCGCCGTATCCGCGATGCGCCCACTAACGCCGCATGCATGAAGATACAACAGTGGCCCGACTCGACGCAAGAAACCGCTCCGAACGACATCACGCGATCTTGACGCCCCCCACTCCGCATCGCATTCAACCAATCATGTTGCGCCACCTGGAAGCCATAGCCGTCGAAAAGCCATGGGGCCGGACAGACATCCCCTTGGATTTCGGAGACTTCGATGGGCGCCGCATCGGCGAAATATGGTTCACGCGTCCGGACAATCCCGACGCGCCGATTATGATCAAATTCCTCTTTACGTCGGAACGTTTGTCGATCCAGGTCCATCCCGGCGACGATGCGGCGCAGGCGGCCGGTTACCCGCGCGGCAAGGACGAATGCTGGTTGGTGCTCGACGCAGGCCCCGACGCCGAACTGGGTGTCGGACTGCGTGCCGAGACTACGGCCGAAACGCTCCGCACCGCTGCGCTGGACGGGTCGATCGTCGACATGATCGACTGGCGCGTCGCTCATCCCGACGATTTCGTCTATAATCGCGCGGGCACGATCCACGCGATCGGCGCGGGACTGATCGTCGTCGAGGTGCAGCAGAATGTCGACTGCACCTACCGCCTCTACGACTATGGCCGTCCGCGCGAATTGCACCTAGACGCGGGACTCGCCGTCGCCGAGATGCGGCCGCGCCCCGATCCGCGCGACGGCCGCATCGATGCCACCCAAGGCCGCCTGCTCGTCGACGGCCCCCATTTTCGTCTGCTACATCTGGCCGGAGTCGATCCCACAGCGCCTCTGCCTTGCGAGGCCGAAGACTGTATCTTTGTGCCTCTGTCGGACGGATGCGATATCGAGGGGGAGGCGGTGACGCTCGGAAAATGCGTCGCGACCGACCGTGCCGATACGATCGCGCTGCAACCCGGTGCGCGCGCGCTGCTGTGCTGGCCCGTGCGATGATCATTGCCGTCATCCTCTCAGGCGGCACCGGCACGCGCCTCTGGCCCGTGTTGACATTCACTTGAGCCATTTGATTGCGGCGACGAGGAAGAGGAAGCTGACATAGTTTCTTGCGAGTCTGTCGTACCGAGCGGCGATACGGCGGAAGTGTTTGATCTTGTTGAAGAAGCGTTCGATGAGATTGCGCTCTTTGTAGAGAGCCTTGTCAAAGGGGCGCCATGTGGCTGCGGTTTTGCGGCGCGGCACGACGGGGATCGCCCCGGTTGCGGCAATGGCGTCCATTGCTCGTTGTCAATCATACCCTTTATCAGCGAGGACAAAGCGGGCCTTCAAACCGTCGAGCAGCGGTTCGATCTGGGTAATGTCATTGCGCTCTCCGCCGGTCAGGGCAATGCGGACAGGCAGGCCCAGCGCGTCGGTCGCAACATGAACCTTGGTGCTCAGCCCGCCTTTGGAGCGGCCGAGCGCGCCAGCCACCAGATCGCTCCGACAAACAGCCGGTTGTCGCGCCCCGTGCGGCCAGGGTCGCTCACTTTGCCCGGAAGGTGCGGCTCAATCCGCAACCAAAGCGCGTCGCTCAGTTCCTGTCGTTCCATCCATGCTGACCTCCATCCAGCCAGCAGCTTGAATCACAAATCCACCCTCAGAGGAATCCTGAGTGTC
Organism: Gammaproteobacteria bacterium RIFCSPHIGHO2_12_FULL_63_22; assembly: GCA_001801685.1. Classification (GTDB taxonomy): domain Bacteria; phylum Pseudomonadota; class Gammaproteobacteria; order Xanthomonadales; family Xanthomonadaceae; genus Arenimonas. The sequence continues at coordinate 32,102 of MGYJ01000066.1, read as the reverse complement.
AACACGACCGGGTCAGGATCTGTAATTGCAGAGCTTAGACGGTGCTGATCCCATGAGGGTTTCATGGATCTGTCCGCACTGGCCGAGCCGGAGCTTGGTCGTGCAATATCGGGTCTCACAGAGGCGAACGTTGCATTGACTCGATGCGGGCTTTTGGGCCCATCCGGTAACCTTCGCAGATCGCCCGTCCCTGCGTTCCCTCGCGGGACACCGCCCTTGGATCAGCTGTGGCGCTTCACCGCTGGCAAAATGTTTCTACCTCATCTCATGCCTGGAACAAAGTGCCGTCGCGCAGCATGGCGTGCATGATGACCGCAAGGCGGCGGGCGAGAGCGACGCGGGCTTTTGTCAGACCGCGGCGTTTTGCGATTCTCATCGCCCAGGTCTTCAGGGCGAATGCCTCCCTGCTTCGAGTGAGGATCGAGTTGGCCGCTTCGTAGAGCAGTTTGCGCACCATGCCGTCACCCTGCTTGGTGATCCGACCCGTCCAGTCGATCTCACCCGACTGATGGCGCCGGGGAACAAGGCCGAAGTAAGCCCCGACATTGCGGGATTGCCTGAACCGACCGGCTCCATCGATCGCTGCCGCGAAGGCGGCCGAGGTCTGTACGCCGACGCCGGGGATCGTCATCAGGATTTCGCAGGCCTGCGACTGGCTGGCGATAACGCGCAACCGACGGTCCATCTCCTTGATCTGGTCGACGATTGCGGATCGTACCGACAACAGGGAGGCGATGCGAATGGTCGTCCGATCAGCTTCTTCCTGACGGCCGGAGAGGTCAGCGACTACGCTGGCGAGGCCGCTTTGCTCGACAGTCTGCCCAAAGCGCAATGGATGCTGGCAGACCGAGGCTATGATACCGACTGGTTCCGCGATGCCCTGCAGGAGAAGGGTATCACGCCCTGCATCCCGGGCCGAAAAATCCGGAACAAGATCGTCAAATACGACAAGCGTCGCTACAAACGCCGCAACTGCATCGAGATCATGTTCGGCCGCCCCAAGACGAAATTTCCGTCTTAAGAAGAATTGCATGGAAGGAAGATCAGAAAAGCAATCAATTGCAATAATTGCAAATTGACGTCGCCTTAGCGTCGACGAGCGATTGCCCTCTTTTTTCCATGACACCATCCCCGACATCCCTTGCGGCCCTGCCCGCCATCACCCATATCGCGCCGCATGACCAATCCCCATGCGCAAAGTGCCTCGCCCTGGCACGGAACCACCATCCTTTCCGCCCGCAGCGCCGACAGGGTCGTCATCATCGGTGACGGCCAAGTGTCGATGGGCCAGACGGTGATGAAGCCCAACGCCCGCAAGGTGCGCCGCCTCCATGACGGTAGCGTAATCGGCGGTTTCGCCGGCGCGACCGCCGATGCCTTCACGCTTTTCGAGCGGCTCGAAGCCAAGCTCGAGCGCCACAACGGCCAGCTGCTCCGTGCCGCGGTCGAACTCGCCAAGGACTGGCGCACCGACAAATATCTTCGCAATCTGGAGGCGATGATGATCGTCGCCGATAAGGAAGTGACGCTCGTCATCACCGGCAACGGCGACGTGCTCGAACCCAAGGGCGGTGTCGCCGCGATCGGTTCGGGCGGCAATTTCGCGCTCTCGGCGGCGCGCGCGCTCGTCGACTATGAAAAGGACCCGGCTGTGCTCGTGAAGAAGGCGATGGAGGTCGCCGCCGACATCTGTGTCTACACCAACGACCAGTTCACCGAAGAAACCATCGAAATCCAGGCATAATCATATGAACAAGGACCTGACTCCCAAGGCGATCGTCGCTGCGCTCGACACGCATATCATCGGGCAGAATGCCGCCAAGCGGGCGGTCGCCGTCGCGCTGCGCAATCGCTGGCGCCGTCAGCAGCTTTCGCCCGACCTCCGCGACGAGGTGAGTCCCAAGAATATCTTGATGATTGGCCCCACCGGCTGCGGCAAGACCGAGATTTCGCGGCGTCTGGCGAAGCTCGCCGACGCGCCGTTCATCAAGGTCGAGGCAACCAAGTTCACCGAGGTCGGCTATGTCGGCCGCGACGTCGAACAGATTGCGCGCGACCTCGTCGAGGAAGCTGTGCGGCTCGAGAAGGACCGCCGCCGCGAGGCCGTGCGCGCCGCCGCCGAAGAGGCCGCGATGGAGCGGCTGCTCGACGCGCTGACCGGCAAGGGCGCCAGCGAGGCGACGCGCCAGAGCTTCCGCCAGCGCATCCGCGAAGGCCATCTCGACGACAGCGAGGTCGAGATCGAGGTCGCCGACGCGCCGAACATGCCGTTCGACCTGCCCGGCCAGCCGGGCCAGATGAACATGATCAACCTGTCCGACATGCTCGGCAAAGCGATGGGCGGCCTGCCCAAGAAGCGCCGCAAGCTGAAGGTGATCGACGCGGCAACACGGCTGATCGAGGAAGAGCAGGACAAAAGGCTCGACCAAGACGATGTGGCACGCGTCGCGCTGGCCGACGCCGAGGCCAATGGCATCGTGTTTCTCGACGAGATCGACAAGATCGCGGTCAGCGACGTGCGCGGCGGATCGGTGAGCCGCGAAGGCGTCCAGCGCGACTTGTTGCCGCTGATCGAGGGCACGACGGTCGCGACCAAATATGGGCCGATGAAGACCGACCACATCCTGTTCATCGCGTCGGGTGCCTTCCACGTCGCGAAGCCCAGCGACCTGCTCCCCGAACTCCAGGGGCGCCTGCCGATCCGGGTCGAACTGGGCGCGCTGACCGAAGAGGATTTCGTCCGCATCCTCAGCGAGACGAAGGCCGGTCTCCCCGAACAATATGTGGCGCTGCTCGGCACCGAAGGCGTGACGCTGAACTTCACGAGCGAGGCGATCGCGCGCGTGGCGAAGCTCGCCGCCGAGGTGAACGAGAAGGTCGAGAATATCGGCGCGCGCCGCTTGCAGACGATCATGGAACGGCTGGTCGAAGAAATCAGCTTCACCGCCGAAGACGTCGGCGGCACGACGCTCGAGATCGACGCCGCCTATGTCGAACGTCAGCTTTCGGAGATCGTGGGCGACACCGACCTCAGCAAATATGTGCTTTGATCATCGGGCGTCGCTCGGACGCTTGTGGCTGAGCGACCCCGGCAAACTAGACCATCACGCTCGTGCGACGATATCCGGCTGACCGGCTGGTTGTCGCTCGAACGGGTGATCCGTCGTTCAAACGAAGATCGAATCAGCCATAGGGGCCCACACTCGTTTGAGCTTGCCCCGCTACGCTGGGTCGCTAGCTCAAGGGTCGAGCGGTAATTACAGCGAGACAATGAGCATCGGGTGAAAATCAGATCATGTCCGATGCCCTCCCGGTGCCCCTTTGAACCTATCACCGGCATACGCTTACAACGGCCCAATTCGATCAGCGTTTCGGATCGGCAAGTTCACCTTGCTCCCATCCTCCGTCGGCGATGTTGCCGGTGGACGAACGATAAAGGGAACGCCCAGCTGCTCTGCGATCTTGCGAAGAGATTTATATGCTGTCTTTCGACAGTTCGGCGGGATTTTTGCCATGTGGATCTTCACGGGTCCGGTTTCGCGAGGCCGCAATCAGGCATGAACGGATGGCGCGAAAACTTCGTCGCGATTCAGCATGATGCGGTCAGGGGACGAGAGGCAATATAGCGGATGCCCCTCAATCGTCCGCGCCATCGAATATGATCTCGCTATCGTCATAAGGCGGCGTATCGCGCTCGTTCGACGACGGGGACATGTAGAGTCCGCCACAGGAAGCATCCACGAAGCGGCGTACGGTGAGAAGAGCGTCCTGCGTTCCACTGGTAATGAGTTCGATCGGAGGCACGCCACCGAAAACGCGGGCTTTATGAGGCCTCCGGACCCATTCGACACCTTTATCGTCGTCGGCGAAGAGAATTCTAAGCCCGTTGTAAATGCCGAGGATCGCTGAAATCCGCATCAGGACATCGACGCTCAGCGTGATGTCGCGGCGTTCGCGAGCTTTCTTGACCCAGCCCTGATAGGTCGATCGAGCGGGATAGCCGAGGATCAGCCGGCGCTGTTCCTCGGTCAGTCCCCAAAGATCGGCGATAGCAAGGAAGGCGCGCAGGCCAGGCCCGCTTAGACGGCGCCGGCTAGCTATCGCAAACCGTACGATATCAGTCCTGGCGGCGAAGCCAGAGCGCGGGGAACCGGGGAGCTTCTCCATCGCCTCACCCCTCCTGCGAAGATGCCTCGGTCCCAGCACCAGCCTCACCGGAACTTTCTTCGGTAGGTGGCAAGGCAATTAGCAGCGCGTCACGAATGAGCGCCAATGCGCCGGCGCGGCGGTCGTGATCGCGAAGCAGGAATTCTTTATCGATCGCGGGTACGCCTTCAGGCTCGTAGGCCGCCTGTTGAACGCGAACCTCGTAGCTCGAGATGCGGCCGCCTGCGATATTCCCGGCGGTGATCTCGCCGATCTTGTACTTCCGCTCCTCACGGCCCCAAGGCCATATTTCGATATTTACCACCAGCATAGATTCTTCCTTTTCATAATCGTCGATGCGACCCCGCTCAGCACGGGTCAGAGCCACTCAAAGCTCAGGGCGTCGAAGTCGGCCGCCCGCTCCAGGCCGTGCTTGGTCAGTTTGAATGCGGGTTTGCTCGCGTCCTGATCGGGCACGAAATGGAGTGCGCGTTGGATCAAGCAGGGCCGATACTCCCGGAACCAGACGGGTACGAGGCCGTCGATCCCGATGTCTACGAGCACTCGCTTCTCGCCGACGCTCGGGCGTGCGACGTGGACCAGCAGGGCGTCGCAGCGCGACAAGCACATGATGTCCTCGACGATATGATGATCGCCAGCGGCCGAGGGTTTGGTCGGGACGATGAGCAGATCGGCGTCGGCGGCGATCAGATAATGCGCGCATTGCACGGGCAGGATCGGCGGCTTCTCGTCGAGATCGAGTTCGGCGACCTGGATGATAGCGAGCGCCGCCATCAGCGTTTCCATTTCTTCGGCCCGCTCGGTCGCGGTGGGGTATTTTGACATGTACAATCCATTCGTTGGCAGCGTTGGCTGGGCAGCGGCTGCTTTCCTTCATTCGCTCCAGCCGCAGCTGGACTTTTTTCTTTCGAGGCACTTCGCGACGTCAGTCGCCGCGCGCTGGCAAGGGGGCGCCTCGTCAGACGCCGTCGGCGCCGCGTCCCTACCGGGTCTGCCATTCGGCCCACTCTGCGGCGAAGATCGCCTTGCCGGGATCTGCCGCCAACGGCCGGACAAAGTCGGTGAAGCCGTAGCTTTTGAGCTCTCTGGCGAGCGCCATCAGATGGATGTGCGGTGGGTTGGTAGAGCCGATCTGGACCGGGAGGTGGAAGGCGGCGATGACGGCGAGACTGCGTTCACGGCAAAGGCGCTCGCAAGCAAATGCACGTACGGTTTCCCAGATGGCATGGAGCCGGTCGGCGTCGGGAAAGCGGATCGTCATCATGACGAGCAGATCCTTCAAACCTTCACAGGCTTGCTCCTCATACTTCTCGCACAGGCGTTTGGGATCGAGGCAATCGTCGTGCGCCATCGGTGGAAGCAGGACGTCCCAGCGGTAGCAGGAAGGCTCCCATGGCGCGGCGACATCGGCCCTGCGCCCCGGTGAGAGACGCCGGAGCACGGAAGCAGGAGCGGTCTGGATCGCTCCCTTTCCAATCCGGCGTCGGACGACCCCGAAAACGAGATTGGGATCGCTGCCGCCCTCTACGGGCACAAAATCGAGGCCGTCTGGCGCAGGTCGCCTTTTCATCTCCATGACCAGCCTCCATGCAAATGGGCATTGAGATGCGCGCTCGCGCGCTCGACGCCGGCCGTCCGATCCCAGTCGTCGGCGTAAGGCGCGTGCTCGGTCAGGAAGAGCCCGCGTGGCAGCAATCGGACCGAGGGGCCGTCGCCCGCGGGCACCAACCAACTTTCGCCGGCGAGGCCGCGGAACAGCCGATAGTCTTGAAGCCATCGAAGATCGCCGTCGTCAGGCAGGACGAGGTCGATCGTCACATCAATCGCAGCCGGCCCCTGCGAATGCCGCAGCAGCACGACCGGATGCCGGGTTGCGATCGCCTCGGCTTCCATCTCGCCGAGGAACAACGGCGCGACGCAGGCCGTTGCCCGCACGATGACGGCAGGAGTCTCGATAAACAGGCTGTCGGCCAGAAGGCCCGCCATGTTTAGCACATCCCGGCTCGCGCGGCTGTGCATCAGCGATGCCATGTAGCGCATCAACTTCATGTCGGCGCGCGTCGCCGTGCGCAGCGGGACGCTGCCTTTGATCACAAGGTTGAGCATGGTTGGGCGCGGCTCGATCACGAGATCGATGGCGCCGTTCGGTAGATAGAAGTTCGTCATTGGGCTTACTCGTTTTGAACGAGCCCTGTGCCGGGGCTCGCGGCAGCCCCGGCGTCAGATGTTTTTCATCCTTCTCGCAGGGCCAATCCAGCCCGCGCCTTCTTTTCTGCTTTAGCTCCGGTGCGTGAACGCGCCGCGCTATTGTCCTAGGTCGCGACAATACCTAGGTCACCGATCGGTCGCGGCGACACGCCGCTTTTACACGTGGCAGGCTTGGAATTGACGCCGCATGATATCCGAAGCTCTATCGCTGGCGTCGATCATCGCATCGGGCCAGTGAGACGACTGCACGCCGGACGCCATTCGGCGCGGCGACGGCCCAATTTCGCGCGCGCCGTTGTAAGTGCGAAGGGAATGCTTAGGGATGACTTTTCGATTGGAACGCGGCTGTCCAATTCGCAGCATGAGAGCACGCTGCCCGCTACCTTAAAGCAGGCACCCTAGCTTCCAGCTCAGAAATTCGGTCTAGGCAAACCGCGTGCACAGCCTGCCCTAACGCGTCGACGTTCCCGCTCAGCCGAAGCAATTCTTCGTGGCTGATACGGTAATGCTTCGAGTATCGGGCCTTAACATAGGCCTCCTTCAGCTTTTCAAACAGCGCGCGGTCTTCGCGCCGCTCTCGAGGCCACGCGTCGACCAAGCGCATGTCTATCCGCTCTGCCTGCGTGCGGAGAAACGCGAGATTGTGAACGTGAGGGGTATAGAAGTTGCATACTAAAAGCACGCAATGGTACAATGTCTCAGCAGTTTGATGAAGTTCAAACGCTGTTTCTTTCAGGTGCCCCTTATCGATTCCAAATTTGGCGAATTCGTGCTTTCTCATCGCCGCTGGAAACCATTCTTCAAAATACTCTCTCGCCATCGCGAGCGCCTGCTCCGGCGTCTTCGGTCTTGGAGTATGGAGTTCCTTGTCGTCGTAGCTGTAGAGCGCGATGCCGTCCTTCGCGACGTCCATGAAAAAATATCGCCCGTGCGCGAGACCGTCGTTCACCTCCTGCAACGTATGCACAATAAAATTCACGGGCGTGTGCAGGTTCTTGTCGATCGCAAGTTCGCGGATGAGCCGGTCATCAAGCTTCAGCCAATAATCGACGCGTTCCGTCAGACGCTTGTCGTTGACGATGATGAGCAAATCAAAGTCGGACAGATATCCCTTTGCGGTATGGGGCTCATCGACCCAGCCGCCGCGGGCATAGCTGCCATACAGGATAATTTTTTCGATCCGCCCTTTCTTCTTCCACTGCTTTTGGGCGAGCGCCAGTGCATCCTCGAATTCCTCGAAAATGATCTGTACAACGCGCTCCAATTCGCGCTGCTTATTCGCGGGGAGATGGTCCAGGTCGGTACGCATGATACGGTTTACCCTGTCCGGCTGGCCACTGCTTGGCAAGCAACAAAACGCGCTTAGCGGTACCAAAACCGCCGCCACCACGGCAGCTCAGGCTCCAGGACATCGGCGACTATCTCAAGCCCGCGACGAAGCGCCGCTTCCACTTCAGCAACGCTGATGGAATGCAGATGCGCAAGTTCTATGAAGGTCGCCTCTTCAACGAAATGTCCCAGAAATATCTTACGGTCGTGCGGCGCCATCAGCCGCATCGCCTGCGCCAACTTACGGATGAGCCGGCGGTTTTTCAGAGCGAAATAGATCATTTTTTACGTTCCGGC
>MGYJ01000066.1:13314-24084 GCA_001801685.1 Gammaproteobacteria bacterium RIFCSPHIGHO2_12_FULL_63_22 | reverse complement strand
GCTCGCCCCTTCCCTCTTTCACATTTGCAAATCTGCTGCCGCGATATCTCTGCCCCCCTGCCCGTTCCCTTCACTTGTCGCCCGTGGTCGCGCATTCGGTGGATGCCACCAACCGGCTTGGTTTGGCGCGACGGTCACGAGCTTGAAGCTCCGCGTCGAGACCACAATTCCGGCTGTATCGGCGACGAAACCGCAATATCGACCCGACCTCGGGGCGTCGGGCGCTGGTGGCGTCAGGTTGCGACGCTCGCCCTCGTTCCACCACAGCTGGAGCAGGAGCGCTAGCTGCGGCGAGGGCATCGTGCGGTGTTCCTTGCATCCTTTGCGCCGCTCAACATGGACCTTCGACGCCGGCCCAAGCTAGCAGCGTGCGGCGCACGTCATGACGAAACTTTCAGAAAGATCCTGAATCCTATGCCAATACAACTTTCCAAAAGATCTATACATATCTATAAATATCTTACACTATCTTTCCCAATATATTGATATCTGAAAACCGGTGCGGAAGTTTCGGAAGTCAGCTAGAACACAAATAACCGCATGATCGCATACCCATCAAAATCATATATTTGACCACGACCTTCATATCATCTACGCATTGGCGCTCCAAGCCTCCGAATCGGGGTAGATTGTTTGAATTTACTAACCTTTTTATTAGGAAGTCGGAATAGCATCAAGAAGGAGCTGACCCAAATGGCCGACGACAAGACAAGCGAACCAATGGGCCCCGCGACCGCCTCCGAACGCGTTTATCGCGAAATTAAGAGGCTTCTTATGGAAGAATATTGGCCTCGGGGCACACATCTGCATCCGGGAAAAATTGCAGAAATGCTATCTATCACGAAGAGCAGCACGGCGGTCCGCGAGGCTCTTTATCGGCTGCTCGGCGAGGGAATGGTCGCGCACATGGAGGGGCGAGGATTCTACGTCCCATGAATAAATGAAGCCATGCCTCGTAGCCCATCGGAGCATGACATCGGATTTGGACTATCCAAACGCGCCCTGATTTTTTGCAGCTGCCGAAATTTTCGCGTTGGGAGAGATGGATCGTATCGAAAGACAAATTTCCACGGTGTTTTTCTTGCCAATTTTCACGGCCACCGGCATGACGGCACAGCGCGGCGAGCAAATTGGCAGCAACCGCGTGGAAGTTCCGTCACGCATTATGAACGCTTGTCCTCACCGGACGGGTGACCCGACCTTCAAATTGCTGCAGGGCGATTTGACGGCGGCGAAGCGGGAAACGACTTGTGGGCGGGTGGCAACCCGCCTGCTCGCATTGCCATTTCAGATCATTCCTGTGGCATTTTCTTCATTTAGTCGCGACCGTTCTACGCGAGCACTGCTGCCTTCAACGTCGGATCGGGCCGGAGAACCGGAAAAGCCGGCTAACATTTCAACGGCCGCCCGGCTCCCCAACGAGGGGAACGCGGCATTGGACAGAGCCTTCCGCGATGATGGCGCCGTATTGCTTCGCTACCTTGGGCGACACGTCGGTCCAGAGGCAGCCCCCGATCTTATGCAGGAAGTGTTCTTGCGTGCAGTCGGCAGCGAACAGCGGAATCGCCTCGCAAACCCGGCTGCCTTTCTCCAGCGCATTGCTCGAAACCTGCTGATCAATCGCGCAGTCAGTAGCCGGCGCAACAACATCGTCCTTCTTCCGCTTTCGGAAGAACATGATCTTGCCAGTCCGCCGGAGCAAGCGCTCGGCATGGAAGCCGCCGACCTGCTCCGGCTTTACAACCGCGCCGTTATGGGCCTCAGCGAAAAGACGAGGCGAGTTTTCCTGATGCACCGCGTCGAGGAACTTAGTTATCGCGAGATCCATCAGCGATTGGGGATCAGCATCGCAACGGTTGAATATCATATGATGAAAGCGTTGGCACATATCGCACAAGTGGTGGACCCGATCGATGAATGACAACGAGAGCGCGAAATCAGGCGGCGACACCCCCGGCAAAGATGAGGCTCTTGCATGGGCCATCAAGATGCGCGGCGAAATGACCAAACAGCTTCAGGAGCAATTCGAGCGGTGGCTGGCGGCATCACCCCAACATAAGCAGGCGTATGACCGCTATTCTCGCGTGATCTCGCAAGCCGAGATACTCAAATCTTCGGGGCAAGCGGACGAGGCTACCACCGCAAAACTCGGCACGCGCTCTTCAAAACGTTGGATGATGGTGGGCGCGGGCGTTGCGGCGGTTATCGTGTTTGCGATCACAATTAGCGCCGGTGGAACTCCAATCCCGGGTTCAGACGTCGTCCTATCTGCCCATGCTGCGGAACCACTGGTGACGCAACGCGGCGAAATCCGCAGTTTCGCACTCGAGGATGGCTCAACGGCAACGCTCGATTCCAACACCAAGATTGAGGTATCGATATCCACGGACACGCGGTATGTGCGCGTAGCGCATGGACGGGCTCGTGTGAGGGTTGCCAATGACATGCGCCCTTTCCGCCTCGCGGCTGGCCAAGGAATCGTGTCGACGAACGAAGGCGTAGTCGACGTGATGATAAGCGACGACCGTCAGATCCTGGTGGAATTGATCAGCGGAAAAGCCGATCTTGCCGTGGCGTCGCGTGCGACCTCCGCCGCAGCAGCGCCGCAATCGCTCCGAACCCGCACGGCGCTCCAATATCGGGCTGACGATCCACAGGTTCATTCCACCGCGCGGCCCAGCGTCAATTATTCCGCGGAGTGGCCGTCGGGTTGGGTCGAGCATCGTTCAATCCCGCTGGATCAGCTAATTTCGGAAGCCAACAGATACGCGTCTGTGCCAATTATTGTGGAAGATCGAAAGCTTGCCAAGCGAGATGCAGCAGGGCGCTTCAAGATCAGCGACACCGAGATGTTCCTGACGCGGATCGCGAATTTGTTCGATCTTACGATACACCGGCGTCCGGACGGCATCTACCTCCGCAGCCAATAAAAAGTTACCGGCCGCCTAAGGTCGGCCTCCCCCTGCTTGTCGAAGCATTCCCGATGGCACTGCGCGCGGCGCGGGCAATTCGGGGAGGCTTTATGAAGATTTGGAAATCACGCACGGCACAGGCGCTTCTGGCTGGTACAGTCATGGTGTTGTCACCACTGGAGTTGGCCGCTCAGGAAACCGAACATTACACATTCGACATTCCGGCACAGGACTTGGGCGATGCGTTGAGAACGGTCGCGGCAACGGCCGACTGGGAACTTTATGCCGCGGCGGATGAAATAAACGGTGTTTCCGTCCCCCCGCTTCAGGGGAACTTTACGGCCAAAGAGGCAATTGAAAGGCTGCTGCAAGGGACAACGCTGATAGCCCGGTTCGACAACGGGTCGGTGGTGATCAGGGGGCGCTCCGGATCCGGCGCGGCCGCCGGCCAAGGGTCCGAGGAAGCCATAGTGGTAACGGGTACGCGCATTGAGGGCGCGCCTCCGGCCGCCCCCGTCATCACGATCACGAACCAAGAGATCAAGAACGCCGGCCTAGCTGATCTTGGCGAAGTAGCGCGTAGCCTTCCTCAGAATTTCGGAGGTGGCCAAAACCCGGGGATTGGCTCGGCCCAGGGCACGCAAAACGAAAACGTGAACGTCAACGGCGCGTCTACTTTCAACCTTCGCGGCATCGGTCCCAACGCAACCCTCACTCTGCTGAACGGCAACCGCTTCGCCTATAGCGGGACGAACAGTGTGATCGACGTGAGCGCGATTCCGGTTGCCGCAGTCGAGCGCATCGAGATCGTCACCGACGGCGCGTCGGCGATATACGGTGCCGACGCCGTCGCTGGTGTGGTGAATATCCTGCTGCGCAAGGACTATGAGGGGTTCACGACGACCGCGCGGATCGGCGGCTCGACCGATGGTGGTAATTTCCAGCAGCAGTATAGCCTGCTTGGCGGAACAAAATGGTCGAGCGGCGGATTCATCGCTGTCTATGACTATTTCGACAACAGCGCGATCCGCGCCAACGATCGCAGTTTTTCGTCAAGCAGCAATCCCGCCTCTACTTTCTATCCCGATCTAAGGCGCCATAGCGTGCTTCTGAGCGCCCACCAGCGGTTCGCCCCGGGCGTGCGCCTTAAAGCAGATCTCATATACAAGCGCGGCGAGATGACATCGGTTCGCGGCCTGTTCGTCGATCGGCCGGTTGAAACCCGCGGCACCCGAGTTGTAAATGAGTTCGAGACCTTCGGGATCGCCCCGACAATCGAGATCGACATCGGCAGTGACTGGCACACGCGCCTGACGGGATTCTACGGCACTGACAAAACCTACGGCGTCACCGACAATTTCACCAATGGCGTTGCCGCCAAGCTGATCCGGATCTTCGACAATCGCAATATCGCAATCGAGGCAGGTGCGGAGGGCCCGCTGTTCGCTCTGCCCGCGGGCGATGTCCGGCTAGCAGCGGGCGGTGGTTGGCGTCAGAACCGCATTCACGGCGAGTTTTCCGGGCGCAACATCACGCCGGCGCGAGAGAATAAATTTGCGTACGGCGAATTGTTCGTTCCACTGGCGAGTCCGGATCAGAACCTCGGCTTCGTCCATCGCGCCTCCTTCACCGCGGCTTTACGCTGGGAGGATTATTCGGATTCGGGCAGCATTGTGACGCCGAAGCTGGGGCTGGTGTACTCCCCCGCTCCCGAGTTCAGTCTTGGTGTCTCTTGGGGCCGGTCCTTCAAAATGCCGACGCTCATCCAGCAATATACCGGATACTCGGCAAGCCTGGTGCCGGTCACCGGCTATGGCACGCAGTTTCCGGCAGGTTCGACCTTTGTGTACATCGGCGGCCCCAATCCGGAGGTCGGTCCTGAACGCTCGGAGAATATGACGCTGAGCGCGACGTTCCGGCCGTCATCACGCCTCGAAATTATTACGAGCCTTTTCCATATCGACTATCGCGACCGCGTCGCACCGCCACTGAGATCGGTGCTGGGAGCGCTGACCGACCCGCTCTACTCGCAGCTCGTGACCTTCAACCCGACCGCGGCCGAACTCGATGCCGCGATCGCGGGCGCCGCCGGCCCGCTGGCGAACGGCACGACCGGCCCCTACGATCCCGCAAACGTCGTTGCTCTTCTCGACGGGCGCGACCGCAATATCGCCGAGCAGAGATATCGCGGTGCCGATCTCGCAATCCGTTATCGCGTTCCCCTGAGCGGGGGCCGATCACTGACCCTCAGCGCCGGAGCGACTTGGCTAGACAGCCAACAGCGTCTGCTTCCCGATCTGCCGATCACTGACCTCGCGGGGAATATCTTCAACCCGCCGCATTTTCGCGCGCGCGGCGGTGCGACCTATGACGGTGACCGGTTTACGCTCGCGGCCTTCTCGAGTTTCACTGGTGGTGTGACGGACCGACGCCGCGCGGTACCGATCGAGATTTCTCCGCTTGCGACCTTCGACCTCTCAGGCCGCATCAAGGTCGCGGGCCTCGCCGACCTCACGGTTAGCGCCCTCAACATATTCAATGCGAAGCCGGAGCAAATACTCGTGGCGGCGCCGAACGACACGCCCTTCGATTCGACGAATTATTCGGCCATCGGGCGTTTTCTCGCCCTGACGATCAGCCGCGATTGGTGAGGTCGAGGCTATGCTGAACTGCCACAAGACCGGCCTGTTCGCCGGGGCGTTCCTTGCCGCGGTGGCCCTCTCCCCTGCCTCCCCGGCGGGGGAGAGAAAGGGCCGGCCCTGGACGTTTGAGGATATCCTGCTGGTGCCAGAGGTGAACGAACTCGCGCTTTCGGCGAACGGGCGCTTTGCGATTTACGCAGTAGAAGCCGCCGACGCGGAAACAAAGCGGACGCGGGCGCAGGTCCGGATCGTCAATATCGGTGCGAGGGAGCAGCGCAGTATCGCAAGCGCCGCCATCGCGAGATCGTTCCGGAATATCCCTGGCACCGAGGACTGGAGTGCCCTTCTCGATATCGGCGAGGGACTGCAGCTTTACCGAGTCTCGATCGATGGCAAGATCAGTACCGTAGTTTCAAACCGCAAGTTGGTCTCGGTCGGCAAGGCAGACCATTCCGTACCTATGGGCGGCGGAACTCCTCCACACCAGATCGGTATTTTGGCCTATGATTGGTCTCCCGACGGGCAATGGCTCTGGTATTCACAGCTTAGGGCGAAGCCGGATCAACCTCTTGTCCGCTTTGACGAGGCCGTGACCGGTCTGCGCAGCCGCAGGCGCTCAACGATTGAAGCCGAAGTCGATTTCTTCCTGCGCGCGCCGGACGGAAGCATCGACAGGGTAATCACCCGTCCAACCAGCGATCGAATGGCGATGCACGCGGGCGGCAAGGTTATCTGGCGCGATGACGAGATTCTCTTCAGGACCGAGGCGCCCGACGGCACGCCGGGCAGCGTCTTCGAGACGCGCGCATGGAACCGCAGGCAGAAGAGCATCCGTATCGTATCGAACGAGCGCGACGCGCGTACGCTAACGATGCTCAGAGGGCCGCGAGGCGGTGCACTCTCCACTACGGGCATCGGTGGTGCACTCGAACTCATAGAAAGCGGCCCGGGTGAAGAGCCCCACCGCTACGGCCGATTCCCTTTCACTATCAGCGACAGCAATTACGCGGCTACGCGCGATGGGCGGAAAACGATCGTGGGCACACGCAACCTCGGCACATCGCGCTATGGCCTTGCGCTGGTGGAGGAAACCAGAGTGCGCGAAGTAACCGGCACCGGCAGCCTCACCAAGTGCAGTTTCGATAGTCGGATCCATCTTGCGATCTGCGTGGAGGAAGGCATATCGACGCCGCCAAGACTTGTTCGTGTCGACCTTGCCCGCGGCGCCATCGAGCCCATCGTAACAGTATCTCCACGCCATGAGGAGATCATGCCACTCCAGGTGCGGGCCGAAACTTGGACCAATCGCAACGGGTACAAGGCGGCGGGCTATATACTCTACCCGCGAGACTTTCGCCCCGACACACGTTATCCTGCAATCGTTATCACGCATGGCTTTGACGCCGACGACCGCTTTGCCAAGGCGGAAAACCAATGGAATTATCCTGCTCAGCTCTTTGCCGAGCGCGGCTATATCGTGCTGTTAATCAACGATCCGCTGCCCTATCAGTCGGCAGATCTGCGCGCCGCCTACAGTGCTTGGTCTCGAGGTAGCGGCCCACCCGATCCGGAGACAGTGCGGCAGCTCATCTGGATTGAGGGCGTCAATAGCCTCGTGGACGCGGTAAACGACCTTGCGACGGAGGGCCTCATCGACCCTGCCCGCGTTGGCATCGCGGGCTACAGTCGCGGCGCCCAGATGGTCAATGTCGCTGTCACGCGGACCGAAATCTTCAGCGCTGCGTCTAGCGGCGATGGCGGCTTTCTGGAGCCCTCCGGCTACGCCGGATGGCCGGCCAGCTATGATCCAGTCTATGGCGGACCACCGATGAGCGAGCATTTCGAACAATATCGCCGCTTCGCTCCGTCCCTTAATGCCAGGAAAGTCTGTACGCCCGTCCTGCAACAGGTTGCAGCGGCCTCCCCGTCGCAGGCCGAGCTGTTCGATGCACTTCGGGCAGCGAAAGTACCGACCCAGTTGACCTATTATCCTGGTGCTAGCCCGGCATCCGATGAGACGCATATCTTTCATATCCCGTCAAACCGCATGCTCGCCATGCGCGAGAATATGGCCTGGTTCGATTATTGGCTCCTCGGCAAGCGCGATGCGGACGCCCCTTTCCCGGAGCGCCTCGCAATGTGGGATCGCATGGCCGAAAATGGAAAGCCGCGCTGTGGCGCCAACGAGTCTGCGCCTTAGCTCAACCGCCATTCCACCGCCGCGCCCAGCTTTCCGCCGCCGCGAATGAAAGAATGCGTTGCTCCCGCGCATTACCCCGCCAGGAAATATCTTCGCGCTCGTCCAGGAAGGATATATCGATGATACCAGCGGCTGCCAGGACGCCATCGCGAAGCATTTCGTGAAGGCGATCGCGCTGCGTACTATATATCGAGAGATTGAACTCAGCCGGACCTCCCTTTTGCGACCGGTCAATGATCTTCTTCGGAAGCCGGTTTGAAAAAGCGGCGCGGGCGACGGCGCGGTCGCGTCCGTCGGCTATCCAGTGCCAAGTCGGAATAGAAAGACACAATTCCACGATCGGTTGGGAGAGCAATGGCGCGATGTGCGGCGGCGCGCTGCGCCGCGGATATAGCTCGATGCTTTTTTGCGCGCGCATTAGAAACGCGACATGAACTGTCTTCCCGGGGAGGGCGTCGGCAGGCGGCAGGAGCCAGGGATGAGAAAAGCCCTGCGCCTCAATCCGCTCCACAAGCTCCCTTTCAAGGCCAAGCTCGCTGTATCGCGGCACATGCGCCCCGCCGGCGCGCCTGTGCCGCGCCCAAGCATGCTTGAGTACCGTAAACATGTCTGCACCGGTGAGGCTCGAGATGTTCCGAACTGTTTTGCCGATCGCCGTGCTTGGTCCTTCGGACAGGAAATGATCGAGCAGCGGAACGGCGCTGCGAATGCTGCAAAATATTCCGTCGCCTCCATTGCCGGAAAAATGCGCATCGATAGGCATTTCTAACTGCAATCGCTGGTGAACGGCGCCAACCGCCTGTTTGAATAGCGGAGATATTGGCCAGGGGTGATGAGGCGTGACGGCACGCTCGAGGTCAATATCAGCAAGGTCGAGCGGCGCATCGCGTAAGGGGATTCCGAGCGAACTCGCGACGGCTTGCGCATAAGGACGCTCATCGCCAGCAACGCCTGGACTGACGAGCGTCAGGGTTGTCAGTCGTTCCGATCGCGGCGTGGCCGCCACGGCAACGATTGAGGAATCCAGACCGCCAGATGATCCCAGCAGGATCGACGGAAAACAGCTAGACCAACTGCCTATACAATCCGCAATCGTCTGGCGAAGGTGGCTCGCTTCTTCCTCGATGGACATTTTTCTGGGAGCCACATGGTCCCACGGTGACCACCATGGTTCGATCGTCGCGGCCAGCCGGTCGACAATGAGGCACTCTCCCGCAATCAGTTCCTCGACGCCGACAAGACAGGTCTTCCGGCCGCGAGCATCTCCTGAAGCCAAGATGCGGCCGATTTCTTCAACGTCGATCCGGCCCGGTCCGGATACCGCCAAGTCGGTAACATCGCCAGCCAGCGCCGTCTCCACCCCCGCGCGTCGGATATAGCAAGGCAGTAAACCGGACGGGTCCCGCAGCACGTAGAGCGCGCCGCCCTGCGTGACATGGATGAAAATATAACCGCCCCAATAGCCGGTAAGCAGGGCGCGACCATTGGCAGCAGCGAGCGCGCTCCCGTCTGCCCCTGCCCCTTCGCGCACGCGCACGCTGGGCGGTCCCTTTCGAAACAAGTATCCCAAGACGACGGTTCTTGCGTCGAGCGCGATCATCGGCTCATCCGACCAGAGCATCACATTTGCGACGGTGAAGTCTGGAGGACGCCCGAAGATTCTATGCCCCTCCGAAGGTCTCCCGGATGCGACATTGAAGTCGATGTAGAAACCGCCAGCCATCAGACAGCAAATATCGGCTGGTAGCGGCGGATGATATCGAGATTATCGGTAAGAACCACGCCTTCGGCCTGCACCCAGCAATGCGCCGAGAACGGCATCGTGACCCCAAACACGAGTCTTGCGTCGCAACCCCTCTGCGCCAAGAGGCGCTTCATCGCAATTCCACGCGCGAGGCATTGGTCCGCGGCGGGGACAAGCTGCCGACTGAGGAGAAAGGCCGCGGCGATATTCCGACTGACGCGCTCGTCGCAAGAAGTGTTTCGGGGACGACCTCGCTCCAGTTGCGCCACAATATCGAAAATGCCGACCCGACGAAGCTCGGCGCGCGCACGGCGCTGCATCCAGATTACTCGCAAGATGTGCGGCACAGAGGCAGTGCCGAGCGGGCAATCAACCAGGCTGGCAGCAGGAAGCGTGAAGGTGGGCGGCGCCAACAAATCGTCGGCTTGGACCGGCCCGATCAGACCGGCGGTAAGAAGCTGGGAGAGCGCATGGTCGCTTGGCGCTCCGCTCAAATAGCTTTCGAAGGCAAAGTGAAAATGGGGCGGAAGGAGAAAATAGCGGTCGGCCGGCAAATCGAAGAAAATGTGATCGTCACCGACCCTACAATGGTGGAGGCCTGGGCGCAGGTAAGATGACGTGATCGGCATTGGTGCGATTACACTACGGTCGGCGTGCCGCCGGACGGCGGCACGCCGCACGCTTTCAATCGTCGGTGCTGATCGCGCCGACGAGGCCATAATGATCCCCATCCTCGAAATCGGGCTCACCGAGTTGCTTGATGCCGCGCGTCTCGACGCTGATGGCACCCAGATCAATCATTTCGTCATTGTCCAAGATTGTCATCGTACTTTCCTTTCAAAATGCGACAAATTCGAGTCGCAAGAAAATATTATTCTCCAAAAAATAAGAACGCAATCATATATTTTTAGTCCAATCCTAATACAATCCGAATATATTGTGGCTGCATACAAAATATTTAGATAATATTCAGAGTATATTCGCAGTGCATTACAATGAAGTTTCCTGCATATCGATCGCGGAGATTTTGCCCGATGCTAAGCTGAAACTGAGCCTCGGCAGTGGACCACGGCATGGACCAGATTGCCCTCGGTATCGGTGAGGATGTGGCGCTTGCGGCCCTTGGTTTTCTTGCCCGCATTATAACCGGAAGGCCCGCCGCTTTCCGTGGCTTTCCCGCGCTGGCTGTCGATCAATCCGGCACTGGGTGAAGCCTCGCGCCCAACCAGCAACAAGCTGTGATTGAGCGAGAGCCACAGCCCGTTGTCCCGC
>MGYJ01000066.1:9347-13301 GCA_001801685.1 Gammaproteobacteria bacterium RIFCSPHIGHO2_12_FULL_63_22 | reverse complement strand
GGGGGGGGGGGGGGGGTGGAGCATCCGCCACGGCAGCCCGCCGCAAGGCAGGTATAGCATTGCCTAGACAATCCGCCGCAGCGACCACTTGCGCGGGTGCCCGAGGGCGGCGGATAAATGGAAGCCAACCCTCGCATTCGGCATCGGTCAGCTCACCAGCAAGCGGCCTTGTCTACTGGAATAGACGTCATCATGATGCAAAATGAACAATCCGGCAACCGACCCGGCGCGACAACACATCAATGCAACCAAATCGGCAGCAATTTCTCGTCTCAATAAATATATTATTAAGTAATTTCAAACCACTAATTCGAGCATGACAAATGCTCTTTTGATCCCCGACTGGTCAGTTTCCAACGTTTATGTTGACGAGAATGACACTTACCAAATCACTGCAACCTATGATCTCGCACCCGAGGAGTGCGCACGATGTGAAGACCCTGCCCGACTGGTCAAGCGGGGCGCAACAACCAGGATTTTTGTAGATGCACCGGTTCATGGCAGGCACACCTTCATCCATGTCCGACACAACAAATATACTTGTCGCACATGCGGGGCGTCGTTCAAGCAGATCTTGCCAGGAATGCATCACACCCGCCGGATGACCAACCGCTTGGTGGAATATATCGAGAAACAATCTCTGTTGAAGCCGATTGCTCACGTGGCCGAAGACACTGGCGTGTCTGAGACAACCGTCGGGGAGATCAGCAAGGCGTATTTCGCCAGATTATCCGAACATCATGCGCGCAATTTACGCGCGCCTCGCCACATCGGAATCGACGAACTGGCGCTGGTTAATAAAGAGATGCGGGCGATCTTCATCAATCTTGAGGACAGTTGGCCGTTCGAGTTACTTCCTAACCGAACACTGAAGCCTGTGCAGAATTTTCTTATGAAGCTACCGAACCGCGGGGATGTCGAGGCGGTCACGATGGACATGTGCGATTACTATAGGACGGCCGTAAAGAAAACGATGCCACAGGCTGCCATTATCGTCGACCGATGGCACATGGTTGATAATGTGAACGACGCTATGAATGAAGCGCGCCGCCGATATCAGCGGACCATTCACCTCGACCTCCGAACTGCCCTCAAGGGCGTGAATGGAATTTTTCTCAAACGAAGGGCCGAGCTGAGCGCTAGCGAGCAATTAGAACTCGGAGGCTGGCTCGCCAATTCGGACGAGCTCTATGCCACGTACGAGGCGAAAGAGGCGCTGCTTAGCATTTGGGATTTACACGACCGCGCCGCCGCGGAAACAGCCCTCGACGAGTGGCGGGCGTCGATACCTGACGATCCCTTGCATGTTTTCGCAGCCGTCGCGACCACAATCGACAATTGGCGGACAGAAATATTGAACTTCTTCGACCACGGGCGACTTACAAATGGCCCGACCGAGGCGAGAAACGGCGCTATAAAGCGGGTGTACAATTATGGCGCTGGCTATGATTTTGAATCGATCCGAGCACGCGCGCTTTTTGGAAAGCGCCCGGGCAGACGTAAAGAGGAAGCGGATGCAAGGGACGAGGCGTGGCGCGCGAGAAAACCCGTCTGCATCAGATGTAGACAACCTATAGACGCGGCTGCCCTGATGGAAGATTGGAAGGCCTATGTCGCGCCGCTCATGGAACCCCCGCCCCGCGTTCACGAGTACGCCCTGTGCGAGGAATGCTCGAAACCAGAGGCATGGTCGTAAGCAAACGTGCGAGGCTGACCCCATTTGGCCAGCCCGCCTGCTCCGGCAACTCTCACTGCGGGTCCAGTTCGATCCAGAACCAGTTTCCCCAACTCCAAAATCCGCTTCTTTTCAAACCGTCCGTTTACCGAACTTCATTTGACTTTCTCGCGCCGTCAATGCGATGAACGGGCGACACGGTCGATCTGGGTCAAACGACCGGCACGGAGACAGTAATGGCAGATGAGGACGTCGCCCCGGAACAGGGCGAGTTGGCGATCACGCGCACCGGCGATCGGCTTCGGCTGGCGCGGGAGGCCGCGGGACTGTCGCTCGCCGATGTTGCGACGCGCACGCGCATCACCCAGCGCCATTTGGCCGCGATCGAAAAGTCCGATTTTTCAGAGCTGCCGGGCCGGACCTATGTCACCGGATTTGCCCGCGCCTATGCTCGCGCCGTCGACCTTCCCGAGGCCGAGATCGGCGCCGCGGTGCGCCAGGAACTCGAGGAGGACGCCTACGGTTCACGGCCGCTGTACGAAGCCTATGAGCCTACCGATCCGGCACGCCTGCCCACCGCGCGACTGACCTGGACGCTGGTCATCGTCACCTTGTTGCTGGCGTCGGCTTATGGCGTCTGGCGCTTCCTGTCGATCGAACCCGACGAGGCCTTGATCGCCGCCCAGAATCGCGATGCCGATGCATCCGAAGCGCCGCAGAGCGATGCCGCCGCAACGCCGCCGGCCAAGGCGGGAACCGCCGCGATCGCCGCAAACGCGCCCGTCGTGCTGACCGGCCTGTCGGAGGTCTGGATCGGTTTCGACGATTCAGAGGGGAAGACCGAGAATTGGCGCACGCTGGACGCCGGCGAAACCTATCAGGTGCCGCCTGCTTATATCGAACAGTTCACGCTGCGCACGAGCATTCCCCAGGCGCTGAAGGTCACGGTCGGCGGCCGCGACGTCGGACCGATTGGCGCCGCCGACACGCTGGTGAAGAATGTCTCGCTGAAGCCCACCGACCTTGTCGCGCGGGCCGAAGGCAATGGAACAACCGGCGCGAACGCGTCGCCAGCGCGTCCGCAGCCCAAAGGCTGAAACACCGAACCTTCCAGCCGGTATAGGCGGCAGCGCACCGAAATGGGTTTGCGCTGTTGCGCGTTGCCGCGTTATGGATGGCAAAATTGGTTAATATGTGGGGACCTAACGGCAGATGATGATGCGTCAGATCACTTTCCTTGGAGCCGCAACGCTTGCGCTCGCGGCAACGATGCCCGGGGCGGCGCAGGACAATAATATCGGCAAGCGGGTCGATCGGCTCGAAAAGGAAATGCGGGCGGTCCAGCGTTCGGTTTTTCCGGGCGGCAGTCCAACTTTTTTCGAGGGCGAGATCGCGCCCGACAACACGCCAGGTGAACGATCGCGCACCAACGCCCCCGTCATCGACCTGACCGCGCGTGTCGATGCGCTCGAATCGCAGCTTCAGACGCTCACCGGCCAGACCGAACAAAACGCCTTCCAGCTTCGCGAGCTCGAAAAGCAGTTCACCGCCTATAAGGCCGAAATGGACAAGCGTTTCGCCGATCCTGCGGCGGTCGAAGGGGCAACGGCGACGCCGGCGAATCTCGCACCGACGGTAAAGCCGCCCGCGACCACGACCGCTGCCGCGCCGGTGAAGAAGCCCGCGGCCACGGCGGCTGCGAAACCCGCGACAACCGACGCAGCGCGCCTTGCGCTCGTCAAGAAGGTCGAGGTTCCGGCCAGCGGCAACGAGACCAAGGACGCCTATGATTATGGCTACCGCCTGTGGGACGCCAAACTCTACCCCGAGGCGCAGGCGCAGTTGAAACAGGTCGTCGCCAAGTGGCCGAAAAGCAGCCAGGCAAGCTTTGCCCAAAACTTGCTGGGCCGCGCCTATCTGGACGAAGGCAAGCCCAGCCTTGCCGCGGTTGCGTTCTACAACAACTACAAGGACCGGCCGAGCGGCGCGCGCGCGCCGCACAGCCTGATGTATATGGGCGTCGCGCTCGACAAGCTCGGCCGTAAGGCCGACGCATGCAAGGCGTTCCGCGAACTCGACGAAGTCTATGGCGACAAGGCGCCGCAGGATGTCCGAACCGATGCTGCCGCCGCAAAAGCAAAAGCAGGCTGCTGATCGCGACATCGCCGGTCGACTGGCCGGCGACCTGGTCGCGCTCCTTGGCCCCGACTGGCACCGCCTCCATTATGGCGTCGCCGTTTCGGGCGGCCCCGACAGCATGGCCCTGCTCTGGCTGATGG
>MGYJ01000066.1:0-9330 GCA_001801685.1 Gammaproteobacteria bacterium RIFCSPHIGHO2_12_FULL_63_22 | reverse complement strand
CAGGTCTGGGCAGCAACGGTCGATCACGGTCTGCGCAAAGGGTCCGACGAAGAAGCGCGCATGGTCGCGGGCTTTTGCGAGCGCGAGCATATTCCGCATTCGACGCTGCGCCCACCCGGCCCGATCAAGGGATCGTTACAGGCTGCGGCGCGCGCCGAACGCTATCGCTTGCTCGAACAATGGCGCGATGCGAACGCCCTCGATCATATCGTCACCGCCCATCACGCCGACGACCAGCTCGAAACGATTGTCATGCGGCTGAACCGCAGCAGCGGTGTTGGCGGGCTTGCCGCGATCCGGGCAAAAAACCGCGGGGTCGTCCGTCCGCTGCTCGCATGGCGTCGCCGTGAACTGGTGCAGGTCGCACTCGAAAACGACCTGCCCTTCGTCGATGATCCATCGAACGGAGACGATCGCTTCGACCGCGCGCGGCTGCGCCATGCGCTGCAATCGCAAACGGCGCTCGATCCGGTCGCGGCGGCGCGGTCCGCCGCCTGGCTTGCCGAAGCCGACGAAGCCCTCGACTGGGCGGTCGACCGGCTGATCGCCGCCTGGCCCGACGCATCGGACATCGCGGTGATCCGCGACGACGGCTATCCGCCCGAGATGTTCCGCCGCATCGTCGCCCAGCGGTTGCGCGCCAATGCGCCGCAACTGGTGCTGCGCGGCGCTTCGCTCGATGGCGTGATCGGCGCGATGCATGAAGGCCGCCGCGCGATGGTCGGCGCGCTGCTGATCGACGCGGTGCGCGGCCTCGAAGGGACGATTTGGCGCATTTCCGCGGCGCCGCGCCGAAAAGCGACCAAAAAGGGCTGATTGCCTCATTGTCATTTAACCCGATTATCCTATCTTGTGCGGATAGGAGCGCAGTGCCGCGCCGTTGAGGAAAGATTCCGAATGCAGGACGACAAGGAACCGCAGGGCAATCCCTGGATGAAGAGCGTGATGATCTGGAGCGGCATCCTGCTTGCCATGCTCCTCGTCGCCTCGATGTTCGGCGGCACGTCACAGCCCGCAGGCAATCCCCTGGCCTATTCGGAGTTCCGCCAGAAGGTCGAGGAAGGCGCCGTCAAGGATGTCGTCCTGTCCGAAGACAAGGTGTCCGGTACCTTGTCGAACGGCGACCGATTTACCGCCAATGTCGTGCGCGACCCCGACCTGCTGAAGATGCTCAACGACAATGGCGTCAAATATGACGGCAAGCCGACCGAAGTGCCCAATTTCTGGATGTATATGCTCGTCCAGTCGTTGCCGTTCCTGCTGATCCTTGGCATCGCCTTCTTCGTCTTCCGGCAGGTTCAGAAGAACAATGGTTCGGGCGCGATGGGCTTTGGCAAGTCGCGCGCGAAGATGCTGACCGAAAAGCAGGGCCGCGTCACCTTCGACGATGTGGCCGGCATCGACGAAGCACGCGAAGAACTGGAAGAAATCGTAGAATTTCTGCGTGATCCGACCAAATTCTCGAAGCTCGGCGGCCAGATTCCCAAGGGTGCGCTGCTGGTCGGCTCGCCCGGCACGGGCAAGACGCTGCTCGCTCGCGCGATCGCGGGTGAGGCGGGCGTTCCCTTCTTTACCATTTCGGGTTCGGATTTCGTCGAGATGTTCGTCGGCGTCGGCGCCAGCCGCGTCCGCGACATGTTTGAACAGGCCAAGCGCAACGCCCCGTGCATCGTCTTCATCGACGAAATCGACGCGGTCGGCCGCCACCGCGGTGCCGGTCTGGGCAACGGCAATGACGAGCGCGAACAGACGCTCAACCAGTTGCTGGTCGAGATGGACGGTTTCGAGGCCAATGAAGGCATCATCATCGTCGCCGCGACCAACCGCCCCGACGTGCTCGACCCCGCGCTGCTGCGTCCGGGCCGTTTCGACCGCCAGGTCGTCGTGCCGCGCCCCGATATCGAGGGCCGCCAGAAGATCCTCGAAGTTCACACGCGCAAGAAGCCGCTGGCACCCGATGTCGACCTCCGCCGCGTCGCACGCGGGACACCCGGTTTTTCGGGCGCCGATCTGGCTAATCTTTGCAACGAGGCGGCGCTGCTCGCAGCGCGCAAGGGCAAGCGCCTGATCGCCAACGATGAGTTCGAGGAGGCGAAAGACAAGGTCATGATGGGCGCCGAGCGCCGCTCGATGGTGATGACCGAGGATGAGAAAAAGGCGACCGCCTATCACGAAGCCGGCCATGCGCTCGTCTCGCTCCACGTCGAGCATAATGATCCGCTCCACAAGGTCACGATCATCCCGCGCGGCCGCGCGTTGGGCGTGACGTGGAACCTGCCCGAGCGTGATCGTTATTCGCAGAATATGAAGCAGATGAAGGCCCGGCTCGCGCTCTGCTTCGGTGGCCGCATCGCCGAACAGCTGATCTACGGCAAGGATGAGCTCAACACCGGCGCGTCGAACGACATCCAGCAAGCGACCGACATGGCCCGCGCCATGGTGATGGAATATGGCATGTCGGAAAAGCTCGGCTGGCTGCGCTACCGCGACAATCAGGACGAGGTATTCCTGGGACATAGCGTGTCGCGCGCGCAGAATATGTCCGAAGAGACCGCGAAGCTGATCGACGCCGAAGTTCGCCGACTGGTCGAAGAAGGCGAAAATGTCGCGCGCAAGGTGCTGACCGACAATATCGACGAGCTGCATCTGCTCGCCGGCGCCTTGCTGGAATATGAGACGCTGTCTGGCGAGGAAGCGAAGCGCGCGATCAAGGGCGAGGACATCGGCCGCGAGGACGACGCCGATAAGCGCGTCAAGCCTGTGACCGGCCATGCTGGTGGCATTCCGCAGATCAAGCGAAAGCCGCGTCCGTTCGGCGACGCCAATCCGCAAGGGGTATAGGCCTCCGCGCCTAGCCCTTTCGATTCAGGGACTATTCATTGGCCGGGGGCAAGTTGCGGCATATGACCAATAGGACATATGCACGCTTCTTGCCCGCCCTGCTCGCTGCTCCGCTGCTGTGCGCGATGGCGCCGGGCGACATGAGCGTCGCCGCGTTCCTCGCGCGGGCCGCGTCGCTCGAACGGCTGGGGCCACTCGCGCTCGCAACGCCCCAAGGCAACCAGCTCAAAGGCGAAGTCGTCGCCGCAGGCAAGCGTTACAAGGCGCGGATCGACGCCGAACGCCGCGCCGGTCGCAAGACCACCAGTTGCCCCCCCGAAACCGGCAATCTGACCCCCGATCAATGGCTGTCGCACCTTCGCAGCTATCCCGTTCGGATGCGGAAATCGGTCAGCGTCTATTCGGCATTCGATGCGCTGATGAAGAAACGCTATCCCTGCCCCGCCTGATGCGCCAAAGCTGCGATCAGGATTGAGGGGAGAGGTCGATGATCGGCAAGATGAGAGACGCCTTGGCTTTCGCTACGCTTTTTCTTGTCGTTGTCGCGCCCGCGGCCGCGCAGGGCACCGGCGCGCTCACCAGCAAGATCGAACTCGAAAAATCCATGCCCGCTAGCGAGGGCCAGCCCGTCCGAACGACATATGTCACGCCGGATGTCGTCGTCCCCGGTGACCGGGTGCGGATCACCCTCACCTTCACGAACAGCGGCGTAGCCCCGGCGGCCGGGGTTAATCTGATCAATCCGATCCCCGCGGGCCTCATATTTGACGACACGGCGGATACGGCCGGCTTTGCCGTCTCGGTCGACGGCGGCAAAAGTTTCGGCGCTTTGGCGGCGCTAAGGGTGGGCGCGACTAACGCAGCGCCGCGCCCTGCGGCGGCAGCCGATGTTACGCACGTCCGCTGGCAATGGCCCGACGCCATTGGCCCCGGCGGGACACGCACAGTCGCCTTTTTCGGCCGCGTGCAGTAACCTGCTGGAATGACGATCTATTGCGATGAATCGGGCGGGCTCAACGCGGGCGCGATGACCTTTTCGGCCGTGATGCTGACGCCGCAGGCGGCCACCGAAATTCACGCCCGCTTTCGCAGCGTTACCGGGCTGCGCGGCGAATTGAAGGGCAGCCGGATCAGCATCGTCGAGCGCGCCTATCTGCTCGAACTCTTTGACCGCGCCGGTGGGCGGGCATGGGTCGCCGTCGCCCAGCGCGACAAGATGGCGCAAAATCCGGGCGGCACCCTCCCCAGCGACCTTGCGCTCTATGCCGCGCTGCTCAACCTCGCGATCGGGCGGTGGCTGCCCGAAACGGGCGGCGTGTGCACCGATGTGGTGATCGACGACGGGCGTTATGACCCCAAGATATTGTCACATGTGCGCGCCGAGATACAGGCCGGGCTCGGTCAGTGGGGACGCGCTACGCTCGCCGACAGCCGCCGCAGTGACGGCGTCCAGATCGCCGACGTGATCGCGAACAGCCTGTTCAACACGGTCATCGGCTCGCCGCGCGCGCGCCGTATCCAGCGGATCATCGAACCGATGCTCGCGTCTAAAGCGATCCGCATCGCCGAATTGACGCAGGTTCCATAGCAAAAGGGCCGCAGTTTCCTGCGGCCCCCTTGGTGATATCGTCGAATCAGCGCTTATTCAAAATCGCTGCCACCGCCCGCGGGGCTGCGCGGCGGCGCCGCGGCGGTCAGGCGAAGTGCCTCGGCCGAACGGCTGATCGAGCTGATTTCATCGGGTGTGTCATCGTCGTCGACAACGACCTTCTGCATCGAACCGACCAGCGTTTCCTTCAGGTCCTTCGGACGCACGGTCTGTTCGGCGATTTCGCGCAGCGCCACGACGGGATTCTTGTCGCGGTCGCGGTCAACGGTCAATTCCGACCCGCCCGAGATTTCGCGGGCGCGGTGCGCCGACAGCAGAACCAGGTCGAAACGGTTAGGAATTTTGTCGACGCAATCCTCGACGGTAACGCGGGCCATATTATTTCCTTAGATATAGGAGAGACCAGCCTTTTTGGAGGCGTGGCGGCAAGCGCTGCGCGCTAGCAGCCCAGGCCCGCGATGTCAATCAATGCGGGCCGAGTCCGGCACCCTGCCCTTGCGGCGCGCGCGGCGGCCAGCCTATGAGCGGGGGATGACCGCCGCCTGCGCCCCCGCCGACCCGTCGCCAAATCTGACGGCAGAGGTTGCGGGTCACCGGCTGGAACTGATCTTCGACGGTGGCGAGCGGTTGATGCGGCTGCTCGATCTGATCAACGGCGCGGCGCGCAGCATCGACATCATCATGTATATTTTCAAGGGCGATGCCGCGGGCACGCGCATCGTCGATTCCTTGCTGATCGCGGCGCAACGCGGTGTCCGTGTTCGGGCCGTGATCGACAGTTTCGGGTCGAGCGATACATCCGACGGCCTGTTCGCGCCGCTGCGCGCGGCGGGGGGAAGCGTCACTTTCTTCTCGCGCCGCTGGCGGTCGACCTATCTGATCCGCAACCACCAGAAACTGATCCTGATCGACGATCGGGTCGCGGTTACCGGGGGTTTCAATCTGGCCGACGATTATCTGAGCCCTGCGCGCAGCGATTGCTGGTTCGATATCGGGATGATCGTCAAAGGCCCGACCGTCGCGCGCGCAGCGCAATGGTTCGACGCCGTCCATGATTATGCGGTCCACAACGACGGCAAGCTGCTGATCTTGCGGCGGATGATCCGCGAATGGCCCGTCGACGGCGGGGCGGTCTCGTGGCTCGTCGGCGGTCCGACCCAGCGGCTGTCGCCTTGGGCGCGCGCGGTCCGCGCCGACCTTGACGGCGCGCGCCAGCTCGACATGGCGATGGCCTATTTCTCGCCCGGACAGGGCATGCTCCGTCGGCTTGGCCGCGTGGCGCAGCGCGGGCGCGCACGCTTTGTCATGGCAGGCAAATCGGACAATCCGGCGACGGTCGGCGCGTCGCGCCTCCTCTATGGCTATCTGCTGCGCAAGACCGCCGACGTCTGGGAATATCAGCCATGTCGGCTTCACATGAAGCTGATCGTCATCGACGACGTCGTCTATATCGGATCGGCCAATTTCGATGTGCGCAGCCTGTTCGTGAACGTCGAAGTTATGGTGCGCATCGCCGACGCCGGCTTTGCCGACAAGATGCGCCATTTCCTGGCAGGCCTGAAACCCGATTGCGATGTCGTCACCGCGGATTCGCACAAGGCGCGGGGCCACTGGCTGACCCGCATCCGCTGGACGCTCGCCTGGTTCGTCGTCGGGGTGGTCGATTATACGGTGTCGCGAAAGCTCAACTTCGGCCTCGCCGATCCCGACCCCGAAATTTAGGAAGCTTAGTCCTTCCAGCCCCAGAACAGGAAGCAGGGCGGGACGTTGACCCATTCAAACGCATTGTCGATGCGGTCGAAATGCGCCGCGAGAAAATCGCGCGCGCGGGCACGGAACTGATAGACGAGGAACGCGCCGCCTGGACGCAACACGCGGTGCGTCGCCGCAGCAATCGCAGGGCCGACCCCCGCCGGCAGCGTCGAGAAAGGCAGGCCGGAGAGGACGTAATCGGCCTTTTCAAACCCGTGCGCGCGGACGATATCTTCGACATCAGCGGCCGATCCGTGGACCGCGATGAAGCGGCTGTCCCGAATATCCTCTCGCAAATAGTCGATGAAATCCTCGTTCGTGTCGATCGCGATCAGCGTCGCATCGCCCGCCATGCGTTCGAGCACAGGGCGGCAGAAAGTGCCGACGCCGGGCCCATATTCGACAAACAACTTTGTGTTCTTCCAGTCGACGGGACGCAGCATATGGCGGATCAGCGTCGGCGACGACGGCACGATCGACCCCACCATGACCGGATGCTTGATAAAGCCGCGGACAAACATGCCCCACGGCCCGAAAAAGCGCTTGAGCCCCTCACGGACCCGACGGGCCAGCGGCGCTTTCGTTTCTTGGGCCTGCGCCCGCGGATTGGTCATGATGGCTTTCGCGTTGTTGCGGTTGCCAAGGGCGTGGCAAAATCGGCGCCAAGGCGCAAGGAAAGAGTCTGTCTTGACTCTGGACAGCGGGGCGCCCGCGTGTAGGGAGAGGCAGCGTGACCGGCCAAGGCGAAGGAGGGAGCGAACATGCCGACGACACCGCATTCCATCCCCTCCGACCGCATGGCAGTGCTCTTTGCGGTGATGCTGGTCGCCGCCGCTGGCAACACCGCGATGCAGTCGATCCTGCCCGCAATCGGTGCCAAGCTGGACATTCCCGACGTCTGGGTCAGCCTGGCGTTCAGCTGGTCGGCGCTGCTCTGGGTGCTGACCGCCCCCCATTGGGCGCGCCAGTCGGACAAGCGCGGGCGCAAGGCGCTGATGGCGCTCGGCGTGGTCGGCTTTCTGTCGTCAATGGCATTGTGCGGACTTGTGCTGTGGTCGGGTCTTGCGGGCTGGCTCGCCGCCGGATCGACCTTCATCCTCTTTGCGCTGTTTCGGAGCCTTTACGGTGGGCTCGGTTCGGCGGCACCGCCGGCCGTGCAGGCCTATGTTGCCGCACGCACCGATCCCGATCAGCGCACGCAGGCGCTGTCGCTTGTCTCCTCCTCCTTCGGCCTCGGCACCGTTATCGGCCCTGCGATCGCTCCTTTTTTCATCTTGCCCATCGTCGGGCTCGCCGGTCCCTTGCTCGTCTTTGCACTGATCGGGCTGGCCGTCCTTATCGCATTGCGCTGGCGCCTGCCCAACGATGTGCCGCGTTTTGCGGCGCGCGGCGCGATCGCCTCCTACCCGACCACCGGCGGTTCGCCCCAGACCGCCGCCGAAGAGGCCGAGGAACAGGCCCTCGATCCCGTTGTGGACACCCCTTCGCTGCGCTGGACCGACACGCGGGTGCGGCCGTGGTTGCTGGCCGGACTGTTCGGCGGGCAGGCGCAGGCGATGATGCTCGGCGTCATCGGCTTCCTGATCCTCGACCGGCTGCAACTGCGCCTTCGCCCCGACGAAGGCGCGGCGATGACGGGTATCGTGCTGATGGCGGGCGCCTTCGCAACTCTCCTTTCGCAGTGGGGACTCATCCCGATCCTGAAAATGTCACCGCGCGCCGCGGTGCTGAGCGGCGCGAGCCTCGGCGGGATCGGGACGGTGATGACGGGCCTGTCCGCCGACTTTCACGGCATCGTGATCGGTTTCGCGCTCGCCTCTCTCGGTTTCGGCCTGTTTCGTCCTGGCTTCACCGCCGGCGCGTCGCTGTCGGTCCCGCGGCGCGACCAGGGCAGCGTCGCCGGCATGACTGCATCGATCAACGGGTCGGCCTATATCGTCTCTCCCGCCGTCGGGGTGCTGCTTTATAACTGGCAACCGATGGTCGCCTACGGCCTGATGGCGGGCTTTTGCGGCTGGCTGGTGCTGTGGGGCTGGTCGGCGCTCAGGCAAAAGCCGAACACCAACTGAGCCCCACATGGCATCCCGGCGATAGCCGGGATGGTTTTCCCGTCAGTCTTTCGGTTCCTCATGCTTGCGGTCGCGGACGGGTTTGAGCATCCCGGGCGCGAAGAAACCGATCG
Source organism: Gammaproteobacteria bacterium RIFCSPHIGHO2_12_FULL_63_22 (assembly GCA_001801685.1). GTDB lineage: Bacteria > Pseudomonadota > Gammaproteobacteria > Xanthomonadales > Xanthomonadaceae > Arenimonas. The sequence goes on along the minus strand of MGYJ01000066.1, from coordinate 946 downwards.
GGTCGACGCTCATCGCCGCCTGCTTGATCTCGCCCTGGATTTTTTCATAATCCCTTTCCATCGCCTCGGTCACCGAAGCACGGGTGTCCTTCAGGGCCGCCTCGAAATCCGCCATCGTCACCGTGTCGCTGTCAAGCGACCGCTTGAGCGCGGCGAGCCCGGCACGGCGCGTCAGGTCTTCCAGATCGGCGCCGGTGAAGCGATCCGATTTTTCCGCCAGCAGGGCGAGGTCGACGTCCTTCGCCAGCGGCATCTTGCCGGTCTGGATCTCAAGGATGCGCCGCCGCCCCTCGGTATTCGGCACCGAAACATAGATCAACTCGTCAAGCCGTCCGGGGCGCAGCAGCGCCGGGTCGATCAGGTTCGGGCGGTTGGTGGCGCCAATGACCACGACCGACTGCATCTCCTCGATCCCGTCCATCTCGGCCAGGATCGTGTTGACGACGCGTTCGGTCACCTGCGGCTCTCCCGACGTCCCGCTGCCGCGCGCGGGCACCAGGCTGTCGAGTTCGTCGATAAAAATGATCGTCGGCGCAACCGCGCGCGCGCGCGCGAACAGGCGCGCGATCTGCTGCTCGCTTTCGCCATACCATTTCGACAACAGGTCGGACGATTTGATCGAGATGAAGTTCGCATCCGATTCGCGCGCGGCGGCTTTCGCCAGCAAGGTCTTGCCGGTGCCAGGCGGGCCATAGAGCAGGAAGCCCTTGGCGGGACGAATACCGAGCCGGCGGAAGGCCTCGGGATTCTTCAGCGGCAGTTCGATCCCTTCGATCAGCTTGTCGCGCGCGGCATCGAGCCCGCCGATGTCGCTCCAGCGCGTCTTTGGCGCCTGGACCATCACTTCGCGCATCGCCGACGGCTGGACGCGCTTGCCGATGTCGCTCCAGCGCGTCTTTGGCGCCTGGACCATCACTTCGCGCATCGCCGACGGCTGGACGCGCTT
>MGYJ01000065.1 GCA_001801685.1 Gammaproteobacteria bacterium RIFCSPHIGHO2_12_FULL_63_22 | reverse complement strand
GTGGGAGAATTCGTAGGTGCTATTGCCCATAAAACCTCAAGTTCCAAGCCACGCGATTTATCTTTGTGGCTGTTGTTGTTGTATGGGTCTAATCTATCATGGGAAGTAATTACCGTCAATGGGAAATCATGATATGACACCTCAGTTCTCGGATTTGGGCGAGTGGATCCGCGTCCGGTTTGGCGAGGCGGGGCAGGGCGGGCTTGCGGCCAAGCTCAAGCCGCCAGTCAGCAAAAACGCGGTTTCCATGTGGAAAACCGGGAAAAACCGGATTTCAGCGGCCTATGAGAAGCAGATCCGAGCCTTGGGGTATGACGGCCCGCTCCCCGAGGTGGGAGGGGACGTAACCAAGGCGGATATCGAATCCTTGCAGGAAGAGATCAGGACTCAGGCGGCATGGGTTCGGGAGGAGCTTCGAAAGGAAAACACGGCCCTGGCTGCGGACTTGCAGGAAGTCCTAAAGCAGCTTGCCGAGCTGCGAGGTACTCAGCCGGCGGAGTCGCCATGACCTCCGCAAGGCGCGTCCTCGCGCCCGGGAGCCTTGCGACCGGAACATCTTTCCCTATCCCCATCCGTAACCAACCTTTCGATCATTGCGCGGTTAACGAATATACCGAACATGTCGAAAAAGACCGTAGGCAATCCAGGGAAATTTTGACAGGGTGCGCCCAAACGGGCGCAGGCACCACGAAAATTGGTACTTGAATGAAAGGCGAATTGATGCCACATCCGCCCCCCACCCCAGAAGAGAACGACACCTACTGGAAGGCCTGGCATGAGCGCCGACAAGCGGCAGGCCGGGAAGTGAACCACGCGATCTGGACCCTCGCCGCTTTCGCGGCAGCATCCCTGCTGCTCTACTTGATTTTTGGATAGGCAGGGAGCGGCATCCAATACTTAGGCCCCTGGGAAACCGGGGGCTTTTTTATTTCCTGGGCTCCACCATCAACCCGGTACGCGCCGCCCAATCCACCACCCCCTGACGGGCCATGATATGGCAGATATAGCGTAGGCGCTCCTCCTTCGGGTCGAAGAATTGGGAGAAGCCGCGGAAGGTCTTCACGCCCGGCGATCCTGCCGAAACCTCGCTCACCTTGAATTCAGTCCCTGCGGGAATAACTTCACTCATGATACAACCTCCGATTGCACAACCTGAGCGGGCATAGCCTTCAGCCGCTCGATCCGCTCCTGCACCGACGCCCGCACGAAATCAGAAAACGTCTCATCCAATCCATAGCGGGTAATGAGCTGCGGGATAGATTCCACGGCCTCGTATTGAAACCGGACTGGCTTGAGCACCTTCGTATACGCTGACATCGTAATACAATTGTAATACAACCTGTGGTAGTGCACAACAGGCAAGACGTAATACATTGGGCCTGTGACCCGGGCAATCCAACATTCCCTCGGTAACCTCGCCGCTCTCCTCGGCGCCTGCGCCCTCGTTCTCCTCCTGATTCTCCTCGCAGGCTCCCCCCGTGGCTAGGGACGCCCGCATTAAGGCCAAGGCGAAAGCCTTGTACGAGGCGGGAGAGTCCGCCCGCTCCATTTCCAAAAGCCTCCAGGTGGCCCGGAATACCCTTGCCGAGTGGATCAGTTCCGGGGCTTGGGAAGCCCGGAAAACTGAGCCGAAACTGATCCGCAAGGAGCAAGAGGCCCTAGAAGCCGAGGCAGAACGCCACGGAATCACCAAGGCCAAGGTGCTCACCAAGCTCTCCGAACTCATCGACGCCCAGTCCGTCGCCGTCATCACCACCCAAGGCGCAGTCTCTCTTTGCCCCATGCTCCCCGGCGCCAAGGTCTCCAAGGACGGCAAGGCGGACTTCATGGGCATCCAGTACGACGTGGTGCCCGACCGCAAGAGCCAAATCGAAGTCACCAAACTCGCCGCCGACGTGCTGGGCATGAAGAAGTTGGACATCACCAGCGGCGGCCGCTCCCTACTCGACGAGGTACTCGATGAAGCATAGTTTCACCGCCCTTTGCTGGGCTGTCATCGTTCTGGGCCTGGTCATCGCCTGCACCAAGAAGCCCACCCCCAAGCCTGGCCTGCCCCTCGAAAAAGACTATGGCAGCGATGAAACCGCACTTGCCGACGTCGGGCGCGGCCGGGACAACAGCCTCAATGAGATGGGGTTCGCCAAGGCCCGCGTGGCCGGCGTGGAGTTCGCCCCGGTCTATTTCGCCCTCAACAGCGCGATCCCCGGCCAGGACCAGGCTGAGACCCTGCACACCCTGGTTGACGAGGCGCCCAAGTTCAAGGCCTGCCGCATCGAGGGCCACGCCTGTCCGCTGGGTGAGACCGACTACAACAGCGCCTTGGGCTACCACCGCGCCCAGGCCGTCCTCACCTACCTCCGCACCGCCGGGGTCAAGACCGGCTTCCAGGTCATCAGCTACGGCGAGGAGCGGCCCGTCACCGAGGATCCGGGTGAGTTCCACCTGAACCGGCGCGTGACGGTGGAGTGCTCCAAGTGAAGACCACCCTCTACGGCAACGGCAAAAGCACCAACGAGTTCGGTACCCCGAAGGAGCCGAAGGAAACCAACTTCGTCCACCCGGTCTATACCTGCAAGGTGCCGATCCCGATCTCCACCATGCGCGAGATGAGCGAGGCGTTCCACCGGGTCGCGGCTCGGTATCCCACCACCCTCTACATCGCAGGCGGGAGCATCGGGACCAAGTTCACCAGCTTCATGGTGAGCGGCGGGGCCATCGTCGGCCTGGACATCATCTACAACGCCCCGGAGACCAAGGTTGCGTAAAGCTGCCCCGCAAAGGCAGTACACGGACGCCGAGCGGGCCCGCGCCAAGGAGATGCTCATCCGCGGGAAGAAAGACCGCGTGTGGGCGATTCGGAACTTCCTGCGCATCACCAACAAGGACAAGCAGGAAATCCCCTTCAACCTCTACGACTTCCAGGAAGAGATCGTCAGCTTCCTCATGGACCCGACCATCCGCACGGTCCTCATCCGCAAGTACCGGCAGGCCGGCGTATCCCGGGCCATCCTGGGATATCACCAAATCGACGCCCGATACACCCGCAACAAGGAAACCCTCATCCTCAACAAGGATGACAAGGACACGGCGGGCATGTTCAATCACCTGCATTTCATGGACGAGCGCCTACCCATCGAGCTTCAAGGGCTCAAGAAGACCAGCGCCGCAAAGGATCTGCACTATGCGGATACCAACTCGTCGATCCGCATCGACACCGCCGGCAGCTCGGCCCGCACCAGCGCGAACAAGGGCCGGTCGGCCACGGTCCACACCCTGCACGTCACCGAATGCGACTACATCGAGAACCTGGATGAAATCATTCAGGGTGCGGTCAACTCGGTCCCCGAGTCGGGGAAAATCATCTTCGAGTCCACCTCCCGCGGCCCTCGTGGTGCCTTCCATGGGCTTATCCAAGGCGTCAAGAAGCGCGGCCAAGAGCTGCGCAAGGGCGAGCTATGGCGGGATGGCGACACGGTTTTCCTGTTCATCTCGGCGCTTCCGCATCCTGAGTACCGGCGCCCTGTCCCCCTGGGCTTTGAGCTGTCCAGCGACGAGGACGAGCACAAGGAGGAGCAGCGGATCCTCGACATCGGCCTTGCTCGTGGGATGCCTATCGACGAGGTAGAGGCGTTCATTTGCTTCCGCCGCTGGAAGATCAACCAGTTCACCCAGAGCGACACGGATTCCAGCCAGTCCCCGGTGCGGAAGTTCAAGCTCGAGTTCCCGGTCGCCTTCGAGGACACCATCGAGGCCGCGGGCTCCAACTTCTTCAACCCCGGAATCATCAACGCCGAGCGGGCCTATGTGGAGGCGGTCAACCCGCTCAAGCTGGTCAAGTCCATCACCCGCCAACCCGGCGCCCGGCCGCTCCTTGGCCCTCCCAGCGAGAAGAACCGCGTCAACATCTGGACCGCGCCCGAGTTCGGCTACAAGAATCGGTACTTCGCCTTTGCCGATGTCGCCCAAGGCCTGGTCGGCTCCGACTTCGATAACATCTATGTCCTGGACCGGATGAAGGGCGAGATCGTCGCATCGGCTCACGGCCTCCTGGGCGAGACCCACGGCGTCCCCCTGCTCCTGGCCATGGCTGAATTCTACGACACCGCATGGTTGTCTTGGGACATCACTGGCGCCGGGGCCGAGTGGCGCCCGCGCATCAAGGATTCGCTCTACCCAAAGATTTTCAGTCGCCGCGAGGTAGAAAACATCTTCCTAGAGCCCGAGTTCATGGGCCTCGTCTGGACCGGGGATATCAAGTCCATGGCATGCGCCATGCTGCGCAGTCGCTTGACCAATAAAAGCCTCAAGGTCTGGGATCTACCCTTCTTTGACGAGTGCCTGCAATTCGGTTTTGACGACAAAGGCAACGGGCCGCAGGCCGCTAGCGGGTTCAATGATGACCGCGTATCCTCGGCGGCCGGCTGTCTATGGCAGGCAAACAACCTCCCCATCTGCACCGAGGCCGAGGTCAAGCCCAAGCCGTTCCACGAGCAGGGCAAGCTCGAGCAGCGGGTCCATGAGATCCGCATGGCCGCCGCACGCCCCGAGGCCAAGGGTAACGGGAACTGGGATTGATGGAACAACCCAAGCCCCTATTCCAGGACACCGCCTTCGAGGAGAGCCCGAAGCATAAGGGGATCTGTGACTTCATCTTCGGGGTCAAGGAGGCCTTCTACACCTCGGAGCATTTCTCCTTTGCCAAGAAGAAGGCCGAGGTCATCAAGAACCTGGTCAACATGACCTGGGCCAAGGGCACCAAGACCACGAAGTACGGGTACATGACCGGTATCAGCCACATGGTCTATCACTCGACCCTGGACACGCTCGACGACCTCATGGACCATGACGAGCTGGTGACCGCAACCGCGCTCAACCGGGGCGGGAACAACGTCAAGATAGCCGAGGAGCTGGGCTACTACGCGAACAACGTCCTGGTCAATACCGAGTACAGCAAGCACCTGTCGAAGCGGTGGCCCTACCTCCTGACCTACGGCCATTCCCCGACCTATGACTCCTGGGTGCATAACCAGGGCTGGGCCGTGAAGGCGCAGGCCCCGAGCGTCGGCCCCGGCGGGTACCAATGGACGCGGGAGATGGACGTGACCCAGAACCGGGCGCGCTCGCTTCTCCTGCATCCTCTGAACGTGTTCGGGTCGGTGGAGCACGCCATCGACGAGCAGCCGTATAAGGGATGGATCAAGCGGTGGACTCTGGCCGACGTGCATCGCGCCGAGGCGATGACCACGGCCAACAAGCAGCCCATCTACAACCCGAAGGCCCTGGCAGCCATGAAGGCCATCCTGGGCAAGGGCGGGCAGGAGGCCGACCAGAATTACCACACCGACGGCAAGCGGGATATCGACACCTCCGAGGTGACCAACAACTCGAAGATGAAGCAGTCGTATATCGACGTGGTTCACTTCCGCGGCCCGCTCCAGATGGTGGACGAGTTCCGCCTCGACCCGAATATCTACGAGGTGGAGGCCACGAAAAACTTCGTCCTTCGCCTGACCGAGCAGCCGGTGGACCTGTTCGACACGCGCACGGACATGATGACCCATCCCTACATGGGGTCACCCTTCGGCGGGACGTACATCGATCCGGTCGTCGGCCATCACCGGATGACCGACCTTCTCAACAACTCCACCCTCGAAAGCGTGCTCGACTCCCTGCACCGCTATACCGCCTACCGCTACGAGGACATCACCAACATCGAGGACCTGAAGAATCCCCGCGGGCTCCATACCTTCCTTGAGCTGGCGGCCGGCGGGCGGGCCCCGGTCTTCATGGAGAACCAGCGCAGCGGCCCCGCGTCGGACGCCCTGCAATTTGTGGACCGCATCAAGCAGGACCTCCAGCGCTTCTCCACGACCGACCAGGAGGCCGGGCTCGAGCAGAAGAACAAGACCCTGGGCGAGTCGCAGATCCTCATGGCCGCGTCCTCCAAGCGTCTCCGCGCCGGCATCAAGCGCCTGTCCAAGTTCGCGATCGTCCCGCAGGTGAAAAACCTCGTATTCCTGTCCCTGGTCAACCAGACGCCCGAGCAGCGCGTCGCCTTCAGCCGGACCGGCGAGGCCATCCAGATGACCCCGGAGCATATGGCCGCGCTCCAGAACAACACCCTGATCCGCCTTAATGACTCCGTGACCCGGAACAAGTACGAGGACAACCTCAAGAATTCCGAGTTCTACATCAACTCGCTCAAGATTCTGGCCAACGTCCAGGATCCGGGGTATGCCGTGAAGGTGCTCCGGTACCTGGGCAAGGAGTCCGGGATCAAGGACATCGACGAAATTTTGCCCGCGCCAGCCCCGCCAGTGGTCCCCGGACCTATGGCCGCGCCTGTGCCGGGCCAACCCATGCCCGGGATGCCTCCGCAGGGCATGCCACCGCCCGAAATGGACTTCGACGCCATGCTTGCCCAGGCCCGAACCGAGGAGGGCGTGAATGTGGCTGCGTAAGTGGTGGAATCGCTGGTTTGTCCGCGAGGTGCTGGTCTTGGTGCCCAAGGGCTTCGAGGTACCCGAGTCCCCGGCCGATGCCGGCAAGGACCCGCGCTTCCTCCGCGAGCTGTCCGAGTCCATGCGCCGGGCCCCGATCGTGTACGAGAACATTCTCGCTATGCTCCGTTCTCGGGAGGCGCAGCTACGCGCTCTCCCCCCGGAGACCAATGAAGCCGAGCGCCTGGCCTGGAAGTGGCGCACCGAGCGGATGACCGCCGAGGCGGCCGTGCTCCGGACCCTCATGTCCGCCCCCGCCACCGCCGCCAAGGCCTTGAATGACATGGCCCGGCATAAGCAGGCGGCCCAAGCCGACCACGATAACTGGGCCCTTGAAAGGACCGCACCATGATAGACGACCCGAACGCCGACTCCCCGACCGAGTTGGGATCCTTGCTGGACGCCATCGAAGCCGAAGGAGGGGAGGGGACAAGCAGTGCGCCCCCCGCCTCGCCCGAGACTCCGCCGGCAGGCCAGGAGCCCCCCGCGAAGGTAGCCGAACCCTCTACGCCACCGGCCGGGACAACCGAGCTAAAGCCCAAGGAAGGCGCGGCCACGCCGCCCGCGGGCTCGACGCAAAGCCCCTACCCGAAAGAGCTGGAGCCATTCAAAACCCTGTTCGAGGGGAAGAAGTGGGACCCGACCAAGCCCGAATGGCAGGCCGAGGCCCTGAAGACCCTCCAAGAGCAGGAGCAGTTTCAAGGCAGGTTGACGACGGATCTCGGTCTCACGCGAGTGGAGAGCGCCGAACTGTCCCAGGCCATCCTTGGCACGCCCACCGACATCAACGCCTACCGATCCCGCCACGGGCTCCCGGCGCTCCCCTTCGAGTCGACCAGCATTGACGACAAGATCAAGGCGGTCGGCGAGGAGTACGCGCTCTGGGAGCAGGCTCTCAGCCAGGACGAAAAGGTCTCGGCTGCCGCCATTCGCACCATCACCCAGAAGCTCCAGGACCGCAAGGACGACCTCCGCGCCGAGAAGCTGGCCGCCGCCAAGGCGCCGCAGTCTCCCGCGCGGGGGAGCAATGCGAGCGGGGAGAACTGGGCGCGGATTACGGCGCAGGACCCGGACGCGAACAAGGTCATGAGCGCCCTCGTTCCGTTCTTGAAATCCAAATTCGGGAACGGCATCCTGGGCAGCTTCGGCATGGACATCCAAAACGTGATGAGCACGCCCGAGAGGGCCAAGCAGATCCACGATCTGGCTCAGCGCGTGTACCGGGGTGACCCGCAGGTGTTCGAGGCCGAGGTGGCAAAGCGCGTCAAGGCGGAAATGGAACAGAACCGGCAGCGCCAGGTCGCGGGAGGGATTCCCGGCGGCATGCCTGCATCCCAGAACAACGGAACCGCGAGCGACGCCGAAGAGCACCTTGCGGGCATGTTTCAACGGGGCTAGACCCCAAGGAGAATAGAAAATGGCTTACGCATACGTAGGAAGCTGGCAGGCGACGACCAAGCTCGCCGGCCAGTCCAGCGCCCGGGAGGTCCGCGACGTCCTCCCCCTGGGCAAAATCATCGTCCCCGGCCCGTACCCCTTCTGCAACATGATTGCAAAGAAGGGCATGGGCCAGGACGGCAAACTTGTCAAGGTGATGCCGTCCATCAAGCACTCGTTCACCCACTCGGACAAGCCCGAGCTGTACGACTACGAAGTCCAGCAGGATCAGTTCTACCTCCAGGAGGCGGAGGCGGGCTGTTCGGTTGGCTCGTCCGTGACCTGGGATCTGGATTCGGTGAAGGGGCTTGTGGCCAACGAAGTCCTCCACAAGGTGGACCAAGGGATCCACATGCGGATCACCTCGATCACCTCCCTGGCCGTGACCGGCACCATCATCGTGAACACCTCCGGCGAGGAAACCGCCTCGGCGGATACCCAGGTGGCCCGCATCGAGAAGCTGTCCCCGGCCAACGTGGACGGCGCGACGGTCGGCGACGGCGCCAGCCGCGAGCCCACCAACCGGCAGAACTACCTCCAGTTCGCCATCTCCTCCCTGTCGGTCGGCATCCTGCGCGACAAGGTGAAGCACTACGCCGACGGCGAGAGCGAGGGCTCCTACTTCCGCGAGGAGAAGGAGCGCATGCTCCTCGACCTCTACCGGATGAAGGAGGGGACTTACATCGCCGGCCAGCGGTACGAGGAGGGCTCCGGCTCGACCCGCAGGTACTACACCGGCGGTCTCGAGTGGTGGGCGGGGAACACCGCCTACAACAACGCGGCCGACGGCCTGTGCTCGGAGGATGCCTTCATGGACTTCCTCGAGGACGCGATGGAGGCCGGCGGGGGCACCACCCTGCACTTCCTGTGCGATGCGGCCTTCAAGCGCATGGTCACCAAGTACGCGACCGTCAAGAAGCGCGTGACCGACAACTCGAAGAAGCTGGTCACGGACATCGACGAGTGGGAAACGCCCGTCGGTACCGTGGTCCTGCACGGCAGCCAGTTCATGAACAAGCCCTCCCGCCGGGGCTCGGCGATCTCCTTCTTCCCGGACAACCTGGAGGACAAGTCGCTCCGCGGCCTCGGCCTCACCTGGATGGGGGATCTCAACATCCCCAACGTCCTTGTGACCAAGGGCGCGTACCTGGAGACCTTCGGTCTCATGCACAGAAACCCGGCTTCCACCACCCTTTGGGGGAACTTCCAGGGCTGATCCGCAAGGGTCACCCGGAAGTTTTACAGGAGAAATAACATGAAAAAGATACTGTCTTTCCTCGCTCTCTTCGGGGCGGTCCTGGCCTTCGCGCAGAACCCGGTCCCGGTCGATACCAAGGTCCCGCTCCCGAAGATCATCGAGCCTATCGATGCGAACGGTATCGGGTTCGCGGAAAAGTTGTTTGACTTCAACCTCGACAACGCCGGAACCGCCACCGACACCGTGATCGGGAACGTGTTCGATATCCGAAAGCTTGCCATGGTGCGGCTCTACGATGATTCGGCCATCGGGCTGACCAACGTAGTGACCATGGACTCGCTGCTCGGGCAAATCACGATCTCCTGCTTCGACCGCTCGGATTCCGCGGACGTCACCGACTCCGTGGCGTTCGTGATGAACCTGCAAGGGTCGGATTTCGCATCGAACAACAACAACCCGGCAACCCCGGCGTCGGATGCGTGGTACACGATCCGGACGTTCACCATGCTGAATACGTCTGCGGCTTCGGCGCAGGTGACAACGGATACGCTGAAGGTGAAGCTGCCGCTGGCCATTCACTCGCCACAGTTTATCCGGGTGCACGGGTCCAACCTGTCCACCGTGGCACAGAATGACATGCGGTGCCGCGTGTTCATCTATCGGCAACGGTGGCTTGTTCAGTGATTCATTAGCCCCCGGGAGGTGCTCGGGGGCTCTTTTCACTCTTTCATGGCAAAGGAAAACATGGCAAAGGAAAACGAGGAGCCGAAGAGCGGTATGGAGTCGCTGATCGACAAGCTCCGCAAGGCGAAGAAAAAGCCGTCGGATTGGGTTTTCGTGCCCCGGCGCAAGAAGTTTGACAAGGCCCGGGTAATGGTCGAGGATGGCGAGGCGAAGCTCGTCGGCGACGGCTCCGGAGGCTTCAAGACCCACCGGGTCCGGCCCCCGCTCACGATTCGCGTCCAGCAGTTCCGCGGCCTCGGCTCCAAGGGCGAGATCCAGGGCGGCTATCGCCCGCAGGCGGAAGGTTCGTGGACCGCCGAGGAAATCCTCGAGGCCATGCTGGAGATGTCCAAGAATCCCGCCTGTGAGATCGTGCCCTACGAGGCGCGGGAGATGGGCAAGGAGGCCAAGGATGCCGAGATGAACCTCATCACCGAGCGCAAGCTGCGCCTGGATGCCGAGGACAAGCTCCGGGCCCTGGAAGACGACGGCGCCGCCAAGGACCGCCGGATCAAGGAGCTGGAGGAAGCGGCCAAGGGGATGAAGAAGTAACATGGCCATTGACCGGTCCACGTTTATCACCGAAATCAAGAACGACCTGGAGGAGTATGGAGAGTGGTCCACCGAAGTGGGTGGCCGGCTCGACATTGCGCTCCTCTACGCGATGAAGGATTTCAGCGAGAAACGGGACTGGTCTTTCATGTTCTCATCCGGAAGCCTCGTGGTCACCGAGGGGAACCAGGGACCGTATGACCCGCCCGCGGGCTTCGACTCCCTGGTGACCCCCGAGGTGATCGCAAGGTATTACGACTACGACCGCTTTTCGGTGCCGCCGTCCATTCCCGACGCAACCAACGGCACAAAGTATGACGTCCTATGGGACCGGCTGAATAATAAGCTGTACCTGCGCGAGACGGCGGCGGCCGGCACCTATACCTTCTACTTCCGCCGGACGTTTACCGCCACCTCGGACCTGTCCGACTGGCCGGATGCCGCCCGCCGGTACCTCGGTTTCCAGGCCATGCACTACGCGATGGTCAAATCGGAGGACCTGGCCGCCCAGGCCGATCGCATGTTCCAGCGGGCTGACGTGGCGTACAAGTCCATGCTTCAGAACCTCCGCCGGGGCGAGAGCAAGCAGGAGAGCCGGGAGCCGCGGGACGTGTACGGCTATCCGCTGGCGCAGTCCTACGCCAATGACGGCGATGGCTTCCTTGGGGGTCGCTGATGGGCCTTCGGAGCTTCCCGGATCCGCAGTCGGGATCGGACATCTTCCCGTTTGACCACGGGATCGACGTCGCCAACGACAACGCGATCATGGCCCAGAACATCGCCAAAAAGGGTTTTACCCACGCCCGCAAGCTGGACAACTGGGAGTACGACCAGGGCACGCTGAAGCGCCGGAAGCCGTTCACCGCCAAATCGTCCATCGACTGGAGCGCGGAAGGGGATTATGGCGACGGTCTGGAGACCCCGGGAACCTTCAAGGGCGGGCACCTTTTCACCGACATCAACGGGACCGCCCGGCTGCTCCACGCCCACGACAACGGCACGATCAAGGAGTGGGCCGCCCTGGCGACCTCGGTAAACCGGGTTTCAGGGTTGACTGCCGGCCAGCGGGTGCGCTTCGAGGACTTTAACGGCGCTTGCTTCGCCGTCAACGGCGCCGAAAGGCCGCGCCGGGCTGATGCCGCCACCTGGCGGGCCGCCGGGGCGCCCGTGGTCCTGGCTGCGCCGACAATCGGAGCGCTTTCTGCCGGCAACGTGGAGGCGGGAACCTATCTCTACATGGTCACCGCCTGCATTCACGACGGGTCGAACGTGATCCTGGAGTCCGATCATAGCGCCTACCTCACGGTAACCTATGCCTCCGCCGCGCAGCAGGTTGTCAACTGGGCGGCCTCGGCGGACGCACGAGTCAACTGGTACCGCCTTTATCGGACCACGCGGGACACAGGCACGCCCTTCTTCCTTCACACCGAGGGAAACGTCTTCACGGCGACCGACAGCACGGCGGACGCCTCGCTTTCCGAGCAGGAAGCCGCCGGCCTGGGTCGGAATGGCGTCATGCCCATCTGCTCCATGATCGCCAAGAGCGGCAAGCGCCTGGCCGTTGTCGACACCAACGGGAAAATATGCCTGTCCATCATCGCAACCAACGATTACGAGATGGAATACTTCCCCGACGACGACACTCACCGCTTCAAGCTGCCGGGCCGCGCCACGCCCACCGCCTGCTTCCCGATCGGGAACAAGGACGAGGATGACAACGCCAACGATCTCTTTTTGGCCCAAGCCACCTCCTGCTACATCCTCCGGGATACCGACCCCTACGGAGTCATTGAGCCGATTTCCCGAGAGGTGGGTTGTCGGAACGCCGACGCCATCGCGCAACACGGCCGGTACCTCTTTTTCATGAGCCACCGCGGCCTGGAGTTCCTGGGCCCGCAGGGCTCGCCGGTCATGATCTCGCAGCATGTGAACCCCTATTTCAAGGGCGGCGGGCCGCTCAACCTCCTGGGAATCAGCGGGGAACAGTTCCTCAGCCTGACCACCTCTGAAAACCGGCTGTACATCAACTTCCGCGACGACTCCGCCAAGCGTGGGGCCCATAAGGCCTTGGTTTTGGACCTGGAGGTCTTCAACCCCTTCGAGCCGACCAACCCAATTACCACCCGGTTCACCGGACCGCATGACGGGCCCGGCATGGCCTACCTGGTGGAGGGGGAGACGTCCCAGCTCTACGTCCTCGACAACGAGAATTACCGCCTTCTCGAGCGCGGGACCGGCGTTTACGACTCCATCGATGCGGTTGACACGGCGATCCGCGATGAGTGGTGGAGCGGGCCGCTGGGCGGGGCGTTTCTCACCTTCCGCAAGCGGTTCCGCTCGCTCAACCTCTTCCAGGTGACTGACGCGGATACGACGGTTTCGATCGAAATCGATTACGGGCGCATCCAGGACCGCGATCGGGTGTTTCCCATGAATGCCGAGGTCCGGGAGTGGAACAAGCCGTGGAATAAGGCCTGGGCCGGCTCCTCGAAGTGGAAAGGCTGCTTCGGCCTCAAGCCGAATATGTGCGGATCCATGATGACCGTGAAAAACAAGGGCCAGAACACGAGCGTGAACCGGATTCACATCGGCCTCAACTTCAATTACACCGTGGCCAAGCAAAGGACTGTATGCGCAAGGTGATTCTAGGCCTCCTTTTGGCCGCCACATTCTGCTTTCCCACCATTTCAAGCCTGACGCTTCCAAACGAGGACATCAACGGCGTCGATACGCCGCAAGTGGTTTGGGTGGATCAGAACTTCGACAGCGTGAAGACGCGGGTCAATCAGTTGGTGGATTCGGTGAACTTGTACATCCCCGGAACCGGCGCCTTCCTGGGGTCGATTCTCAAGAGCAATACCAATCTCCGCCTGACCATCGATGACGACGCCAACGCGACCGGGAACGTTTTTGCTTTCACCCACAATGGGGCTACGGACACCCTGGCCAAGCTTGGGGATGACTCGGTGCTCACGCTTCCGAAGCTCACCGCCTCCCTGCCGGTTTTTACGAACTCAGCAAAGGGGCTCGCCTCCAACGCAATGACCGGCACGGGCTCCGTGGTCATGAGCGCGAGCCCGACCTTAACGGGCACGGTGGCGGCAGCCTCCGGGACCTATTCCGGGACGCTGGGGGTGACTGGGGTCCAGACCAACGCGGCGGATCTGGTGTTTAGCTCCACACTAACCCTCGTGCGCACCAATACATCCGACGCCAGCGACACAAAGGGGATTCGGTTGCTCGGCGGGGGGGGGGCAGGAGGGAACCGGGGGGCTAGCGTTTCTGTTTTTGGCGTTGAGCACGCTACCGCTCCAGGGCTTTTGGAGCTTGTCGCCGGAGACGGCGGCAGCGCGCAATTTTTTACCAACGGCACCCTTCGGTACACCATAGCAAATAGCGGGACGCACACCTTCGCAACTCCTGTTCTCGCATCCTCCACCATAACCGGCTCCGACACCATCGCCGCCGCCCTGGGCTTCCGCGCAGGCTCAGCCGGGGCCACAGACGTTTCCCTTTACCGCTCCGGGGCCGACACCTGGACCACGCCGGACGCCATGGTGGTGGGCGGCACTCTAACCACCGACTCTCTCATCTCGGCCAAGTTCTACAAGGACACTTCTTTCACGGTTACGGCCACGGGCTTTTCCGGTTCGGTGACGGGAACCGCTTATGCTACGCGGGTTGGGAAAAATGTCACCGTGTACCTTCCGGCCTTGAGTGGTACCAGCAACACCACGGCTTTTCAACTCGGCGGATTTCCCACCCAACTCCTACCGGCGAGAATTCAGCGGGTGGCCATGAGCGAGGTCACCGACAACGGGGTGCCTTATACTGGGGCTCTGGACGTCCAGGCTGCCCAAATCGACGTGCTCATTAAGGCAACGGCCACGACCGCGCTTTCCGGCGCCTTCACCGGCAGCGGCACCAAGGCGATCAGCACCCAAACGATTTCCTATACCGTCCAATGATCCGAATCCTTCTCCTCCTATGCACCCTCGCCCACCCGGTCACCCGGACGCACCAGGAATTGATAGACTTGGTGGGGCGCAAGGGCGACGTTACCCATCTTTATGACCTGTATCGCGCCGGGGATAGCGCTCGCGCACGAATCGACACGCTGTACAACCGCATCGATTGGGTCACCCCCCAGGATTATGGCGCTTTGGGTGATGGATCTACAAACGACTCGGCTGCGTTCGCGGCCATGGTCCTGGCCACCAATAGCGCCGGTGGCGGGCATATCTATTTTCCTACCGGGACGTATTTAACCTCCTATAGAATGATTTTTACAACCGGAAATCTGCATCTTCGCGGTGAGAAAGGGGCTGTGCTTCGCCGGATTCAAAACGACCAATATAAAAACGGGTTAATTTATGTTCGACCCACAGAATCGCCAACCGGCGCCGATAGCGTTGAAAATTTAGTTATCGAAAACCTCCAGATCGACATGAGCGAGGCGTCCGTGGACTCTTCGAGCGAATTCGCCCACGCCCTAAGCCTGGTACAGGTTCATAATTTTCGGATATCAGATAATGTCATTACCAACACGGACGGGGAGGCTATTTATACCCAGCACTGCCGCCATGGTGAGATTTCAAATAATAGGATATTCAACGCAGGCAACCAGTATGGGCGCATGGGTATTTCTGTGGTGGGTGGCCGCCAAATTGAGATCCACGGAAATTGGGTGGATAGCTCAACTGCCGGCGTGGACGCCGAGCCGGATAATTCCAATGGCGGCACGGCGTACCCAGGCTTAATGGATGTGGTGGACATTCACATTCACGGCAACACTTTCCGCCGTGTGCAGAGCGGAGTGACTCTATACAACCATTCCACCGCAGCGGACGCGGGATTCAGAAATATTTCCATAATCGGGAATCACATCTATCACCGGAGCAATTCATTTCCGGCCATCTACGCCAAAAGGCGCGGGGTTGGTGATTTCTATGGGATTGTGGTCCAGGGAAACACTATTGAAGCCGAGCAGTACACGGGAATTCAGATTAACGGCGCCGATCGCTCGGTCGTTGCTAACAATACAATCAAATATACAGGCGTCGGCACGTCAATTTACAACGGCTTCGAAATTTCTTATTGCGACGGGCTTTCCATTTCCGGAAATGAAGTGGCTGGATATACGAGGGGGTTTTCTGTCGCCGGGGATTCTGCCAGAAATAATCAAAACATCACTTTAAGCGGAAATATTATCAAGGATTGCGGGACGGCTATTCGCTTCTTGCAAGATTATCAGTACAGAATAATACTATCCGGAACCATAATTCAGAACTGCACCCAAGGGATTGCCATCAATGGGGGTATGTCGGCGAATAGCCACTTTTCCATTATGGGAAACGTTGCGAATCTTACGGCATCCTCAGGGAATTTTCTGGATGTCACAACTCTTTTGGATACCGCGTCGATTATCGGAAATGTTTCCAATGGCGTAATCCAATTCAATACGTCCGGCGGTTCAAATACCCTCAGGAACGCCCGCTTTGCTGGAAACAGCGTATCAGCAATCACCTCAAATTTTAGCGCCCATGGAGATAACGACATAGACTGGGTTGGGGTCGGCAGTCCTGAAGGCGTGATCGTTGCCGCCATCGGCGCGACTTTTCGCCGTTCCGATGGGGGCGCGTCAACAACCCTCTACATCAAAGAGTCCGGCACCGGAAACACCGGGTGGGTTGCGAAATGACCATCCACCGCACCGCCTCTAAGCTCTGGGCCGCCGAGAAAACCGATACCGGCACCCGCGTGCCGGTGTTCACCCGTGACCCCCGCGTCCAGGTGGAGATCATTCACGGCCTCGGCCGGGTGCCGGTGGATATCTGGATGACCGACCGCGATCGGTTCTGCAACTTCGCCACCGTGAGCAAGGATGCCTACAAGCATGTTGTCATTTTCAGCGAGGGCGGGACGAACGCTTATATGAGGTACGAATAATGGCCGCAACCGGAATCTATGAATGGAAGCAGCCGGCCCCGAAGCTCCCGGGAACCGGGATTGCGCCCGAAGCGCCCGCCGATCCCATGGCCGCGGCCAAGCCGGCGCAGGGCTCCATGTTCGGCACCGCCGGGGCGCCCCCGGCCGCCGGGTCCTCCTTTGGCGACTTGCTCAAGGATGGGCCCGCGGGGTCCAGCCCCACCCCCTCCTTCAACGACCTCCTTGGAGGGGTCGGAGAGGTTCGCGCCCAGAACGTCCAGGGGGCCCAGCAGGCGACCGCGCAGGGCTTCAGCCCCCAGGCACCCTCCGCAGGCTCCCAGATAGCCAGGAACAGCTTTATCAAGGCCCAGAGCGAGGCGGAGCGGAAGGTTCTGGAGCAGTCGGCCCTCTCGGGGCGCGATGAGACCGGGCAGATCGTCGGCGACCGGCGCGACTTCCTCCAGAAGCAGGCCTTGCCGGCTCGGATGGACTTCGAGGCCCAGCTCCAAGCCCAGGAGGAGGAGCAGGCGCAGAAGCGGCAGCAGCAGAGCGTGCAGAACACCCTGGCCTTTGAGCAGCTTGGAAGCGGGGAGCGCCAGGCCGAGGCGGACCGGCTCTCAGCCGAGCGCATGCAGGGGAAGGCCATCGCGTCGACCGAAAAACTCGGCTTTGCGGACCTGTCCGTCCGGGAGAAGTCCCTGGCGCAGGAGGGCGCCCAGTTCAAGGATGAGCTTTCGTTCAAAAAGTACGCCACCGAGGGCGGGTGGAGCCAGCAGGAGGCCGATCGGGCCTGGCAGTCCATGGAAGGCGAGAAGGAGCGGGAATCCCGCGCCAGCGAGTCCGCGCTCTCCCGCGAGCTGCAAAAGTACCTCGGGGACCGGGGCCTGGACATCGACGAGAAGCAGCTTTCCGAGACCATCCGCCAGTTCGACGGCAAGGTTGCCTTCGACACCTGGGCCACCCAGGCCGGCCTCGACGACAACGAGAAGGGCCGGGTCTGGGAGGGCCACCTGGCCGACCTGGACCAGAAGTGGAGAACCGGCGAGCGCCTGGGCAGCCAGGAGCACCAGTCCCTCCTCGAGGACAAGCGGATCAAGGCCGACACCCTGGCCCAGGAGTTCGAGAAGTCCGCCAACCTGGAGATCCTCGGGAAAACCCAGGAGTGGGACGCGGCGAAGATGGAGATCGCCAACGGCTACCAGACCGCCCGCGACAGCGGCCAAATGAGCCACGAGCAGGCCATGCAGCAGGCTAAGCTGGCCATGGAGGAAAACCTGACCAAGATGGGCGTGGACGCGCAGGCCGCCCGGCAGGCATCCGAGATCGAGGCCCGCCGCTGGGAGGTGACCCGCGAGCTGAAGCAGCAGGAGACGATCGCCAATGCGGAATTGCTCTACAAGTACGCCAGCCTCCGCGAGACGACCGGGATCCAGAAGCAGGAATTGCAGCTCAAGACCCAGGAGATCGCCAACCAGGTTTCCCAGTTCGCCCAATCCTTCGGCCTCGACCAGGAGCGCGTTATGCGCACCCTG
>MGYJ01000064.1:663-21661 GCA_001801685.1 Gammaproteobacteria bacterium RIFCSPHIGHO2_12_FULL_63_22 | reverse complement strand
TGGCCGGCGCCGTGCCGGCCTTCGCCACCGCGCCGGCGCTGCTGTTCGTCGCCGTGCTGATGATGAGCAGCCTGGCGCAGATCGACTGGGACGACCTGACCGTCGCCGCCCCGGTGGTGGTCGCCGCCCTGGCCATGCCGCTGACCTTCTCGATCGCCAACGGCATCGCCTTCGGCTTCATCGCCTGGACCCTGATCAAGCTGCTGGCCGGCCGCTGGCGCGACCTCAACCCGGCGCTGGTGGTCTTGTCGCTATTGTTCGTGATCAAGCTGGGCTGGTTCGCCTGACTCCGCCCTGTAGGAGCGGCCCATGCCCGCGATAATGGTTCGCGGGCATGGGCTAGGCGCCCCCGCCGCTCCTACAAGTAACGTAATTCATAGAATTTCCGAGTAACCCATGAGCCGTTCCCAATTCGATCCCGCCAGCTACGCCGCCCAACTCGCCGAAAAGAAAGCCCGCCTGGTCGAGCTGCTGGCGCCCTTCACTGCCCCCGAACCCGAGGTGTTCGAGTCGCCGCGCGAGCACTACCGCCTGCGCGCCGAGTTCCGCCTGTGGCGCGAAGACGGCAACCGTCATTACGCGATGTTCGCGGCCGGCGACAAGCACACGCCGATCTTCTTCGACGACTTCCCCATCGCCAGCGCCCGGATCAACGCGCTGATGCCGCGCCTGAAAGCAGCCTGGCAGGCCAGTCCGACGCTGAGTTTCAAGCTGTTCCAGGTCGAATTCCTCACCACCCTGAGTGGCGATGCGCTGATCACCCTGTGCTACCACCGCCCGCTGGACGCGGCTTGGCAGGCCGAGGCGGAGCGGCTCGCCGCCGAACTGCAGGTGAATATCGTCGGCCGTTCGCGCGGCAAGCGCATCGTCATCGGCAGGGATTACGTCGAGGAACAACTGCAGGTGGCCGGCCGTAGCTACCGCTATCGCCAGCCGGAAGGCGCCTTCACCCAGCCCAACGGCGAGGTCAACCAGAAGATGCTCGGCTGGGCCTACGAGGCACTGGGCGAACGCAGCGACGACCTGCTGGAGCTGTATTGCGGCAACGGCAACTTCACCCTGCCGCTGGCCAGCCGGGTGCGCAAGGTGCTGGCCACCGAGATCAGCAAATCCTCGGTCAACGCCGCCCTGGCCAACCTGGAAGGCAACGGCGTGGACAACGTCAGCCTGGTACGCCTGTCCGCCGAAGAGCTGACCGAGGCACTGAGCGAGGTGCGGCCGTTCCGCCGCCTGGCCGGCATCGACCTGAAAAGCTACGAGTTCGGCAGCGTGTTCGTCGACCCGCCGCGCGCCGGCATGGACCCGGACACCTGCGAGCTGACCCGGCGCTTCGAGCGCATCCTCTACATCTCCTGCAACCCCGAGACCCTGGCCGCCAACATCGCCCAGCTCAGCGACACTCACCAGGTCACCCGTTGCGCGCTGTTCGACCAGTTCCCCTACACCCACCACATGGAAGCGGGCGTGCTGCTGAGCAGAAGATAGCAAGGCACCTGGCTAACCACCATCACCGACGGAGCGCTGACAGCCGGCAAACCGGGCTATTGCCACCTCGCGTTCCAGCTGTCGACGGTCGCCCCCCGTTTCCGCTCCTTGTGGGCGCGACAAGCGGATAGATTTCCCCCGAGCGTTGGCGCGGCGCCTGTGAGTTTCAGCACTTACGTCACCATCAGGATAATGGTGAAACGGTCGACATTAAGGGTGCACGATGTCTCACTGCTCACCCTCGCCCCTCTTGTTTGTGATTGATTCACGCTAAGATCGGTACCGTTTCTGCACCAACTGCAAAATAAAGCTTCACGTTATGCCCCTATTCTTGGAGGAATAGCATTGCGCGCACATATGGATGTGATTGGGGCTCTGCCTGAGCTCTTGGCGGCACGAAGCATCGAACAGGTCAAAGACCAGATTCAGTGCTTCATCAAAGCAATCGGTTTCGATTTCTTTCTGATCGGCATCGAAGACTTCCCGCTTACCGGGGCGCCCCAACACTCTATCGAGACCAACTACCCGACCACTTGCGTGGAACAATACGGCCGCCTGCAGTGGCTCGGCCGCGATCCGGTGGTGCGCCATTGCCGGCAGTCTTCGCTGCCCCTGATCTGGCATCAAGGGCACTTCCTCGGGGACGCCTGCCAACTGCACGAGGAGTCTGCCGCGCACGGAATCTCCACTGGCGTGGCAACAGCCTTGCGTGGTGTCAGGCACAGCCGCGCGATGATGGTCTCGGTGGCCAACGGCGCTTGTTTCAATGCGAAAACGCAAGCGTGGCTCACAGAGACCATGCCCGTCATCCATTTGCTGGCCTCTTATATCTATGAGGCCATCAATCGTATCGATGAGGTTTCCGCATCCGAGAACATTGACCTGACCCGACGCGAAAGCGAGTGCCTGCACTGGGCGGCAGCTGGCAAGACCTCCTGGGAGATCTCGCGCATTCTCGGCTGCTCCGAAGCCACGGTGAATTTCCATTTTCGCAATATCATCCAGAAGCTGGGCGCTTCGAATCGGCGCCAAGCCGTCGTCCGGGCGCTGTCGCTGGGCCTGATTCGGCCCTGAACCGATTCAATTGACCAGCACTGCGCCGGCCTCGGCGCAGGGGTGCGTCAACAGGCTGCGCAGCTCCTGCCGTTTGAGCTTACCGCTGGGTGTTGTGGCGATATCTACCACCAACTCTATGCGGTCGGGCCGCAGGGCGCGGGGGTGGAGATCCTCGCGGATGCGCTTCATCAGGTCATGCACCAACGCCGAGCCGGAATAGCCAGAACCGTCGGCCACCACGTAAGCACGTAGCCGCGTTAATCCTTCGGCGGTCACCAGAGGAAGGGCCGCGGCCTTCACCACACGCTTGTCCGCAAGCAGGAATTCCTCCAGTTCCTGCGGGCTCACCCAATAGCCGGATATCTTGATGCGCTCACTATCACGCGAGACGAAATACAGCCCGTCGTCGTCGCGCACGAAGAGGTCATTGGTTTCGAAAATCGACGGCACAGGGTCAAGCATTTCACTCGCGCCGTTGCCTAGATAACCGAGCATCAAGCAACCGCCGGAAACCCCCAAGGAAAACGCTGCGGACTCGCTACCACCAGCATGCACACGCTCCGAATAACGGAAGCCTTCCACCTGCTGCAACGCAGCAGGGCCGGCGGCGGTCTCCGAGAGATAGGGAGCAAAGGTTTCGGTGGTGCCGATGGAGTCCAGCATTTGTGCACCCGTCCATTCCTGCCAACGCTTGCGGATCACCTGCGGTAGCCGCTCGCCGGCAGAGAGTGAGAGTCGTAGCGCATCGAAGCGGTATGAGCGCGTCGCCCGTGACATCAACAGGTGATAGAGGGTCGGCACGGCCAGAAACACACTCACACATTCGGTCTCGATCGCTTCGAGGAAATCGCTGTGCTGTTGCCACTCGGGAAACAATACGGCGGTGGCACCCACACTCAAAGGGACATGCACGCCCTGCAGACCGAAGGAGAAGAAAGGCCCAGTGCTGGCCAGCACTCGGTCACTCGCGCGGATATCCCACAGACGGCGACTGACCATGCGCTCAAACTGCCAAAAAGCTCGGTGGCTGTGCACGCACAGCTTGGGTCGGCCGGTGGAGCCGGACGTAGCCAACACCAGCGCTGGGCGCAGGTCGAGACTGGCGGCGATATCGCTCACCTCGCACAAGCCATGCAACTCGACCTCCTCGACAGCCAGCTCAGTGACCGAAGTCATGGCTTCCGCGTCAATAGGCACCGCACTGTAGTCGGCCAGAACCAGATCCGGGTCGAAGCTCTCCCACAATCCCTCGTATTGATCTGTCGGCAGTGTCGGGGGCACCATAAACACCAGGTGCCCGGCACGCATGGCACCCAGCCAGTAGACGATATTCTCCAGGGTGGCCGAGCCCGCCAGCGCGATGCGCTGCTGCCTGCGGCTGCCTCCCAGTCGAATGTTCAGCTCCTGTGCGGCAGCGATGGTGAGCTGTTGTAACTGCCGGTAACTCAGGCAGCGGCGACCCGCTGAACCATGCTCCACCAGAGCCAGGTTCTCTCCGCGCCCGGCACGGACATGGCGGTCGACCAGCAGGTCGACACAACCGGGACTGGAATTAATATGAATCACGGAAATTTCTCTCAGTGGATTGATCAATTAGCCTGACCTTCAGCTCAAGCTGGCCTTCAACTAAATCGTCACGGGTCGTCGAGTGGCTCACATGGCCATTTTTATCCCCTCGTCCAGCGGCGTTGAGCGACTGAATCCGCCCTCCGCTACCGTGCCGGCACGAAACATTGCCAATAAGCTTTTCAGGGTTGCATTGGGGTTGGCGCGCTGAAATATGTTGCGGCCGACGCAGATGCCATCGGCGTCGTAGCGCACCACGGCACTGGCAAGCTCCAGTAGCGCACGCTCATCGGCTAGCACGCCTCCGGCGAAGAGCACCGGCGTATGGCCCCGAATGCCGTCAAGCAATTCTGGGATTCGCTCCAGAGTTGCCGGCGCGGCGACCTTGAGCGCATCGACCCCCAGCTCAACCGCGGCGCGCATAAAGTGCCGCATGCAGGTAAGGCTCTGGCCATTCGTCGGCGTCTTGTCATAGACCATGTTCAACACCGGCATGCCCCAGGCATGCGCCTCGTCCACCACCCGTCCGATCAAACGCAGGTTGTGGGAGGCGGTGGCGGCAGAGAAATTGGTTTGCAGCGAGACCGCGTCGGCGCCCAGGCGCACGGCAGCCTCCACACTGGTAACCAATTGTTTCAAGTCAGGCTGTTCATCCATGCTCACCGAGCCGTTGAGTTGGATCGTCAAACCACAGCCAAGTCCGCCAGCGAGCCGCTCGGCAAAGCCTTTGTGCAGTACTACGCCGGTGACGGCCTCCGCACTCAGCCAACGCAATATGTCTTCGGGCCGGTTGATCCCGGCTATGGGCCCCATGGTCAGGCCGTGATCCAGCGGTACCACCAGAGCCTTACCGGATTGTGGATCGACGAAGCGCTTCCAGCGCCGTTTGCGTGCCATTTCACTCATTGAGATGCCTCCTTTCCGTGTGTCCTGAGTCGATCATCAAGCTTCGGCGAGCACTGCCCGAATAGGCCGTTTCAGTATCTTGCGGGTGGGGATGGTGCTGGCGAAGGCCGCGAGCAGCACCACTGCCAGCGTGGCAACCACGTAGGTGGGCATCACCCAGGCCAGATCCACCGGAACGGCGTTGCTGGAGCCTGGCGGCGTCCACATGATCCGGGCTTCGCGCACGGCCCACACGATGGCACCGGCAGCGCCGATACCCAGCAGTGCCGCCGCCAGTGCCAGCCAGCTGTTTTCCAATATGGTCAGGGTCATGACGAAGCGCCGGGTAAAACCCAGGCTGCGCAGGATGGCAAATTCGCGCGCGCGCTGGGCGAAGTTCATGTAGCTGGCGTTTAACAGACTGGTGAAACCGATGGCGCAGGCGACGACGGCGATAAAGTTGAGAAAGCCCCCCAGCACCGCCTTTACCTGCTGGTAAAAGGTGGCGCGGTCGGACCAAAGAAACACCTCCACATCAGTGAGTCCGGCCTGTTGCAGACCTGCGCTGATTCGCGCCTGCGCGGCCTGCAGGCTTGCGCCCTCGCTCAACAGCACGTGGTACTCGCTGACGTCCCGGGTGTTGAGCAGTGCCTGGGCATCTGCCATCGGCATCACGACCAGGCGATCGTTAACTTCCTTGATGCCCCAGTCCATGATTCCGCTGGGCAAGGCACGCACGGCGTTGACGCGTGCATCGCCGCGAGTGGTGGCGGTCAGCTCCAGTGGGCCAGGGGGGCATTGCATCGGCTTGGATGCCGGCGTATCGCCGGGCTGCAGCGGCGCAAAACCGACCTTGGGCACCTCGCAACCGAGGATGGCGGCCAGTCCCTGGCCGAGAATCAGCGGCTGGGAGCGCGTCTCCATCCACAACGGTGTGCCGGCGACCACGTCGTACTCGTAGGCGGGGCCCTTGATCTGGCGTATGGCCTGCACGTCCTGGCCAATGCCGGCAAAGATCGTGCTCACGCGGGCGTTGGACAGCATGCCGGAAATCCGCAGGATACGGGCGCTCGCGGCAACCTCGCGATCCGCCGTGAGCAACTCGTCAATCTGCTGCTGCATGGCGGCGGTGAGCGGCAGTTGGCCAGCACCTTCCACTTCCCGCGCCAGTTGCGACGCGGGCCGCTCGATCAGCAAATGACCACGCGCGCCCCAGTGCATGAAGGCATCACGGATTAGTTCGACATTGGCCTGCATGTAACCCGACAGCAGACACAGGGCCAGGATGGACACGGCCATCACCACCAGGGTTCCGATGGATTTGCGCCCCTGACGCAACAGGTTACGCAGTGACATGTTCAATAGCAGCTTGGTGTGCATGGTGGCTCCTCCTCTCCTATAGAGTCATCAGCGTGTCGAGCGAGAACAGGCTGTCCGACGGACTGGCCGGAGCCACCCGCGCGTATTCCAGCAGGCTGAAGCGCTCGGGGAAGTTGGCGTTAACGATCTTCATGCTCGAGACGAAGGCTCGTTGCTCTCCGTCCACCAGCACACGGTTGCCGTATTCGAAGTGCGCGACCTTGAACGGCATGCCGCTGGCGGTGAGAAATTCGGCCTTGATGCCGAGGCGCGTGCGGATATCGAGGTAATAGATGATCGATTCGTAGGTGGCGTCGGACGTGGTGGCCGTCAGTTTGAGCTTGTGGCAGTCCACTCCATTGAGCTGCACAGTGCCCAGGTATTCCGGCGAGTAGTCGCGAGCGTACTGGGTGGCGGCGATATCACCATTGGCCGCCTCGCCCACCAGTCGCTGTTGCGGGCTGATGCTGACCGGTTTGCGCAGCCCCGGCTTGGCGTACCACATGGCGCGGGAGGCGATGAGAATCTTCTCGCCGCGGTAGCGTCTCGGCGCGGTGGTCTTGGCCAGGGCCCGACCTTCGTGCACCGCGATAGCATAGGTGGTATCGGTGGCGCCAGCAGGATCCTCGGTGTGGATACGCAGCGTCCATTGATAACTGCCCCAGCCGCCACGGGCCAGGTCGGCCTGGCGCAACCACTGGCGCAACGTGGCCTCCTCCGGCACGTCGGCAACAGCAGCCGCTTCGCTAATCGCAGTTTCGGCACGCACTGGCGTGGCCGGCAGCAACGTGATCGCCAAAACCAGGCAAGATGCAGTGGCCAGCAGCTGGATAAGGGGCATGCCGCGGCGGCCGGGGCGGACTTTACCGCCGACACGTTTACGCGCCGTGATCAACGCGCCCAGTGCGATACCCAGACCGGCCAGGACAATGGCGCTCAGCGTCCAACCCAGCGGCAGCCCGAGCGTCAGCCTGGCGGGCTCGGCGATACGCGGCAATTGCGTTTCGATATGGGTGTAAGGCAGGGCGAAGATGACCAGGTAAGCCAACCCACTGGCGGCAAGTGCCGCAGCGAGCGTGGTGAGCAGGCTTTCCCGCACGAACAGGCCGGCGATGCGCCCGCGGCCAAAACCCATGGCCCGCAGCATGCCGATCTCGCGGGCGCGGTCGGCCACATTCATGGCCACGGTGTGTTGGATGGTGGTGAGCGCAATGGCGAAAATCACACTGCCGGTAAACGCGAACACCATATTGAAGAAGCCCATGAAGCTGCTGTAGAGCTGGCCGATCTGCGGATAATCCCAAGTGGTGACTTCGAAACGGCCCGGTGCGCGCCGTTGCAGCTCGGCGGCCAGCTGATCACGGAAGGCACCAGCATGGGCACGATCATCGAGCTGTACCACCACCCGCGATACGGCGTCGGTGTCATAGAGCGACTGCAGCAGCGACAGCGGCGCTTTAAGCCCCTTGTCCTCGATCGCCTCGATACCGGTGGAGAAGTCGCCACTGAATGTCGCCTCTATGGCGTTCATGCGGTTGGCGTAGGAGGCGCTGAACAGTTGCAACACCGCGCCGGGTGCGGGATAACCCAGCAGATCCTGCAGTTGCCTGGTCAGCAACAGGCCGTGTTCGTCCATTACGCTGGGGGCGAAGTCGAGCGGACTTTCAGCCTGCAGTGCGGCTTCGAATTCAGGCTCGATCCCTCGGCCGAGAAACACCGCGCTGCCCTCATCGCCCTGCACCACGCCGACTCCCACCAACTGGTCGGATGCCCGCACAAAATGCGCCAGACCGCGTGCCGACTGGTGAATCAGCGCCTGCTCTTGCCGGTCGAGCGAATACTTGGCCGGAGTTGCGGCCAGTTGCTCTGGCCCGTCCACACGGTAGACCTGCACGTGGGCATTGGCATCGCGATAAATCACGATAGCCGCGAGTGAGTTCTCGACGAAGCGGATATAGCCCAGGAACATCAATACCGCGAAGATCCCTGCGCCCACCGCGATCACGGTCGTAAGCGTACGCCGCCGGTCGCGGTAAAGGTTGCGCAATGCCATGGACCACATTACGCCACCTCACTTTGGCCGGCTTGCTGCTGCTCGGCGCTCGGCTGAATTTCGCGGATGGTGGAGAGGCTGCCGTCGCGAAGTTCGACCACACGACGGACATGCTGCAGCAGCCGCTGATCGTGGGTGGAAAAAACGAAGGTTACGCCCTGCTCGGCACTGAGCTGTTTCATCAGTTCCACCAGCGATAGCGCGCTGGCGGTATCCAGACTGGCGGTGGGCTCGTCGGCCAGTATCAGTTTTGGCTTGGTCACCAGCGCGCGCGCCACGGCCACACGCTGACGCTGCCCGCCGGAGAGCTGATCCGGGCGGAAATCAGCGAAGCGCCCCAGGCCGACGGAGCAGAGCGCCGCAAGGGCACGCTCACGTATTTCGCTCGACTTGAGTGAGTGCAGGTGCAGCGGCAGCGCCACGTTTTCCAGCGCCGTCAACACCGGAACCAGGTTGAAGCTCTGGAAAACAATCCCGTAGGTGCGGCTGCGCAGCGTGTCCAGCGCCTTCTCGTCGAGGCAAGTCACTGGCTGGCCGAGCACACGGATTTCACCCGAAGTGGGCGAATCCAGGCAGCCGATCAAGTTCAGCATGGTGGTTTTGCCACTACCACTGGGGCCGGTAATCGCGACGAAATCGCCGCGCCGAACCGTGAAATTGACGTTATCGAGGGCGATCACCTCAATCTCGCCAAGCTGGTAATGCTTGGTGACGGATTCGAATTCGATCAGGATCATGTGTCTCTCCTTGTGCTTTTTCTTCGCTCGGTCAATCGATGTGATCGGCTTGGAAAATTGCTGTGTTTCAGTTGTTTGCCGCCTAGAAAAAAAGCTCCATGGCGACGTAGGTACTGCGCGGCACCGGACGGCTCATCAGCAGTGACTCCGGCACCCGGCTGTGTGCATGCCCCAGATACAAGGTGCTGGTATCCGTGGGGCTGAAGGACAGTTCGAGGAAGCTGTCGGTGCTGCTTTGATCCAGCCCCTGCAGCACCCGTGCGGTCAGGCCCCAGCGGCGGTCGCCAAACAATTTGGGCCAAGTGCCCTGCAGCAGCGCGTAGCGGCGCTGCACAAACGGGTGCAGCGGCCGGTTGCGCGAAGGACTGCTGCCCGCCGAAGGCATGGCGGCGATCAGCGGATTGGCGACCTCGCTATCGCTCATCGCATAGCCGTTGTGAATCAGCTCCAGACCGATCTCCGCACCGGAGCTGGCGCCATAGCGCAGGTTCAGGGTGCCGTCCCAGTGCCAGCGGTTTTCGTTCTGTGCCAACGGCTCTTCGCCGACGCCACTGCTGGCGCGGCGGGCATAACCGCGCGAGGCAGCGGCTTCGGCGCCCAGGGTCCAGGCATCACCCAGCCCGTGCTGCACATAACCGCCAAAATAGGGTTGCAATCCGCCGCCGCCACCAACGACGGCCCCCAGAGTAGTGATCTGGCTCTGCACCCAATTCCACTCGGCACGAGCCAACCCAAACGCGCCCCCGCTGCGAATGCCGTCAACTTCGTCGAGCCGCGGGTCGGCCACCAGCAGATTGAGCCGCCCCCGGGCAGAGAGGGGCATGCTGGCAAAGGCCATGGGTTTACCCGGGATATCGCGGCGTGGCGTGGCCGCGCCGTTGTCCGGAAATAGGCGGTTAGTCGGGCTATACAGCAGCGACGGCCCCCACCCCAGTAGCCGCTTGCCAAGGCCCAGTTGACCATCACCCAGAGACTGCAGCAGATAACCTTCGGCCAGGGCATCGGGCTGCGGATCCGGCATATCCCTCGGCCGTTCGTCGTCATCCAGCGACAGGCGCGGTTTGAGTACCAGGCGCGTGTCTTGATAGGCCCCCCGATCACACTGCAACTGCAAATTGAGGCGCAGCTCCACGGCGCTGCGGTTGGCCTCGCCGCCACCTAGTGGAGCGAAAACGTCTTCACGCTCGTGAATGAGCTGCAGGGACAATTCGTACTCCACACTCCAAGGGCTCGGATCGTCACCGATGGCACTGTCGAACGCCGCGCTCTCGCCAATTGCGACGCCGGGGACGCAAGCGATGAACAGCGCCGGGATCAGACCGGTTGCCAGTCGTGGACGCTGGATGCGCATGGGCACTCTCTGGTTTCTGGGGTTGCGGTCGGGTTTGCAGAACGCTGTTGTAGCGCTCACGCAGTCGCCGCTTCAGCGTCTTGCCAGTGGCGCCAATGGGAAATTCGTCCCAGTCGATCAGCCACAGATGAACCAACTGCTGTTGCTCCGGTAGCCGGCGGTTGAGTTGCCGCTGCAATGTCTCGGCGTTGATGGGCTCTGCGTCAACATGCAGCGCGATCACCGCGGCGGGTAATTCCGGGCCAGCGGCTCGCTCGCGCACACCGAAGACGCAGGTATCGAGCACACTTGGATGTTTCAGGAGCACTTCCTCCAGCGGCAGGGTGTATATGGCGCCGTTGGCGCTGTGTATCACGTCCACTTCGCGATCGAGGTGGACAACTTCGCCATCCTTGCCCTCGCGCACCAAGTCGCCGGTGAACCACCAGCCATCACGGGTAGCGGCGTAGTAGGTGTCGTGGGCGTTCCAGTAGCCACCGAACATGCTCCTGCCCTTGATCATCAGGCGGCCGACCTCTTCCCTGAGCACCGGCACACCCTCGGCGTCTGCGATCTTGATCATCGGCCCCAGCGGCGTTTTGCGCCCCACACGGCGCTCGAAACGCTTGGTCCAGGGGGTAGCAATACGCAGCAAAGCGGCGATACCCACTTCGCTGGAACCTAAACCATCGACAAAAATGGAGCCGCGCCGGGGAATGCCGAGACGGGTAAAGAAGGAGCCCCGCGGAATAAACGCACGCTGCTGTACTTCGTGGCTGGCGTCGGCAGTCGTACCCCAAATGCGCACGCTGTCGAGCGGACAATCCAGTGCTCCAGCCGCCATAAGTCGCATGTAGGTAATGGGAAAGCCGAAGAAGACCGTCGGCTCACGATGTTGCAACTGGTGGATCAGACCGGGAACTTCGAGCGCACTGTCGATAATGCAACGCACCCCCATCAACAAAGCGCCATGCAGGTATAGATGTGATACCTGGTGGTTGAGGGGCAGCGCGATGCAGGCCAGGTCGGTGGTGGATACCGGGTTGAACAGCACTATGGAACGCAGCGCTTGAGCGATGCCGTCGGATCTCAAGATCACGCCTTTGGGCACACCGGTGGTGCCGGAGGTATGCACGATATACAAGGGGTCGGTGGGGCCGCGCCGGCAATACGGAGCCGCGGGCAGGTGCTGGCCCAGCAACACGGCCAAGCTGTGTAAGTGCTGTTCTCGGTCGCCTGATTGTACCGGGGCATCCACCAGCACTACCTGCTCCAGTGTGGACGGCAGAACGTGACCTCCCAGACCGGCTAACTTCTGCCAGCCCTCGTCATCGCTGATCAGCAGCTTGGCGCCCATGCGCCCCATATAGCCCGCTGCGATGTCTGCAGCCACTTTGCCGTTGATAGGCACAGCGATGGCGCCGATGCGCACGGCCGCCACGGAGAACAGGAAGTAATCGAAGTGATTGGCCTTGTAGATTGCCACTCGGTCACCCTCGATCACGCCGAGGTGGTGCCAACAGGCGCAGAGGCGTTCGACCATGTCGAGCAGTTGCGGAGCACTCCAGTGCCGCTCCGCACTCCATGCCAGCGGCTGAGCCAGTTCAATCAGCTCACGCTCGCCGTGCCGGCGCGCCGCAAACTCGAGCGCACGGTCGACACGGTCGTCCCAACTCACGAGTAATGCGAGGCGACCGCAAAACCCCAGACGCACGATGACGAACCCCAGGTAACCAAGCACAAAGGCGAGGGGAATGTAGATCGCATAGCTCATAGTGGCGGCAACTTTGCGCAGGGAGCTTCCAGCTCGTCCAACAGCTGCCGCAGTGCGCTGAGGAAAGGTGTCGTGAACTCCTGACGAATGTCGCTGAAAGCCGCACGGCGATAGACCAGATCCAGCTGCATGCGACCGTTCACCGTGGGGGTGTAGAGGATGAAATCGTAGGGCGGTACCAGGCAGCCAAAACCGACGTAGCTCTGCGTGGTGTGCTGCGGCGAACCGAACGAGGAGAAGTCCTCCTCGATGCGTCCCGGGTTGGAATAACAGGCGTTGGTGCCCTGACAGCGGTTCAGCAGGCGGCGCGAAAGGCCCCTCAGCAAGCGCGGTCGCAACAGTGGCAGCAGCGATTCGAGCCGCCCCAGTGCGGTGCCGATCTGGCGCTCACTGCGCGCCGCGTCTATGGCGTCATGTACGCTGCGCACCAGTGCAGGCGTGGCCTGGCCGACCTTCAGGCGGATGTTGCTGGGCACCAGATAGTTGCGGAAGCTGCGGTCGTAGCTGTGATCGATCAACCGACGCAGGCTCACTGCGCAGGTAATGCGCAAGGTCCGGCGCGACCCAGTGCCTTTCTTGCTGGATTCCATCAAACGCGCCAGGGCCGCGCACAGCAGGGTGTTCACAGTGACGCCGCTGTCCCGTGCAGCTGCGCACAATCTTCTCTCAAGATCCTGTGGCAACAGGCTCTGAAAGAAATCCAGTCGACCGATGGTCGGGTCTTTTGCGCGCCCCTCCCAGCGCTGACCATGCAGGCCCACGCGCAATCCCACATCGTGACGCAGCAAGTCGACGGCGACGCTGCCCAGCGCGCGCGCCCAGCGCAGACTGCGCTCAAGCGGGCGGTACCATTGCGGACGTATTTCAGTCAGCGGCGAGAAGGGCAATATACCGGTGAGCACGAACGCGCCCGGCACCCCAGTAAGGCATGCGTAATGATCGATAATCGAGCGCAACAGCAGGCAGTCACTGCGCGCATCGGCCACACCGTGATGGCTGCTCAGATACACACAGGAATTCTGTCCGCCGGTGACCAGCAGCAGTTGCAGCGGCGGTCGGTCGCGCCAGTTCAGCCGGCGAGCCGAGCTGAAGTCCATCAGCAGGTGGCGAAAGCCGGGATCGCCAAAGTCGCAGTCATTGAGGTATTCACGGTGCTCCACCCAGCGAGCGCTACTGCTGTCGTGTTCGTGCAGCGCCGAACCAGCAGGCCGGGTACGCAACAGCGGAATTTGCGCCACAGCGCGCTGTACGCTTTGCTCCAGCAGCGACGGATCCAGGCGCCCGCTGACGATCAGGATCTGGTTGGTATTGACATTGGCCAGGTCGCCCAGGTGCACGAAAACTTCGGCCAGGGCGTCCAGCGGGCGCGCATTGCCGGGAGCAGCGACAGCCACAACGCTTGTACTCAGAGTGGTCACGGCGGTTCCCTCAGTCTGCTTTAGCGACGGCATCTTCGCGCGCATCCGTTACGTCGATCGACTCATCGGCATACCAGCTGCACAGGCTGTACAACTCCTCCGACGACAACGGCTGAATCCCTTGGCCGCAACCAATAGCGGCGTCGAGCTTCGCGCGCTCGAACTGCCATTCGGTACGTGCAAAGGGTTTGTTGGCTCCTACGGCGCGGTCGAACTTCTGCTCCAGCGCAGTGGTAGGCGCGCCCAGGCAGGTGTCTATACCAGCCACCTCACCCCAGATGCGCACTATCTCGCGCATGGGCAGATGGATACCGCCAGCACTGTGGAACACCTCGAAGTCGCGGCCGGCATGCTGGCGTAGCGTCAGCGAACAGGCGTCCGCCGTGAGCTGGTCGATCGGCACCAGATCCGGGCGCGTACTCCCCAACAGATCTAGCGCCAACTCTTTGTGGCCGGCCTTGGCCAGGGCGGCCATCGCGTCCTGGAACATATAAAAACCAAAGCCGTTGCGGTGCGCCCAGCCGGTGGCGCGGTGGCCGACGACCACGGTGGGGCGAAATACGGTTACCGGCAGGCCGCAACGTAAGTAGAGGAGATGCAACGCCTGCTCGGTGCTCCACTTGGTGACCTGGTAGGTGTTGAGCATGCGGCTCTTGGCATGCAGCTCCTCGCGCACCGGCCCGCCGCTCATACCCGCCACATAGGCGGTGGAAACGTAGTAGAAACGACGGCAGAGCGGTGCCAGACGCAGGACGGTCTCGTACAGACGGGTGCTGTTGCCTACGTTGGTGTCGAAAGACAACCCGAGCTTATGGGCTGAATAACTCATCTCGGCCGCCACATGCCAAACTTCGGTGACACCTCCCAACTCGGCACTGGTGAGCGCGGTCTCCAGCTCGGCGAAGTCGATATTGATAACCTTGAGATACCTTTTCAACGCACCGTTGATGTCTAGCCCGCAACCCTGGGCTGCAGCGACTACGGCAGTAACAGTGCGCACGCCATCGGGGTCGTTGCGAGAGAGAGCTGTCACATGAGCGCCGCGCGCCAGAAGGCTCGCGGCCAGAGCGCTGCCGACAAACCCGGTGGCGCCGGTAATAAGAACCTGATGCACTTTCATACTCCTTTTTTCCGGTTAGTTGCATAGCAGCAGGGCGAGCCAGCACAGGCTCGGCATCTGCAGGGCGACGGAATCAAAGTTCGATGATGTGCTCGTCTACTTTCACGCCGACGTGACGACCAGGCTCGGTGCCAAAGCCAAGAACGCGGTCGCCGGGCTTGAGTTCGGTGACATTGAGGGGTTTGGATTTGTCGGAAAACACGCGCACATGCCAGTCGTCCTGCATGATGATGTTGACCTTGCGGTTATCCGGGAACGTAGCCTCAATCAGAATCAGCGGCCGGATTTCGGTCTTGGCGCGACCGACGAAAACCTGGCGGGTTTCGCCGCGAGCATTGACCGTGGTGAGCGAGCTACCGGCGCGCAGCTCGCTGATATAACTGGTGCGGTCATTGCCCTGGAACACATAGCTATGCACCGAGGCGGCATTGATGCGGAAGGGGCGCAATTCCATATACGGCAGATGGAAAACCTCCGGGCAGCAGAGGATGCCACCGGTGGAGGTTGAGCCCACCAATATGCCTTCATCCGGATTGAACATATGGGTGGTGTCGATACAGGCGCGGTAGCCCAGGCCCAGGTGAGTGATGCGATCGATAACACCGGCCTGGATTTCAATCTTCGGCGATGCCTGCGCATCCATTTTTTTTGCAAAACGGTCGAACTGTTCCATGGTGACGAAGGAGGCCAGCACCCCATCACTGCCCAATTCCAGCACGCCCAGCGCGATTACCGCGTCGTCCACGTCCTGGTGCACTTCCTTGAGCAGCACCGTGTTGGTCTTGTGCAGTTCGGCAATCACCAATTCCAGCGGGATATTGGTCGAATCCTTGAACGACACCATCAGGAAGTCGTAGTGCATGCCTCGATGGAAGGCGGCGTGCAGGGTGCCGGCATTGTCCACATGGGTGCGCCAGCTGGTGCGATAACCGGCTTCGCGAGCAGCGGCGAGCACCTGCGCTTTACCGCTCGACACGACGGTGACACGGCGGCAAGGCTCGTTGGCCTCGATCAGCGTGCCGATTCCGGCCCAGTCTTCCAGGGAGTCGACCTGCAACACGCGCTGCAGGCGCGGGGATAGCGCCTCATTCAGCGTCTGGTAATTGTCGGCATAGAGCACAACGCCGTTGTAGCGCCCCTGGCCCAGGCGTTGCACGACCGCCCCGCGGCCTTGCTCATCGAGTGTCGCCAGGGCGCGGGAGTCGTACCAGAGCACGTGTTCGCGGCTCTCCGGTAGATTCGTGTTCGTTGGAAAGAGCGCGGTATTGCTCGGCGGCATCGGCTCGAGTGGCGTGCTGGGTTCGCGTATCGCGGCAACCGGTTGCAGGGGCGCTTCCTTGCCGGCGACCTGAGTGGGGGTCTGAACTTGATCCATGACGTCGTCCTGATTGAGTGCAGGGGTGCGGATAGTTCGCAGCTAACCCCTGGTTGAGTTTGCGGCGGACCCGCGAGAAATGTGACAAGACCGTCTGCTGTCCCTACTCGCGACCGGCAGCCGGTTGCCTCTGGGACGAGCCTATCCAGTGGCTAAAAAGGCGTCACCTCGCAGAAGTATCAGGTGCCGGTTGCCATCGACTCTGTTATGGCGCCTGATCGCCGACGAGGAACAACCCCAGGCGCCGCGCCGCTGGCAGCTCGGCCACCAGGCGAAATGCCTGTTCTAAACAACGAGCCTCAGCGGCACACGGAGCAGGGCCGCCAACTGCTAGCCCCGCAACAGGCCGAAGAGCGCGACTGTCGGCTGGAGGCGTTGATCTAACGCCACGCCCCTATCGCCTGGAGGGCTGTTGCTCGGTCTGCAGGCCGAGCCGGCCGCACTGGGCAAAGCCTTGCGCAATGCCGTGCCCTTCCCCATCTGCCGCGGTTTCGCCGTGGGCCGGACGATCTTCGACTAACCGGAGGTCTACCGGTTCGCCGGGCGGATCGACGATGGCACGCCGAGTGCCGGCCTGGCGCCAACTTCTGCCTGGTGCTGACGCGCATGGGGGTAGAACGGACGGATCTTCAGGCGGGCGACGGGGCCAGATCGGCGCGCTGGTGAACCTGGTCAGGCGGCGGGTACCGCCGGTGGCCTCGACCTGGTCATGGCCGAGATCGCCCTGCTGCTTGAAGTCGTCACTGAAGGGATAGGCCGGGCGCAGCCGATAAAACCGGCAGCAGCCCCGGATTACCTCAAGGTCATGAGATCGCGGGCGGAGCCGCCTGGACGCGCCGTAGCGGACAGTGCCGCGGTGAATGGCCGGGCGCTGCGCCGATTACCGACCGAGTTGGCGGGGAATACGGTAGAGGTAGAACAGGACGACGCTGGACAGCGCCAGGAGCGTCAGCGGAATCGCCTCAAGCCCGGCGAACACCGCGATGGCGGCAACCCAGGCCGGCAGGCCGGCGCCGAGCAGAGCCAGCCGACGCCGAGCGGCCAAGGCCAGCCAGGCGGACGGTTCTTGCGGGGTATCGAGGTGCTTTTCAGTGGCGATCAAGGCGTGCTTGTAGGCATGGAACAGCGGCAGGCTGACGAACATCGATGCCATCCCCGCGATGAACAAGGGCATGGCCAACACAGTCAGCTGCCGATCGGCAGCAAACAGCAAGTCAAGCACCAACAGCGGCGCCAGGGTTAGCGCCAGCTGCGACCACCAGGCCAGCGCCAGGCGACGGCGCACGTTGGCGCGGGTCACAGGCTTTCCTCGACCTCGCCCTGATGCAGACTGCCGAGCATATGCCCGAGCTTGCCAGCCTTGGTCGCCAGGTACTTCTTGTTGTGCGGATTGTGGTCGATCTGCAGTGGCACGCGAGTGGCTACGTTGATGCCCATATCGCCCAGCGCCTTGACCTTGCGCGGGTTGTTGGTCATCAGTTTGAGCGCCTTGATGTGCAGGTGTTCAAGCATCGGCAGGCAGATCGCGTATTCACGCTGATCGGCACCAAAGCCGAGGCGCTCGTTGGCCTCCACCGTATCGGCGCCGCCATCCTGCAGTTCGTAGGCGCGAATCTTGTTCAGCAGGCCAATGCCGCGGCCCTCCTGCCGCAGATAGAGCAGGACGCCACGTCCTTCGGCGGCAATCGCACGCATCGCGGCTTCGAGCTGGAAGCCGCAGTCACAGCGCAGGCTGAACAGCGCATCGCCGGTCAGGCACTCGGAATGCAGGCGCCCCAGCACCGGCTCGCCATCGGCCACATCGCCAAAGGTCAGCGCGACGTGCTCCTTGCCCGTGGCCGTTTCGAGAAAGCCATGCATGGTAAACACCCCGAACGGGGTAGGCAGCTGGGAGGCGGCGACGAACACGACAGACACCGGATGCTCCTAAATAGATAAGGGCTGGAAATTTGCGAGGGCGCATTGTAACAGCAGCCCTTGCCAGCGGGTCAGCTTGAATTACCGATGATAAGGATCGGATAAGCCGCAACGAGGGGATAGCAGGCCGGGCTTATGGCGTATGTCTGCTGTCAGTGCTTGGACTCCAGCACCAGCAGATCCTGCTCCACCCGCCAGCCGACCCGACTGAGAAAGCTCATGCCGAGCAGCGCATCGCTGGGCGAGCCACCCTCCAGCACCACCGCCTCGACGCCCAGCACCTCCAGAGTGCCGACCTTGACGCTGTTGAGATTGACCCGCCAGCCGCGCACCGTGCCGCTGGCGGTACTGACCTGCAATGGCCGGCCGACCACGCGATAGTCGATGCCGAGGCGGCGAGCGTGGCCATCGTTGAGGGCGACCGAGGTGGCGCCGGTGTCGACCAGGAACTGCAGCGGGTGGCCGTTCACCGAACCGGCGACCCAATAGTGCCCGCCAATGCCCTTGGCGATGCTCAACTGACGCGTGCTCGGCTCGGCAAAGCCTTCACTGTATTCGCGACTCAGGGAATAGGCGCGCTCCACGCCATCCACCCGCAGCACGGCACCACGGCTATCGGCACTGACCACCACCACCCCGCCGGGACCGGTCTGGCCGACTTTCACCAGCTTGCGCTGACCGTCGACATTGAGCACCGCGGCACCGGGGAACAGGCCGACCACCAGCACCTGGGCCGCCGCCCAACTCGTCGCGCAAGCCAACAGCAGCGCCCCGGCGCAGAGTACTTTCAGCCTGTTACGCAAAGCTCTCACTCCTCATTCGAAGGGATAGGGCTGCCGCCAGCGCTCGAACAGTGGGCGCAAGCTGCCCTGCTCGACCAGCTGCGCCATGCGTCGATCATACAACTGGGCAAACGCCCGCCCACGCGGGTTATCGGCAAACCCCAGGTACATCGGCAACCGGGTCAACCGGGTGACCCGGTAGCGGGCCCGGTCGGCGGCACCTTCAAGCACCTCATCGATCTCGGTCTGCGCATCGATGTAGAAATCCGCATGGCCGTAGTCGAGCATGGGCAGGATACCGTTGCGGCGTTGAATTTCCCGGTAGTGCTTCAGGTTTGGCAAATAACGCTGGTATTCATAGCCACGCACCCACACCAGGCGGAACTCGCCGAGCGTCGCCTGGGTGGGTACCGCTTGCTCGATCAAGCCCAGTGCACTGATCTGATCGGCGTCGTAGTGCCAGCGCGGATAAAACACGCCCTCGTCCACCTCATTGCGGTAGGAGCCGACCCAGGCATCGGCCTCGCCGCGCTGCACCAGGCCGATGGAGCGGGTATAGGGCACGCTCTGGATCACCAGTTCGACGCCTTCGGGCTCGAACACCTGACGCAGGATATCCCAGGCCAGACCACTGCCGTCGGCATGGCTGTAGCCTTGCCAGACCTCGCTGGCCAGGCGAATTTCCCGCGGCGCAGCCGGCTCGGCATAGGCGCATGAACAGCCCAGCGCCCCCAGCAGCAACCCCAACTTCCATCGCACGGCTAGAAGCCCAACCCTGCCGCCAGTCCATTGACCCAGCCCCACACCAGCAACTGCATGGCCAGCCAGGCGAATACCCCGGCCAGCACGTCGTCGAGCATGATGCCGACGCCGCCATGCACGTGCCGGTCGATCCAGCTGATCGGCCAGGGTTTGAGGATGTCAAACAGGCGGAACATCAAAAAACCCGCCAGCAGCCAGCCCCAGCCTTCCGGCACCAGCCACAGGGTGATCCACATGCCGACCATTTCGTCCCAGACGATGCCTTCATGGTCGTGCACGCGCAGGTCTTCCGCCACCTTGCCGCACAGCCAGAAGCCGAACAGCATGGTGATGCCGAGCATCAGCCAGTAGCCCCAGTCCGGCAGCATCTGCCACAGCGGGATGAACGGCAGCGCCACCAGCGAACCCCAGGTGCCCGGCGCCTTGGGCAAGGTGCCCGAGCCGAAGCCGAAGGCGATGAAATGCCACGGATTGCGCCATACCGACGGCGGCACGCTTAGCGGTTCAGTCACCGTCACTCCCGAAATGCTGATAGCCCCGCGCCTGCGGCGTGATGCCTTGACCCTGCTGATCCAGCAACTGCACGCCTGCCCCGGCCTCGACGCGGCCGACCACATGCACCGGCCAACCCTGCGCCTGCAAGCCGGCGAGATGCTCGGCCGGCAGGGTAAAGGCCAATAGGTAATCGTCGCCACCGCTCAGCGCGCAGTTCCGCGCGCCACTGGCACCGAGCAAGGCCAGCAATGCCGGCGACAGCGGCAGGCGCGCCTGCTCGATCAGCAGCGCCACGCCCGAAGCGGCGGCGATATGCCCACAGTCGGCCAGCAGACCATCGGAAATATCCAGCGCCGCCGTGGCCTTGCCGCGCAGCGCCTGACCCAGGGCCAACTGCGGGCGCGGCGACCAGTAGCGCGCCAGCAAGGGTTCGGCAATCTCGGCCGGCGCCTGGCGCTGGCCGAGCACCAGGGCCAAGGCGCCGGCGCCATCGCCCAGCTCGCCGCCGACGCAGAGCAGATCGCCGACCCGCGCACCGGCGCGGGTCAACGCCAGGCCATGGGGCACCCGGCCAAACACGGTCAGGGTCAGGCTCAGCGGCCCGCGCGAGGTATCGCCGCCGATCAGGCGCACGGCGCAGTCTTGCGCCATCCGGTCGAGACCGCCGGCGAAGGCTTGCAGCCAAGCCGCTTCGGCGCCAGGCAGAGTCAAGGCCAGGGTGAAGCCGATGGGGCTCGCGCCCATGGCGGCCAGGTCACTGACCGACACGCCCAGCGCACGCTGGGCCAGCAGAAAGGGATCGGCTGCAGCGGGAAAATGCACCCCGGCCACCAGGGTGTCGGTGGATACCGCCAGCTGTTCGTCAGCCGGCAGCTCCAGCAGCG
>MGYJ01000064.1:0-541 GCA_001801685.1 Gammaproteobacteria bacterium RIFCSPHIGHO2_12_FULL_63_22 | reverse complement strand
AAGAGGCTGTCAGCGCCGGTTAGCACGGACTTCGTCGGCCCGCAGACGTGGCGCCAATTTGTCCAGCACGCCGTTGACGAACTTGTGCCCGTCGGTGGCGCCGAACACCTTGGCCAACTCGATGCCTTCGTTGATCACCACCCGATAGGGCACATCGAGGCGGTTCTTCAGTTCGTAGGTGGACAGCCGCAGAATCGACAGCTCGACCGGGTCGATCTCGGCGATAGGGCGATCCAGGAGGATCTCGAAGGCGCCGTCGATCTCGCTCTTCTGCCGCGGCACGCCGTGCAGGATCTCGTGGAAGTAGGCGCCGTCGACCGTGCTGAAGTCGTTATCGACACGAAACTGCGCCTCGATCTCGTTCAGTTGCTGACCGGCCATGTGCCAGGAGTACAGCGCCTGCATGGCCAGGGTGCGCGCCTGACGGCGCGCCAGGGTCTTGCCGCTGGGAGCCTTGGAACCTTTCGGCGCTTGCGGCTTGTCGTTCTGGCTCACTTGGCCTCCAACTGCGCCAGCAGGCTGACCATTTCCAGGGCGGACA
>MGYJ01000063.1 GCA_001801685.1 Gammaproteobacteria bacterium RIFCSPHIGHO2_12_FULL_63_22 | reverse complement strand
AGATCCTTACGACACCAACGCCAGCGCTAGGCTGTCATCAGTAGGTGGGGCGTTTCGCCCAACCGAGCCGCACATTATAGGTCGAATTCCGAGAACGTCAACACCCCAGAACCGGACTTTTTCCACCCCCCGTTCAGCGCGGGGTCCGGAAAACCGGGTCGCAGTGAAGGGCCGCGCACTATATCCAGATCGAC
Organism: Gammaproteobacteria bacterium RIFCSPHIGHO2_12_FULL_63_22; assembly: GCA_001801685.1. Lineage (GTDB taxonomy): Bacteria > Pseudomonadota > Gammaproteobacteria > Xanthomonadales > Xanthomonadaceae > Arenimonas. The sequence goes on along the minus strand of MGYJ01000063.1, from coordinate 20,606 downwards.
TGGAATAGGAAAGCTCAGGTGCGAAACTAAATTCCTTGACAGCAGCGAAGCCTTGCCGGAACGTCCGCAAAACCTCGGGGAAACACCAATCAGATGAACTTTTCCGCTCGCATGCTGGGCCTGGTCTTGACGCTGTGCGTAGCCACTGGATGTGCCAGCGCCGGCAATGGCGGCAACTGGGTCGAGCTCAAGGGCAAGCGATTCAGCGTCGAGGTTGCCGACGACGATGCAGAGCGCTCGCGCGGCCTGATGTTTCGCGATGAACTCGGCGCCGACAGCGGAATGCTCTTCATCCACGACGACGAAGTGCCGCAGGCCTACTGGATGAAGAACACCAAGATCCCGTTGGACATCCTGTACTTCGACCGTACGCGCAAGCTGGTTTCGGCCTCCGAACGCGTTCCGCCCTGCTCGGCGGGCGACCAGTGCCCACCCTTCCCGAGCACGGGGCCGGCGCTCTATGTGCTGGAACTCAATGCCGGCATGGTCGAGACGCTGGGCGTGAAGCCGGGCGACGAACTGGTGTTCGGCCCGACCATTCCGAAGCGCCCCTGAAACTTGCGACGCGGGTCAATCAATGGCACTTGATTTGCACCCGCCCAACGTCCACATTTGACCCATGCGCACCAGCCGTGATTTGCCCGATTGGAATGCCCTGGCGACTTATGGCGACGACGAACTGCCCCTGCTCGACACGGCCCTGCTGATTGCCCGCGACGAATATCCGCACCTGGACGCGGCCGGCTATGAGGCCACGCTGCAATCGTATGCCGACGACCTGAAACCCCGCCTCAGCGCGGATGGCGACTTGCCGGCAACGCTGACCACGATCAATCGCTACCTTTTCGACGAACTCGGTTTCGCCGGCAACAACCACCAGTACGACGATCCGCGCAACAGCTATTTGAACGAAGTGTTCGATCGCAAGCTGGGCATTCCGATCTCGCTGGCGGTGGTGCAGATCGAGCTGATGCGGCGCCTGGGGCTGCCGCTCGATGGCATTTCATTCCCCGGCCATTTCCTGGTGCGCCTGCCGGTGGACGACGGCATCCTGGTGATGGACCCCTACAACAAGGGCCGTCCGGTCAGCGCCGAAGAATTGCGCGAGCGCGCTTCGCCACATCTTGGCGGGCACGCGCCCGACGATGTGCAACTGATCGAGATACTCGCGCCGGCGACGCACCGCATGATCCTGGCGCGCATGCTGCGCAACCTCAACGGCCTGTACCTGGAAAGCGCCGACTGGGAACGCGTGGCGCGCACCGCCGACCGGCTGGTGAAGATTTCACCGGAAGCGTCGGAGGCCTGGCGCGATCGCGGCATGGCCTATCGTGAACTGGGCTACAGCAAGGGTGCCCGCGAAGACCTGGCGCGTTACCTGCAGATGCAGCCGGGCGCCAGCGATGAAGAAGCCGTGCGCGCGCTGCTGGTGGAAGTCAGCGGGCAGCGTTCACGCCTGAATTAACCGGGCATCAACTCGAAATCGGATTTGGTGACGCCGCAATCGGGGCAGCACCAGCTGTCGGGAATATCTTCCCAGCGCGTGCCGGCGGCGATGCCGTCTTCGGGCAAGCCCTCGGCCTCGTCGTAGATGAATCCGCACACCACGCACATCCAGCAGCGGTAAGCCACCTGCTCGGTCATTGCCATCTCGGTCATTGCCATCTCGGTTGAATCGGAACGCTATCATTGTCTCATCCCGCCTGTGGCCAAGACATGAATTCGCGCACCCTTTCGACGCTTCGCGGCCTGTACCTGTTGACGCCGGACGAGCCGGACACGCAGCGGCTGGTGGCAAGGGTGACCGAAGTGATCGCCGAGGGCGCCGTCCTGCTGCAGTACCGCAACAAGGACGCCGACGCGGCGCTGCGACGCCAGCAGGCGCAGGCGCTGCTGCCGCTATGCGAGGCACACGGCGTGGGACTGGTGATCAACGACGACTGGCGGCTGGCAGCCGACATCGGTGCGGCCGGTACGCACCTGGGCGAGAGTGACGGCGACCTGGCCGAGGCCCGGCGCGTGCTTGGCAACGACGCGCTGATCGGGGCCTCCTGCTACGACCGGCTCGACCTGGCGGTGGCAGCGCAATCGGCTGGTGCGAACTACATCGCGTTTGGCGCGTTCTTCGATTCCGGCACCAAGCCCGCAGCGCGCCGTGCGCCGCTCGCGCTACTCGGGCAGGCTCGGGAACTGGGCCTGCCGACGGTGGCGATTGGCGGCATTACCCCGGACAATGCACGCATCGCGCTGGCGGCGGGCGCAGACCTGCTTGCCGTGCTCGGCGCGGTCTTCGCGGCCGCCAATCCTGCCGCCGCTGCGCGCACCCTAGTTTCCTGTTTTGAATCGGACCCCCAATGAACCACCAAATCAGCCACGAACTCTTCACCCGTGCACTGCAACTGATGCCGGGCGGCGTCAACTCGCCCGTGCGCGCCTTCAAGTCGGTGGGCGGCGAACCCTTCTTCGCCAAGCGCGCCGAGGGCGCCTACCTGATCGACGTGGATGGCAACCGCTACGTGGATTACATCGGCAGCTGGGGCCCGATGATCGCCGGCCACGCGCATCCGAAAGTACTCGAGGCGGTGGCGCGGGTGATGGTGGACGGCCTGAGCTTCGGCGTACCGAATGCGCTGGAAGTGACGATGGCAGAAACCATCACGCGCCTGATGCCGAGCTGCGAAATGGTGCGCATGGTCAACTCCGGCACCGAGGCAACCTTGTCTGCCATCCGCCTGGCACGCGGCGCAACCGGTCGCAACCGCATCGTGAAATTCGAAGGCTGCTACCACGGCCACGGCGACTCCTTCCTGGTGAAGGCGGGCTCGGGAATGCTGACGCTGGGCGTGCCGGATTCACCGGGCGTGCCCAAGTCGCTCGCCGACCTCACGCTTACCCTGCCCTTCAACGACAGCGACGCGGCGACAGAAATGTTCGATGCCTGCGGCAGCGAGATCGCCGCGCTGATCATCGAGCCGATCGTCGGCAATGCCAATTGCATCCTGCCGCGCGACGGTTACCTGCAACACCTGCGCGACTTGTGCACGAAGCACGGCACCGTGCTGATCTTCGATGAAGTGATGACCGGCTTCCGCGTTGCGTTGGGCGGCGCGCAGGCGCGCTACGGCATCACGCCGGACCTGAGCACCTTCGGCAAGATCATCGGCGGCGGCATGCCGGTCGGCGCCTATGGTGGACGCGCCGACCTGATGCGACAGATCGCGCCCAGCGGCCCGATCTACCAGGCCGGCACGCTCAGCGGCAATCCGGTGGCGATGGCCGCCGGGCTGGCGACGCTGGAACTGATCCAGGCGCCGGGATTCCACGACGCGCTCGAAGCCACCACCCACCGCCTTTGCGAGGGACTGGAAGCCGCGGCGCGCGAAGCGGGCGTTGCCGTCACCACCAATCGCAGTTGCGCGATGTTCGGCTTGTTCTTCACCGACAAGAAAGTCGAGACCTACGCCGACGCCGTATCCTGCGATCGCGAGGCCTTCAATCGTTTCTTCCACGGCATGCTGCGGCGGGGCGTGTACCTGGCGCCGTCAGCGTTCGAGGCAGGCTTCCTGTCGTCGGCACACGGCGAAACCGAAATCGCGCACACGCTTGAAGCCGCGCGCGAAGCCTTCCGCGACGTCGCGGCAGGCTGACTGATTTCCTGGAGATGAAGATGCGACCTGAAACGCTTGCAGTGCACGCGGGTGGTGAAGCCGATGCCGCCACCGGTGCGGTGTCGCCGCCCATCCACCTGGCCACGACCTTCAAGCACGGTCCGGCCGGCGAGCGCGTCGCCGGCTACGAATACCAGCGCGAAGGCAATCCGACCCAGGACCGGCTGGAAGCGATGCTCAGCGTGCTGGAAGGCGGGCATGCGGCATTGGCGACGGGCTCGGGCATGGCCGCGATGTCGCTATTGCTCGACAGCCTGGCGGCCGGATCGCGAATCGTCATTCCGGATGATTGCTACACGGGACTGCGCGTGCTCGCGCAAGAGTTCCTGCCGCAGCGTGGCGTGACCGCCGTGCTGGTGGACATGGCCGACCTCGCTGCAGTGAAGACGGCGGCGGCGGGCGCGGCGTTGATCTGGGCCGAGACGCCGTCCAATCCGCAGCTGAAGATTGCCGACATCGCCGCCATTGCCGCGATTGCCCGCGATGCCGGCGCCTTGCTCGCCTGCGACAACACCTTCGCCACGCCGGCGCTGCAACGCCCGATCGCACTCGGCGCCGACGTGGTGATGCATTCCACCACCAAGTATTTCGGCGGCCACAGCGATTGCATGGGTGGCGCGCTGGTGTTTGCCCAACGCGATGCGTTCTTTGAAGCGGTCGCGCATCGCCGCCACGTAACGGGCGGCATCCTGTCGCCCTTCAATGCCTGGCTGACCCTGCGCGGCGCGCGGTCGCTGCATGCGCGCATGGCCTGGCATTGTCGCAACGCCAGCGTGCTGGCGGCCTTCCTCGCCGACCACCCGGCCGTTGAAGTCGTGCACTACCCTGGGTTGCCATCGCATCCGGGGCACGACATCGCCAAGCGGCAGATGCGTGATTTTGGCGGCATGCTCAGCTTCCGCGTGAAAGGTGGACGCGACGCGGCGCTGGCCGTGGCGGGCCGATTGAAGTTGATCACCAACGCGACGTCGCTGGGCGGTCCGGAATCGCTGATCGAGCATCGCGCGTCGGTGGAAGGGCCGACACCCTTCTCGCCGCAAAACCTGCTGCGCTTTTCGGTTGGCCTGGAGAATGTCGAAGACCTGATCGACGACCTGAGCCAGGCGCTGGGCTAGGCGCGGGTCACCACTGGCCGATATTGGGCATCGACAACCAGGGCTCGGCCGGCGGTAGGGCTTGGCCTTTTTGCAGCAATTCAATTGATACCTGATCGGGCGATCGCACGAAGGCCATGCGCCCGTCGCGTGGTGGACGATTGATGGTGACGCCCTTGGCCTGCAGGTGCGCGCAGGTGTCGTAGATGTTGTCGACCGCGAATGCGAGGTGCCCAAAGTTGCGGGCGCTTCCGTAATCTTCGTCGTCGTAGTTGTAGGTCAACTCGACCTCGACTTCGGGATTTTCCAGCGCGGCCAGGTAGACCAGCGTGAAACGGCCCGCCGGATAGTCGTTGCGCCGCGTTTCCACCAATCCCAGCGCGTCTCGGAAGAAAGCCATCGAGGCTTCGAGGTCGCGTACGCGAACCATGGCATGCAGGTATTTCATTTGGGCGGGCCTCGCTGTTCGAGTGCTTCGTCGAGGAAGAAATCGATCAAGGGTTCCTGCGTCGGGTCATTGGCATAGACGTCGAAGTCGCTGACGCCACGGCTGCGCAGGAAGGCTTCATCAATCAGGAACTGTCCGGTGAAGCCGCGTGCCGGCGTGGTCAGGATCGCGTGGGCGGCATCGGCCATGATGTCGGCGGTGCGGCAACGCGAGAGTTCGACACCGGGAATCATGTTGATGGCGTCGGTGGCGATGACCGTGCGCGGCCACAAGGCATTCACCGCCACGCCGCGATCGCGGAACTCGGCGGCCAGGCCCAATGTGATCAGGCTCATGCCCATCTTGGCCAGGGTGTATGCGGTGTGCGCTGCCCACCAGACCGGCGCCAGGTTGATCGGCGGGGCCAGCGTGAGGATGTGCGGATTGTCGGATTTCAGCAGGTGCGGCAGGCAGGCCTGCGAACACAGGAAGGTGCCGCGCGAGTTGACCTGGTTCATCAGGTCGAAGCGCTTCATCGGCGTGTCCAGGGTGCCGCGCAACCAGATCGCGCTGGCGTTGTTGACCAGGATGTCGATGCCGCCAAAGGTTGCGACGGCCAATTCGACTGCGGCATGCACCTGATCTTCGTCACGGATGTCGCAACGTATGGCCAGCGCCTTGCCGCCGAGTTCTTCCACCTGCGCCGCGGCGCTGTGGATGGTGCCGGGCAATTTCGGATTGGCGACATCCGACTTGGCGGCGATGACGACGTTGGCGCCATCGCGTGCGGCGCGCCGGGCAATGGCCAGGCCGATGCCGCGCGAGGCGCCGGTGATGAAGAGGGTTTTACCGGCAAGACTGGTCATTGGCGTGTCCCGTATGTAGTTCGGGGCGTGGTGTTTGGACCGGCCACGCCGCAGGGACCATGGTGCCTTAAAGCAGGGTCTGGGCGTACACTCTCCTTCCATGGACGACACACCATGTGACCCGATGACCACGCGGCGAATTCGATTGCCGCCTGGTAATCCGGCCACGGCCGGGGCGCGCCTGCTGGTAATCCACGGCGCGAGCATCGGCCTTTGCGTGGAGCTGATCGACAGGCCGGTGAACATCGGCCGCGGCCGCGACTGCGAGATGATGATCGACCACGCCAGCGTGTCGCGCATGCATTGCCGGGTATGGACCGAAGAAGGCCGGTTCCACATCCGCGACAACGGTTCCACCAACAAGACCCTGGTCAACGGGCACGTGGTGGAGACCTGCGAGCTCAAGGACGGCGACACGATTGCCATCGGCGAGATCGTGCTCAAGTTCTTCCGGCGGGAAAGCCCCGAGGACCGCTACCACCAGGCCATGGTCGAGATGGCCACGGTGGATGCATTGACGTTGCTGCCCAATCGCCGCACCTGGCGCGAGAGCCTCGAGCGCGCAATCGCACAAGCCCAGGACGGCAGTCCGCTGAGCTTGATCTTCATCGACCTCGACCACTTCAAGCGCGTCAACGACGAACTGGGCCACCTGGCTGGGGATGAAGTACTGAAGGCCGTTGCGGCAGTGATACGGGATTCGCTGACGCCCGACTGCCTGGCCGGGCGCCTGGGTGGAGAGGAGTTCGCGATCGTCATGCCGCGCACCGCACTCGCGCGCGCCGTCGATTGCGCCGAACGCCTGCGGCTGGCGATCGAGTCCCTGACGATTGCGCTGCCCGGCGGCCCGCGCCCGGTCACCACCAGCCTGGGCGTGGTGCAGTGGCAACCCGGCATCCAGACTTCCGCGGAGTTCATGCGCGCGGCGGACCTCGAATTGTTCCGCGCCAAATCCGAGGGACGCAATCGCGTCTGCGCGCGCGCATCCACCTGACCTGACGGCATTCCATGGCTGACGAATCGCTCGACAACACCCTGCCCCTCACTGCCGAGCAACTTCGCAACCGCCAGTCCCCGCAGCGCGCGGACGAAGCCGCCATATTGAAACTCGAACGCCTCGGCGATTTCCGCCTGCTGTCGCTGATCGGACAAGGCGGCATGGGCAGCGTGTACCTCGCCGAGCAGGACAACCCCACCCGCAAGGTCGCCATCAAGCTGATGCGCCTGGGCGGCCATGACGCCGAATCCGAACAACGCTTCCGGCGCGAGGGCGCCGCGCTCGCGCGGCTCGACCACCCGGGCATTGCCAAGGTTTATGCGGCCGGCGTTGCCGATACGGCACTCGGCAAGCTGCCCTATTTCGCGATGGAGTACGTGGACGGCGTCAACCTGCTGGCGCATGCGAACTCGCACCAGCTCGACGTCCCAACTCGACTCCGGCTGATGGCTTCGATCTGCAGCGCGGTCCAGCACGCGCACCAACGCGGCGTCGTGCATCGCGACCTCAAGCCCGGCAACATCCTGGTGGATTCGGAAGGCCAGCCGCGCGTGCTCGACTTCGGCATCGCGCGTTTGATGGACGAGGCCGAAGGCGGCACGCGCCTCACCCAAATGGGCGAACTGGTCGGCACCTTGCCCTACATGAGCCCGGAGCAATTGCAGGGCGACCCGGCATCCGTGGACACCCGCGCCGACGTCTATGCGCTGGGCGTGGTGCTTTACGAATTGCTAAGTGGCCGCCTGCCGCGCGAGTTCGAACCCAATACCTCGCTGGTGCAGGCGATCACCAGCGCCATGCGCTTGAGCCAGGTGCCGCTGTCCAAAGCCAATCCGGCCTGCAAGGGCGAGCTCGACACCATCACGATGAAGGCGCTGGCCGAAGACCCGACGCAGCGCTACGCCTCGGCCTCGGAACTGGGCGCGGACATCGAGCGCTACCTGCGCGACGAACCGATCCTGGCGCGATCCCCCAGCGCCTGGTACGTGACGCGAAAGTTCGCGCGGCGGCATAGCGCGCTGGTGGCCGCGACCACGATCGGCGTGCTGGCGCTGATGGGCAGCACGGTGTTCGCGGTCAATGCGGCATGGAAGGAGCGTGACGCCCGGCAGGCCGCCGAGCAGGCGCGGCAAGCAGCCGAGCGCAGTGCGGCGATCAGCATGTCGGTGCAGGGCTTCATGGATGACATGCTGATGGCCGCCATGCCCGAAGCGGCGCTGGGCCGCGAGGTGAGCGTTCGCGAAGTGGTGGACCAGGCCGGCCTGCTATTGCGGCACTCGCCGCCAAAAGACCCGTTGGTCGCAGCAGAAAGTGCCTTGGCCCTGGCCAGCATCAATCTGGCGCTGGGTCGTTTCGAACCGGCGCAACAACTGATCGGCACCGCCCGCAGCCGGCTCGCCGGACTGGGCGTCGAAGCGAACGCCACGCGGATCGAAGCCGCGATGCTGGACATCAAGGTCCGCACGGCGCTGGGCGCCGATGAAAAAACCGAGCAGGACGCGCGCGCGCTGGTGGTCGAGGTGAAGAAGACGCTGGGCGCCAGCGATCCGCTGGCCTTTGATGCCGGCAACCTGCTGGGCGAAAACCTGATGCGCCAAAGCAAGTTCGACGAAGCCAACGTCCAGTTCCGGCACACGCTCGATGCGCCGACGTCGGTGTTGCCCAGCGACAACCCGGCACGCGAAACCGCATTGGCCAACCTCGCGGTCTCGCTGCGCGGCGCCGGCGACCTCAAGGGCGCGGCCGAAGTACTGACTTCGCTGGAGAAGGATCTTTCGGCGCGACGCGGCGCCGACCATCCCGGCACGCTGTCGGTGGTGAACAACCTGGCCATCGCCGTGCAGAACTCCGGCGATCCGCAGCAGGCACTGGCGCTATACGACCGCGCCTTCGCCGGCCGCAGCCGCGTGCTCGGCCCCGACCATCCCGATACGCTCAACGTCCTGCAGAATCGCGCCACCTTGTTGATCCAGGCTGGCAAGGCGGCGGAGGCCGAGCCGCCCTTGCGGCAATTGTTGGCCAGCCTGCTGAAGACGCGGCAGAACAACCATCCGGCGGTGCTGGTGGCGATGAACTCCCTGGCCTATGCGTTGGAGGACATCGGCAAGCTCGGCGAGGCCGAGCAGATCTATCGCGACACGCTCGCCATCCAGCGGCAGGCGAAGACCGCGCACCCGGAAACCTTCGGCACGCGCAACAACCTGGCGATGCTGTTGATGCGGCAGGACAAGCTGGCGCTGGCCGAGCAGGAATTCGTGCAGATCATCGAACTGGCCACCGAACACCTGGGCGCCGAGCATCCCTATGTGATGATCTTCAGCAACAACTACGGCGAATGCCTGACGCGGATGAGGCGTTACGCCGAAGCCGAGGCGATGCTACTGCGCACGCACGCGGCCTTGAGCAAGTCGATGGGTGCCGACAATGCGCGAACCACCAAGGCCCGCACGCGCCTCGCGGATCTTTACGACCGGACCGGCCGGCCGGACGTAGCAGCCAAGTGGCGCGAGCCCGCGGCAGGCTGAGGCCCAGGGCCGTCAGGAATCCTGCAAGCGGGCGACGGCATGCAAGAGGTGCTGCAGTCGCTCGTGCGGATCATCAAGCTGCAGCAAGTCCTGTTTTTCCTCGGGCGATAGCGGCAACCACTCTGCAAGCCGCCAGCTGACCCACTCAGGATCCTGGAACTGGTTTTTTTCCGCCTTGTCGTGCGGCGGCCCGGCGCGCTCGAGGATGCGGCGTAGCAGGGTCGCCAGCAATTCGTGCTCGACACGCACTGCACCGGCATCGGGCTCGGCGCGCCACAGCACCTCGCCCAGCACCAGGCCATTGTCGCGTACCCGCGATCGCTCGACGTGGAATCGGCGGCCGCCTTCCACGGTCAGCACCAGCAGCCCCTCGGGCGAGGTCGAGAAATCAGTGATGCGCGCTTCGCAGCCGATCGCCGCAGGCAAGGCGGGCTCGCCGACTTCCTCGCCATCCAGGATCAGGCAGACGCCAAAGCCGCGGCCGCGATGGCTGCAGTCGCGAACCAGGTCGAGGTAACGCGCCTCGAATACGCGAAGGCTGAGTTGCCCGCCGGGAAACAACACGGCGTTCAAGGGAAACAGCGGCAGTTCTTCGGTGCCCACGACGCCAGTCTATGCCGCGGATGCGGACCCGGACAATGCGGCCAGCGCACGTCGCGGCGCGCCTTCGAAACCGCCGTTGGACATGAACACCACGTGGTCGCCGGGCCGCGCCAGGTCCACCACGCGCGCAATCAATGCGTCCACACTGGCCACGGCCTCGCCGGGGGCACGCAGGTGGGAAATGACCGCGCCCGCATCCCAGGCCAGTTCCGGCCGATGCAGGAACAACGTGAGGTCGGCCGCGTCGAGCGAAGGGGCGATCTGTTCGGAATGCGCGCCAAGGCGCATCGAATTGCTGCGCGGCTCCATCGCCACCAGGATGCGCGCCTTGCCGACCCTCGCCCGCAATCCTTCCAGCGTGGTGCGAATGGCGGTCGGATGATGGGCGAAGTCGTCGTACACGGTGATGCTATTGGCGCTGCCGAGATTTTCCAGCCGGCGCTTCACGCTGACGAAGTGAACCAGCTGCGGAACAACGGCAGCGATGTCCACGCCCACGGCGTGGGCAGCAGCCAATGCCGCCAGGCCGTTCATCACGTTGTGCCGGCCGACCATGTCCCAGCGGACGATGGCGATTTCCTGGCCGTGGTGGCTGACCGCGAACTCGCTGCCATCCTCGCGCAGCAGCCGCGCCTTCCACTCGGCTTCGCCATCGATCGCGAATCGCTCGACCGGCGACCAGCAACCCATCGCCAATACCTCGCGCAGCGCTTCGTCTTCGCCATTAACGACCAGGCAGCCGTTGCCCGGCACGATCCGTACCAGGTGGTGGAACTGGCGCTGGATAGCGGCCAGGTCCGGAAAGATATCGGCGTGGTCGTACTCGAGGTTATTGAGGATGGCCACCGTCGGTCGGTAGTGCACGAACTTGGAACGCTTGTCGAAGAAGGCCGTGTCGTATTCGTCGGCCTCGACCACGAATTCCTTGCCGGTGCCGAGCCTTGCCGAGACGCCGAAATTCTCCGGCACGCCGCCCACCAGGAAACCGGGGTCGCGACCTGCGGCATCGAGCAGGAACGCCAGGATGGATGTCGTGGTGGTCTTGCCATGCGTACCGGCCACGGCCAGCGTGCATCGTCCCGGCAACACATGGTCGCGCAACCATTCCGCGCCCGAGGTGTAATTGAGTTGGCCGTTCAACACGTGCTCGACGGCCGGGTTGCCGCGCGACAGCGCGTTGCCGACGACCACGATGTCGGTGTCGCCGGAAATAGACTCTGCGCTATAGCCCTGGCTCAGCCTGATGCCGAGTTGTTCGAGCTGCGTGGACATCGGCGGATAGACGTTCTGGTCGCTGCCGTCGACACTGTGGCCTTGCTCGCGCGCGAGTGCGGCGACACCACCCATGAAGGTGCCGCAGATGCCGAGGATGTGCAGTTTCATCAACCCACGTCGGAGGTCGGGTTGATCGCTTCGAGGATGCGCACGAAAACTTCGTCCATGCCGCCCTCGCCATGCACGCAGGCGAGCTTGCCCTGGTTGCGATAGAAATCGACCACGGGCGCAGTCTGTTCGGAATAGACGGCCAGGCGCTTGCGCACCGCGTCGGGGCTGTCGTCGGCGCGGCCTTCGAGCTTGGCGCGGCCCGACAGGCGGTCCACCAGCAATTCGGTGGCGACATCCAGTTGCACGGCCACGTCGGCCGGCTGGCCGATGCGATCGAGCAAGGCGTCCAGCGCGCGCGCCTGGGCGAGGTTGCGCGGGTAGCCATCGAGGATGAAGCCGTTGCCGGTATCGGGTTTCAGCAGGCGCTCTTCGAGCATGCCCAGCACGATGTCGTCGGAAACCAGGTTGCCAGCTTCCATCACGGCTTTCGCCTGCAAGCCCAGCGCGCTGCCGGCCGCGACCGCGGCACGCAACAATTCACCGGTGGAGATATGCGGCACCTGCAAGTGCTCGCGAAGCCGGGTGGCTTGCGTGCCCTTGCCCGATCCGGGCGCGCCAAGTAGTACCAGTCGCATGATTACCCCTACAAACAATGACGCACGGTCCTGTCATCACCCCTGAAAGCCGATCGTCTTGGCTATAGTGGGGCCGCCGACTGGCCGTGCGGATGGATAAACGCTAACGGCCGGGCCCCCACAAGTCAAACGAGAATCGCCCAAATGAGTACGGGAACGCTCCTTTACGCCCAGTCCGGCGGCGTTACCGCCGTCATCAACGCCAGCGCCAGCGCGGTCATCGAAGCCGCCCGGGAGCGCGGCGTGACAGTGCTGGCAGCCCGGAACGGCATCCTGGGAGCCTTGCGCGAGGAACTGCTCGACACCTCTTCGTTGAGCGCCGACCAGGTGCGTGCGTTGGCCCATACCCCGGGCGGGGCCTTCGGGTCTTGTCGGGTGAAGCTGAAGTCGCTGGACGCCGACCGCGCGAAATACGAACGGCTGCTTGAAGTCTTCCGCGCCCACGACGTGCGCTGGTTCCTCTACAACGGCGGCAATGATTCCGCCGACACCGCGCTCAAGGTTTCCCAGCTGGCGGCCAGCAGCGGCTACGACCTGCGCTGCGTGGGCGTGCCCAAGACCGTGGACAACGACCTGGCGCTGACCGACTGCTGCCCGGGCTTTGGTTCCGCGGCCAAATACACCGCAGTGTCGGTGCTGGAAGCCGCGCTGGACGTGGCCGCCATGGCCGACACCTCCACCAAGGTTTTTGTCTATGAGGTGATGGGCCGGCACGCCGGCTGGCTGGCGGCGGCAGGCGGACTGGCCGGCAACGGACCGGACAGCGCGCCCCACCTGATCCTGTTTCCGGAAATCGCCTTCGACGAAGCGAAGTTCCTCGACCGCGTGCGCGAGACCGTCGCGCGGGTCGGCTACTGCGTGGTGGTGGTTTCCGAAGGCCTGAAGGGCCCGGACGGAAAATTCCTGGCCGAAAGCGCCGGCAGCGTGGACGCCTTCGGCCACTCGCAGCTGGGCGGCGTCGGTCCGGCCATCGCCGCAACGGTAAAGGACAAGCTGGGCGTGAAGGTGCACTGGACCGTGCCCGACTACCTGCAGCGTTCGGCCCGGCACCTGGCCTCGAAGACCGACCTGGACCAGGCCCTGGCCGTGGGCCGGGCCGCGGTGGAATACGCGCTGGACGGACAGAACGGCGTGATGCCGGTGATCGAGAGACTGTCGGATTCGCCGTACCAATGGCGGGTCGTGTCGGCGCCGCTGTCGAACATCGCCAACCATGAAAAGAAGATGCCGCCGGAGTTCATCACGGCCGATGGCTACGGAATAACCGACGCCTGCCGCCGATATCTCGAACCGCTGATCCACGGCGAGGCGCCGCCGCCGTATCGGGCCAATGGCCTTCCCGATTACCTGACGGTCGTGCTGGCCCAGGTTCCGAAGCGGCTGCCCGCCTTCGAGTAAACCCGGCCTGCCGGGAGGATTGACAGCGGACGCGCGCTTGTTCAGATTCCCGTTTTCCGCCGACGGTCTTTGGTCGGCCCGGTTTCGGGGAAATGGTTGATGCAAATGGGAATCCTGCGTAGCGCAATGCTTGCGCTCGCCTTCGTTGCCCCCGGCCTGGCCGCGCAAACGGCGACCGACAACCAGCGCACGCTAGCCGCCAACACGACGATCGAATTGGAAACCATCGACGCCGTCAGTTCGCGGACCAGCAAGACCGGCGATTTCTTCAAGCTGAAGGTGCGCACGGATGTGCTCGGCGCGGATGGCGCGGTCCTGATCCCGTCGGGGACGCCGGCCGTGGGCCAGGTGGTGCACGCCGCGCGGTCCGGCGGTGGCGGCAAGGGTGGCGAACTGATCCTTGCCGCGCGATACGTCGAGCTGCCGCAGGGGCAGGTGAAGCTGCGTTCCGGCTTCGGGGCAGCGGGCAAGGCGCGGGTGGGCGCGACGCTCGCGACCTCGGTCGTGATCGGGCCCTTTGCCATGCTGATCAAGGGCAAGGATCTCGAGCTGCCGGCGGCCACGCCGCTAAGTGCACGCCTGGCCCAGGACACGAGTTTCGCTCCGCCCTGACCGGGGCCGGAGTTTCGCTGCTGCACCCAACCACTCCAGGGAAGTCCATGAAGTCCAAGCATCCGATCAACGTATTCGTCCTCGCCGCACTGCTCTGCGCAGCCCACTCCGCGCAGGCGCAGGAAGCGGCGACTGCCGAAGCGCCACCACCCACCGAGGCAAGCGAGGCCGCCAAGCCGGCCGAACCCGCAGCCCAGGCAACTGAAGCAGCGCCCGCGGCCGAAGCGGCGCCTGCTGCCGAAGCCGCGCCTGCGACTGCCGCTGCCGAGCCTGCTGCGGCACCCGGCACGTCATCGCCCGCCGCGCTCAGCGAAAAAGTCGCCGCTGCCGTCGGCGCGCCGCCGGAAGGCAAGGCGCACGTCGTGTTCTTCCGCCCGAGCAAATTCGTTGGCGCCGCCATCGGCTTCAAGGTGCGCGAGAACGAAGTGGAGCTCGGCAAATTGCGCAACGGAAACTATTTCGTGCTGGCCGTCGAGCCCGGCGCGCATGCCTACGTCGTGCACTCCGAGGCCAAGGACGTGACCAACATCGAAGCCGAAGCCGGCGAGACCTATTTCCTGTCGGCATCCATCAGCATGGGCATCATGGCCGGCCGACCGAACCTGAGCCCGTCCGATGCAGCAGCCTTCGAAGCGGCCCTTGGCAAGCTCAAGAAGGCCCCGGCCCTGTAAGCGTTACCGGGGCCAATCGGCCCTTCCGGGCCCGCTGGCAAGCCCAGCGGGCCTCTGCGATACTCCGGGGGATAGCGGCGCAAAGCCGCTTTTTGTTGACCTCGGGGAGTAATCGGCATGTTTGAGCAGTACGGTTTGGAACTGGCGCTGGCCTGTGCGGCCCTCGCCATTATTTACGGGCTGGTATCGGCGCGCTGGATCATGGCCCAGCCGGCCGGCAACGAAAAAATGCAGCAGATCGCCGCGGCCATCCAGGAAGGCGCCGGCGCCTACCTCAGTCGCCAGTACAAGACGATCGGCCTGGTCGGCGTCATCCTGTTCTTCATCATCGGTTTCCTGTTGCCCAATGGCTGGCCGACGGCGATCGGTTTTGCGATCGGCGCGATCCTGTCGGGCGCGGCCGGTTTCATCGGCATGTTCATCTCGGTGCGCGCCAACGTGCGTACCGCGCAGGCGGCGACGCTGGGCCTGAATCCCGCGCTCAACGTCAGCTTCAAGGGTGGCGCGATTACCGGCATGCTGGTGGTGGGCCTGGGCCTGCTGGGCGTCGCCGGTTACTTCATGTACGTGCTCGGCAGCACCGGCACCAGCCAGGAGAGCTTGAACGCGGCCTTGCAGCCAATGATCGGCCTGGCCTTTGGTGGTTCGCTGATCTCGATCTTCGCGCGTCTGGGCGGCGGCATCTTCACCAAGGGCGCCGACGTCGGCGCCGACCTGGTGGGCAAGGTCGAAGCCGGCATCCCCGAGGATGACCCACGCAACCCGGCCGTCATCGCCGACAACGTGGGCGACAACGTGGGCGACTGCGCAGGCATGGCAGCGGATCTTTTCGAAACCTACGCAGTCACCATCATCGCCGCCATGCTCGTGGCGGGCATCGCCTACGGCACCTACGGCTGGGCGGGCGCGATCTATCCGCTGGTACTGGGCGCGGTTTCCATCATTGCCTCCATCATCGGCACCTTCTTCGTGAGCGTTCGCGAAGGCGGCAAGATCATGAATGCTCTTTACCGCGGACTGATCGTCGCCGGTGTGCTCGCTGCCGGCGCGTTCTACTTCGTCACCAAGGAAATGTTCCCGGCTGACATCGGCATGCCCTTGTTCTGGTGCGCCATGATCGGCCTGGCCTTGACCGCCGCGCTGGTCGTCATCACCGAGTACTACACCGCGACCGAATACGGCCCGGTGCAGCAGGTGGCGAAGGCGTCCGAAACCGGCCACGGCACCAACGTCATCGCCGGCCTGGCCGTTTCGATGAAGTCGACCGCCGCTCCCGTGCTGGTCGTCGCCGCGTCCATTTACGGGTGCCACGAGCTCGCCGGCCTGTACGGCATCGCGATCGCCGCGACTTCGATGCTGTCGATGGCAGGCGTGATCGTGGCGCTGGACGCCTACGGTCCGATCACCGACAACGCCGGCGGCATTGCCGAAATGAGCCACCTCGGCCCGGAGATCCGCAAGATCACCGACGCACTGGACGCGGTGGGCAACACCACCAAGGCCGTGACCAAGGGTTATGCGATCGGTTCGGCCGGGCTGGCCGCGCTGGTGCTGTTCGCCGATTACTCGCACAAGCTCGACGAGAAATTCGGCGCCGGCGTGATCAACTTCTCGATCAACGAGCCGAAGGTGGTTATCGGCCTGCTGCTCGGCGGCATGATTCCCTACCTGTTCGGCGCGTTCGCCATGCAGGCCGTCGGTCGCGCAGCGAGTGCGGTCGTGGAGGAAGTCCGCCGCCAGTTCCGCGAAATCCCCGGCATCATGGAAGGTACCGGCAAGCCGCAGTACGACAAGGCCGTGGACCTGCTGACCAAATCGGCGATCCGCGAAATGATCGTTCCGTCGATGCTGCCGCTTGTCATCCCGGTGCTGGTCGGCTACTTCCTGGGTCCGGCGGCGCTGGGCGGCCTGCTGATGGGTACCATCGTCACCGGCTTGTTCGTCGCCATCAGCATGTGCACCGGCGGCGGCGCCTGGGACAACGCCAAGAAGTACATCGAGGAAGGCCACCACGGCGGCAAGGGTTCGGAAGCACACAAGGCCGCCGTTACCGGCGACACCGTGGGCGACCCGTACAAGGACACCGCCGGCCCGGCCATCAACCCGCTGATCAAGATCATCAACATCGTTGCGCTGTTGCTGATTCCGATCCTGGGTTGATCGGTCCTGCATCGAAATGAAAAACCCCGCTTCGGCGGGGTTTTTTTTTCAGAATCATCCGTCCTTGAGTTGCTTCAGCAAGACCAGCAATACCTTGTGCACCTCGGCACGCAACTCCAACACCAGTGCGTCCGACTCCTTGCTGCCATAACTGTCCAGCGGCAGGTGCTCGATGACACGACTGAGCTCGGCCAGCGACGACAGGCCCAGTGCCAATGAACCGGAACGCAGGAAATGCGCCGACTGGCGAACCATCTCCGGGTCGCGCCGACCGTAGGCGGCATGGATCAGCCGGGTCTGCTTGGGCGCGTCGGCCACGAACAGGCGGATCAGCTCCTTCATCAGGCCCGGGCGCTCGGCCTCGAGTTGCCAGAGCTGGTCGAGCGTCTGCTGGTCTTTGGGGGTAGGGATACTCACGGGGGGATCCTGGCGCGGTTGCTACCCAGGCAATCTACCTCCGTTCAGGTTTTGGCGCGACCCTGGGAGGCTTTCCTGGGCATTGAGCCGCTTTCCGAGTGCCGGCTCGGGCCGGGCGGGGTTATTATTCGCGCCCCTTGCATGGAAGCCCCCAATGGCCCTCGAACTGGTTCCCTCCGGCCGCGACGTCCCCAACGACTTCAACGTGATCATCGAGATCCCGATGAATTCCGAGCCGGTAAAATATGAAGTGGACAAGGCCAGCGGCGCGATCTTCGTTGACCGCGTGCTGACCACGCCGATGCGCTACCCGTGCAACTACGGCTATATCCCGCACACCTTGTCGGGCGACGGCGATCCGGCCGACGTGCTGGTGATCATGCCGATGCCGCTGATCCCCGGCTCGGTCATCCGCTGCCGCGCGGTGGGCATGCTGAACATGGTGGACGAGGCCGGCGACGACCAGAAGATCATCGCGGTGCCGGTCAGCAAGGTCTTCCCGGCCTACGACTCGGTGCAGCACGTGGACGACCTGCCGCACCTGACGAAAGACCGCATCCAGCACTTCTTCGAGCACTACAAGGACCTGGAGAAGGGCAAGTGGGTCCGGCTGGAAGGCTGGGTCGGCGCCGACGCGGCGCGCGCCGAGATCATGGCGAGCGTGGCCCGCTACGACCAGACGCCCGAGAAGCCCAACTTCTGATCAGCCCGGTTCCGCCGGACGGCGGAACCTTCTACTGCGTGGCCCGGGCTTGCGGACGACGCGATTCCAGGGCTACGTCGATCACGCATGACGATATCGCCTGGTTGAAACCCATGCCGTTCTTCAAGGGCATGCCGGCCGCATTCACGCGAAGTTCGGCGGCGGCTTCATCGAGCAAGGCCCGATAACGCGGCCAGCCCGCCTCGGCTTCGCCGTAACACGACCACAGGGCATGCCAGCGGCGCGACAGGCGCAGCAGTATCTGGTGCACGATGCTCAGCTGCGGATGCGGTTGCGCTTCGCCGAGGATGAAGCCGATGTGCTCGCGCATCTCCCAGGGCGTCATCACCACGGGCGCGTTGACGCTTTCGTAATCGAGCTCCGGGAAATGACCGGGCACCGGCACGACCGGTTTCGGCTTCCAGCCAGGCAGGTCGCGACCCGCGGGTCGGCCGCCCATCACTTTTTCCCAGAAACCATCGCCGCCCACGGTGTCCGCCACCAGGTGGATGCGCGGCCGTTCCGCGTCATTCACCACGCGATGCTGGCGCCAGGTATCGAAGATCCAGCACTCGCCCGCCGCCATGTTGATCTCGGCATCACCACAGGTGAAGCGCACCGTGGGCTGGGTGACGATGGGAACGTGCACGCGCACGCGCTCGCGCCAGTAGTAGTTGATGTCCACGTGCAGCTTCACTTCGGCCTGGCCGGACAGGCGCATCAGGCGGGTGCGTCCCCAGGTGGCGCCGACGCTGGCCAGTACCTGCATCAGGTAGGGACAACGCTTGAGGTGCGGCGTCGGCCGCATCGGGCCGTACACCTTGTCGCTCTCCGCAATGCCGTCGGTGGTGATCAGCGTCAACGCCGAATTGCCGGGCAGGCCGTTGGGATGCGGCCGCCAGGACGATTCATCGATCGCCAGCACTTCCGCGGCGAGCGCATCGGCGTCGATGGCCAGCGGCAGTTGCAGGAAAGGGACTTGCAGCTTCATGCCTTACTCCGGTCGGTAGAGTTGCGAGCCGGCAGCGCGGAATTCCTCCGCCTTGTCGGCCATGCCCTGCTCGAGCGCCTTGTCTTCCGGCACGCCGTGGCTGTCGGCGTAATCGCGCACGTCCTGGCTGATCTTCATCGAGCAGAAGTGCGGGCCGCACATCGAACAGAAATGGGCGACCTTGTGCGCGTCCTTGGGCAGGGTGGCGTCATGGTATTCGCGGGCGCGTTCCGGGTCGAGGCCGAGGTTGAACTGGTCTTCCCAACGGAATTCAAACCGCGCTTTTGACAAGGCGTTGTCGCGCGCCTGTGCGCCGGGATGGCCCTTGGCCAGGTCCGCCGCATGCGCCGCGATCTTGTAGGCCATCAGGCCCTCGCGCACGTCGTGTTTGTTGGGCAGGCCCAGGTGTTCCTTCGGCGTCACGTAGCAAAGCATCGCGGTGCCGAACCAGCCGATCATCGCCGCGCCGATCGCGCTGGTGATGTGGTCGTAGCCCGGCGCGATGTCGGTGGTCAGCGGCCCCAGCGTATAGAACGGCGCCTCGCCGCAGACGGCGAGTTGCTTGTCCATGTTTTCCTTGATGAGGTGCATCGGCACGTGGCCGGGGCCCTCGATCATGGTCTGCACGTCGTGCTTCCAGGCGATTTGCGTGAGTTCGCCAAGCGTTTCGAGTTCACCAAATTGCGCGGCGTCATTGGCGTCGGCGATGCAGCCCGGGCGCAGGCCGTCGCCCAGCGAGAAGCTGACATCGTAGGCCTTCATGATTTCGCAGATGTCTTCGAAATGCGTGTAGAGGAAATTTTCCTTGTGGTGGGCCAGGCACCACTTGGCAAGGATCGAACCGCCGCGCGAGACGATGCCGGTGACGCGCTTGGCGGTCAGCGGCACATAGCGCAAGCGCACGCCGGCATGGATGGTGAAATAGTCCACGCCCTGCTCGGCCTGTTCGATCAGGGTGTCTCGGTAGATTTCCCAGGTGAGGTCTTCGGCCTTGCCGTCGACTTTTTCCAGGGCCTGGTAGATCGGCACGGTGCCGATCGGCACCGGTGAATTGCGCAGGATCCATTCGCGGGTTTCGTGGATGTGCTTGCCGGTGGACAGGTCCATCACGTTATCGGCGCCCCAGCGGATCGCCCAGACCAGCTTTTCCACTTCCTCGGCGATGCCGGAGGAGACAGCGGAATTGCCAATATTCGCGTTGACCTTGGTCAGGAAGTTGCGGCCGATGATCATCGGCTCGAGTTCCGGGTGGTTGATGTTGGCCGGGATGATGGCGCGGCCGCGCGCGACTTCGCTGCGCACGAATTCAGGCGTGATGGCCTTCTGGATGTTGGCGCCGAAACTTTCGCCCGGGTGCTGCACCAGCAGGTGCGCTTCGCGGATGGCGTCCATGCGCTGGTTTTCGCGAATGGCGATGAACTCCATCTCCGGCGTGATGATGCCGCGGCGCGCGTAATGCATCTGCGAGACATTCATGCCCGACTTGGCGCGGCGCGGATGACGCAGGTGGGCG
>MGYJ01000062.1:43239-46304 GCA_001801685.1 Gammaproteobacteria bacterium RIFCSPHIGHO2_12_FULL_63_22 | reverse complement strand
GACGTGGTCATCCTCGACCCGGCCAAGCTCACGCGTGACCGCGAGCAGGTGATCGCCGCGCTGAAGAAATACAACGACATGAACAAGCTCGCGATGCAGGTCGTCAAGCCCGGCGGCATCCTGCTGACGTGTTCTTGCACGGGCCTGGTGAGTGAAGAGGAATTCCTCGACATGATCCGCCGGGCTGCGTTTTACGCCGGCCGCACCGTGCAGGTGCTGAAGGTTTCCGGCGCCGGCGGCGACCATCCGTTCATGGCCCATGTGAAGGAAAGCCGCTACCTCAAGGCGGCCTTCCTGCGCGTGCTGTGATGCTGCTGCGGTCGCTCGCGCTGCTCGTGCTGATGGCCTTGTGCGGCCAGGCGGTCGCGCAAGGCGCGAAAGAATCCGCGCCCGTGGACCTGCCGCCGTCGCAGCTCAAGCCCGGCGAATTCATCTGGTCGCCTGAAGCCGTGCCGGCCGGTCCACTGGTGATGGTGATCAGCCTCGACGAGCAACGCGCCTACGTCTATCGCAACGGCCTGCGCATTGGCGTCAGCACTGTCAGCACCGGCAAGAAGGGTTACGAAACGCCGACCGGCGTATTCACCATCCTGCAAAAAAAGAAAGACCACAAATCCAACCTGTACGACGATGCGCCGATGCCCTTCATGCAGCGGCTCACCTGGGATGGCGTGGCCTTGCATGCCGGCCGCCTGCCCGGTTACCCGGCCTCGCATGGCTGCGTGCGCCTGCCTTATGAATTCGCGCGCCGCCTGTTCGATGTCACCACCTTCAACATGACCGTGGTGGTGGCGCAGGAAGCCAAGCACAGTGCCGAGCTTGCGCATCCGGGTTTGTTCGCGCCGCAGGCCATCTCGGCCGGCAAGAGCGAAGACGACGTGCCGCGCCTGACCTGGTTCCGCGCCTACCAGTGGTATCCATCCAAATCGCCAGCGGGACCGTTGACCGTGTTGATGAGCACCGCCGATGAACGCGTGCTGGTGATCCGCAACGGCATCGAGATCGGTCGCGCGCGCATTTCCGTTGCGCCCGGCGCGAGCGCCATCGGTACGCAGGCCTATGTGTTGCTGGCCGGCGATACCGGACAGCCGAGCGCGGTGGTGCCTTCGCGGCGCGGCCTGCTGTGGCAGTCCATCCCGATGCCCGGCTACGAGGCCAAACCGGGCAATACGCTCGATCCGGCCCTCGTCGCCAACATCCGCGTGCCGCCCGAATTCGCGGCCAAGGTCTACGACGAACTCGCGCCCGGCTCGACCATCGTGCTGACCGATGCCGCGATCCTCCCGCAGACCACGGGCAAGGCCATGACCGTTATCACCACTGAAGACGAAGTGGTGCCGGCGACCACGCCTGCGCGCTGAATCGCACCGGCGGGCCGGCATCACGATCGCACCTGCGGGCCGGCGTCACGGCCCGTCCATCTAACCAACGCGCGCGTGAACGGAAATCCCGGCGCGCCATTTTATTTGGCATTCGCTCATGCGCCCGCGGCCATCCTGAAATCCAGTCACCAGCGAAGGATCGCGAAATGGGCTTCCGGATTGCAGCACTAATGATGTTCTCTCTCGCCGCGGGCGTGAGCCAGGCGCAGGTCGATCCTCTGTATCCGCAGCTCGATCAAGCACAGCCGCAAGTCGATCCTTCCTACGACAGCCTGCAACCGGGTGAATTCGAATGGACTGTCGACCCGGCCAGTGTGCAAGGTCCACTGGTGATCGTGGTGAGCCTGGCCGACCAGCGCGCCTGGGTGTTCCGCAACGGTGAGCGCGTCGCCACCAGCACCGTCAGCACGGGCAAGGCCGGCAAGGAAACGCCAACCGGCGTGTTTCCCATCCTTGAGAAAAAGAAAGTCCATCACTCCAATCGCTACGACAACGCTCCAATGCCCTTCATGCAACGACTCACTTGGGATGGCATTGCGATGCATGCCGGGCGCCTGCCCGGGTATCCGGCCTCGCATGGTTGCGTACGTCTGCCGAAAGAGTTCGCACGGACCTTGTTCGAGGTGACCAACCGCGACGAAATCGTGGTCGTTAGCAACGATGGCAGCGTCGACTCGCTGCTGGCCGTGGGTTTGCCCGAATGGCAAGCGAAACAAGTCGGCCAGACTGCGGCTCCTGCCGAGTCCTTCGAGAGCGGCCCAAGTTTCACGGTGATGGCTGACTGACATGCCGAAACGCAGTTCAGCTTCGAAGCTGAATTCGTTAACGGCGCCACAATTCGAGAAATGCGAGGCACGCTGGTTCAGCTTGGAGCCAGCAGGGGTGGTATTTAGCGAACGTTTTGCTAACCTCGGGCTGGGTATAGTGCCCGGCCTCCCCCCAGGATCCACCGATGCGCCTGATTCCCGCGTTTCTGGCACTCAGCCTCCTGCCCGCGTTAGCCGCGGCACAATCCCCCGATCTCAAGCAATTGTCCCGCCTCGCGCCGGACGCGGATCCGCGCGTGTTGTCGCTGGCGCTGGAAGCACGCCAGTGCGCCGCGCAGTCTTTTGGCGAAGCGCCGTCGCCGCGTCTGGCGGTGATCGATTATTCGCGCGCCTCCACCGAGAAGCGCCTGTGGGTGTTCGACCTGGCCAACAACACGCTGCTGTTCCATGAAGTCGTCGCGCACGGCCAGGGCACCGGCGAAAACATGGCGCGCGCGTTCTCCAACGTTGACGGCAGCCACCAGAGCAGCCTGGGCCTGTTCCGCACCGGCGAGACCTATCAGGGCGGCAACGGTTACTCGCTGCGCATGGAAGGCCTGGAACCGGGTACCAACGACAAGGCGATGTCGCGCGCGATCGTCATGCACGGCGCGCCGTACGTGAACGTGCAAACGGCCCTCAAGCAAGGCCGCCTCGGCCGCAGCTGGGGTTGCCCGGCAGTCCGCCCGGAAGTCGCCCGCCAGGTCATCGACAGCCTGAAGAACGGGCAGATGATCTTCTCGTATTACCCGGACACGAACTGGCTGGCGAAGTCGCCTTTCATCAAGTGTCGCGACAAGCAGCAACTCGCCGGCGCCAGCACCAACTCGCGCGCACTCGCTGCGCAGTAGATTTTCGTCTTCGTAGCTACTGCCCG
>MGYJ01000062.1:0-43222 GCA_001801685.1 Gammaproteobacteria bacterium RIFCSPHIGHO2_12_FULL_63_22 | reverse complement strand
TTTACAAGCCGCCGTTCATTGCGTCCTGCACCACTCGGACGAACATGCCCTGCCCCGACGTTGACCCAATCACGACCGCACATTTCGGGCTGAGATCAAGGGCGCTCGAGCCGCCTCTTCCTGACATGAAAAAGCCGAAGCCGCGCTTCCAATGCGAAGTAGCGCAACATCAAGGGAAGCGCACACGTGGCTTCACCACGTGACAAGCGGCGCTTCGAGAGAATAAGAACGACACCGACGACCCCATCGCGCGCTCACTCTGACCCTGCCATTCGCCGAGACGAAGTGGAAGCCTTGGATGGGTACCTAGTCGTGAGGACAGCAGGACTGAACTACGGATTACGTATAGGAGCAGGGGCGGGCGTTCACTTTTGACCAAGTCGGCCCGACGCCGCAGGCGGAGGGACGCGACTCAAAATGAATGCCGGACCCAGCTGCACCGTAACGCGTACCGCTAGTACGCTAAACCGCCCCGAACTCGTACAGCTACAATACTGACACCCCCGTAAAAGCGAGAAGTCCGTGGATGCTGCGGTAACTCCCGTGCGCCGCGCCGCGCTGGTTTTCATCTTCATCACCGTGCTGCTCGACATCCTGGCATTCGGGATGATCATCCCGGTGTTGCCGCACCTTATCGCGAGCTTCCTCGATGGCGACCTGTCGCGGGCCGCGGTGATGCATGGCTTGTTCGCGTCGAGTTTCATGGTCATGCAGTTCGTGTTCTCGCCGGTGCAGGGCGCGTTGTCGGACCGCTTCGGTCGGCGGCCGTTGATCCTGTTGTCCAACCTGGGGCTGGGCCTGGACTTCATCCTGATGGCGGTGGCGCAGACGCTGCCGCTGTTGTTCATCGGCCGCGTGTTGTCGGGCATCACCTCGGCCAGTTTCAGTACGGCCAACGCCTACATCGCTGACGTCACGCCGCCGGAAAAGCGCGCGGCGGCCTACGGCAAGCTGGGCATGGCCTTCGGCATCGGCTTCGTGCTCGCGCCGGCGATCGGCGGCCTGCTTGGCGACATGAGCCCGCGCCTGCCGTTCTGGATCGCCGCCGGGCTGAGCCTGTCGAATTTTTGCTACGGCTATTTCGTCTTGCCCGAATCCTTGCCCAAGGATCGCCGCACGCCGTTTTCCTGGCGTCGCGCCAACCCGATAGCCTCGCTGCGTTTCCTCGCCCACCATCCGGAAGTGTTCGCGCTGGCGGGCGTGGTATTCCTGATGCAGATGGCGCACATCGTCTATCCAAGCACCTTCGTGTTGTACGCCGACTATCGTTTCGGCTGGGGCGCGAAGATGGTCGGCTACACGCTGGCCGGCGTCGGCGTGCTGTCCGCCATCGTGCAGGGTGGCCTGATCAGTCGCTTCATCCGCGCCTTCGGCGAACGAAAGACGCTGTTGATGGGCCTGGGCTTCGGCAGCGTCGGCTTCATCCTCTACGGCCTCGCGCCCACCGGCGGCTGGTTCTGGCTGGCGATGCCGATTGCCGCGCTGTGGGGCGTGTCCATGCCCGCGGCGCAGGCGCTGATGACGCGCCAGGTCGATCCACATGAACAAGGCCGCCTGCAGGGCGCCATCGTCAGCTTGTCGAGCCTGGCCGGCATCTTCGGGCCGACCGTGTTCACCCGCGCCTTCGCCGAAGTGACCGGTCGCGACCTGCATAGCGGCTGGGCCGGCGTCACCTTCTGGCTGGCGGCGGCGATGCTGATCGTGGCCGGCGTGATGGCCTGGCGCGCCACCCGCCCGGCCTGAGCCGCGCTTCGGTACGATGTGGGGACGCAGCGTCGCGCAAGTTCGCGCAGGCGATCCGCCAGGAGTACCGCCATGGCCCAGCCACCCCCCGTCGTTTCCCAGGCCGATGCCGAAGCCGCCGTCCGCACCTTGTTGCAGTGGGCCGGCGAAGATCCCGAACGCGAGGGCTTGCTGGACACGCCGGCGCGCGTCGCTCGCGCCTACAAGGACTGGTTTTCCGGTTACGCACTGGATCCGGCCGATTACCTGCGTCGCACCTTCAAGGAAGTCGAAGGCTACGACGAGCTGATCGTGTTGCGCGCGATCGAATTCGAAAGCCACTGCGAACACCACATGGCGCCGATCATCGGCAAGGCGCACGTCGGATATTTGCCCAACGGCCGCGTGGTCGGCATCAGCAAACTGGCGCGCGTGGTCGAAGCCTACGCGCGGCGTTTCCAGGTACAGGAAAAACTCACCGCGCAAATCGCCCGCTCCATCGAGGAAGTGCTGCAGCCGCGTGGCGTGGCGGTGGTGATCGAAGCGGCGCACGAATGCATGACGACGCGCGGCATCCACAAGCGCGGGGTCAGCATGGTCACCAGCGCGATGCTCGGCGCATTCCGCGACGATGCACGCACGCGATCCGAATTCCTGCAGTTCATCGGAATGCAGAACACGCGCTGAGACTTCTTGCTGAGATTTCTTGTTGCAATGCTGAATGCCGCCGAGGGTGGGGTCCGCCCTGGTCGACTCGGCGTAGCCGCTCCTGCGGACTCAGAGTCGACCGGTCGGCCATCCATGGCCGACCTCCTGTGCGAACCCCACCCTCGTCGTCCTTCAGCATCGCGCGCGAATTCGGCACGAACGCACGAAGTGCATCCCGACATCCGGCGAAGGCCCAGCAGTCTTGAATGGACTGCCTCCCAGCAAACTGTGATGGCGTACACAATCGATCTGGGTTTGGTCAAGAACTGATCTTGATCTGAGCTCTTTCATCAGGTTGGTGGAGTCGTACCCACGCTTGCTGGTGACGGGGGGCGGGTTCGCACAGGAGGTTGGCCATGGATGGCCAACCGGTCGACCCTGAGTCCGCATGGAGCGGCTACGCCGGGGCGACCAGGGCGGACCCGGCCCCCGGCGCCGGCAAGCGATGGCTATGAAAGCGCTGGCGATGGAGGACCCTGACTTCGGCAGGCCTCGTACAAAACAGGACTGTAAATAAGCCATAATCGGCCCATGAAAGACCCGCGTACCCTGCTCGCCGATTTCCGTTCCCGTGTTGTCATCGCCCCGGCGCTGGCGGCGCGCGAGGACTGGTTGGCGCGCATCGACGCGATTGCGAAGACGCTCGAAGCTCAGGCCTCGAAGATCGATCGCCTGCGCCAGGACATCGAAGACGCCGAGCACACGCGCGACGCCGCCAACCTCGCGCGCATGCGCGTGTTCGGCCAACTGAACACGCTGTACAAGACGCTGACTGCCGCTACGCCCAACTACGAGGGCGAAAAAGACGGTGAGCCGCAGCACATCGCGCTGCGCCGCATCGAATGGCTGGCCAGTCGCGGCGGCACCGATCCGCATGCGGCGCTGGCGGCGAAGGAAGCCGAGATGGAGGCGCCGATTCCCGGCCAGGCCGTGCTCGAAGCCGTCATCGCCGGCGAGCGTCGTTTCACCAAGGGGCAACTTGAGTTCAGCCTGTCGGAAGCGATCGTGCTTACCAACTGGGAACTCACGCCGCTGGAAATCATGGAAAAGGGCGAGCCCTGGCTGGCCGAGCTGATCCTGAAGAACCACGCCGCACCGTCCCACGACTGATCAACCTGCGTCGCCCACCGTCGGTGGATTTTTGATCCGATCGGTGTCAGTGTCGAAACGACTCTTTCCCTGGCGGGGAACATGACTCCACCGGTAAGGCCCCGGGTGTTCGCAGGCATGCAAGTCGGCCAGGACCTGTTCGGGTCCGCCCGGTTTCGCATCGCGCTGGTAAGCGTATTCACCCTTGTCTTCGTCGCGCTGTGGCTATGGCCCGGTTCCGACCAGCTGCGACAGAGCGAAAGCTGGTTCCCCGTCGCCCTGCACACCGTGACAGAAGCCTTCTCCATCGTCGTGTCGGTGATGGTGTTTGCCGTGTCCTGGCATGCCTACCGGCCCGAGCGGCCCGGCAACCTGATGATCCTGGCCTGCGGCTTCCTGGCTACGGCATTGCTCGATTTCGGCCACCTGATGTCGTATCGCGACATGCCGCAATTCATCACGGGAGCCTCGCCGCAGAAAGCCATCTCGTTCTGGCTGTGCGCGCGCATCATTGGCGCGCTGACGGTATTGGTGATCGCGTTCCGTGCCTGGAATCCGTTCGTGAATCCGGGGACGCGCTACTGGATGGTGGGCACGACCCTGGCGGTGGTCGCCGCCGTCTATTACCTGTTGTTGTGGCACGAATCGGCGTGGCCGCGCTTTTTCATCGATGGGCAGGGCCTGACGCCGATCAAGATCGCGATCGAAACCGGCGTCGTGGTCGTGCTGTCGGTGGTGGCGTTGCGCCTGTGGCGCAGCAAGGGCATCGATCCGCCTTACGACGTGCAGGGCATGCTGACTGCCACGCTGCTGTGGATCATTTCAGAGCTGGCCCTGATGAGCTACGAAAACGTCAACGACGTCTTCAGCCTGCTCGGCCATCTGTGCAAGGTGCTCGCGTTCTTCTTCATCTATCGGTTGGCGTTCGTGGCCAGCGTTCGCGAACCCTACGACCGGCTCGCCGTGGAGATCGAGGAAAAAGAGGCCGCTGAATTGCA
Organism: Gammaproteobacteria bacterium RIFCSPHIGHO2_12_FULL_63_22; assembly: GCA_001801685.1. Classification (GTDB taxonomy): domain Bacteria; phylum Pseudomonadota; class Gammaproteobacteria; order Xanthomonadales; family Xanthomonadaceae; genus Arenimonas. Next base: position 38,705 of record MGYJ01000062.1, on the reverse strand, counting down.
GGTCGAGGCGCTGGCCTTCTACGACTCGCTCACCGGCTTGCCGAACAAGGCCCTGTTGCGCGACCGCGCGACGCAGACCCTGGCGGCGCGACACGCCGGGCAGGGCAAGGCTGCGCTGCTGCTGATCAACGTCGATGGCTTCAAGCACATCAACGATTCCTTCGGCCATCGCTTCGGCGACGCCGTGCTGCACGCGATCGCCGAGCGCCTTCCCCGTTGCCTGGACGATGCCGACACGGTGTCGCGCCTGGGCAGCGACGAATTCGCCGTGATGTTGCGCAATGTCGCCGACGGCGAAGATGCGGCCCTGGTGCTCGAACGCATCCTGCTTGAACTGGGCCGGCCGATGCACCTGTTCGGCCAGGAAACGCACGTCACCGCCTCGATTGGCGTGGCCCTGTCACCCGCCGATGGCGCCAGTTTCGAGGCGCTGTTCCAGAACGCAAGCATTGCCCTGCATCGGGCCAAGGAAGGCGGTGGCAACTGCTGGCGTTTCTACGACGCCACCATGAACCACGATGTCGCCGAACGCCTGCAACTGCGCAACGGGCTGCGCCAGGCGCTGGAGCGCGGCGAGTTCGTCTTGCACTACCAGCCGCAATTCGACCTGCAGTCGCAGGCGCTGGTGGGCGTCGAGGCGCTGGTGCGCTGGCAGCCGCCCAACAGCGACATGGTGGCGCCGATGCGCTTCATCCCGGAGGCCGAGGCCAGCGGGCTGATCGTGCCGATCGGGCAGTGGATCGTGCACGAAGCCTGTCGCCAGACCATGGCCTGGCGCGCGGCCGGCATCCGCGTGCCGCGCGTCGCGGTCAACCTGTCGGCGGTGCAGTTCCAGCGCGACAACGTCGTTGCCATGGTCTTGGGCGCGCTGGAGAAATCCGGACTGCCGGCCACCGACCTCGAGCTCGAGCTCACCGAATCGATCCTCATCCAGGATGCCGTGCAGGTGCTCGCCACCGTGCGCCAGCTGCGCGCCTTGGGCGTGCGCCTTTCCATCGACGACTTCGGCACCGGTTATTCCAGCCTGGCCTACCTGCGCGATTTTCCGATCGACAAGCTGAAGGTGGACCAGAGTTTCGTGCGCGAGATGGGCGCGCGCGACGATGGCGAGGTGATCGTCGCCGCCATCATCCAGCTGGCGCGATCGCTGGGACTCGAAACGATTGCCGAAGGCGTCGAGGACCAGGCCGCTGCCGATGCCCTGCTGCGCCTGGGCTGCAACCAGGCACAGGGCTACCTGTATGCGAAGCCGTTGTCGCCCGATCAGCTCGCGGGTTTCCTGCGCGCAAGAACTGCGACGGTCGCCTAGCGCGCCAGCCAGCCGCCATCCACCGGCAACACGATGCCGTTGACGTAATCCGAAGCCGCCGACGCCAGGAACACCGCGGCGCCGCCAATATCCTTCGCCTCGCCCCAGCGCGCGGCCGGAATGCGGGCGAGGATGTCGCGATTGCGGGTTTCATCATTGCGCAACGCCGTCGTGTTGTTGGTCACCATGTAGCCGGGCGCGATCGCGTTGACGTTGATGCCGCGGCTCGCCCATTCGTTGGCCAGCAGTTTGGTGACGCCGGCGATGCCGTGCTTGCTGGCGGTATAGGACGGCACGCGGATGCCGCCCTGGAAGCTCAGCATCGAGGCGATGTTGATGATCTTGCCATGGCCGGCCGCCAGCATCCGCCGGCCCGCCGCCTGGCTCAGGAAGAAGGCGGTTTTCAGGTTCACGTCCATCACCGCGTCCCAGTCGGCCTCGGTGAAGTCCACCGCATCGCAACGACGGATCGTGCCGGCGTTGTTGACCAGGATGTCGATGCCGCCCAGCGCCTCGATCGTTTCCTCGACGATGCGCTGCACCGGTTCGATGCTGGAAAGATTGGCCTCGATCGCGGCGAAACTGCGGCCGAGCGCGAGCACCTGCGCTTTCGTTTCATCAGGCGCCGACGTACCCGCGGCAGCGATGTCGGCGCCCGCGGCGGCGAGTGCGATCGCAATCGCCTGGCCCAGGCCGGTGTTGGCGCCGGTGACCAGCGCAACCTTGCCCTGCAGGTTGAAGGGGTTGTTGGCGGCGTTCATTTCAGCTGGCAGATGTCGAGCTGGTTCATGTCGGTGTAGTCCAGGTTTTCGCCGCCCATCGCCCAGATGAAACCATAGTTGCTGGTGCCCGAGCCCATGTGGATGGACCACGGCGGCGACACCACCGCCTCGCCATCATTCACCACCAGGTGGCGCGTGTCGCTGGGCTCGCCCATGAAGTGCATCACGCGCTGGCCCTGGGCCAGCCCGAAGTAGAAATAGACCTCGCTGCGACGGTCGTGCAAATGCGGCGGCATGGTGTTCCAGACGCTGCCCGGGCTGAGCAACGTGAGGCCCAGCAGCAACTGGCAGCTGCGGCAGGTGGCCGGCACGATGTACTGGTAGATCACGCGCTGGTTGGAGGTTTCCAGCGCGCCGCGTTCGAGCGGCACGGCCTGGTCGATGGAAATGTGCACGGTTTCGAAGCGCGCATGCGCCGGCGTGGATACCAGGTAGAACTGCGCGGGGTTCGCCGAATCGTCGGATTCGAAGCGCACCTGCGCGCTGCCCATCGGTACGTACAGGCCGTCGCGCGGCTTCATCGCGAAGACCGCGCCGTCCACCGTGATGCGGCCCGAACCATTGCCGACATTCACCACGCCCAGTTCGCGACGATCGAGGAAAGGCTTGCCGACCGCGGACGCGGGTTCGATCTGCACGGGCAATTCGACCGCGCCGGCCACCGGGGCCGCGCCACCGACCACGATGCGCTCGTAATGCGTGTAGTTCAGCGCGATTTTGTCGGCGGTGAACAGGCCGGTGAACAGGTAACGGTCGCGCAATTGGTCGTTGCTGGCGCCGACCATCATGTCCGGATGGGTGGCGTGGTAGGTCTTGGCGTACATGCGGGCGGGCTCCGGGTTACAGCATCAGTTGGCGCATCATAGCCCGGTAGGAAACCGGTGTCATTTTGCCCTCGGCAAGCGGTGCTGGGGGCGACCCGGACGCCGTGGGCCTCGATGCAGGGATTCAGCCGCGCGGCGGCTGGCAGGACTCGCGGACCACCAGGTAGGGCGTGATGACCGGGGCCGGGCGCGGCCGGGCCGGGTCGGCCAGCAGCATCGCCGCCGCGTGCAGCCCCATGTCGCGGATCGGCAGGCGCACGGTGCTCAACGAGGGCCACAGGCGCGAGGCGATCGGGCTGTCATCGAAACCGACCACGGACAGATCCTCCGGCACCGACAGGCCCAGCTTGTGTGCGGCCTTGTACACGCCCGCCGCCATTTCGTCGTTCAGCGCGAAGATGGCGGTGGGCCGCGGCTTCAGGGCCAGCAGGCGCTCGGCGCAGGCCACGCCCGACTCGAAGGTGTAACCACCTTCGGCAATGTATTTCGCAGGAAGCGCGGCGCCGCGTTTCGACAAAGTATCGATGAAGCCCGCGCCGCGTTCGCGCGTGGACAAGTAGCGCTGCGGGCCGGTGATCAGGCCGATGTGCTTGTGGCCGAGCGACTCCAGGTACTTCGCCACTTCCACCGCGCCTTCGCGGTCGTTGGTGGTGATCATGCGCGCCGCGTCGTCCAGGCTGATGGCGGCGATGCGCGCGTAACGGCAATCGGTTTCCTTCAGCATGTCCACCAGCGCCTGGTCCTCGGACACGCGCGGCACCAGGAACACGCCATGCAGGCGCTGCTGCAACACGAACTGGCGCACGCCCTCGATGTAGTCGGGGCTCTTGCTGTCGCAGGGATGCACGACCAGCTCGAAGCCGGTGCCGCGCAGGCTGTCGAGCGCACCGCTCAACATGTTGACGATGTATTCCGCGTTCGGGTTGTCGTACACCATGCCGATCAGGAAGGACCGGCGGAAGGCCAGCGCGCGCGCCATCGGGTCGGGCACGAAGCCCAGCTCGTTCATCACCGACTGCACTTTTTCGCGGGTGTCTTCGCGCACCAGCGGCGAGTGGTTGATGATGCGCGACACCGTCTTCTTCGACACGCCGGCCAGGCGCGCGATGTCGTTGATGGTGGTCTTGCCGGCGGCGCTGGGCTTGGGCGCGGCGGCGGGGCGAGTGTCCTTGGCGCGGCGCGGTGGCATGCGGATCCCGAAGCGGTCTGTCCCTGATTCTAAGGCAAGCCGCCGATCACTTCATCACGGCTGGCAGCCACAGCGACAGCGCCGGGATGAAGGTCACCATCAACACCACCGACAAGGCCGCCAGGTAGAAGGGCCAGATGCTGCGCAGGGTTTGCGCCACGCTGATCTTGCCGATGGCCGCGCCCACGAACAGCACCGAACCCACCGGCGGCGTGATCAGGCCGACGCCGCCGGTCAGGATCAGCACCACGCCGAAGTGGATCGGGTCGATGCCGTAGGCCTTGGCCACGGGCAGGAAGATTGGCGTGCAGATCAGGATCAGCGGCGCCAGGTCCATGAAGGTGCCGAGCACCAGCAACACCACCACGATCAGCGCGAGTACCGCAGTCTTGTCGTGGGCAATCTCGCGCAGCGCATCCACGGCGGCCGCGGGCACCTGCAGGTAGGCCAGCAGCCAGCCGAAGGTGGACGCCGCGGCAATCACGAACACGATCACGCCGGTGGTGCGTGCCGCGCCGCTGCAAGCCTCGATGAAACCCGTGAAGCTCAGGCCGCGATACAGCAGCGCGGTCACCGCCAACGCGTATACCACCGCAATCGCCGCACTTTCGACGGCCGTGAAAACGCCGGCGCGGATGCCGATGAAGATCAGCGCGACCAGCAACAGGCCGGGCAAGGCCGCGAGGAAACGCGTCAGCACCACCGTCATGCCCGGGAAGGCTTCGACCGCGTAACCGCGTTTGCGCGCGATCACCCAGCCGGTCAGCATCAGCACGGCGGTCATCAACAGCGCCGGCAACAGACCTGCGGCAAATAAATCGGCGATGGACAGGCCGCCGCCGGCCGCGGCGGAATACAGGATCAGGTTGTGCGAAGGCGGTACCAGCAAGGCGACCAGCGCCGCGGTAATGCTGACATTCACCGCGAAGTCGCGATCAAAACCGCGCTTGGCCATCTGCGGGATCATGGCGCCGCCAATCGCCGATACATCGGCAATGGCCGAACCCGACACGCCACCGAAAAACAGGGACGACACCACGCTGACCTGGCCCAGGCCGCCGCGCATATGGCCCACCAGCGCCGAGGCCAGCGCGATCAATCGCTCCGAAATGCCGCCGCGCAGCATGATCTCGCCGGCGAATATGAAAAGCGGAATTGCCAGCAGCGAGGCCGAACCTGCGCCCGCCGCCGTCTGTTGCACCACCACGATCGGCGGCAGCCCCAGGTACAGCAGCGTCGCCAGCGACGAGGTCGCCAAGGCGAAGGCCACCGGTACGCCGATGGCCAGCAGCAGCGCGAAGACCGCGAACAGCAGCGCAACGGCCATGTCAGTGCGACTCCGTCGGTTTCGTGCCGTCGCTGCGCAATCGCGCCAGCGCAAACAGCACCATCAGCGCGCCGCCGATGGACATCGGTGCGAAGGCGGCGCTCTGCGGCAGCATCGCGCCGGCCATGCGCACATCCAGCCCGTCGATCAGCAGCTGCGTCCCCCAGAAGGCGAGGGCCGCGCCGAAACCAGCGATGGCCAGGTTGCCCAGGACCGCGCAGGCGCGACGCAGCGTCGGCGGCAATTTCGCCAGCAACAATGGAAACGAAAAATGCGCGTTGCCATGCACCGCCGCCGCCGCGCCGAAGCTCATGGCGGTGTTCAGCAGCAGCACGGCCACCGGTTCGGTCCAGCCCGGCGAATCGTTCAACACGTAACGCGCCACCACTTGCCAGCCTTGCACGATCACCACGCCAATCAATGACAGGCCGGCGATGCCGATGGCGATGCGCGCCAGCGAATCGAGTCCGGTGCTGGGCTGCGTGTTGGGAGTGGCTTGATCGGTCATGCCTTGGTCCTTCAGGCCAACGCGCGAATCGCGCGTACGAGTGGGCCGACGGTCGCATCGTCGCGATAGGCACGAAGCACCGGCTCGGCAGCCTGGCGGAACGCCGCCATGTCCACCGCATTCATCTGCACGCCCTGCTCGAGCAATTTCGACCGCGCCTCATTCGCGCCCTGGTCCCACAACCCGCGCATCACCTGCACCGAGGCGGCAGCCAGGCGGCGAATGCGCTCGCGGTCGTCGGCCGACAGTGCATCGAAGCGTGATTTCGACATCACCAATACATCTGGCGCGTAGGAGTGTTCGGTTTCCGACCAGTAGCGCGCCGCTTCGAACTGGCGGCTGGAATGGAAGCTACGGATATTGTTTTCGGCGCCGTCGATCAGGTGCGTTTGCAGCGCCGAAAAGACCTCGCCATAGGGCAGCGGCGTCGGGTTGGCGCCCAGCTGGCGAATCAGCGCCATGAAAATGTCCGACGGCGGCACGCGCAGCTTCAGGCCGTGCAGGTCGGCCGGTACGTTGATGGGCCGGCGCGTGTTGTAGAAGCAGCGCGCGCCGGAATCGTAGATGGCCAGGCCGACCAGGCCGCGCGCTTCAAACCCCTTCAACACCTGCGCACCGACGGCTCCATCCAGGGTGCGACGCAAGTGCGCCACGGAGTCGAAGGTGTAGGGCAGGCATAGCGCCTGCGTCTGCGGAAACGCATTGTTCAGCGCGCCGGTATAGACGCGGGTGAAGTCGATCGCGCCGAAGCGCGCCATGTCGATCGCTTCCGACTCGCGGCCCAGCTGGCCGGAATGATACTGGCGGATGGAGATGCGGCCGTCGGTTTCACGCGCCAGTTGCTCGCCGATCCATTGCACGGCTTTCACCGTCGGATAGTCCTTCACGTGCACGTCGGTGGCGGTCAGCACCATCGCGCCCGAGGCGTTCGTGCCTGCTGAAGCCGCCGCGCCCGCAACGCGCGAACGCGAGGCCAGCGCCACCGCGCCCGCCGCGGCCACCATGCCGAGGAAGCCGCGACGACTGGTCATGCCTGGCCTGCGCTTGCCGTCGCCGGCACGGCGCGACACTGGATGCTGCCGATGCCGTCGAAGTCGAGTCGCGCGACCTGGCCGACCGAAATATCGTGGATGCCGGTGGCAGCGCCCGTGGTGACCAGTGTGCCCGCGCGCAGGCGAATGCCGCGCCGTGCGCAACGTCCGATGGCAAATGCCAATGCAGCCGCCAACCCACCCGGCACCGATCCGGCGCCGCCGCGGCCGACCAGCACGCCGTCGATGCTGCACGAGCAGTTGAATTGCGAGTCCGGCATGTGCGTCCAGTCCGGAATTTCCGGGCCCAGGATCAGGCCGGCATTGTTGCCGAAATCCGAAACCACGACGCGTGGGCCGAGCACGTTGATAGTCGCGAGCGGGCTGCCCGCGGTTTCGACGCCGACTTGCAGCGAAGCCACCAGTGCGATGGCCTCGTCGGCGCTGAATTCGGTCCTGCCTTCGGGCACGTCGCTGCCCAGTCGGAAGATGTATTCGGCCTCGACCGCGGCAAAGCCGCCGACGAAGACCGGAAAGTCGAGGATCCCGCCCGGATTTTCCGGCCAGACCGCGTGCTTGAAGATCGGACCGACCAGCCTGGGGTCCCCGCCGGCATCGCGCTGCGCCGGGGCGATATAGCCAACCTTCCAGCCGACCACCTGGTCCGGCCACAGGGCAATGGCCGCGTCCTGGCAGGCGTACGCCGCCTCGAGGTCGTCCGGGATGCGCCCGGGGAAGCCATCGAGCGGTGTGCCCGCCAACCGCGCCCGCACGAACGCCGCCGCAATGGCCTGGGTTCCTGGCGATTCGCTCGTGTGCTGGCTGCTGTCCAACGCGGTCGGCCTCCCTGGGCCCTGGTTTCCGGTTCGCCGCGGGGGCGAATCCAAGCGTAATCTGTATAAAGGAAACCGGTGTCATTTACAATCGGTCGCCACGGGCCGATGCTCGGCAACGGTCCTCCCGTCCACGATTCCTCGCCAAAACCCAACCTGCGGAGCCGGACATGCCCATCAAGCCATCCACCCTTTCCAGGACCCCCGCGGGTTGGCGCGGGGCGCCGTTGCTGCTTGCTGCGTCGCTGCTGGCCGCGATGCTGCAGTCCGGCACCGTCGCTGCCGCTGCCGCCACCGCCACCCCACCGACGCTGGCTTTCCCCGGCGCGCAGGGCTGGGCCGCGCACACGCCCGGCGGCCGTGGCGGCAAACTCATTCGCGTCACCACGCTAGCGCCCAAGGGTCCCGGCTCACTCGGTGAGGCGCTGGCCACGCCCGGCGCGCGCACCGTCGTGTTCGAAGTCGGCGGCGTCATCGACCTGGGCAAGGAGGACGTGCGCATCACCGAACCTTTCCTGACCATCGCCGGACAAACCGCGCCCATGCCCGGCATCACCCTCATCCGCGGCGGCCTCGTCATCGCAACGCATGACGTGGTCATCCGCCACCTGCGCGTGCGCCCCGGCCAGGCCGGTTCCGCGAAGATGGAAGGGCCCGACTTCGACGCGCTAACCACCCAGCGCGGCGCCTACAACATCATCGTCGACCATTGCTCGATGACCTGGGCCACCGATGAAAACCTGTCAGCGTCCAGCACGCGTTTTGACGGACCCGACGAAGCGGCGTGGAAAAAATCCGCCTCGCACGCCATCACCTTCAGCAACAACCTGCTGGCCGAAGGCCTGGCCAATTCCGCGCACAAGAAGGGCGAACATTCCAAGGGCTCGCTGGTGCACGACCATGTCAATGACATCCTGATCGTCGGCAACCTGTATGCGCACAACTACGAGCGCAGTCCCTTGTTCAAGGGCGGCGCGCGCGGGCAGGTCATCAACAACCTCATCTACAACCCCGGCCAGCGCGCCGTGCACTACAACCTGATCGCCGAGGAATGGATCGGCCATCCGTATTCGCGCGGACAAATGGTGGTGCGCGGCAACGTGATGCGCGCCGGCCCGTCCACCGAGGATCTCGCCTTCTTCATGATTGGCGGCTCGGGTGATCTCGAGCTGCACATGGAAGACAACCTGGCAGTGGATCGCGTGGGACGCCGCATGGACATCGAAGGCCGCTACACCACGGCTCCCGTCACCATCGATCGCAGCGGGCCCATGCCATCGCTGCCTTTCGGCGTAAAACTCCTGCCGTCGGCGAAAGTGCAGGACGCCGTGGTCGCGCAAGCGGGCGCACGGCCCTGGGACCGCGACGACATCGATCGCCGTATCCTGGCCGACGTGATCGAAGGCCGCGGCAAGATCATCGACAATGAAAGCGAAGTGGGAGGTTATCCGGTGCAGGCCGAGACGCGACAAGCCTTCGTGCCGGCCGACTGGGACCTCGACACCATGGAGCCGCTGAAGCCGCTGCCGCGTCGCGCGCCGCTGAAGTAAGCGGGCGGCGCAAGACCTTGCGACAGTCTGTCGATGTGACGGGCCGGCGATCCATTGATCGCGATCAGTCGAGGATAGTCCAACCCTGCAATACGCGTTGCATCGAAACCTGCGCTGCGCTCGCAGCATCCAGCCAGCGCCGACCGGCCGACTGCGCGGCGCCGGGCCCGCGGCTGTCGAATTCAAATAGCCGCGCGTCGAGCGGCTGCAGCATCACGCGGCGGCCATCGCGCGCGGTGTAGGCCATCGGATCCCAGCCTTCGCGCGCGATATGCGCATCCATCCAGCACGACAGGAACACGGCCGATCCCAACACCGCCGGATCGCCATACTTGCCATCGGCAAAGCTGCGCCCCGGTCGCCACGCGCGCCCGAGTGCGACGCTGCCGTCGGGAATGCCGGCTTCACGCATCAGCCGGCATTTCGAAAACACCAGGCCATGCGCCTGCGATTGCAGCGTGCTCGGCACCGCGATGTAGCCCTGCCGTTCCTTGCCCGGACGGAACCGGGAAAGAATTTCGCAATCCTCCAGCCACGACTGCCCCGCGCCAAAAACGAAGTCGACACTGCCGCTGATTCGACAGCGCCGGAACAAGCTGCGCCCGGCATCGACGAACAAGGTGTCTTGGTGGCCGCGGATGTCCACGTCCTGCAGCAGGCAGCGGTCCGCGCCCGCGTCCAGCATCAAGGCCACGGCCTGCGCGCCATTGGGTCCGATCGGCTCGAATTTCGGCGCGGAAAGGTTGCCGACGTAGTCGAAGCTGTTTTCGATGGTCAGGTGCTCGGCGCGAAAATCCGGCGCGCGCACGATCACGCTGGCGCAGCCCCAGGTCCCCCAGGGCTCGCCGTCCGGACGGCGCAGGCCTGCGGCGGCATCGAAGCTGATGATGCTGCGCGCGCGGCCTTCACCCAGCAGATGGATGTTGGGTTTGTCGATGATCAGCTTTTCGTGCCAGCGACCGGCGCCGACCTGGATGCGGAAGGGGTGTCGTCCATCCGCAGGCGCCGCGGCAATCGCGGCGGCCAGCGTCGGGAATTCCGCGCTTCCCACGCGCGCATCCATGCGCGTCGCAGCGAACCGGCTACGACAGGCCACCAGGCCCGCCGTAGCCATCAACCCCAGGGCTATGAAATCCCTGCGCTTCAACGACAGTCAGAGCTTGAAACGCACGCCCAGCATGTACTGGCGTCCGGTGTGGTGGTACACCGATGCGCGATCGCCCACCGAGTCCACCCACTGGTCGTTGTATTCGTCGGTCAGGTTCAGGCCTTCGAAGGTGATCTCGACCTGGTCATTGACCTTCCACGAGGCCGACATGTCGATATTGGTGCCGCCCTTGGTGCCTTCCACGTCCGCGTTGTTGCGACCCGGCACGGTGGTCAGGTAGTCATCGCGATAGGCCGCCGACACGCGCGCGCCAAAACGCTCGCCTTCAAAATAAAGCGTCGCGTTGTAGGCATTCGCCGACAAGCCGGTCAGGTCGGTCTTGAGCGAATTGGCGCCGGTGGACGTCACGTACTGGATCTGCGAGGCGACGTGCGTGAAGTTCAGCTGCGTGCCGAACTTGCTCCAGAACCCGGGCAGGAACGAGAACGGTTGCTGGTAGGTGATCTCGTAACCCTTCAGCGGACCGCCGGGCGTGTTGACCGGGATGTTGAACTGGAAATCATCCGTGGGCGACGCGCCGGTGCCGACCAGCAAACTGTCGGGCAAGCCCGAGGTGTTGTACGGACGGGTCTCGCGAGAGGTCTGCACGAAGCTGCCGATGTCCTTGTAGAAGAACCCGAGCGACAACAGGCTTTCCTCGGCGAAATACCATTCAAATCCCAGGTCGTAGGTCTTGGCGCGGAACGGTTCGAGCAGCGGATTGCCGCCGTTTACCGTGCGGCTGCCACCACTTACGTTGACCGTCACGCCCGGCGTCAGGTTGCCCAGGCCCGGACGCGCCATCACCTTGGCGGCGCCGAAGCGCACCAGGAAACTATCGGTCAGGTTCGCCACCAGGTTCAGCGACGGCAAGGTGTCGCTGTATTCGCGATCAACCGTGGTCAGTACCGGCACACCGCCGACCACCGAGAAGCCGGTCGAGCTCTGTTCGGTATCCACCCGGCGCACGCCGATATTGCCCTTCACCGGCACGCTGCCGATATCGGCATCGAACTCGGCCTGCACGTACCAGCCAAGACTCTTCTCGATCACGCTGCGGTTGTTGCCACGGACGCTGGCCACGTTCTGGCTGACCGCGAACGTGCCCGAATTGCTGTAGATGTTGTACAGCGCGTTGAAGGCGTCGATGTCGGGAATCAGCCACTGCGAATCATTGCCCGCGCCGACCGGCGTGCCGTTCAATCCGATCAGCGTAGTCAGGTCGGCTAGCGTGGTGCCCGGCGGCAAGGCCGGTACGGCCAGCTCGCTGCTGCGTCGCCATTCCTGGCTCACGAACTTGTAGCGCTTCTGCACGATGCCGGTGGACAGCTTCCAGGTGGGCGACAGCGACCAGCCCAGGTCCAGTTGCCCGGTGTCGAACGAGTTCACCGCCTTTTGCGGGCGCAGCCGGATTTCGGACGTGCCGTTGACGAAGGTCCAGTTGTTCGGATCGGACACATCGAAGCCGTAGTCAATCACCGGCAGGCGGTCATTGTCACGGTAGTCCCAGCTGAAACCATCCGTGTTCTGACGGTCGAGCGTAATCGTGGTCTGGATCGGATTGTCGAAATCCGATTTCGAATGGCCAACGAAGCCGCTCAGTTCCAGCGAGTCGGTGAACATGTGCGAGCCCGTCAGGCCCAACTGCGTAAAGCGCGTATTGAGTTCGTCGTAACGCGCCTCCGATCGAACGTCCACGTCGTCGAACAAGCCATAGACCAGGTTGCCGCGGCCATCGATCTCACCATCGCGCACGATGGTCTGCGGCTTGCCGGCGCCGGTGCGGCTGAAGGACACCGCTTCCAGGAAGTTTTCGGTGCGCTTGGCATCGAACTCCGCGTACATCATGTCCAGGCTGAATTCCGTGCCGGGCGCCGGCTTGAATTGCAGCGAACCCGTGACGCCCAGTCGCTCCTGCTCGTGTTCCAGGATGCCGTAGCGCGGCAGGCGCGGATGGAAAGTGCTGGCCAGGCGCGCGTCAGCAAACGGCGACGACGCGTTGAAACCACCGCTGCTGTTGCCCCGGTCCCAGCGCACGGTGCTGTGGCCTTCTTCCACCAGGTTGCGCTTGGTGTAGGCCACCGACAGCAGTGCGCCCAGGCGGCCTTCGGCGAAGGTATTGCTGATCAGCATCGATGCGCGCGGATCGTAGTCTTCGGACAGGTCGTTGAAGCCGTACTGCCCACCCGCCACGAAGGTGAAGCCGTCGTAGTCGAACGGTCGCGCTGACTGCAAATCCACTGTCGCGCCGAGCGAGCCTTCTTCCACCTCAGCCGCGGCCGTCTTGCGCACGGTCAGGCGGCTGAACAATTCCGACGCGAACACGTTGAAGTCGAAGCCGCGGCCGCGATTGGCGCCGCCCGAGCTGTCGGTGCCGCCGGTGGTGGTCAGTGCTTCCATGCCGTTGATGCGCACGCGGGTGAATTGCGAATCCAGGCCGCGCACGGAAATGTTGCGGCCTTCGCCGGCGTCGCGGGCAATGGAGACGCCCGGGATGCGCTGCAGCGATTCGGCCAGGTTCAGGTCGGGGAAGTCGGCAATGTCCTCGGCGACGATCACATCGACCACGCTGGTTTCGGCGCGCTTGATGTCCATCGCTTTCTCGAGGCTGGCGCGGTAACCGACTGCAGTCACCTTTTCGAGCGTCTTCACGCCCTCGGCTTCTGCCTCGGCTTTTTCTTTCTCGGCCGTAGCTTGTTCGGTCGTGGCTTGTGCCTGGGCTTGCGCCTGGGCCATCGCGGGCAAGGCAAGCGCAATCGCTGCCGACAGCACCGCCACTAAGGGGCCGCGTTGGCCCTTGCTAACTGAGTTCATGATGTCTCCCTCCAGACATATGGTGGACCGGCGTGGGTCGCCGGTTCTATAAACGCTTTGACACCGGTATCATTTCCTCCTGGAGTTTCTGACACCGGTGGTCAGAAAAGCGTACCAAAAAGAATGGCAGTCTGCACAAGGGGGTCCGGCGACCCCCCTAAACCTGGGGGCGGGACCATGGAAATTGTCTGTTTTGGCGAGCTTTTACTGCGTTTGGGGGCCCCGGGACGAGAGTTCCTGCTGCAATCGCCCCGGCTGTCCGTTCAGGTTGGCGGGGCCGAAGCGAACGTCGCCGTCTCCCTTTCCCGGCTGGGGCACCAGGCCCGCATGGTCGGCGTGGTACCGGCCGGACCACTCGGTGACGCCGCCGCCGGCGAATTGCGCCGACATGGCGTGGACACCGCCGCGCTACGTACCGGCCCAGGCCGGATGGGCCTGTATTTCCTGCAGACCGGCGCCGGCCTGCGGCCCAGCGAAGTCCTGTACGACCGCGCCGATTCAGCCTTCGCCCTGGCCGATCCGGCCGGCTACGACTGGCCCGCCCTGCTGGCGGGCGCCGACTGGCTGCATCTGTCCGGCGTCACCCCGGCCCTGGGCCAGCGCACCAGCGCCGCCGCGCTGGCCGCTGCCCGCGCCGCCCGCAAGCTGGGCGTGAAGGTCAGTTTCGACGGCAACTACCGGCCCAAGCTCTGGCAGGCCTGGCAGGGCGACGCGCCCGGGATCCTGCGCGAACTGATCGCCGAAGCCGACCTCGTATTCGCCGACCACCGCGACATGTCCGTCGTGCTGGGCATTCAATTCGCCGACGAAGGACCCGCGCTGCAGGTGCAGGCCGCCGCGCGCGAGGCTTTCGCCGCGTTTCCAAACCTGCAAATGCTGGCCAGCACGATCCGCACCCAGCACAGCGTTGACCATCACGCACTGGCCGCAGTGATGATCACGCGCGACGGACAAAGCACGCTGGCGCCGGCCATGGACCTGCCCGGCATCGTCGACCGCATCGGTGGTGGCGATGCCTTCGCCGCCGGACTCTTGCATGCACTCGCAAAGCAAGGCGGCGCAATGACGCGCAAGGACGATGCCATGGCCGCGCTGCGCTTCGCGCTGGCCGCGGCCGCGCTCAAGCATTCAATCCCCGGTGATTTCAACCTCGCCAGCGAGGCGGACATCCTGGCGTGTGCCGGAGAGGCCCGCTTCGACGTGAAGCGCTGACCGGGCAAAAATCAACGCGGCGACAGGAAATCCCGCGCCAGCCGCGCCTTGTCCACGCGGCGCATGGTGTCCTTCGCCATCTTGCCCAGCACGGCCACCGCCTGTGGCGTCGCCACGTCGATGCCCAGCGCGGCGTCGCGCGGCCAGTCGCCATCCAGGTGCAGGTAGCGATCGGCCAAGCGGTCTTCCACCATCGCCTGCGCATGTTGCTGCTGCACCGAAATCAGCGTGAGTATCAGCCGGCCCTCCGACAACCAGTCCACCGCGCCGTCGCGCTCGCTCACTTTCGTCGCGGGTGCGTAACGCGCCGTGCCGGTGCCGATCGACAGCATGTGCATGCGCGAGGCGGGAATGCCCATGAAGTGTTCGGCCTCGTGCAGCGCCACCTGGTCGGGCGCCACCGCGAACATGCCGCCGTCGGCATACAGATAGCGGCCGATGCGCACCGACGGAAAATAGGCAGGCGCCGCGCTGGTCGCCATCGCGACGCTGACCGCGTGCCGTTTTTCATCGCCGCCCGAGCCCGGCGCATGCGGCGTCTTGAAGATCTTGGTCTGGCTCAGCGTGATGTTGGTGGCCGGAATCACCACGGGGTGCAGCGCCTCGCCCAGGGTCGCGCGGCCCAGGTGTTCCACCAGCGCGTGGCGCAAGGCATTGCCGTCGTACTTCGGGCCCATCACCGACCGGGTCAGGTCGCGCAGCTTGCCGATGGCGCCGGTCGCCAACCCGCGCTTGGAAAAAATCTCGGTGCCGTGGCGCAGGAACAATTCACGCAAGTCCCACATGGGCATTTCAAAAGCCAGCGCAATCGCCAGCAGGCCGCCCACCGAGGTACCGGCGATCAGGTCGAAGCGTCGACCGAGCGGTTCGCCGGCCATTTCCTCCAGCTCGGCCAGCACGCAGGCCGTGTACAGGCCCAGGTATCCGCCGCCGGCCAGGGACAGGATCCGAAACGGTTGCTCGGGCGGGGAACGGAAGGTGAGGTCGGCCATGGGGGCAGAAGTTTGCCACGGGAGGCCAGCCTGCGCCTAAAGCAAAGACCGCGATTGACCCGGATCAATGCGGCCCGCTGCAAACGGTCTAGAGTTCCTATCCAGCCACCACTGGAGTCCGCCATGATTCGCGAGATCTTCGTTCCCCTGCTGCGTAGCGCCAGCGACGGCGCCGCGCTGGATGCGGCCATGGTCCTGGCCCGGGCCCACAAGGCCCACGTCACCAGCCTGGTCACGCTCGAGCACCCAATGCCCCTGGTCACTGAATTTGGCTACGTGCCGAGCGAGGCCAGCCAGCGGCAACTTGATGAATCACGCGCCGCCGCCGAGGCCCTGGCGGCCCGCACCCGCGCCCAACTCGCGCATGAAGATGTCACCAGTGAAGTCCGCGTTACCGAAGTGATGCTGCTGTGGAGCGAGGAAACCGCCGCGCTGCACGCACGCCACTGCGACCTGACGGTGATGGGCGGGCCCGATGCGCAGGACCCGTCGCCGCACTTCGGCCTGAACTTCAAAACCCTGCTGATGCATTCCGGTCGTCCGGTGCTGGTGGTGCCGCAAGGCGCCACGGTCAGCGCGCCGGCGCGTCGCGTGGTCATCGCCTGGAAGCCCACGGCGGAAGCCGCGCGCGCCGTGCATGAAGCCTTGCCCCTGCTCGCCGCGAGTTCACAGATAGACGTGTTGATGATCGACCCGCAGGTTACCGAAGGTCGCCATGGCGAGCAGCCCGGCGCCGACATCGCCCACCATCTCGCGCGGCACGGCCTAACCGTGAACGTCGTCGCACAGCCGCGTGAAGGCCGCAGCGATGGCGCCGCCATCCTCCGCCACGTTCAGGACGTAGGCGCCGACCTGCTGGTGATGGGCGGCTACGGCCATGCCCGCTGGCGTGAAGTGGTGCTGGGCGGCGCAACCCGCAACATCCTGGAGGGCGCGCGCACGGCGGTGCTGTTCTCGCACTGAGGCGCGTTACCATGCGGAGCCGGGCGCTGGTGGGCCACTCCCACCGGGCCCGATCCGACAGGAAGACGCCCGTGGCCCGAGTCACCCGCAACACGCCCACCCTCCTTTCCGCCGCACTGCTTGCCTGCCTGGTTTCGATGCCGATCGCGTCGGCCGGTACACCAGGCAACGCTGAAAAAATTGCCCGCGACTTCCTGCAGAAGAACCAGCGAAGCCTCGGGCTGGACGCTGCCGACCTGCGCGAGATGACCATCAGCGCCAACGTGCCTGGCACCGCGCGTGGCATGCGCCATGTTTACCTGCAACAGAACGCGCGTGGCATCCGGGTGTGGAACGCGGTGTTCACCGTCAACGTCGCGGGCGACGGCTCGGTGATCAATCCGGGCAACCGATTCTTCAACCGGCTCGCCGCGCGCACCGCCGGCCAGGCCGTGCGCCGCAATCCGGTGCAGGCTGCGCAGGTCGCGGCGGGCTTTATCGGCCTCAAGCTCAAACAGCCCATTCGCGCCACCGCCAATCGCGGCGGCCCGGCGCAGAAGCACACGCTCAGCACCGGCGGCGTTGCACTGCGCCCGATCGAAGCCGAACTGGTCTGGTACCACGCGCAGGACATCAAGCAATTGCGCCTGGCATGGCGCCTGCAGATCGAAAGCTCAAGCACCCATCACTGGGATGTCTTCGTTGATGCGGAAAATGGCGAGCCGCTGGCCGCCAAGGACCGCGTCATCCATGAAACCTACAGCTCCATCGCCGGTGCGACGGCAACGGCGAATGCCGGCCCTGGCGCGATGGCCCTGCTCACTTCCGCAGGCGCGCTGGTGCCCGCCTCGCCCGATCCACTGCCGGTGTTCCCGAACATCGACGGCGCGTCCTACACCGTCTATCCCTTTCCGTTCGAAAGCCCCAGCGATGGCGGCCGTCGTTCGGTGACCGGCGCGGCAAGCCCGACCGCATCGCCGCATGGTTGGCACGACACCAATGGCGCGGCCGGCCCCGAGTCCACGGTGACGCGCGGCAATAACGTGCGCGCCTACACCGACACCGACGGCAACGACAGTGTCGACGCCGGCAGCGAAGTCGATGGCGGCGGCGCGCTTAATTTTGCCCCGGCGATCCTGGCCGGGCAGGAGCCAGCCGCGTACAAGAACGCCGCGGTCGTCAATCTTTTCTACTGGAACAACATCGTCCACGACATCACCTACGGCTACGGCTTCAATGAAGCGTCCGGCAATTTCCAGCTGAACAATTTCGGAAAGGGTGGTTTCGAAGGTGACCAGGTGCGCGCCGAGGCGCAAGACGGCAGCGGCACCGACAATGCCAACTTCAGCACCGGGCCGGATGGCGAAGCACCCAGGATGCAGATGTACCGCTGGCTGTATCCGTTCCCGAACGTGGTCAACGTCACTGCACCGGCGCCGGCCGTCGGCAATTATATTTCCACGGCCGCCGGTTTCGGCCCGTTGTATTCGGCCAGCGGCGCGAAGGCGGGCTCACTGGTGTTGGCCAACGACGGCACCGGCGCCACCAGCGATGGTTGCGAAGCACTGGTGGGCTTCCCCGCCGGCGCCATCGCGATGATGGATCGTGGCTCATGCACTTTCGTAGTCAAGGTGAAGAACGCGCAAAACGCCAGCGCCATCGCCGTGGTGATGGTCAACAACATCGACGGCGAACCGATTTCAATGGGCGGCACCGATGCCACCATCACCATTCCGTCGGGCATGATCAGCTTGGCCGATGGCAACAAGCTCAAGCCGCACTTGCCGGCCACGGCGACCGCGCAAAGCAATGGCAGTCCGCCGGCGCAGCGCGACTCCGACCTGGATGCCGGCGTGATCGTGCACGAATACGGCCACGGCATTTCCAACCGACTCACTGGCGGTCCCAACACCACCTCGTGCCTCGGCAACGCCGAGCAGATGGGCGAGGGCTGGAGCGACTTTTTCGCGTCCACCTTCACCGCGCGACCCTCCGACGTGGGCAGCACGCGCCGCGGCATGGCCAGCTATCTTTATTACCAGCCGATCACCGGCACCGGCCTGCGCAACACCCCCTACAGCACCGACATGGCGATCAATCCGGCCAACTACCTCGCGGTCGCCAACACCACCAGCATCAGCTCGCCACACGGCATCGGTTATGTCTGGAACAGCATGCTGTGGGAGGTGTACTGGAACCTGGTGAATCGCTACGGTTTCAACCCCAACCTCTACCAGGGCTGGAATTCCGGCGGCAACAACCTGGCGATGCAATTGGTGATGGACGGCATGAAGATGCAGCCCTGCAGTCCCGGCTTCGTGGACGGGCGCAACGCGATCCTCGCGGCCGACACCGCCCTGACCGGCGGCGCCAACACCTGCGAAATCTGGCGCGGCTTCGCCAAGCGCGGCCTCGGCGTCAGCGCCACCCAGGGTGATGGCAACAATCGCAGCGATGGCGTGCAGGCGTTCGACTTGCCGGCCGCCTGCAGCGCCGCGACCTTCGGTGGCTTCCAGGCGCCGATCCTTGCTGCACCCGCGTTCAACCTGGCCTATGTTCCGACCACGCAAACCATTCCCTTGCAGTTCTCGGTCACGGGTTTGACCGGTCCGCTGGTCATCGACACGCAGCAGGTCGATTGCGCCACGCTCGAACCGACCAGCGCGGCGCCGATCGCGCTGTCGTCGGCGACGGGCCTGCAAAAATCCGGCGACAACTACTCGATCGACTGGCGTCCGTCCAAGGCTTGGGCCGGCACCTGCCGCGCCGTAACCTTGCGCATTCCGGCCGCCACCAATCCGGTCGCGTATTTCCGCTTCGGCGAATCGGTGCCGCAGAAGGTCCATCGTTAACAGGGGCGTTTGAATGGCAAAGGTACTGAGGCTGGCGGCATTTTCTGATGGCGAAACCGGCGGCAACCCGGTGGGCGTTTACGTCGACCAGACGCATCCCGACGATGCGGAAATGCAGCGCCTGGCCACGGAATCGGGCCTGCCTGAAACCGTGTTCGCCATGCCCGTGGCCGGCGGATTCCGTGTCCGCACCTTTACACCCGTGGCCGAGGTCGGTTTTCGCGGCGACGCCACCATCGCGCTCGGCGCGGTACTGGCGATGCGCGAAGGCGACGGCCTGTTTGCCTTGACGCTCAACGACGGCCGCATCTTCGTCGAAGGCCGCAGCGAAGGCGAAGGCTATGCCGCCAGCCTGCAATCGGGGCCGACCAAAAGCGGCGCGGCCCCCGGCCCGCTGGTCGAGGCCGTGCTGGAAATCTTCGACTTCGGCAAGGTGGACCTGCACCCGCGCATTCCCGCCGCACGCGCCAACGCCGGCGACGACTACCTGCTGATCGGACTGGCCAATCGCGAGGCGCTGGTCGCGCGCGCCTACGGCCTGGCCGCCTGCCGCATGCTGATGTCGGCCGCCGGCCTGGCCGCCGTCATCCTGGCCTGGCCGGAAAACCTGCGCCGTTTCCACACCCGCAACCCCTTCACCTCGGCGGCGCAATTCGAAGACCCGGCCACCGCCGCGGCCGCCGCCGCCCTGGGCGGCCGGCTGCGCGACCTGAAGTGGCCGCACGGTGGCAGCATCGAGATCGTCCACGGCGAAGAAAGCGGCCACAGCGCCCTGATCCGCGCCGACATCGGGGAAGAAAAAGGCAGCCCGATCCGCATCTCGGGACAGGCGCGATTCATCGACTGAAGGCTTACAATCTGTCGCACCGGATGCAGGGGGCGACCACATGGCCACCAGTACGCAAGTGCAGCGGATCGCGGCGTTTTCAGACGGCGACTCGGGCGGTAATCCGGCCGGCGTGTTGATCAGCGAGCGCCTGCCCGATGCCGCCGAGATGCAGCGCATCGCCGCCGACATCGGCTTCTCCGAAACCGCCTTCGCCGCGCCGCAGGATGGCGATTGGCGGGTCCGTTATTTTTCGCCGGAATCGGAAGTGCCGTTCTGCGGCCACGCGACCATCGCGCTGGGCGCGGCCCTGGCCATGCAGGAAGGCGACGGCATCTTTCCGCTGGCGCTCAACAATGCCCGCATCACCGTCGAAGGCCATCGCGACGGCGACCGCTTCAGCGCGGCGCTGCAATCGCCGCCCACGCGCACGTCGGTGATGCCGGCGCCGCTGGTCGACGCCATCCTCGATTTATTCGGCTACACGGTCGACGACCTCGATCCGCGCTTTCCTGTTTTCCGCATCCACGCCGGCGCCGACCATCTGGCGCTGGTGCTCAAGTCGCGCGAGAAACTCGCCGCCATGCACTACGACCTCGCCGCCGGACGCGCGCTGATGAACCTGGCCGGCCTGGTAACGGTGGTCATTGCCTGGCCGGAAACCGACCAGCGCTTCCACACGCGCAATCCGTTTGCGTCCGGCGGCGTATACGAAGATCCGGCGACCGGTGCGGGCACCGCGGCCTTCGCCGCCTACCTGCGCGACATCGGCTGGCCGCATGGCGGCGCGATAGACGTGGTGCAAGGCGAGGACATGGGCAGCCGGTCCCTGTTGCATGCGGAAATTCCGGCCGAGCCGGGCAGTTCCATTCGCGTGTCGGGCAGCGCACGGCTGATGTAAAGTCGCCGGGCCATGCCCGACGCCTTCAAGAACCTGATCAATGCCGCGCGCGTGCGCGAAGCCGGCGAACACCTTGCCCGCACCTGGCCCGAGTTCGATCGCGCCGCATTCGAAAAGCAGGCGCTGCACCAACTCGACACGCTGGAACTCAAGGCGCGCGCGATGCAGGTCGCCGACGCGCTGGAAGCGACGCTGCCCGATGACTTCCATCACGCTGCGCGGGTCATCGAAAACGCGCTGGGCCCGGCGGGCGAGGGCGACGGTCTCGGTTTCGCCACCGACCACCAAGGGCTGGCCGGCTGGATCTGTTGGTCGCTGGGCGAAGTGGTCGCGCGCCGCGGCATAGACCATCCCGCGCGCGCCTTCGCCGCCTTGCATGCGCTCACCCAGCGTTTCAGCGCCGAGTTCGCGATCCGACCGCTGCTGCTGGCGCATCCCGAACAAGGCGTCGACATCCTGATG
Source organism: Gammaproteobacteria bacterium RIFCSPHIGHO2_12_FULL_63_22 (assembly GCA_001801685.1). Classification (GTDB taxonomy): domain Bacteria; phylum Pseudomonadota; class Gammaproteobacteria; order Xanthomonadales; family Xanthomonadaceae; genus Arenimonas. The sequence continues at coordinate 17,204 of MGYJ01000062.1, read as the reverse complement.
CGTTGGTCCACCGATTCCAGCGCGCACGTGCGCCGCCTGGCCAGTGAAGGCAGCCGCCCGCGCCTGCCCTGGGGCGTGCAACTCAAGCCCTTCATCGCCGACCCGACGCCCATGCTGCCGCTGCTGCGCGCGCTGCAGGATGATGAAAGCGCCTACGTGCGGCGCAGTGTCGCCAACCACTTGAACGACATCGCCAAGGACCATCCGGGCGTCCTGGCCGACTGGCTGCAAACACATTTACCCGATGCAAGTGCGGAGCGCCGCGCGCTGCTCCGGCATGCCAGTCGCACACTGATCAAGAAAGGCCACCCGGCCGTGCTGCAGGCCTGGGGCATCGGCGGCAAGTACAAAGGCGAGGCGACGCTGAAAATTTCGCCGAAGCGCGTGCGCATCGGCGATGCCGTGCAACTGGCCCTGGAATTGAAATCAACGGCGCGCAGCAAGCAGCGCATTGCCGTCGACTACGCCGTGCACCACGTGAAGGCCAACGGCAGCACCAGTCCGAAAGTGTTCAAGGGCTGGCAGCTGGAACTGGCGCCGGGCGAAACCCGCACCCTGGCCAAGAAACATTCACTCAGGCCCATCACGACTCGCCGTTATTACCCCGGCAAGCACCGCATCACCGTGCAGGTAAACGGCCGCGACGTCGCCGAGGCCGTTTTCACGCTGAGTGCTTAGCGCTTGATGCTTGGCGCCGGCAAGCGCCGGCGCGGATCAATGCTCCGCGCGCGCCGGCTTGGCCGTGTGCGACATCAACTTGTCGGTCCAGGCGATGCCGATCGCCGACAGGATGAAGATGGTGTGGATGATGGTCTGCCACATCACGCCGGTCGCGGTGACGATGGTGCAGGTCCTGGACGTGAAGCCGGCCGCGCGCATCGCCTCGATGGCGGCCAGGCACTCGGGCGTGCCGACCAGGGGCAGGCCGCCCAGCGCGCCGGCCTCGATGAAGGTCTTCAGCAGGTGGATGGACGAGATGCCGATGATCGCCATCGCCAGTTTCACTTTCAGCACGCTGGCGTTTACGTGGCTCAACCACTCGGGCTGGTCGGGGTGGCCTTCCAGTCCCAGGCGCGAAACGAAGGTTTCGTAGCCGCCCACGATCACCATCATCAGCAGGTTGCTGATCATCACCACGTCGATCAGGCCCAGCACGATCAGCATGATTTCCTGTTCGCCGTAGCTGGTGGCGCCCAGGATCAGGTGCCAAAGCTCCTTCATGAACAAGACCACGTACACGCCTTGCGCGACGATCAGGCCGAGATACAGCGGCAACTGCAGCCAACGTGACGAGAAGATCAGGGCAGGCAGCGGGCCGAGGCGGGGCGAGACGGGGTTGGTCATGGGCGGACTCGTGATTCAGGACAGCCGGCAGTTTACAGGGGAGCCGCGCTACGGCTACCCAACGGGCAAGACTGGGGTTATGGTGTGATGGCGTTTGCGGTTTTACGTGGGTGCTTGGCGAACATTTGCTCGCTTCTGCCCGAACTCATCACTCGACCCAGGAGTATCAAACAGCATGCGTACCAAACTTATTGCCCTCGCCCTCGGCGCCGCCCTGGCGCTCCCACTTTCCGTGTCGGCCACGCCGAGCCAGTCCGGCCTCGACAACGCCAACGGCAATTCCAAATTCCTGCGTTGCGGCACCAAGAACCCCAGCGACATGGAAGCGCTGCTGCGCGAAGAGAACTTCCTCAAGACCTTCAACGCCGTCGGCAAGGGCAAGCCGGGCGGCGGCGGTGGTGGTGGCACGGGCGGTACGGTCAACGTGTACTTCCATGTCATCACCAACACGTCGGGTGACGGTGCCCTGTCCGCCGGCCAGATCAACGCGCAAATGAACGTGTTGAACGATGCCTACGCCGGCTATGGCTTCAACTTCGTGCTTGCCGGCACCGACACCACGGCCAACAACACCTGGTACAACGTCGGCTACGGCTCGGCGGCCGAAGACCAGATGAAAGCCGCGCTGCGGGTAGGCAGCGCCGACGACCTGAATATCTACGCGGCCAACATCGGTAACAACCTGCTCGGCTGGGCCACCTTCCCGTCCAGCTATTCGGCCGACCCGCTCAACGACGGCGTCATCATCCTGACCGAGTCGATGCCGGGCGGCAGCGCGGACCCGTACAACGAAGGCGACACCGCCACCCATGAAGTCGGCCATTGGCTGGGCCTGTACCACACCTTCCAGGGCGGTTGCAGCAAGTCCGGCGACTATGTGGCCGACACCGCAGCGGAACGTTCCCCGGCCTATGGCTGCCCGATTGGTCGTGACACCTGCCGCGGCGGCGAGGTCGATCCCATCGAGAACTTCATGGATTACTCCGACGACTTCTGCATGTACGAGTTCACGCCCGGCCAGTCCGATCGCATGAAGAGCATGTGGACCGCCTATCGCGCTGACAAGTAAGTCCAGCCGACACCGCCAGACCCGAAGGGGCGCCCGGTGCGCCCCTTCTTCACGCCTGGGGCAGGGCCACTTCACGCTGGCGGCCCGCTTTCAGTCGCATTTCCGACCAACGGTGCGACCTGAAAGCGGTTTCTGCTGCATAGCAGCTATCCAATCGTCCGAACTACCGCTATGGTGTGACCGCTTCAACGGTTTTCCGGGGGCCGATGGCGAGCTATTGCTCGTTGCTGCCTAATTTCTTGATCGATTTAGGGGTATTCACAAGCATGCGTATCAAACTTCTCACCATCGCCCTGGGCTGCGCCCTGGTGCTTCCGATGTCCGCCACGGCCACGCCGGTCGACAGCGGCATCAGCAATGCCAACGGCAACGCCAAGTTCCTGCGTTGCGGCACCGACAACCCGTCCGACATGGACGCCCTGCTGCGCGAAGAAAACTTCGTGCGCACCCTGATGGGCAACCAGGCCGCCAAGGGCTCGGGCACCGTCGGCACGAACGCCGTCGGCGACACCGTCATCAATGTCTATTTCCACAACATCACCAATTCCTCGGGTGCTGGTGGCGCCACCGGCGCGATGATCACCGCCCAGATGAACGTGCTCAACGCCGCCTACAACGGCAAGGGTTTCCAGTTCACGCTGGCCGGCACGACCACCACTGCCAACAACACCTGGTACACCGTGGGCTACGGCACCGCGGCTGAAACCCAAATGAAGTCCGCCCTGCGCCAGGGTTCGGCCGACGACCTCAACATCTATTCGGCCAACATCGGCGGCGGCTTGCTCGGTTGGGCGACCTTCCCGTCCAGCTACGCCTCCAACCCGTTGAAGGACGGCGTGGTCGTGTTGACCGCCTCCCTGCCGGGCGGCACCGCTGCCCCGTACAACCTGGGCGACACCGGTACGCACGAAGTCGGCCATTGGCTCGGCCTGTACCACACCTTCCAGGGTGGCTGTAATGGCAGCGGCGACTACGTCTCCGACACCCCCGCTGAAAAGTCGGCCGCCTATGGTTGCCCGACCGGCCGCGACACCTGCAAGAGCGGCCCCAACAAGGCCGGTCTCGATCCGATCACCAACTTCATGGACTACACGGACGACCAGTGCATGTACCAGTTCAGCGCTGGCCAGGCCACGCGTACCAAGGACATGTGGACCGCGTATCGCGCCGGCAAGTAATGCCGAACACGTACCGCCAGCAACAACCGAAGGGGCGCCTCGTGCGCCCCTTCGTCTTTGCGTTCTTCACGGCAGGATTGTTGGGATGCACCGCCATGGCCGCACAAGACAGCCCGCCGCCCGAGGCATCGGTGCAAGCGGACGCATCGGCACCCTCCGGCCGCCTGCGGCCCTCGCCGCAGCTCGCCTGCGACCGCAACAACCTCACCTCCTATTCCGGTGTCGTCAGTGGCTATCGCGTTGATCCCGACAACACCCATTTCGAAATCAGCACCGACGAAGACACCGTCGAGGCGCTTGCCGTGGACCACGACGGGCAGGCCGACGGCCGCGCGCATTACCTGCTGTGGGGCGCGCCCTTCACCGCTGCGGATTTCGCGCAGATAGAAAAATCACCGGGCGTGTTGATCGATGGCATGCGCGCCGTGGCCTGGGTCTGCGACGACGGCAAGACACCGCCGGTCATCGACTGGCAACCGAAACGCGACTAGCAGGCGCACGACTGCGCGCACGACTGCGCAACTAGACAGCGCGTTCCTTCAAGCCCTGGTTGATCGACTCGACCAGCGCCGCCGCATTCCACGGCTTCGACAGGAAATCATGCAGCGCCGCCTCGCGTCGCGCGCGATCCACCGCGGCCGATTCGGCCTGGCCCGACAGCATGATCTTCACCACCGACGGAAAGCGTTCGTGCGCCTTGATCAGGAACTCGTCGCCCTTCATGCCCGGCATCAGCCAGTCCGACACGATCACCAGCAGTTTGTGGCCGTCCAGCGCCAACTCGTCCAGCAGCTCCAGGGCCTCTTCCGCGCTTTCGGCCACGTCGATGTGGAAGTCGCTGCCGAAGGCGCGCCGCAACTGGTCCTTCAATGCCGTCAGGACGATGATCTCGTCGTCAACGCATAACAGCACGCCCTTTTCCATCACTCGACTCCTGCAATTGGCAAACTGACGGTGAAGGTGCTGCCGCGGCCGACTTCGCTTTCCACGAAGATATGGCCGCCATGTTTTTCAATGATCTTGCGCACGATGTCCAGGCCCAGTCCGGTGCCTTCGCCAGCGGGCTTGGTGGTGAAGAAGGCATCGAAGATGCGCGCGCGCACTTCCGGCGTCATGCCGCAGCCGGTGTCGGTCACCGACACCAGCGCATTGTCGCCGTCGCGGCGCAGGCCCAGGGTCAGGTTGCCCTTGTGGTCCATCGCCTGCAGCGCGTTGTGCACCAGGTTGGTCCAGACCTGGTTGATCTCGTCGGGCAGGCAACGCACGGGCGGCAAGTCGTCAAAATTCCGGATCAGCTCGATGCCGTGCTTGATCTGGTTCTGGTAGATGGTCAGCACCGTTTCGAGTCCCTCGCGCAGGTCCGACTCCGTCCACACCTGCACACCGCCGAAGCGCGAGAAGGACTTCAGCGCAAAGATGATCTTGGCGACGCGGTCCACCGCGGTGTTGATGTTGTCGGCATTGGTGGTGATGGTGGCGATGCCATGCGCCGTGTCCAGGATTCGGTCCACGGCCGGGTGGCGCAGCAGGGGCAGCATCGCGTCCACGTCGGTGTGCGACTGCAGCTGCACCAGCAAGCCGGCGCGGTGCCGCGCCTGGCCCAGGCCCAGCGCTTCGAGTTTTTCGGTTACCTCGCGCACGATCGCGCGTTCCTCGCGCGTGCTCAGCACCGCCTTGGGCTGGCTGGCGCGCTTCAACAGTTCGCTGAAATGCACGCGGTGCGCGGCATCGAGTTCATCCAGCAAACCCGGCAAGTCCAGCAGCGCACTGTCCAGCGCTTCCGAAATATTCCGACCGCTCGACTTGATCGCGCCGATCGGCGTGTTGATCTCGTGCGCCACGCCGGCAATCAGCTGGCCCAGCGCCGCCATCTTTTCCGAATGCACCAGGTGCGCTTCGGCCTGGTGCAAGTCGTGCAAGGCCTGCGCGGCCTGCGCGCGCGCGGCTTCGGCGGTGGCATAGGCATCGGCATTGGCCAGCGCAATCGCCGCATAGGCGGTGGCCGAGCGGAACACTTCCAGGTCGCGCTCCTGGTAGGCGTCGGCCAGGTGGCTTTGCACGGTTACCACGCCGATGCGCCGGCCGTTAGCGATCAGGGGCCGGAATACCGCAGAAAGAATCGGCGCGCTTTCCTCGATATTGGTCGCGGTCGGCGCGCTGCCCAGCTGCGTGTCGTTGAACAAGGTCAGCTCGCGGTCTTCGCGAAAAGTCAGCACCGCCAGCGAGGTCGGATGGTCCAGCGGATACGAGTTGGCCGAATCCACCACGCCATCCTCGATGTAGTAGATGTAGTCCAGCGAGTCGCCGTCCGGCGCCAGAAGCGCCACGCCGAAGGCATCCATCGGCAGCAGCGCGGCGATGTGTTTTTCCATCGTCATGCAGATCGCCAGCGCATCCAGGCTCACCGTCAAGTCCTTGCCGATATCACCCAGCAGCCGCAGCGTTTCGGCCGACGCGGCGAGTTCGTCGTTGGCCTGCTTCAGTGCAATGTTCGACTGCCAGCGCGCGACGATGGCGGCCACGTGGCTGGCCACGTAGTTCAGCAGGTCGAGGTCGGCCTGCGTGTAGGTAACGTCCGCGCTGTAGCTCTGCACGATGATCAGGCCGTACACGCGGTCCTGCGCGATCAGCGGCGCGCCCATCCAGCTGTTGAAATCCACCACGCCGCGTGGTGCGCGGATCTCGCCCGCCGCCACCAGCGATTCGAACAATGCATGGTCCATCAGCCATGGCAGGCGGCTGCGAATCACCAAGGATGAGATGCCTTCGCCAAACGGAAATGACTCCATCACCTCGTTCGGATCTTCGTCCACCAGGTATTGCTGGCGGATCATGCCTTGCTCGGCATCGAAGGACGCGATGATGAAATTCTTCGCATACATCAAGCGGCCGACGATCTCGTGAAGCTCCACATAGTGTTCGTGCTGCGGGCTGTCGGCGGCCGACAGCGCGGCAATCTCGTACAGCGCGCGCTGCAATTCCTCCGCGCGCCGGCGTTCGGCCAGCTCGATCTCCAGGTTGGCGATGCGCTCGGAAAGCTGCGCGGTCTCGTCAAGCATGCTCGAGCTCCACCCGGTTGCGGCCGGCATCCTTGGCCCGGTACAGCGCGGCATCGGCGCGCGCCAGCAGCGTCGCCGCCGTGTCGTTGGCGCGGCACGAGGCAATGCCGAAGCTCGATGTCACCTGGCCCACGCCCGGGAAATGAAACGCGGCAATCGCCTCGCGCAATTTCATGGCCGTGCGCAGGCAGGCCGCGGCATCGCTATGCCGGCACACCACCACGAACTCTTCGCCACCCAGGCGGCCCAGGGCGTCGGCATCGCGCGTGTTGTCGCGCAGCAACTGCGCCATCGCAATCAGCACCTCATCGCCCACGGCATGGCCGTAGGTGTCGTTCACCCGCTTGAAGTGGTCTATGTCGAGCATGATGATGGACACGTCCACCTTGTAGCGGCGGGCGCGGATCAATTCCTCGTCCAGCAATTCGTCCAGCTTGCGCCGGTTGTACAGGCCGGTCAGCTTGTCGGTGACCGACAACACTTCCAGCAGGCGATTTTTTTCCACCAGTTCTTCGGTGCGCGCGGCGACGATGTTCTCGAGCTCGGCGTTCATGCGGCGCAGTTCTTCGTTTTGCCGGATCAGGTCGCGTTCCTGCCAGTAGGCGCGCACCGCAGCGCGCACCGTCAGCACGATGTCGTCGTTGAGGAAGGGCTTTTCCAGGAAGCGGTACAGGTTGGCGTCGTTGATGGCGCGCTTCACGCCGGACATGTCGCTCTGGCCCGTCAACAGAATCTTGACCGTATTCGGGGACTTCTCATGCAACTGGACGAGAAGCTCGTCGCCACGCAGGCCCGGCATCATGAAGTCCGAAATCACCAGGCCCAACTCGCGCCCCTGGCCGCGCAGGTCGGCCTCGATCTCCAGCGCCTCCTCGCCGCTTTCGGCGAACTCCACCTGCAGCTCCGGCCCGAAGTGGCTCGACAGCATGCTGCGCAGCGCGTTCAGCACCGTCGAATCGTCGTCCACGCACAGGATGATGCTGTTGTTGTCCAAGGGCCCGCCGTGGGTTGGAGTCACCCGGGTACAGATAAACATGTCCGGTCCGGGCCTTAGTGTGCGTTCCGTCGGCAAACGTGAAGGAAATAGACTTCCTGCGGAAAATACCGGGCGATACAAGCGACTTTTGGCTGCGCGCTTCCCACCTGAACCGATCAAAACCGCCGCCCGCCCAATGTGCGGAAGCGCACCGAGCCGCGGCGGCCAAACCGGGATCCTGCAACCTGGTCAAGGAAGACCAGCGTCATGTCTGTGAGGTGCCTGCAAGGACGCGGGCGAAAACATACCGCCCCCTCGCCCGGGGCGGTTTTTTTTGCCCGGCGTTCCTGACGACGCCCCTGGGGGCCCTTGTTAAACTTACCTTAAATGAATATTTCCCCATATTAGGTAACTTTAGTTGACTAAAGTAACGCAAATGGCAAACTAGGGCGTCTTGAGCAAGGGAGGCGCCGCATGGATCGCATCGGCGGTGAGACGGTTCCTGGCAGCCTCGCGGACAGCCGCTACCAGGCTTATGTCCCCAGGCCGCTGCCACCCGACCCACCCCTGGCCTTCGATGCCGGTCTGGTCGCGCGCCTCGAGCGCGCCAATCAAGCGCTTGGCCGGCTCGACGGCATGGCGCGGATGCTGCCCGACCCCGACTTGTTCCTCTATCACTACGTGCGCAAGGAAGCCCTGCTGTCGTCGCAGATCGAGGGCACGCAGTCGTCCTTGTCCGACCTGTTGTTGTTCGAACTGCATGAAGCGCCGGGAGTACCCATCGACGATGTCGAGGAAGTCTCCAACTACGTGGCCGCGCTCAACCACGGCCTGGAACGTTTGCGCGGCGGCTTTCCGCTGTCGCTGAGATTGTTGCGCGAGATCCACGCCGTGCTGTTGCGTGGCGGGCGCGGCGCCAAGAGCACGCCGGGTGAATTCCGCCGCACGCAAAACTGGATCGGCGGGCGCACGCCGGCCACCGCAAGCTTCGTCCCGCCGCCGCCGGAACGCCTGGACGAATGCCTGCACGCGTTCGAACAATTCCTGCACCTGCCACACGACGTGATGCCATCACTGATCAAGGCAGCTCTCGCGCACCTGCAGTTCGAAACCATCCATCCCTTCAACGACGGCAACGGGCGACTGGGGCGGCTGCTGATCGCGCTGATCCTGTGCGAAGACAAAGTACTGGCCGAGCCGAGCCTGTACCTGAGCCTGTACTTCAAGGCACATCGCAGCGAGTACTACGACCAGCTCGATCGCGTTCGCCGCACCGGCGACTGGGAAACCTGGTTGGCGTTTTTCCTGGAAGGCGTCGAGCAAACCTCGACGCAAGCGGTAGACACCGCGCGCCGCATCCTGGCCTTGTTCGATGCCGATCGACTGAAGCTGCGCAGCCTTGGCCGCAAGGCCGCGAGTGCCGGACAGGTGTTCGAGCAGTTCGCACGCAGGCCGGTGTTGGGGGCGCCGCAAATCGCCGCGCAACTTTCATTGTCACCGCTGACGGTGCGCAAGGCCTTGGTCGAGTTGAGCAAGCTGGGCCTGATCAACGAGATTACCGGCCAGCAACGCAACCGGGTCTGGTTGTACCAGGACTACTACGCCATCCTCAGTGAAGGGGCGTCGCCGCTTTGAAGTGATCGTGAGTCGCGAGTGCAACCACGTTACATGAATGACTTAACGTTTTGTTTTCATCCCAAAAGCGCACGCTGTTAAAATCACCTCACAATTCGTTTCGCAATCCATGAAGGTTCTTGGTTGTTCGCAGCCAGTGCTGGTCGCTTCGTCAACGATGAAGCGGCAGGGGGCACGTTGTGCTGTACATGCGCCCGTGTTTCATCCCGCGCGCTTGAAGAACAGAGGTGCCCATGATGACTTCCACTCCAGGGCCCACGATGCTGTTGGCCACCGATCTGGACGGTACGTTCCTGGCCGGCGACGCCGGCGATCGCCGCCAGTTGTATCGCCTGCTCGCCAACCATCCCGGAATCCACACTGCCTGGGTGACGGGCCGCGGACTGGAGACAGTGCTTCCGCTTTTGTCGGACCCTTTGCTGCCACGTCCGGACTATGTGGTGTGCGACGTTGGCGCGACGGTCATCGCCACCAACGACATGCAGCCGCTGCAACCGCTGCAGTCGGACATCGAATCGCGTTGGCCGGGCGAACAAGTGGTGGTGGAAGGCATGTCCGGCTTCGAGCCGATGGTGCGCCAGGACGTGCCGCAACAACGTCGTTGTTCCTACTATTGCCAACCCGGTGAACTCGCGTCCATGCGCCTGGCCATCGAGGCGCAGGCCAGCCTGTTGTCGTGCGACGTACTGTATTCGGCCGATCGCTACCTCGACATCCTGCCGCGAGATACCAACAAGGGCTCGACGCTGCTGGCGCTGACCGAACTGCTGGGCATCGCGCCTGCCAACGTGCTGGTTGCCGGCGATACGCTCAATGACCTGTCCATGTTCGGCGTGGGCTTTCGTGGCGTGTGCGTGGCGGAATCAGAACCCGCGCTGCTGGCGGCCACCGATCAACTGCCGCAAGTGCTGCACGCGCAGTCGCCCGGCTGCGGCGGCATCCTCGAAGCGATCCGCCATTTTGGAATGGTGGACGAAGCCATTGACGTGCCCGATCTTGAAGGCAGCATCGGCAAGGCCGACCTGGTGATGGTCTACCACCGCCTGCCGTATGAAGAAAAGTTCGTCCAGGACAAGGTGGTTCGCCAGCCGCACAGTTCGCCCAATGGCATCATCCCCAGCCTGTTGAGTTTTTTCGGCGACGGCCATCCGGGGTCATGGGTGGCATGGAGCGTGGCCGGCGCTGAGGGTGAATCCTTCAAGGTACATACCGCGGTCGATGCCGCGCGCTATCCCTTGCTGACCGCGGCCCGCGTACCGCTCAGCAAGGAACAGGTGGACGTGTTCTACAAGCGTTTTTCGAAGGAAGCCTTCTGGCCGATCATCAACACCTTCTGGGAACGCGCGCGGTTCGTCGAAAGCGACTGGCAAGTATTCAAGCAGGTGAACCGCTTGTTCGCCGAGGCGACTGCGGCCGAAGCCGCGCCGGGCGCCACCGTCTGGTTGCACGACTACAACCTGTGGATGGTGCCTTCGACCTTGCGCGAGCTGCGCCCGGACCTGAACATCGCCTTCTTCCACCACACGCACTTCCCGACCGGCGACATCTTCAACATCATCCCGTGGCGGCGCGAGATCCTCGGCAGCCTGCTGGCCTGCGACTACATCGGCTTCCAGATTCCGCGCCATGTCGAGAATTTCGTCGATACCTTGCGCGGCGCCGCTCCGGTGGAAGTCGTGTCACGCGTGTCCTGCGCGCCACGCTTCCTCACCTATGGCTGCTGCGTCGGCCTGGAAAGCATGCCAACCGAAGTACGGGCACAGGGCCGCAGCATCCGCCTGGGTGCGCACCCGATCAGCACCGACGTGGAAAAGATCGAAGGCCTGCTGGCCATGCCGGCGGTGCGCAAGCACGTCGCCGCCATTCGCGAAGAAATTGGCGCGCGCAAGCTAGTGCTGTCCATCGAGCGCCTGGACTACGGCAAGGGCATCCTGGAAAAACTGCGCGCCTTCGAACTGTTGCTCGAGCGCGAACCGGACCTGCGCGGCGAAGTGACGCTGGTGGTGGTCTGCGTGCCGGCGGCGCGCGAGATGACCGTCTATCGCGAACTGCAAGCCGAGATCGAACAATCGGTCGGGCGCATCAATGGCCGGCTGTCGCGCCTGGACTGGACGCCGGTGCGCTTCTTCGCACGCGCGCTGCCCTTCGATTCGGTGATCGCGCACTACGCCGCGGCCGACGTCATGTGGATAACGCCGCTGCGCGACGGCATGAACCTGGTGGCCAAGGAATTCGTCGCCACCCAGGGCCTGACCAACGGCAAGGGCGTGCTGGTGCTGTCGGAATTCGCCGGTGCGGCGGCCGAGCTGAAAGGCGCGTTGCTGACCAATCCGCACGACAGCGAAGAAATGGTGTCCACGCTGCGCCTGGCGCTGACCATGGGCGAAGCCGAGCGCGACGACCGCCAACGCACCTTGTTCGATATCGTGCGCCACTATGACCTGTCGCGCTGGGGTCATGATTTCCTGCATGCCGCGCGCGGCACCGAAACCGCCGACAGTCCCGAGGCCGTGGCTGCATGAGCCTGGGCTTCCTGCCGTCCCTGGCCGAATACGATCCCGTCGTCGCCCGCATGATTGCCGGCGCCACCGCCGCGTTGTTGCTGGCCCTGCTGCTGGGCCTGCGCCGCCTGGTGCGGCGCCGTTATCGCGACATGCTGGCGACCGAGCGTACCGAACTGCTGGAAGTGCCGCTGGGCGTGTTGTCGCGGACGACGCTGCTGTTCTTCATCGCGGTGGCGGCTTTCGCCGGGCTGAAGCTGCTCGAATTGCCCGCGTCGGTCGACACCGGCATGAACAAGGCGATCACCATCATTGCCTTCTGGCAGATCGGCATCTGGGCATCGGCCGCCTTCCTGGCCTGGCTCGATCGCAAGCGCCGGCACAGCCTGGACCAGGACCGGTCCAAGATCGGTTCCATCACCATCATCGGCATCGTGGTGCGGGTGCTGATATGGACCCTGGTGGTGCTGCTGACGCTGGACAACCTGGGCGTCAACATCACCGCGCTGATCGCCGGCCTAGGCATTGGCGGCGTGGCCGTGGCGCTGGCCCTGCAGAACATCCTGGGCGACTTGTTTGCGTCGCTGGCGATCACGCTGGACCAGCCCTTCGTGGTCGGCGATGCGCTGTCGGTGGGCGATGTGCGCGGCACCGTCGAGAGCATCGGCATCAAGAGCACCCGCCTGCGCAGCCTGACCGGCGAGCAGGTGGTGGTGTCCAACGCCGACCTGCTCAGCAGCCGCGTGCGCAACTACGGGCGAATGTCCGAGCGACGCGTCGACTTCGTGCTCAACCTTACCTACGAAACCACGCCGGACCTGCTGGAAGCGGCGCCCGGCACGGTCCGCGCCATCATCGAGGCGCAGGCCGACACCCGCTTCGACCGCTGTCACTTCGCCAGCTTCGGCGCGCATTCGCTGGACCTGCAGTGCGTGTACTTCGTGCTGTCGCCCGACTACCTGCGGCATATGGACATCCTGCAGGCGATCAACCTGGCCATCTTCCGCGACTTCGCCCGGCTGGGCATTCACTTCGCCTATCCGACCCAGACCCTTTACCTGCAGCCAACCCAGGCCCACTGACTGCGGAGGTCGGATTCTCGAAGTACCCGGGCGACTCGCGTTTCGCCGCATTCTGGCGGAAGATTGGCCAGCCGGTTCCGAAGGATGCAGGAGCGCATGGCTGGTCTGTTCGCCCGCCTCAAGCAGCGCAAGATCGTGCAATGGTCCGTCGCCTATGCGGCCGCGGCCTTCGCACTTTTGCAAGGCGTGGACATCGTTGCCCAGCGGTTCGCCTGGCCGGAATCAATTACCCGCGCATTGATCATCGCCTCCTTCGTCGGATTCTTCGTCACTCTGCTGCTGGCCTGGTACCACGGTGAGCGCGGCGAGCAGAAGATAAGCAGCGCCGAACTGCTGCTGTTGTCCCTGTTGCTGGCCATTGGCGGCGGCTTCATGTGGAAGTTCGCGCCCGGTGCCGGCGCGGGCAACGCAGAGACGGCGTCGGCGCCAGGGCTTGCGGCCGTGCCCGCGCTTTCGGGACCGAACACCCAGTCAGGCAAGGCCGTGGCGGTATTGCCCTTCGAAAATCGCAGCGCCGGCGGCGAGGATGCCGCTTTCCTGGCCGATGGCATCCAGGAGGACCTGATCAACACGCTTTCGCGGGTGCCGGGCCTGACCGTCATTGCGCGAACGGCGGTGTTGCCATTTCGTGATTCCAAACTGGACCTGGCGCAGGTTGCGAAAAGATTGAGTGCCACCCACCTGGTGGAGGCCGGCGTGCAGCGCGCTGGCGATCGCGTGCGGATCAACGTGCAGCTGGTGCGCGCCAGCGACGGCCAGACCGAATGGTCCGAACGCTACGACCGGACACTTAGCGCGACCAATATCTTCGACGTGCAGGAGGAAATAACCGAGGCGGTCGCCAACACCCTGAAGCTGCAACTCGACAGGACGGCGGGCGGGGGACGCCTGGCCGGCACCACTGAAAACCTTGCCGCCTACGAGCTGTTCCTCAAGGGCAGGAAGCAGTGGACCGATGGCTCGGCGAAGGAGTCGGTCCGCTTGTTCAAGGAGGCATTGAAGCTCGATCCGAACTACGCACTGGCCCATGGCGCGCTGGCCGAGGCCTATATCTATCTGGCCATGGGCGGAATCGCACCGCCGGCCGAGGCGTTTCCCCTGGCCGAGGCATCGGCACGTCGCGCCATCGAACTCGACGACCAGGTGGTGCAGGCCTATACGGCATTGGGCGAAGTGGCGTTTCACTTCGCCTGGGATTGGCCGGAGGCCGAGAAGTCGATGTTGCGCGCGATCGCCATCGACCCCAACTACGCCATCGCGTACTCGCGGCACGCCGGTCATCTGGCTGGATGGGGCCGATTCGATGAAGCGATGGCCTTCGAACAACGCGCGAACGATCTGTCTGCAACGCGCGCCGATGCGGTTGGAACTGTTTACTTGTTGGGGCAGGGGCGTTACCAGGAAGTGTTGGACCTGACTGCTGCCATCCCGCCGTCGAAGCTAGGCGATCAACTTGCCGGGAGGGCGGTTGCCCTGATCAGGACCGGACGGCCAGACGAGGCGTTGCGACTTCTCGACCGCCTGTCGGGCGAGCGCCGGACAGACAACTTGGGTCGTCAGGCGTTTTTGGGCTGGGCCTATGCCCAGGCGGGCCGGCCCGCGAAAGCCCGCGAGATCTTGCAGGAATTGCAGCAGGAGGCCACGCGCCATTACGTTTCGCCCCAACTGATTGCGGAAGTCGTGCTTGGTTTGGGCGATCGCGACCTGGCCTTTGCCAAATTGCAGGAAGCCTACGACCTGCGCGATCCGCAAATGCCCTTCCTGGGCCAGAGTGTTGTCTATGAGTCCGTTCGGCAAGATCCGCGCTACCGGGAGCTGCTTCGGAAAATGAAGCTGGATGTCTTCTACCCGGCGTCGGCCGATCGCGGTTAAGGTGGCCGCTGGGGCAGGGTCAGGGGCGACATGCTCGAACAAGCGGAGCCGGTGCTGAAATGAGCCTGATGGTTGAACTCAAGCGCCGCAAGGTGTTCCGCATCGGTGCGGCCTACCTCGTCGCCGGCTGGGTGCTCATCCAGGTGGCGGCCACCGTCGCGCCGCAATTCGGCATGCCCGATTGGACGCCGCGCCTTGTCACCTTCCTGGTGATGCTGGGTTTTCCGCTGGCCCTGGTGTTGGCCTGGGCGCTGGAGTTCGGCGAAGACGGCGTGCGCGTGGATCGTGCCGGCGCTGGGTCGAAGCGTTTCTATATTGCTGCGGTGGTGATGATGGTGTTGGCGATCGGCTGGTACTGGCGCGGCGCCGCCACCGGCGACGCACCCGCCGCGGGCAAGGTAGACACCGCGCAAGCCGCCGCGACTGCAAGTGCAATCAACACGAATCAAAAATCTGTAGCAGTGCTGCCCTTCGTGGCCATGAGCCAATCGCCCGAAGACGGCTATTTCGCCGACGGACTCAGCGAAGAAATCATCAACGCCCTCACCACGCTGCCCGACCTGCTCGTTACCGCGCGCACCTCCGCGTTCCACTTCAAGGGCCGCGACGTGCCCGTGCCGGACATCGCCAAGACGCTGGGCGTTGGGCACGTGGTGGAAGGCTCGGTTCGCCGCGCCGGCGACAACCTGCGCGTTACCGCGCAGCTTATCCGCGCCAGCGATGGCTTCCACTTGTGGTCGCAAACCTACGACCGCCCGGTGGCCGACATCTTCGCCGTGCAGGCCGACATCGCCGCCAACATCGCACGCGCGCTGGATGTGGTGCTGGACGCCAAGCGGCGCGAGGGCATGCTGGCCAGCGGCACGCAGAATGTCGAAGCCTTCCTGGCCTATCGGCGCGCGCTGCAGATGCTCGACGACTGGCATGCCACCGACCGCCGCAGCGGCATGATGTGGGATGCGCTGGCGGTACTGGACCAGGCGACCAAGCTGGATCCGAATTTCGTGATGGCGCAAATCGACAGCGCCGACCCCTACACACACTACCTGATGGGCCACATCCCGCCGCCCGATGGCGGCATCGACACGGCGACGGCGCTGGCCAATGTGCGCGGGCATTTCGACCGCGCCTTCGATGCCGCCCGCGACCCCGATACCAAGTTGTGGATAGACCTCGAACGACAGATTTTCGCCGACCGCTGGGACCGCATCCCCGGGCTGATCGTACAGCTGCGCCAGCGCATCGCCGCCGGCAAGCAATTCAACATGATCTGGCTCAGCGACATGATGACCGTCACCGGACACGCCCGCGACTACCTGGAAATGGTGGAGGCCGGCGCGAAGTTGAATCCGCTCGATCGCGAGCAACGCGGCAAGGGCGCGCAGGCAGCGGAGGCGATAGGCGACTACGACCGCAGCGATGCGATGGTACGCGACAGCCTCGCCCAGGTCGGCCGCACCGGCTTGATCACCGAAGCGGAAGTTCGCACCGCGCTTAGCCGCGGCCGCCCGGACCGGGCGCTGGCCGTGTTGGCAACGCTGGATAAAAGCAGCCCCAACAGAGCCTTCCTGACCATCGCCCAGGCGGCAAATGGCGACGAGGCCGCTGCACGCAAATCACTCGCCGCGCTGGAGGTGGAAGGCGAGCGTCCGGCGACGCTGATCCTGGCGTATTTCCAGTTGGGCGACATCGAAAAAGCCAACCAGCTGGCCGCGCAGGTGGACGCGCGGCCCTTGGGATCGCTCGAATTGCTGGGCGAAGTAAGCGGCCTGGCCGGGCGCTTGCCATTCGACCCGGCGGCGGCGCCGAACTTCATGCGCCGGATGGAAGAGGCCGGCGCGAAGCCGCAGCCGATGGTGCCTTACAAGAAGTCGAAAGCACTTTCTATGGACGAGACCAGCCATGAAAACTGAATACGATCTGTCAAAGCTGAAGTCCCGGAAGAACCCCTACGCGTCCAAGCTCAAGAATCCAGATCAAGCACAGCAGCGCAGGAGTCAGAGCGCCGAATTCAATCCCAGGTGCTGCACGAACGGATCGAAATCCCGGTCGCCGAAAAGCAGCGGCATCTGATTGTTGATGCATCGCGTCGCGATGACCACATCAATGGTCTTGCGGACAGTGATACCCAGCGACCGAAGCGCACGAAAGTTCTTCGCCGCCCGGATGGCAATGTCGCGGCCGATCGTGCCTTACAAGAAGAGTGCTGAGGTCGGCGGGCCGTGAGGCCGCGCACTCAGGCTAGGTTTCGCATCGCTTCAAGATCACCCTGCCACTGCAACTTGCCGCGAAAGCGCTTGATCTGCTCCTGCTGACGCAGGTTCAGACGCAGCAAAGTGCGTAGCCCGAGCTCGATTACTTCCCGTTTCGTTCGCAGGCCCGTGGCCTGCAGGGTGTCCCGCAGCAGCTTGTCGTCAATCACGATTTTGGTCCGCATGGCGAGTGCCTCCTATTTTCGCGCTGAAATCTGCCGGCGTGTGAGTGGACG
>MGYJ01000061.1:412415-420013 GCA_001801685.1 Gammaproteobacteria bacterium RIFCSPHIGHO2_12_FULL_63_22 | reverse complement strand
CGTGATCGCGGAATCGTCCGTACCTTACCAGTTCAGTTTCGGGGCTTTCCACGAGTTGGCAGGAAAACGCGCCATTCCCGGCGTGCCGGACTTGGCGACGCGGCTGAGCCAATCCGATGCGGCGCTCCCCAACGCCGAAGCCCTGTTCGTCTACCTGCACACGCTCGGCAAGTCCTGAACCCAATCCACCGCCCTTCTGGAGTCCGTCCGATGACAACGCCCACTGCCCTTCCCTACGTCCCCACGCCCGCCCAGCGACGAGCCCGCTTGATTTTCTGGGTCTTGATGGGCTTCGCCGCCTTCTACCTGATCGCCGAACACCGACTGCATCTGGCGGGCCTTTGGCGCTGGCTGCCGATCCTGATCTTGCTCGCTTGTCCGCTGCTCCACTTGTTTGTCCACGGAGGCCACGGAGGCCACGGAGGTCATGGCGACCCGGATGCAGATAGTGCGCCCGCCCAGGACGTACCGCCCGTCGCTGAGGGGTCCACTCCACCGGCGACCATCCCGCGCACGCAGCGTTCACACACCCATCGTGGAGATCTGCCATGAACACACCGCTTCCCGGTTACGGAATGTGGACGCTGGCTGTGATCAACGCTGCATTCTTCATCTTCTTCGCATGGAGCTTCTACACCCCGCTCACGACCCGCGACTGGCGCAGCTTTGGCCTGTACTCGGCGTTCGTCGTGGCGCTCTTCGCCGAGATGTACGGCTTTCCGCTCAGCCTCTTTCTCCTTTCGGGCTGGCTGACGTCGCGCTTCCCGGAGGTGAACTGGCTCAGCCACGACGCCGGCCACGTACTGGAGATGATGTTCGGCTGGCGGGCCAACCCGCATTTCGGGCCCTTCCACATGTTGAGCTTTTTGCTGATCGGCGGGGGCTTCTGGCTGCTCTCCCGCGCATGGCCCGTGCTCTACCACGCCCAGCGTCGCGGTGAGTTGGCGCTAACCGGACCCTACGCCCGCATCCGGCACCCTCAGTACGTCGGCTTCGCGCTGATCATGACCGGCTTCCTGGTCCAGTGGCCAACCCTGCTCACATTGCTGCTGTACCCCGTGATGCTGGTCACCTACGTGCGGTTAGCGATCAACGAGGAGCGTGACACACGGGCCCGCTTTGGCGCTGCCTACGAGCACTACTTGGCCGCAGTGCCGCGATTTTTTCCGCGCCGTCGCCGGACGCTGGCGGCGGCCTCATGAGAGTCGACCCGGGCGCCGCGCCAGTTCGGACCTGGCCGATCAGCGACTTGCTGACCGAAGGCTGCGCCCGCGCGTTGGCAGCCCCAATCGATGCCTTGCCGGGCGTCCAGTCGGCGGAAGCCAACTTCGCCGCTGGTACGCTGCGGGTTCGCTACACCCGCGGCGCAGCAGATCCGTCGTCCATCGCCGCCGCCATCCGAGCGTGCGGATTCACGTGTTGCGCGCCATCGGGGGAGTCCGGCGCACCGGCGGGTCCCCCGGCGCGCGCTGCGGCGACGACGAGCCACGCGGGGCACGCCGACGAGGACCGCCACACGACAGCCACACGACAGCCGCCGTCGCCGACGGCTGATGCGATAACGGCGCCTAAAATCAGCAACGCAGGCCATGCTCCGGCACCTCCAGGTGCGCGCGCGTCGGACGCGCACGAGGGCATGCGCCACGCGGGCGACCTGCATGACGCAGCGAGGGACACGCGCCGGCGCTTCGTGGTCGCACTACTGTTCTCGGCCCCGCTTTTCATCTGGTCACCGATGGGCATGATGAGCCCGCCGCCGACGCCGTTCGGGCTGACCGAAAACGTGTGGCTGTGGCTGCTAGCCAGCGGAGCGGTTCTCTATCCGGGCTGGCCATTCTTCTCCGCCGCGATCCGCTCGTTGCGGCGCGGCGTGCTCGACATGGCGGTACTGGTGCTACTCAGCGTCGGTACCGGGTATGGCTTCAGCTTGGGCGCGACGTTCGTGTTCGACGGACCCAACTTCTACGAGGCGTCGTCAGTCCTGCTGACCTTTATCTTGCTCGGCCACTGGCTCGAGATGCGTGCCCGCGCTGGCGCCTCGGACGCCATGAAGGCGTTGCTCAAGCTTTCGCCGCCGCGGGCATTCGTGCGCCGGAACAACGTCGATCTGGAGATCGCAACCGACGATGTTCAGGTGGGCGACGTCGTTGTCGTGCGACCGGGCGCCAAGGTACCCGTAGATGGCGAGCTCCTCGAGGGGCAGTCCCAGGTGGATGAATCGATGCTCACTGGCGAATCGATGCCAGTGAAAAAGGTTCCCGGGGCGATGGTGGTAGGTGGCACGATCAATCGCAGCGGCGCCTTCACTTACCGCGCCACCAAGGTCGGTGCCGACACCGCACTCGCGCAAATCATTCAGTTGGTCCAGACCGCCCAGGGCGCGGCCGTGGAGGAACTTGAAGTTCAGGACGAGGGCCTCAAACGCGACGGCCGTACTGTTGTCTACGTTGCCGCGGACGGGCGCTTGGCGGGCGTGATCGCCATCGCCGACGCGATCCGACCGACGTCGCGAGCCACGATCGATGAACTGCACCGACGCAAGGTCCGGGTAGCGATGATCACAGGCGACAACCGGCCCACTTCCGAGCGCGTCGCAGCTGACCTGGGAATCGATATCGTACTGGCGGACGTGCTGCCCGGGGAAAAGGCCGCCGAGGTCAAGAAACTGCAGGCCCAAGGCCTCAAGGTCGGCATGGCCGGCGATGGCGTCAACGATGCCCCGGCTCTGACCCAAGCCGAAGTTGGCTTCGCAATCGGCGCCGGCACAGATGTGGCGATCGACAGCGCTGACATCGTTCTGATGCGCAGCGATCCCTACGACGTCGTTCGAGCCATCTCGATCGCCCGCGGCACCCTTTGCAAGATGCACCAGAACCTGGCTTGGGCCGCGGGCTACAACGTTCTGGCGTTTCCGCTCGCGACCCGCGTGATCTTCCCGTTCGTGCTCTCGCCCGAAGTCGCGGCGCTGTCGATGTCCGGCAATTCCGTGATCGTGGCTGTCAACGCGCTGTTGCTTAAGCGCCTTCCCCTGGCCGCCCGTGCGGCCGAACCGTCCGCTGTTCCCACTAAGGAGTTTTTGTCATGACTACCCACTTTGCAGCATCTCACGTCCGTCCGTCCCTTCGCGCCCGTGCCCGTCATTGGGTGACCCCTTTGGTCCTGATGCTGGCCCTGACCAGCACCGCCTACGCGGCCGACGGCAGCTTCAAGCATGAAGTCCTCATGCGCGGCCAGATTCTGGAGGCCGACGCTGGGGCGCTGGTCGTTTGCGTGGGCGAAAAAGACGGCGCCCAGGTTGGCCAGGTACTGGAGGTGATCACTCACCGGCGCCTAACCGGAACGCACAAGAATGCGGGTCCGCGTTTCAAGCGCGAAACCGTGGGCCGCGTACGCATAACCTCGCTGTTTGACGAGCACTACGCAATGGCGGAGGTCGTCGAAGGCAAGCCTTCGCTGCATGACACCGTCGAACTGAGTCGCTGATCAGCGAACGGTGCCTGCGGCGGCGTTGGCGCCGGCCGGACTGGCCGATCAAAGCCGCCGCGGGTCCCTGGCCCCGGGACCAAGTGTCCCGATTTGACCACTCTCCACAAGGATTCTTCACATGCCCACCCCTGCGTCCCGCACGCTGCACTTCCTCGGCGCCGCCGGCACCGTCACCGGATCGCGATACTTGATTCAGGCCGCCGGGCAACGCATTCTAGTGGATTGCGGCCTGTTCCAGGGCTACAAGCAACTGCGCGAGCGCAACTGGGCTGACTTTCCGGTCGCGCCCGCTTCGATCGACACTGTGCTGCTCACACACGCCCATCTTGACCACGCCGGTTATCTCCCGGCTCTCGTCAAACAGGGCTTTGCCGGCAAAATTCTGTGCACCGATGCCACTCGTGACCTGAGCCAGCTTTTGCTGCCCGACAGCGGGCACCTGCTGGAGGAAGAAGCGCGCTACGCCAAGAAGAAGGGCTATTCGCGGCACGCCAATCCTTTGCCGCTATACACACAAGAGGACGCGATGACGTGCCTGACCCGCTTCGAGGGCAGGCCGTTCTTGGAACCGCAAACCTTGGCCCCCGGCATCAGCGCCAGATTCATCCCGGCAGGACATATCCTCGGCGCCGCCCAGATCGCGCTGACGATCGACGGTCGGCGCCTGCATTTCACTGGCGACCTAGGTCGGGCGAGCGACGCGCTGATGAAGGCCCCAGCACCCTTCGAGGGCGCGGACGTGCTGGTGTGCGAATCCACGTACGGCAACCGCCGACACCCGACCGCCGACGCCGAGGCGGAACTGGCGCCAGTGATCAAGAGGGTCGCTGCCCGGGGCGGCGTGATCGTGATTCCCGCCTTTGCGGTCGGCCGCGCCCAGGCTCTGATGCTACACATCGCGCGACTTCGCCAGCGCGGCGAGATCCCGCGAGTCCCCGTCTACCTCAACAGCCCGATGGCGATCAATGCCACTGATCTTTACCACCGCCATCACGGCGAGCACCACGTCACAGACGCCGAGTGCCGAGACATGTACGAACTTGCGACCATGGTGCGTACTGTGGAGGAGTCCAAGGCGCTCAATCTGCAGCGCGGACCAATGATCATCATCTCCGCCAGTGGCATGCTCACCGGCGGGCGCGTTCTGCACCACTTGCTCGCCTTCGGCCAAGACTCGCGCAACGCGATCCTGTTGGCCGGTTACCAGGCCGGCGGGACCCGGGGCGCGGCGCTGGTGCGCGGAGAGAAGTCGTTGCGCATCTTCGGGCAGGAGGTGCCGATTCAAGCCGAAGTGGTAGCGATGCACAGCTTCTCGGGCCATGCTGACAGCGAGGAACTGCTGGCCTGGCTGCGCCCGGCGCCGACGACGCCCAAGATGACCTACATCACGCACGGCGAACCGGACGCTGCCGACGCGCTGCGTGGTCGGATCGAGCGCGAGCTCGGCTGGCAGTGCCGTGTCCCCGAACACCTGGAACGGGTGCCCCTGGGAGGCGAGGCGACGGCATGAACGCGCATGCCCACACCCGCCTTCGCGTCGTCCGCGCCGGCATCGACACCTACCAACAACCAGTGGTCTACATGCACCGCGACTGCCCAGTCTGCCGTTCGGAGGGCTTCGCCGCCCTGACCCGGGTCCAGATGCACGTCGGCACGCAGCAAGTAATCGCGACTCTCAATGTCGTGACGGACGACCATCTTGCGGTCGATGAGGTCGCGGTCTCGGAAGCCGCCTGGGCCGCAGTGATGCCGGCCGAGGGGGCGTTCGCCACGTTCCGGCATCCCGAGCCGGCCGCCTCCGCCGGCGCCCTGCG
Source organism: Gammaproteobacteria bacterium RIFCSPHIGHO2_12_FULL_63_22 (assembly GCA_001801685.1). Taxonomy (GTDB): domain Bacteria; phylum Pseudomonadota; class Gammaproteobacteria; order Xanthomonadales; family Xanthomonadaceae; genus Arenimonas. The sequence goes on along the minus strand of MGYJ01000061.1, from coordinate 414,713 downwards.
GGCCAAGGTGTTCGGGGCGCGACTGGACGACGCCGGCTGCTTGGCGCTGATGCGCGACACAGCGGCCAATCGGCTCTCGGACATCGAGCTGGCGGCGTTCGTCACCGCCTGCGCCGGCGAGCGCCTTGACCACGGCGAGACCCTGGCCCTGACCCGGGCCATGGTGGCCGTGGGCCAGACTTTGGACTGGGGCGGCGGCCCGGTGCTGGACAAGCACTGTGTGGGCGGCCTGCCGGGCAACCGCACCACCCCGATAGTGGTCGCCATCGTCGCGGCACTCGGACACCGAATTCCCAAAACGTCGTCGCGAGCGATTACATCGCCCGCTGGCACCGCTGACACGATGGAAGTCATGGCGCCGGTTGCCCTGGATCTGACGGCGATGCGACGGGTGGTCGAGCGCGAAGGCGGCTGCGTGGTTTGGGGCGGCAACGTGCGCCTTAGCCCGGCGGACGATGTCCTGATCCGGGTCGAACGGCCGCTGGATTTCGACAGCGACGGCCAACTGGTCGCCAGCGTGCTGTCCAAAAAGGTCGCAGCCGGCGCGAGCCACGTGCTGATCGACATGCCGGTCGGACCCACCGCCAAGGTGCGTTCCGACGCCGCCGCGCAGTCTCTGGCGGCGCGGCTGATCGCAACCGGGACGGCAATGGGTCTAACCATCGCCGTTTTCCCAACCGACGGTCGCCAGCCGGTGGGCGTGGGCATCGGCCCGGCGCTGGAAGCGCGCGATGTCCTGGCCGTGCTGCGCGGCGCGCCTGAAGCCCCGACCGACCTGCGCGACCGCGCTCTGGCCGTCGCGGGCGCCCTGCTGGATTTGGCCCCCGACACACCGCCGGGTCAGGGGCTGGCGTTGGCCACCGAGACTTTGAAGTCGGGGCGTGCCCTATCCAAGTTCATGGCCATTTGTGAAGCGCAGGGCGGCTTTACCGAGCCGGGCGAGGCGCCTTTCCAGGCGCCAGTGTTGGCAACTCGTGCGGGGCGCGTCCAGGCGATCGACAACCGGCGCCTAGCCAAAGTCGCCAAGCTAGCCGGCGCGCCGGGCGCGCCCTTGGCCGGCCTTACCTGCGCACTGCGCATCGGCGATCCCGTTGCGAACGGGCAGTCCCTTTATACCGTACACGCTCAGTCCCCCGGCGAGCTCGCCTACGCTTTAGCCTACGCCCAAATCCACCCCGATATCCTATCGCTGGAGGCCCCATGAACCGCATTCTCATCCCGTTTCCCGAGTTGGAATCCATGGGACTGGACCTAGCGGCGCGCCTTCAGGCGCGCTTCGCGCCCCTAGGCTGGCGCCGGTTTCCGGACGGAGAATCCCTGGTGACGCTCGACCCCCATCTGAAGGGTTCCGATGTTGTGTTGCTGGCCGGATTGCGCAGCCCGGATACGGCCGCGCTGGCGCTTCGCTTTGCTGCGGAGACGGCCCGCGAGTTCGGCGCCCGCTCGGTCGGCCTTGTCGCCCCTTACCTGCCTTACATGCGCCAAGACACCCGATTCCATCTCGGCGAAGCGATCAGTGCACCCTTGTTCGCGCGCTTCCTGCAACAGAGTGTCGACTGGCTGGTTACGGTGGATCCGCACCTGCACCGCAATCCACGCCTGGACGGGTTGTTCTCGATCCCCACGCGCCACGTCGCTGCGGCCCCGGCGATGGCGGCCTGGGTGCAGGCGAACGTGCCCAACGCGATCCTGATCGGCCCGGATAGCGAGTCGGCTCAATGGGTCGGCGATATCGCCGCGCGGGCTCAGGTGCCATACCAGGTGCTGACCAAGATCCGGGAGAGCGACCGCGCCGTTCGCGTGAGCCTACCCGACCCTATCGCCGCCCGCGGCCGTACGCCAGTGGTGGTGGATGACATCGTCTCCTCGGGCCACACAATGATCGAAACCCTCAAGCACTTGGCGGCCTTCGGCATGGCCCCAGCGACCTGCCTGGTGACTCACGCGGTGTTTTCCGAAGACGCCTACGACCGCTTGCTCGCAGCGGGTGCCCAGCGCGTCGTCAGTACCGACACAATCCCGCACCCAGCCTGCAACGCAATCGCGATGGCGCCGCTACTGGCCGTGGCCTGCGAGTCGCTGCTGGCTGAGCACACGCCGGCTGTGCCCGTCCCTTGATCCGCGCCGCCAACGACCCGCATGCGCCTTGGAGACCCGATGAACGACCCAGTCTGTTCCGCTAGCTCCTTGAGCGAGATTGACCGGCACCGCATTGATCGGTTGGCCCTACGCCCAGTCCATCGCCGCCATGGCCACTAGCCTAGGCTGCATGGACGCAAGCTTGTTCTCGGGGGGCGC
>MGYJ01000061.1:409115-412407 GCA_001801685.1 Gammaproteobacteria bacterium RIFCSPHIGHO2_12_FULL_63_22 | reverse complement strand
CCGCCAATTCGGCCAGCGCGGCGCGTATCCATGCGCCCGATTCGGCGCTCTCGGCCTTCGTCATACGCGCCGACGAAGAGTGGGAACTGGCCTTGGCCGCGCTGGCCGGAGTTCGATCGTGAGCTGGCCGGCCCCCTTACCAAATTCTCGGCGTCGCCTTCGGCGCGAAGAGGTTCAGCGGACCCGCGTCGCCGCGCTGCTGTCGCGGGCGCAAGTGGTGGTGGACGGGGAACAGCCTTGGGACCTGCAGGTGCGGCATCCGCGGGTGTTCGCTCGCATACTCGCACAGGGCTCGCTGGGCCTGGGTGAGGCCTACATGGACGGCGACTGGGACGCCGCGTCACTGGACCAGCTGTTGGCCCGGCTTCTGTCGGCCCGGTTGGAGCAGCAGGTGCTGGGCTGGGGCGATCGCTGGGCGGCGGTCCGGGCCCGGCTGATCAACGCCCAGGCCGGGCGACGGGCGCTTGTAGTGGGGGAGCGTCATTACGATCTGGGCAACGACCTCTACCGGATCATGCTGGGCCGGCGGCTGGTCTACAGCTGCGGTTACTGGCGCACGGCCCGAGACTTGGACGCAGCGCAGGAGGCCAAGCTCGACCTGGTCTGCCGCAAGCTCCAGTTGGCCCCGGGCCAGCGCGTGCTCGATATCGGCTGCGGTTGGGGCGAGGCGCTCAAGTTTGCCGCCGAGCGTTACGGCATCAGTGGCATCGGCCTGACGATTTCCTGCGAGCAGGCAGCCTATGCTCGCGAATTGTGTCGCGGCCTGCCGATCGAGATCCGACTGCAGGACTATCGGGCCTTTGACGAACCGGTGGACCGGATCTTTTCGATCGGCATGTTCGAGCACGTGGGCGTTCGAAACTACCGACGATTTTTCGACCTTTCCTCCCACTGCTTGTCAGCCGATGGGCTGATGCTGTTGCACACCATTGGCACCAACGTCTCGACTAATCGCACCGACCCATGGATCGATCGCTACATCTTCCCCAACTCGATGCTACCGTCGGCGGCACAGATCACCGCGGCCAGCGAGGGCCGGTTCGTGCTCGAGGACTGGCACAATTTTGGCGCCGACTACGATCGCACGTTGCAGGCTTGGCGAGACAACGTCGAAGCCGGCTGGGGCCATCTGCCGGCGCGCTACGACCAACGCTTCCGCCGCATGTGGCAATTCTACCTGGCTGCCAGCATGGCGACATTCCGCGTACGCAAATGCCAGCTGTGGCAACTTGTGCTTTCGCCCCAGGGTCGCCCCGGCGGCTACGTGGCTCCGCGCTGACCGTACACCTCCTCTCTCCTAGGACCCGCCCATGTGCTTCTCCGCCACTGCCAGCTTCACCGCCAGCGCCGTCCTTTTTGGCATCGGCGGACTGACCCTGCGCAGGGTCCAGCGACCCGAAGATCGAGCCCTGGCCGCCATTCCGGTTCTGTTTGCAATCCAACAGGCACTCGAAGGCGTGGTGTGGTTGAGCCTGGGTGGAACACTTCAAGCTATGCTTGGGCCAGCAACCCAGGTGTACTCGCTGTTCTCTCACGTGCTTTGGCCCTTGTACGTGCCTTGGGCTGTCTGGTGCGCCGAGCCTCGCGGACCGCGGCGTCGTGGGCTTTTGGGCTTCCTGGGCATCGGCGCTCTGGTCGGCCTGTTTCTGCTCTACGGCATGTTTTTAAACCCGATCGAGGCCCGGCCCGTTGGCCAGCACATCGACTACGAGTCGCCGCACTTCTACCAGGCCGCCGTCCTGCTGGGCTACTTGGCCGCCACGACTGTGAGTCAGATGATCTCCAGCCATCGCTGGGTCCGCTGGTTTGGGGCGCTAGCACTGGTATCAGCTGTCGCGACTTACCTCGCCTATGCACAGTGGTTCATTTCGGTGTGGTGCTTCTTCGCTGCGGCTCTGAGCGCGGTGATCTACCTGCACGTGCGCCACCGGCCCTTCCCATCCGCCGGGTTGGGTATCCCGACGGATCCACGCTGGCAGCGCACGTAGGATCATTCTGCTGTTCCGCTTCGTCGCTTCCTGTGTCACAAGCGTGTTGACGCAAAAGCCCGGGAAATCCGAAGTGCAGTTCGCAGGCGACGAAAGACCCCGCGGCGAGGTCAGCGGCCAAGCGCTTGGCCGGCTCAGTGTTGACCTGGCGTGTCAGCCCGCGCCGCACGTCGGATGTTGTCCGCAGTCGTGTTCACGATCCTCGGTTGCGGCTATCAGCCCCGCCGCGCAACTCAGCTGCCCAGTTCGATCGCGACCCGATGCACACCGCCGTCGTCATGCAGTGGGATCCGGCACGGATCGATGTCCAGCACCACGCCGTCGAGTTCGGCCCTGCGCACCCCGCGACCAGCGCCGGTGGGATTGGCCACCTCGATCAGGTAGCGGCTGCCCCCATGTCGATAGGCGATCGAAAAACCCGGCCAGTCGCGCGGTATGCACGGATCGATGCGCAGGTGATCGCCTTCCAGATGGAAGCCGAGGATTGCTTCGAGTCCGGCGCGATACAGCCACGCCGCCGAGCCGGTGTACCAGGTCCAGCCGCCACGACCGACGTGCGGCGGCACTGAATACACATCGGCGCACACCACATACGGTTCGACCTTGTAGCGCTCGATGGCATCGCGAGTGGCGCCGTGATGGATCGGGTTGATCAGGCCGAACAGTTCCGCGGCGCGATCGCCCTGCCCAAGCTTTGCCAGCGCGAAGATCGACCAGAGCGCGCCGTGGGTGTATTGGCCGCCATTTTCGCGGATGCCGGGCGGATAGGCCTTGATGTAGCCCGGATCCTCGTCGACCTGGTCGAACGGCGGCGTAAACAGCAAGGCCAACTGGTCGCGGCGCCGGATCAGCTGCGCATCGACGGCGGCCATCGCCGCGATTGCGTGCGCGGGATCGCCGCCGCCGGCGATTACGCTCCAGGATTGCGCGATCGCGTCGATCTGGCATTCACGGCTCCACTGCGATCCCAGCGGCGTGCCATCGTCGTAATAGCCGCGTCGGTACCACTGCCCGTCCCAACCGCCTGCGTCCAGCGCTGTGCGCACGGTTGCGGCGCATTGCCGCCAGCGTTGCGCACGCGCGCTGTCGCCGCGTGCCTGCGCGACCGGCGCGAAAGCGTCGATCGTCGCGACCAAAAACCAGCCCAGCCACACGCTCTCGCCACGGCCTTCCTCACCGACCCGATTCATGCCGTCGTTCCAGTCACCAGTACCGAACAACGGCAGGTCGTGCGCGCCCAGGCTCAGGCTGACATCGATCGCGCGGGCGCAATGTTCGTACAGGCTGGCGTCCTCGGTCGCGGG
>MGYJ01000061.1:311181-409077 GCA_001801685.1 Gammaproteobacteria bacterium RIFCSPHIGHO2_12_FULL_63_22 | reverse complement strand
TGATGGCAGACGACATACGGCAGCCACAGGCGATCGTCGGTCATGCGCGTGCGCACGCCTTCGCCGCCGGGCGGCAACCACCAGTGCTGGACATCGCCTTCGACGAACTGCCGGCCGGCCGCACGCAGCAGGTGCTCGCGCGCGACGTCCGGGCGGGCAACGCACAGCGCCATCACGTCCTGCAACTGGTCGCGGAAACCGAACGCACCGCTGGACTGGTAGTAGCCGGTGCGCGCCCAGACCCGGCACGCCAGCACCTGGTAGAGCAGCCAGCGATTGAGGAGCAGATCCATCGTCCGGTCGGGCGTGCGCACCTGCACGGTGCCGAGCGTGTCGTTCCATTGGTCTGTGACCGCCTGGAACACAAGGTCGAGGTCGGCATTGCGGTAACGCTCGATCAGCACCCGCGCAGCGTCCGTGTCCTGCGCATCGCCGAGCAGCAGCACGATCTCAGTTTCCGCATCGGCAGACAGTTCGATCTGCGCCTGCAGCGCGCCGCACGGATCCAGGCCGGCGCCGACCCGGCCGGACAACGGTGCGTTGCCTGTCAAAGCCGCCGGCGACTCCAGAGCGCCATGGCGGCCGAGGAACTCGCAGCGGTCGCCGGTGTGGGAAGTTTGCTGGCCGCGCAGATCGATAAACGCCGTGCGCGCGGCGAAATCCGCCCGCCACGCATTGCGTGCGAACAGCGCGCCGGTCGCCGCGTCGTGTTCGGTCACGACAAACGGCGCCGGTTGCGTGCCGTTCGGCCCCAGCGCCCATTGCACGAACGCGGTGATCGATAGCCGCCGCGTCCGTCCTGAGCGGTTGCGCAGGCGCAGCCGCGAAATCTTGATGCCATCGGCGACCGGAACGTACTGCAGCAAGTCCAGCTCGATGCCGTGCGCGTGGCGCTGGTAGCGGCTGTAACCCTGGCCGTGGCGGACTACGTAATCGCCCCGTGGCTCTTCGCAGGCCGGAAGCGCGGTGGCGGTCCAGAGCTGTCCGTCCTCGTCGTCGCGAACGTACAGCACCTCCTGCGGCGGATCGCTGATCGGATCGTTGGCCCAAGGCGTCAGCGGGTTCCTCTGGCTGTTCAGCGCCCACGCATAGCCACTACCGGCCTCGGTGGTGGTGAAGCCGAATTCGGGATTGGCGATCACATTGAGCCAGGGCATCGGCGGCAGTCGGCCATCGCGGACGATCGTCACGAACTCGCGGCCGTCATCGTCGAAACCGCCATAGCCATTGAAGTACTCCAGCCCGGCTGCAATGGAATCGGTCTCGACGATAGCCGCGTCGGGCGAAGCATCGCGTGGCCAGGCGAGGGCAGCAGGTTCCGGCGCGCCGGTAGCCGATGGCACCACGTCCACGGCGTGCAATGCATCGACCTGGTCGGCGAGAGCACCGCGCTGCGGGTCGAGCACGATGCGCGCGGCCGTCAGCAGGCCGGCGTGCAATTCCGGCGCGATTTGATCGCCGCGCAAGGCAAACAGCGTCGGCTTTGCACCAGACTCGGCATGGATGTCGAGGTGCGTCCGGATGCGAGCTTGCAGCGCGCCGTCCAGTGCGGCCACGGCGCTTGGCGGGGCTTCGTTGAGAATCACCAGGTCGACGGTCAGGCGCTTGTCGGCCCAGAACGCGTGCGCCCCGAGCAACTCCTCGAGCATGGTCAGGCCGGCGTCGCTGTTGATGCGCAGCAGGACGATCGGGTGGTCGCCGGAAATACCGCCGGCCCACAGCGTAGGGCCGCCACCGGCCCCTTGCGCCAGCGCGGCGGGTTCGGCGCGCAGGGCCGGATCGCTGTACAGCAACGCCGTGGCCAGCCGCTGCAAACGCTGCGCCTGGGTTGCATCAATGCCGATCGCTTCGAGCGATGTCTGCGCCCGCTTCGCGGCCGCCGCCAGTGCCTGTGGGTACGCCTGCCCTGGCCGATAGCGCTGCGCCAGCGCCAGCACCTCATCGCGCGAAGCCGCCGCGACGGTCCACCATTGCAGTTGCACACTCGCACCCGGCGCCACGCTTACGCGGCGGCGCAGGCTGAAGATGGGATCAAGCACGGTCCCGGCGTCGCCGCCCAGCGGTGGATCGGCCGACAACGCGGCAGGCGAGTGCAGGCTGCGGCCGCGTCCGATTAAGTGCGCGCGATCGGTGTCCCATTGCAGCGCGCTACCATGCCCGGTCGTGCCTTGCAGATCGCCGGCTGATTCGGCTTCCACGTCCAGCCACTGCGCCGCCCAGATTGGCTGCTCGCTCGAAGTGCGGCGGCGTCGCGTCGCCAGCAGCAATTCCTGTGCCGCGATGTATTCGGTCTGCACGAACAACTTGGAGAATGCCGGGTGCGCTGCATCGCTGCCCGCAGGTGCCAACACCAGTTCGGCGTAGGTGGTGACCTCGATCTCGCGTTCGCTGTCGCCCTGATTGAACAGCGTCACACGGCGAAGTTCGCCGTCACCATCCGCCGCGACCATCACCTCGGTGGTAGTGGTGATAGCGCCGTCGCGGCGAGTGATCACGGCGCGCTCTTCGGCGAACGCCACCGCGTAGTCGTCCGGTGCCGCGCCCAGCGGCTGGTAGCCGGCCGACCATGCCTGGTCGGAGGCGATGTCGCGCAGGAACACGTAACTGCCCCTAGGATCGCGCGTCACATCCTCGCGCCAGCGGGTGATCGCGTGCCCCAGCCATTGGCTGTAACCCGACCCGGCCGCGGTCACCATCACCGCGTAGCGGCCGTTGGACAGCAGATGGCCGCGCGGGATCGGAGTGGCGTACGTCAAAGAGTCGATCATGAGCCAAGAGCCTCCACGCGGACTGCGCCCCTCATGTCACCATGCGGGTCACGATAGGGTCAACGAGCAGTCGATCGGCCGGTTTAGCCCCGCCGGCGGCAAGACAAGGGCGTAACCGGCTGTAACGCACACTTTTTCCGTCCCGCCCAATGGTCGGGTCTTCCAAGGAGCACGCATGAGACTCGGCATGATCGGTTTGGGCCGGATGGGCGCCAACATGGCGCAGCGTCTGCTGCGCGGTGGTCACGCCGTGGTGGGATTCGACCACAGTGAAGAGGCGCGTGCGCGTAGTGCGCAACACGGCGTCGAGCCGGTAGCGTCGCTGCAAGTCATGTTGGCAGCGCTGCCGGCGCCGCGCGCGGTGTGGATGATGGTGCCGGCCGGACCGCCGGTGGACGCGACCTGCCAGGCGCTGCATGCGTTGCTCGCGCCGGATGACATTCTGATTGACGGTGGCAACTCCAACTACAAGAACACGCTCGACCGCGCCACGATGCTCGCCGCCCGCGGTATCCACTACCTCGATGTCGGCACCAGCGGCGGCGTGTGGGGGCTCGAGCTGGGCTACAGCATGATGGTCGGCGGCGACGCGGCGGCGGTGGAGAGGCTGCGGCCGATCTTCGAGACGCTGGCGCCGGCGCCCGACCAGGGCTGGGGCCGGGTCGGCCCGGTGGGTGCCGGGCACTTCACCAAGATGGTCCACAACGGCATCGAATACGGACTGATGCAGGCCTATGCCGAAGGGTTCTCAATCCTCGGCCACAAGCAGGAGTTCGGCCTGGACCTGCACCAGATCGCCGAGATCTGGCGTTACGGCAGCGTGGTGCGCTCGTGGCTGCTGGATCTCACCGCCGGCGCGCTAAGCAAGAATCCGACCCTGGACGGCATCGCGCCGTTCGTCGCCGACTCCGGCGAAGGCCGCTGGACCGTGGCCGAGGCGATCGACCTCAACGTGCCGGCGCCGGTGATCACCCAGGCATTGATCGAACGCCTGCGCTCGCGCGACGACAATTCGTTCGCCGACAAATTGCTGGCGGCGATGCGCAATGAATTCGGCGGTCATCCGATCAAGAAAGGATGAGCCCCGTCGTCTTGTCGGCAATGCGCTGCAGCAGTTGCTGCCAGGATTTCACGAACGCCGCGGCGCCTTCGCGTTGCAGTCGCGCGGCGAGCGTCTCGATATCGATGCCGGCCTGAGTCAAGCGATGCAGCGTGGCCTCGCCATCACCGCCGTCGGCAGGCATCGCACCTGGCGCCCGGCCGTGCTCGGCAAAGGCGCGCAGGGTCTTCTCCGGCATCGTGTTGATCGTGTCGGGCGCGGCGAGCGCGTTGACATACAGCGTGTCGGCGGCATCCGGGTCCTTACTGCCGGTGCTTGCCCAGAGCAGCCGTTGCGGGCGCGCACCGGCCGCCGCCAACGTATGCCATCGCGGCGAGGCGAGCAGCTCACGGTAGACGCGGTAGGTCCGCTGGCCAATCGCGATACCGAGCTGGTTGCGCAGCGGCGTCGGCAGTTGATCCGCGCTCGCTTTGTCCCAGCGGCTAACGAACAGCGACGCCACCGAGCCGACCGCGGGGTCCAGGCCGGCGTCGATCCGGCGCTCGATACCGCGCAGGTAGGCCTCGGCAGCGGCACGGTAGTGCTCGGCTGAAAACAGCAAGGTGACGTTGATCGGCACCCCGTTGAAAATCGATTGCTCGATCGCCGCCACCCCTGCGGGCGTGCCCGGGATCTTGACGAACAGGTTTGCGCGACCGGCTTGCCGGTGGATGCGCGTGGCGGCCTCGATGCTGCCGGCGGTGTCGCCGGCCAGCAGAGGCGACAGCTCCATCGACACCCAGCCATCGACGCCCGCGGTGGCATCGAACACCGGCCGGAACAGATCGGCGGCGCGGCGCAGATCTTCCAGCGCGAGTTCGATGAACAACGCCTCGCCGCGCAGGCCGGCGGCTGCTTTCTCGGCGATGCCGGCATCGTAGGCAGCGCTGTTGCCGATCGCCTCGTCGAAGATGGTCGGGTTCGAGGTCAGCCCGGTGATCGCGTAGGCGTCGATGTAGCGCTGCAGCGTGCCGGTGTCGAGCAGCTCGCGGGTGATGTTGTCCAGCCACAGGCTCTGACCGAGATCACGCAGTTGCTGGAGGTTGTTCATGGCTGTTCCTGACCGGTCGGTGCCGGGGGGCCGGCGGCAGTGGCCATTGGCGGGCCGAATCGTTGCAGGCCGAAGCGTTTCAGATCGAAGCCCGCCAGCTCGCCGATCCGTTCGACCATCAGGTCCGGCGGCGGGGCGATCGATTGGCTGACCGCCTCACGCGCGTAATGGCCCTGGCGCACGAACACCGTCGTCAACCGATCGCCGAGCACGGATTTCATTTCGGCCAGCAGCCGCGGCTTGTCATCCACCATCACGTAGTGCGCTGCCGGGAAGCGCCGCTGCATCGCGTCCAGCATGCGCTGCTTGTTCAGGTAGATCAGCACCCTGCCCTGTACGGCCTCCCAGATGCCGGAGCGCTGGACCTTGCGCGGCTGGAACACCGCATCGCCGTCCGACAACACCACCGGTGTGCCGAGCGTGCGCAGATGCGCAACCGCCGCCAGCGCGCCGGGATAAAGGCGTGCGGCAAACGGATAGTCGAGCATGAAGCCCGACATCTGCAGCAGGTCGGGATCGTCGTCCAGCCCGGCGCGGAATTGCTGCAGCGTGGCGAGGTAATCGGCATACCCCAGCGTCTCGCGCACGCTCGCGTACAGCGCCCAGTAACGGTCGCGACCGTCGGCGCCGAAATCCTGCTGCAGGCGCTCGCCGAGGTCGGCAGCGAAGCGATCGTTGTCGAGCAGGGTGTTGTCGACATCGAGCAGGAAGACCACGCCAGATTCCGCCTCTCCGGTCCTGCCCCGCACGTCAGCCGGCGTCAGCATGGCGCGCCACGGGGGTAGCTCGAGCCGATCGTGTGGGGTTCGTCGAAAATCGCCAGCGGCGGGCGTTTCGTGTGGACGATCGCCTCCGTGCCGGTGCTCGGCGGGCATTTGCCGGCATGGATGTAGAACAGCACACCGGCCCAGCGCCAGGTCTCGAAATACAGGCGCGGCGCGTATCCGTTCATGAATTTGCCCCGTACTTGGCGTCAAGGGACACCACACCGCAGCCAACAAACCTAGACTCGACTTTGCTAGATCCCAGCCGAATCATACCGCTCCGTGGATGCAGGCGACGCGACGCTCATTGTGCCTTGGTGGCTCTATCATCTCTTCGTGCTGCGCCAAGCGGCCGAGTGCGCCGGCATTGAGAATAGTGACAACTCGCCCTTGCAGCGCGATCACTCCATCATCCTGCAATCGGCTAAAGCCGCGACTCACCGTCTCCGACGCCAGCCCCATGTAGCGCGCGATGTCTCCGCGACTCATCGGCAGTTTGAACGCGTGCACAGGGAACAGGGCCAGGCGATAGCGCCCCGCCACGTTAAGCAGGAACAAGGCAATGCGTTCGTTGGCTTGAGGACGAACGAGGATCGCCATGTGGTCCTGATCGCGATTGCTATGTTGCCCGATCAGCCGCAACAGTTGCTTGTGCAAGCTTGGCAGGTCGGCAAAAGCGCCCGCCAGGTCCTCGAAGCGTATCTCGCAGACATTTGTGCTGGTCAACGCGACCGCGTCGCAGCGGTGATTCCCAAGCCCCACAGCATCCAGGCCGACGAGGTCTCCGGGCAAATGGAAACCAAGCACTTGTTCTTCGCCATTTTCGCGCAAGACGACTGTTTTGAAGCCGCCGTCGCGGACCACGAATATCGAGGACAGCACGTCACCGGTTCGGAACAGACGGTCACCCCGCTCCATCGGACTTCGCCGGCGCACTATGCCATCAAGGCGCCACAAATCGCCGCCCAACATTCCAGCAGGAAGGCAGGAGTGGCGCAAAGAACACGCGGCACAGCCATGACGCAGTCGCAGCAAAGGTAGATCAGCAACTCTGGACATTGGCCATCCTTTCACGCGAGGGCTCTTGCCGGAAGATCTACGCCTCCGCGCGGCGCTCTCAGGTAGGAGACTGTTCAGATTGCTGTTGGCCTTCCATACAGAATAGCGAAGAATGGCGGGGAAGACGGAAGCGCATCGTCCGCGTTGGGCGACGAAATGGTGACCACGACGTTTGGGGGTCGGGAGCGGTTTGGGCGCCAGATTGCCGCGCCGATAGTTGGCGGAATGGCTTCCTCAATGACGATCATTCTGATCATGATCCCCGCGATCCATTCCTTGGTCAAACGACGCGAGTTCTCACGGAACAATACAACAGTACCGGCGCTCGGTCCCTCGCTAGCCAAGACGTGAATCAGGTCACGTCGATCCCTGGCGCACCAGTTGACGAGCCATCCCCAGACTCAACAGAAGGCCAACCACTACCAGCCCGCCTGTCAAAATGAAGGCAGCGCCTGGCAACGCGGCGACGTTGAAGAGGAGTCCACCGGCCACGGAGCCCAGCGTGACCCCGAGGCTGGCTGCGGCAGTTTGCTTTCCTAGTTGCCAGCCCTGCACGCTTCCTGCCTTGGCGGATATCCAGAAAGTCAGGATTGGCGACAGGACGCCTGCGCTGGCCGCAACAGCGCCGATCACGACCAGCATCAATGTAAAATCATCAGCCCTTGGTACGAAGAACAAGGCAGCTGCCAGCACGGCCAGCGCAGGCGCGATGATCCTGCGAGTGCCCTCGGGCCTGAACCAGGGCGAGAATGCGATCGCTTGCATTGCAAACATGACGAGACTGCACTCACTGAACATCAATGCGATCTGGGTCGGAGTCAGGCCAAGATCTTGCTTGCCGCGTAGTGCCAGGCCGACTTCGAAGACTCCGACAGCGGTGGAGACAATGAAGGTAAGGATGAGTAGCTTGGGGACGAGCCAAGCAGGCATTGGAACTGCGGCGATCTGAGCTCTCTTTGAGCTATCGCCATCGTTCCGGTCAGGAACGACAAGCACCACAAAGCCGCTGGCGACGAACGCTACCAATGCCGTCGCCACGAGCGGGGCCGCGACCGACCCGACAGGCTCGGCGACGGTAAAGAGGTAGGTAGCGAAGCGGGAAATAAACACGCTTAGCATTGGTCCAAGCAGGAAACCAGCAATGCCGGCCATGCTGACAAGGGCGAGCCGCCGTGCTCGACCTTGTTCGGTGCCAGCAAAGCCGCCGATCACGGCGGCCGCGACCGGTGTCACTGCGGCGGCAAACATTCCGCTCAAGAACCGCTCGACGTAGACCAAAGCCAGATTCTCGACGAACGGGAAAACTAGCAGCGTGGCGCCGAATCCAAGAAGTCCGACCAGCAGCACACCACGTGGGCCCCGCCGATCAGACAATCGACCCCACATGGGAGCGAACAGAAAAAGAGCCAGCGTATAGACAGCCGTCAGGTACCCAGTGTGCCGAGAAACTTGCGTGACGTTCGCATCTGCGCCCAGCAGCCCTTCTATAAGGAAAGGAAGTAACGGAAGCACAATGCCAAAGCCGACGGACACCGTGAAAACCGCGATCAATAGCGTGGCGACCGTCCCGCGAGGCATGATTGATGAAGCGCATTCGATGCCGTTCATTCGCTGGAGTCAGGTGATCGAAGCAATACGTAAACGTCAGTCGGGAAGACCCCAACGTGCTGAGCACTCCGCATATCGATCCTTTCTAAAACGGTGGTCGTGCATAGCATTAAAGGTCATCTTCGCCTGGCAACGTGGCGCCATCTCAAATGAGGCCTCCAGCTTTCGTGGTTTGTGCAGACGGCTGAGCCTTCCGCATGACTATGCACTACCCGCATTCCACTTTCCGCGCCAATTTGTCTCAATTTGTCATTGGTGTCTGGACACGACTCTAGGCTTCTCAAATTGATCTGGGTCAAAGGACCCATCGCCCGAAGGGTGTAGTTTCATGAGGGCGGCGATTTAATCGGTTCATTGCGATATTGGCCGCCAGGCGCCGGCCGTCTGCCTTCATCGCCGCCAGGAGACTGGCGGTCAACCACCCATGTACCGATGGCATTCAAGGAGGAAAGTACAGTGAACATAGCAAGTGTTTCACAAGGAACTGCCCGCGGTTTGCCACAAACATTGAAGATTGCACAGGAGGCAATGCAGCTTCCGGATGTACAGGAGATGCTTCGTAGATTGTCCGAACACCACCTCGGCATTTTCATGCCGCACATGCACGACGAAGCGAGCGGTGAATTCCAACCGCTTCCCGAAGGCATCCTGCAGGTCGAATCTGGCCTTGACGTGTCTTTTCGGGCAGCGCTCGAAATTGTGAACCAAACGAATCGCTTTTTGCCTGTTGCCTGGACTTGGCAAGCTGGCGCACCGGCGCTATCGGCAGTCTGTGAAATGGTTTGGGACGAAGGACCTGGTGGCCGCGGGCGGAATGCCGATCACAAGATGAAGAAAAGAATCTAGAGGGCTCAGGAATGCACGCTAGTCGGGAGGCACGATGAAGACGAGTGTTATCGAAGTTAGCGGTTTGTTGTCGGTATTCGGAGTGGAAGCCGTTGAGACACAGATCGCGGAAGTGCCTGGCGTCCATAGTGTCACGGTGAATTTCGCAGCCGGCAACGCCACAGTGCGCTACGACGAGACACGCGTTGATGTCGCCGACATCAAGGCGGCTATACGCCATGCCGGGTCTCACCCCGATGAGTCTCCACCCGGGCATTCCGACCATCCGCAGGCTGCAAGCGAAGAGCACCCCAAGACGTCACTGCAAACTGCGCCCGCCTCCAATGCAATACCAGACCCTGCGGCGCCAAGCGTCGAGGCAGGTGCTCCTCATGTCGATCACCCTCCTGTCACGGCGACAAACGCCGCCACACCGGCGGTTGAGTCGCAGCCCGCCCCGGCACTGTCAGACGATCGTCCGGCCGAGTCGCACGAAGGCCACTCGCCACCCAAACTTCAGCCGTCAACGCCCACAGTTGCTGAACCGAACGGCGGACCGACGACGGTCGACGCAGCCCCTTCCGACGTGGAACCCGACGCCCGGCCAGCAGGTGCCGCTGCTGCGTCGACATCGCCCGTTGTCGACACCCACAAGGGCCACGCAACGACGACTGCGCAGCCCGCGATGGCGGCTGACATGGCGCACGATATGGGCCACGGCGGTACGGACTTGTCGGCCATGGTCCGAGACATGCGCAATCGATTCTGGATCTGCTTGTTCTTCACCGTGCCGATTTTCGTCTACGCGCCGATGGGCAGCATGTTCAAGCCGCCAGCACCGCCATTCGGACTGGAGCTCAACCTGTGGCTGTTTTTCCTGGCCAGTGCCGCGATTGTTTACCCGAGCTGGCCGTTTTTCGTTTCCGCCTGGCGCGCCCTGAGAAAGGGCGTTCTGGGCATGGCGGCGCTGATCGTATTGAGCGTCGGCACTGGGTACTTGTTCAGCGTCGGAAGCACGTTCTACTTTAAGGAAGGCGGGCAGTTCTTTGAAGCCGCATCAGTCCTACTGGTTTTCATCCTGCTTGGCCACTGGCTGGAAATGCGCGCCCGCGCGGGAGCGTCGTCGGCCATCAAGGCGTTGATGGATCTCACACCGGCGACGGCCACGGTCATTCGCAATGGTGTCGAGTCGCAGGTTCCGACCGCCGAGGTGTTGGCAGGCGAGATTGTACTGATTCGGCCGGGCGACAAGATTCCGGTGGACGGTACTGTCGAGACGGGCGAATCGCTGGTGGATGAATCCATGCTCACCGGCGAATCGATGCCGGTCCAGAAAGGCCCGGGCGCGACGGTGATCGGTGCGACTATCAACAAGAGTGGCAGCTTCCGCTACAAGGCGACCAAGGTCGGCGCCGACTCGGCGTTAGCGCAAATCGTAAAACTGGTGCAGGAGGCGCAGAACTCAAAGGCACCGGCGCAGTTGCTGGCCGACAAGGCCGCGCAATGGCTGGTAATCGCCGCGATCGTGATCGGCCTTCTGACTTTTGCGGTGTGGTTCTGGGTGATTGGCGAGTCGCTGCTATTCGCGGTAACGCTGACCATCACTGTGTTCGTGATCGCATGTCCGGATGCCTTGGGACTGGCCACGCCGATGGCGATCATGGTGAGCACCGGCTTGGGCGCGATGAACGGTATTCTGTTCAAGAACGCCTCGGCGCTCGAAGACGCCACAAAGCTCAACGTCATCATCTTCGACAAGACCGGCACACTGACGGTCGGCCAGCCGGAGGTGGTGGATATGGTGCTGGCGGAAGGAATCACCGAGGACGTGTTGCTTACGGCTGCTGCGGCGGTCGAGCAAGGCTCCGACCATCCGCTGGCCCAGGCGATCCTGCGCCGGGCAGCGAACCTCACCGTCGCCGCGCCCACCGGTTTCGAAAGCCTGGATGGCATGGGCGCGCGAGCGGAGACCGCCGACGGAACCGTGTTTCTCGGCAATCGGTTGCTGATGGACACGCAAAAGCTCGCGCTCGGAAGCCTGGATGCCGACGCGGCTCGACTGCAGGGCGAGGGCCGAACCGTGGTCCACGTTTCACAAGCCGGTCGCGTAATCGGCCTGATTGCCATCGCCGACGCGATCCGGCCTAGCTCAAAGGCTGCAGTGGCGAAGTTGCGCGAGCGCAATATCGAGGTGGTGATGCTGACTGGCGATAACGCGGCCACAGCCGCGCGCATCGCCGCGGACCTGGGTATCGACAAAGTTCTAGCCGATGTTCTCCCGGGCCAGAAGGCCGACAAGGTGAAGGAGTTGCAGGCCGCCGGAAAGCGGGTCGGCATGGTCGGCGATGGTGTAAACGACGCACCGGCGTTGACCCAGGCCGACGTGGGATTTGCCATAGGCGCCGGCACCGACGTGGCGATGGAAAGCGCCGACGTCGTGCTGATGAAGAGCGACCCGTATGACATCGTCGGAGCGATCGAACTATCGCGCGCTACCTTGCGAAAGATGCATCAGAACCTTTGGTGGGCGGTGGGCTACAACCTGTTGGCGTTCCCCCTTGCCGCGGGTGTCTTGTATCCGTTTGTGCTGAGTCCGGAAGTCGCCGCTCTGTCAATGTCCGGCAGTACCCTGATCGTGGCGATCAATGCGCTCATGCTCAAGCGTCTCAAGCTCGCCGGGATCCGTCAGCCGGGTAAGGCTGCGGCGCCCGGAACGCCTGACGTGGCAGTGGCAGCGGCAGCGGCGGCAGCGCCGCAAAAGACATTGGCTGCCCCATCCACGCCAGCGGCGCCACGAGCGAATGCATAAGGAGGAACCGTGGCCGCTGATCCCTGCCCGCTTCATGACCGCAGCGAAGTTGCCGTCGAAGCGAGCGCAAATAGCCCTAAGCCATGAAACGACCTCGTTGCTGGTCCGAGGTCTATTCGTTCATCGACAGCACGATCGCCCTTGGACGCTGTCGAGCGCGACCGATCCAGCAAACTTGATTCCTACTAACAATTCTTGCAAGGAGAGCACCATGTCCGACACCAAAAGCCACCCATCGTGCGAACACCACCATCTTGCCGCGGCCCATCACGTTGCCGCGGCCTATCACCATCTTCAGGCAATCGATCAGCACGACAAATGCAACCCTGGAGAAGCAAAGATTCACACTGATGCCGCTCAAAAGGAGGACGGAGCAGCGCACAAGTGCTCAATGAAAGCCGCAGAACATTCGCACGGGTAGCCGACTTGGCAGAACACGGAGATGAGTGGAGCCGAGCTCGATTTGGAGTCTGGCTCGAGTGAGCCGTTTGTCTGATCCCTGCCAGGGAAAGGTTCAATTTTCAGCTCACACTGCATTCTGCGTTTCTACGGCGATCGGACCGACCCGTTTCCCCGACCCTTCCGTATCAAGATCGTCGCTATGTTGCACATCAGCTAAAGGAGAATCTTCATGAAGCTATCCAAATTGGCGCATTTGATGAGCATCGTCATAGGTATCGCCGGCGCGGTTTGCCTGGTCGGGGCGTGGGCGGCAGGCGAGCGCGGCGCCTTCTTCGGGCTCTCGCAGCAACACTGGTTCAACGATGCAATCGTGTTGGAGCTGATTACCGTCTCGATGGCACTGTGCACGCTGGTTCGCATGCAGCTTGAGAAGGACAATCCAGGTACGTCTCCGATCCTATAGATACAAAAAGGCAACACCGTTCCGACCTGCCACCTGGCTGATGGCAGAGTCGCCTTTCCAGATCGACATCAATGGAGATTCCCATGCACGCGCACGCAGGACACATCGCAGAAAACCGTGATACGTCAGAAACAACCGAAAACAGCTCGGTCGTCGCCGTTTACAACACGCACGTGGAAGCAGAAGAAGCCATCAAGGAACTGCAGAAGTCTGGGTTCGACATGAGACAGCTGTCCATCGTCGGCAAGGATTACCAGACGGAAGAAGACGTGGTCGGCTACTACACCACCGGCGAACGCATGAAGAAGTGGGGTGGAGCTGGCGCCTTCTGGGGCGGCCTCTGGGGCGTGATGGTTGGTTCAGCATTCTTCCTGGTCCCGGGTATCGGTCCGCTGCTCGCAGCGGGACCGCTCGTGGCCTCGATCGTCGGGGCTCTGGAGGGCGCGGTGGTGGTGGGCGGCCTCAGTGCGCTCGGCGCGGGGCTATACAGCATCGGAATCCCCGAAGACAGCATCATTGAATACGAAACCCACGTCAAATCCGGCAAGTACATGGTCATTACCCATGGCTCGGCGGAAGACGTGACGAGATCCAAGGAAACGCTCGCGTCCACCAAGCATCAAGGGGTCAAGCAGCACACCTGCCAAACGTAGTCCTGTTGTCGGCACGAGACCTATTTTGATTTCCAAGATGTTCGCATGAACACACCATCCGGACCTAAAATTGCGCTAAGCGGTCCCTCGCCGACGGCGCGCAGCGTACCCTCGCGTCTGCCGCTGGTCGCCGCGCTCATCGTAGTGTCGTTGGCCGGCATAGTCCTTGTCTTCGACGAGCACTACGCGAGTGCGCAAATCCTGGATGGCCGCCCGCAAATCAACGACGTGGTCGAACTGGAGCGGAAATGAGCCCAATCGCCTGCGCAGTTCCTCAACACGCCACATTTCCTGCGGCGCGAAACTGGCTCATTGATTCTACGATTGTCACGTGAAAGTTGGAGGATACAGCCATGGGACTCTGGGTATGGATTCTGATTGTCGCCGGCTTCCTACTGCTCGTGGGTGGGCGACGCTATGGCGCGCGCCTTATTGATCGAAGGCGCCGGATTCGCCACCACCACTTTCATCGAATGCCAGTTCCCGCTGGATCCTCGTTGCCGGCCGGCGCAGACGCGCTGGTCAACCCCATGCCCGGACTACCCAAGGAATCGAGTCCGACGAACTCCGCCGTATACCAAGGCCACGTCTATTTCTTTCTCTCGGCCAGGGATCGCGACACGTTCGAGGCCAATCCGGACCCTTCGATCAACACGTTCGTCCGAGCCACGGAAAAACATGACTAAGCATCCAAAAGCCTATCTGGTTGGGGGCGGAATCGGATCCCTCGCTGCCGCGGCCTTCATGATCCGGGACGGCTGCTTTCCGGGTCAAAGCATTTCTGTCCTCGAAGCAATGCCCATCCTCGGCGGAAGTCTGGACGGAGCCGGCAACGCCGCGAACGGATACTCACTGCGCGGCGGACGCATGTTGACAACCGACAACTACGAATGCACCTGGGATCTTTTCAAATCAATTCCCTCGCTGCACAACGCAGGCATGACGGTATTTGACGAGACGGTGCGGTTCAATGAGCGGTATAAGGCGCACTCGCTGGCGAGGCTGGTCGATCGCCGTCGCGCGAAAGTGCCGGTAACTTCGATGGGATTCTCCATGCAGGATCGAATCGAATTGTTGAAGCTCAGCAAGGCAGACGAACAGGAGTTGGGCGCCAGCCGCATCACCGACTGGCTTTCGCCCGCATTTTTCGATACTGAATTCTGGTACATGTGGGCTACCACGTTCGCTTTCCAGCCGTGGCACAGCGCTGTCGAGTTCAAACGCTACCTGCATCGTTTCATGTTGGAGTTCTCCCGCATCGAGACGTTGGCAGGTGTAAAACGAACCATCTACAACCAGTACGATTCGCTGGTCCTGCCCCTGCAAACATGGCTTGAGGCCAAAGGCGTCCGTTTCGTCATGGACTGCAAGGTTACTGACCTGGACTGCTCCAGTGATGACAAGGTGTTCACGGTGACCGGCATCCACTGCCTGCGGCAGAACGATAGAGAAGTGATCGCCGTAAATGATGGCGACCTCGTATTCATGCAGAACGGATCCATGACCGATGCTTCAAGTCTGGGCTCGATGACGAGTGCGCCCGCGAAGCTGACCAAGGCAGATAGCGACGGTTGGGCGCTCTGGGAAAAGTTAGCGCAGGGACGACCTGAGTTCGGCAATCCGGCGGCCTTCAACAGTTGTATTTCGCAATCGTGTTGGGAGTCGTTTACGGTCACCTTGAAGCGACCCGCATTCTTCGACCAGATGAATCGGTTCAGCGGCAACGAGCCAGGTACTGGCGGCCTGGTGACTTTCAAGGATTCAAATTGGCTGATGTCGATAGTGCTTGCGCATCAACCACACTTTGCCAATCAGCCGGACGATGTGCAGGTGTTCTGGGGTTACGCGTTGCTTCCGGACCGGGTCGGAAATTTCGTTCCGAAGCCGATGGCCGAGTGCAGTGGCGCGGAGATACTTCAGGAACTCTGCGGCCACTTGCGTTTCGACCCGGAGACCGTCGAGTCGGCAAACTGCATTCCATGCAGGATGCCCTACATCACCAGCATGTTCATGCCTCGGGAGCGTGGCGATCGCCCCCCGCCCGTTCCACGCGGATCGAAGAACTTCGCCTTCGTCAGCCAGTTCGTCGAAATCCCGGATGACGTCGTATTTACCGTGGAATATTCGATTCGTGCGGCCCAGATGGCCGTATATGAATTGATTGGAATCGACCGCGAGATTCCTCCCATCACGCCACACGACAAATCGCTGCGAACGCAATTTGAGGCGTTGGTAAAGGCGTTCAAGTGAACGCGCTCCGGAGCGCCTCCTCGGGATCGCTGGAGGATAATTCCGTTTCTACGCAGGAGTACAAGTTATGGCATGGCTATCGCAAAACTGGGTTTGGGTCCTTTTCATGGCCGCCTTCATCGGCATGCACATGTTCGGTCACGGCGGACATGGAGGACACGGCAAGCGTCCCGGCGAAGCGGATAAGGACAGCACGCCGCCAGACGAATCCCGCTCGGGGTCTGACTCAAAGCCGACAGGTCACCAGCATTGAAGATGCAAAGCCGTATTGAATGAAGGAACCAACATGCTCAACATCAAGGTTGTGACCTGGTCACTGGCAATATGGAGCGCGTTTACATTTGTCTTTTGCGTCGTTTTCGCCCTGTTGACGCCGTCTAGCCTGTACATGCACTCGCTGCTTCTGCAGCTGTTGCCGGGGTTCGAATGGTTCAGTTGGCGGGGCTTTATTGTCGGGCTGATCGAGAGCTTCCTCTACGGAGCCTATGCCGGTTTGGTCTTTGTTCCCATCCACAACTTCCTGCATCGCAAGTGGACGCAGTAGCGGGTGCGCAGGCAGGTCGACAAGCTTGAATCGGGCGCGTTCTCGCCGGCGGATGCGACGGGAGGTCGCGACACGATGGCTTCGATTGGAGGCATGGCTCCCTCAGTCGATGCCGACTTGCAAAAGCTCCAGCGGGAAACGTTCGAGTACTTTTTACGCGAGACCAATCCAGCTAACGGCCTGGTGCTCGACAAGACCGAGGCCGGCTGGCCTGCAAGTATCGCCGCTACCGGACTTGCCCTTGCCTGCTACCCTGTAGCGGTCGAGCGCGGATTCATCTCGCGAGCCGCTGCAGTCGAGCGAACGCTGGCGACGCTGCGCTTTTTCTGGAGCAGTGCGCAAGGCCCCGAGGCCGATGCGACCGGCTACCGCGGGTTCTATTATCATTTTCTTGACATGCAGACCGGCCGACGCGCCTGGCAGTGCGAACTGTCGACCGTCGATAGCGCTTTCCTCCTGGCCGGCGCGTTGACTGCCGCCGTTTTTTTTGACGCCGGTAGCGCAGCGGAAAGTGAAATCCGCTTCCTGGGCGACGCACTCTATCGACGCGCCGACTGGCGATGGGCGCAGGACGAGGCTGAAACGCTGACGCACGGCTGGAAGCCGGAGAGCGGCTTTCTGCCCTACCGGTGGGAGGGCTACGACGAGGCCCTGCTGCTATACGTGCTAGGACTGGGCTCGCCAACCCACCCGTTACCCGAGAGCAGCTACGCCGCCTGGGCCAGCACCTACCGCTGGGAAAATGCCTACGGGCAAGACTATCTTTATGCCGGCCCGCTGTTCACCCATCAACTTTCCCACGTCTGGATCGACTTTCGCGGTATTCAGGATGCTTTCATGCGCGAGAAGGGCATCGATTACTTCGAGAACAGCCGACGTGCCACCTACGTGCAACAGCAGTACGCGATCGACAACCCGCGTAGGTACAAAGGCTATGCCAGCCACTGTTGGGGGATTACCGCGAGCGAAGGCCCGGGTCCTGACACCTTCAAGGTAGATGGCATCGAACGCGAATTCTTCGACTATGTGGGTCGTGGCGTTCCCTACGGGCCCGACGACGGCACGCTCGCACCCTGGGCGGTCGTGGCATCGATCCCCTTCGCGCCGGAAATTGCCCTGCCCGCTCTCAACTACTGTATGCACATTGCCAAGTTGACCGAGTTCAATTCCTATGGCTTCAAGGCATCGTTCAATCCCTCCCACCCGGGAACGCCTGGCAACCCGTATGGCTACTGGGTTTCGCCCTGGCATTTCGGACTGAACCAGGGACCGATCATCCTCATGATCGAAAACCATCTCAGCGGCCTGTTGTGGCGGTTGATGCGAAACTGCCCCTACATCGGCAATGGGCTGCGGCGGGCCGGTTTTACCGGAGGCTGGCTGTGACGTCGAAGGCGCGGTCGTCGCCACTGGTAAATGTGCCACGCCTGATCACGGCATACTACACCGAGCGTCCCGATCCATCCGCTGCGCAAGAGCGTGTGCTCTTCGGTACTTCTGGCCATCGGGGATCTGCATTTGCCAGGACATTCAACGAATCGCACATCCTGGCTATCGCCCAGGCGCTCTGCGACTACCGGCGCGAGCAAAAGACCGAGGGCCCCATTTTTCTTGGATTCGACACCCACGCGCTGTCGATTCCGGCATTCGCTACAACTCTTGAAGTGCTTGCGGCGAACGAAGTGGATACGTTGATAGCGTCCGAAGACGAGTACACGCCGACTCCGGCCATTTCCCACGCGATTCTCGCCTACAACCGCGACCGCTCCAGCGGGTACGCCGACGGCGTTGTCATAACGCCTTCCCACAATCCACCCGCGGACGGCGGATTCAAGTACAACCCGCCACATGGCGGGCCGGCGGGCTCGATTGTCACCCGGTGGATCGAGGCGAGAGCGAACCAGTACCTCGACAACGGCCTGCGAGGAACAAAGCGGATTCCATTTGCAAAGGCCCTGGCAGCGTCCACGACGCACCGGCACGATTTTCTGGACGCCTATACCAGCGACCTGCCGAACGCCATCGACCTGGACGTGATACGCGGCGCAGACATTGCGATGGGAGTCGATCCGCTCGGAGGCGCAGGTGTACATTACTGGAGTCGCATTGCTGAGCGCTTTCGGCTGAATCTCACTGTGTTGAACGAGACTGTCGACCCCACCTTCGGCTTCATGAACGTGGATTGGGATGGTCAGATCCGGATGGATCCGTCCTCCTCCGCCGCGATGCAGGGCCTCGTTGCACTCAAGGACCAGTTTCGCATTGCGTTTGCCTGCGACACCGATCATGACCGACACGGAATCGTGACACCTGGCGCAGGCCTGTTGCCATCCAACGACTACCTGTCGGTCGCCATCCACTATCTGTTTGCGCATCGACCGCAGTGGAATCGCTCTGCAGCCGTGGGCAAGACGGTGGTCAGTAGCCGAATGATCGATCGTGTCGCCGCAAAGCTCGGGCGAACGCTCTATGAAGTGCCGGTCGGATTCAAGTGGTTCGTCGACGGCCTTGGCGACGGCTCGCTCGGATTTGCCGGCGAAGAGAGTGCTGGCGCTTCCTTCCTGCGCCGTGACGGCGCGCCATGGACGACGGACAAGGACGGCATCACCGCAGCGCTGCTCTCCGCCGAAATCACGGCGCGGCTTGGGCGCGACCCCGGCGAAATCTATCGTGACCTCACAGCGGACTTCGGCACGCCCTACTTCGCGCGCCAGGATGCGCCAGCCACTTCCGCCCAGAAGCAGTTGCTGACGCGTCTATCAGCCGATCAGGTGCGCCTTTCCAAACTTGCCGGGGAACGCGTCCAACGTGTGCTCACGCAGGCTCCCGGTAACGGTGCGCCGATCGATGGCGTAAAGGTTGAAGCCGCGAGCGCGTGGTTCGCGGCACGCCCTTCGGGCACCGAAGACGTCTATAAAATCTACGCCGAAAGCTTCCGGGGTCCGGACCACCTGCGTCTCGTCATCGCACAAGCCCAGAGCATCGTCGATGATGCCTTGCACGCAACCCCCCTATCAATCTAGGAGTCACCATGACTACGCCCCTTGCGCCCGACCTTCTTGTGAAGATGAATTCCTATTGGCGTGCCGCGAATTATCTGTCGGTCGGCCAGATTTATCTCTTCGACAACCCGCTGCTCAGGGTCCCGCTTTCCCTTGAGCACATCAAGCCGCGCCTGTTGGGTCACTGGGGGACGACGCCAGGCCTCAACTTCATCTACGTGCATCTGAACCGCGTCATCAAGCAGTACGACCTGAATATGATTTGCGTGATCGGCCCTGGCCACGGCGGACCGGGTTTGGTGGCGAATACCTATCTCGAGGGCACCTACAGCGAGATTTATCCCGAGGTTTCGCAGGATGCGGTGGGAATGCAGAAGCTGTTCAAGCAGTTCTCGTTTCCGGGCGGAATTCCCAGCCATGTGTCCCCCGAAGTTCCCGGATCGATCAACGAGGGCGGAGAACTCGGCTACTCGCTGATGCACGCGTATGGCGCGGCATTCGACAACCCGAACCTCGTCGTTGCCTGTGTGGTGGGTGACGGCGAAGCCGAAACGGGGCCGCTCGCAGCGAGCTGGCATTCGAACAAGTTCCTCAACGCGGCGCGCGACGGTGCCGTGCTGCCGATCCTTCACTTGAACGGCTACAAGATCGCCAGCCCGACGGTGCTCGGTCGGGTGAGTCACGAAGAACTTGAGCAGCTTTTCCGCGGCTACGGATATGAGCCCTATTTCGTCGAAGGTGAGGACCCCGACACGGTCCACCAGGCGATGGCTTCGACACTGGATCTCGTCATCGCAGCGATTCGCAGCATTCAGTCCAACGCTCGCACGGGCGAGGAACATGAACGACCGAAATGGCCAATGATCGTGATGCGCACGCCGAAAGGCTGGACTGGGCCAAAGGTGGTCGACGGACTGAAAATCGAAGGGTCGTGGCGCTCGCATCAGGTGCCGTTGGCCAATCTCGCCGGCAATCCGGATCACCTGAGGTTGCTTGAGCAATGGATGAAAAGCTATCGCCCTGAAGAACTGTTCGATGCCAATGGCAAGCTGATCGCGGAGCTGGCCGAGCTTGCACCCAAGGGCGAGCGTCGCATGGGCGCCAATCCGCATGCCAACGGCGGCGGACTGTTGGTGGATCTGCAAATGCCGGACTTTCGCGAGTACGCCGTCGATGTGCCAAGCCCCGGATCTGTGTCGGCTGAAGCCACCCGCGTGACCGGCAACTTTCTGCGCGACGTGATGAAGCTCAATCTGAAACAAGAGAATTTCCGGATTTTCGGTCCTGACGAAACCGCATCCAATCGCTTGGGCGCGGTGTTCGAAGTCACCGACCGGGTATTCACCGGCGAGGTGACCACGGCCGATACCGAGATTTCGCCGGACGGCCGGGTCATGGAGGTGCTGAGCGAGCACCTGTGCCAGGGCTGGCTGGAAGGCTACCTGCTAACCGGTCGCCACGGCTTCTTCTCGTGCTATGAAGCGTTCGTGCACATCGTCGATTCCATGTTCAACCAGCATGCGAAGTGGCTCAAGGTCACCAGAGGTCTCGCCTGGCGGCACCCGATCGCATCGCTAAACTATTTGCTCACATCACACGTCTGGCGGCAGGATCAAAACGGCTTTAGTCATCAGGATCCGGGCTTTATCGATCACGTGGTCAACAAGAAGGCAGACGTGATTCGCGTCTATCTGCCGCCCGACGCCAACACCCTGCTTTCAGTCACTGACCACTGCCTGCGCAGCCGCCACTACGTCAACGTTATCGTCGCGGGCAAACAGCCCGCCCCGCAGTGGCTCGATATGGACGAGGCTGTCAAGCATTGCGCCGCGGGCTTGGGAATATGGTGCTGGGCCAGCAACGACATGGGAGGCGAGCCTGATGTGGTGATGGCGTGCTGCGGAGACGTTCCGACGCTGGAAACGCTCGCGGCGGTCGACTTGCTGCGTGAGCACCTGCCGGAGTTGAAGATTCGCGTCATCAACGTCGTCGATTTGATGACGCTGCAGCCTTCGAGCGAGCATCCTCATGGCCTGGAAGACCCCGCTTTCGATGCTCTCTTCACCACGGATAAACCCGTTATCTTCGCCTACCACGGCTACCCTTCGCTCATCCATCGGCTCACGTACAGCCGAAGCAACCACGTCAATTTCCACGTTCGGGGCTACAACGAGGAGGGAACAACGACGACGCCCTTCGACATGGGTGTGTTGAACCGCCTCGACCGCTTCCATCTGGCGCAGGCCGTGATCGAACGGGTCGAAGGGCTGGGCGAACGCGGCACCGAGCTGACGGAGTTCATCCGCAGCAAGCTGCTCGAGCACAGGCGCTACATCGAGCTTCACGGCGACGACATGCCCGAGATCCGCGACTGGCGCTGGGATTCCGGATGCCGGGCCTGACCGAGGCAGACGCGCAAGCCAGACGGCAAAGCGAAGGGTACAACGAGCTGCCCCGGCCAGATCGGCGCACGCCGCTTCGAATCGTCTCCGAGGTCCTGCGCGAACCGATGCTCGCGCTCCTGCTCGGCGGCGGCGCCGTCTACCTCGCCATCGGGGACTTGCAGGACGCTCTAATCCTGCTCGCCTTCGCAACCTTTTCCGTTGTGATCACCGTCGTGCAGGAGTCCCGCACGGAACGAGTGCTCGAGGCACTGCGCGACCTTACCAGTCCCCGGGCACTGGTCATCCGCGACGGTCAGCGCAAACGCATCGCCGGCCGCGAAGTCGTGCGTGGCGATCTCATCGTGCTCGCCGAGGGCGACCGCGTCCCGGCGGACGCGGTGTTGCTGGAAAGCCAGGACCTACAAACGGACGAGTCCCTGCTGACGGGTGAGTCGGTGCCCGTGCGGAAGATCGCCAGCAGCGACGCCGGGCCACCGATAACGCGCAGGCCAGGCGGCGATGACCTTCCGAATGTGTTCTCCGGTTCCCTGGTCGTACGCGGGACGGGCGTCGGCGAGGTGCTGGCCACCGGCAAGTTGAGCGAAATTGGCAAGATCGGCCAGTCCCTCAGCCTGCTGGAGCCCGAGCCGTCCAGGCTAAGGGCACAAACACAACGGCTGGTACGAATCTTTGCGCTGGCTGGAGGATCCGTCAGTATCCTCGCGGTGCTGCTCTACGGCACACTGCGGGGAAGCTGGCTGGACGCACTGCTCGGCGGCATCGCCCTCGGGATGGCGATGCTGCCGGAGGAGTTGCCCGTCGTCCTCACCGTGTTCATGGCGATGGGCGCCTGGCGGATTTCACAGGCGCGGGTGCTGACGCGACGCGCTGCAGCCATCGAAGCGCTCGGCTCCGCCACCGTGTTGTGCACGGACAAGACCGGCACGCTCACCGAGAACCGGATGTCGATCGCCGAACTGCGGCTGAAGGGCGGTGAAGTCTTCAGACCCGGCGATGGGTCCGGTGCGCCAATGCCGCCGATCTTCAACCGCGTGCTCGGGTTCGGGATTCTCGCCAGTGCGCAGGTACCCATCGACCCTATGGAGAGGGCGTTCCATGAGCTTGCGCGGGGGCAGCCCGCGCAGGGCGGACGCCTGCCAGAAGCCGGGTGGAAGCTAGTGCACGCGTACGGGCTTCGTCCCGACCTACTCGCCATGTCGCAGGCCTGGCAGACCGTCGAAGGTGGCCAAGAGTTCGTGATCGCCGCCAAGGGCGCACCGGAGGCCATCTTCCGGCTTTGCCACCACGGCGAGGCAGACCTCGCTGCGCTAACCAAGGCCGTAGACGCGATGGCCGCGCAAGGACTTCGCGTGCTGGGCGTTGCGCGCGCCACCTTCGCCGGGCAGCCCTGGCCGGACTCACAGCAGGAATTCGCATTCGAGTTCCTCGGCCTCGTCGGCCTGGCCGATCCGTTGCGTTCAAGCGTGCCGGAGGCCGTGGCTGAATGCCGCTCGGCGGGCATCCAGGTGCTCATGATCAC
Source organism: Gammaproteobacteria bacterium RIFCSPHIGHO2_12_FULL_63_22 (assembly GCA_001801685.1). Lineage (GTDB taxonomy): Bacteria > Pseudomonadota > Gammaproteobacteria > Xanthomonadales > Xanthomonadaceae > Arenimonas. Next base: position 385,856 of record MGYJ01000061.1, on the reverse strand, counting down.
AGGAGACTATCCGGCGACCGCCCGGGCCATCGCCGACCAAGCAGGACTCCAGACCGAAGACCTGGTGACCGGCGGCCAACTGGAGCAGCTCAGCGATGCAGAGTTGGCCCTGCGCGTGCGCAGCGCAACCGTGTTCGCGCGGATCATGCCGGAGCAGAAACTTCGGATTGTCACGGCGCTCAAGCGCAGCGGTCAGATCGTGGCGATGACCGGCGATGGCGTCAACGACGCGCCCTCGCTCAAGGCGGCGCACATCGGCATCGCCATGGGTGGACGCGGCACCGACGTCGCGCGCGAGGCCTCGGCCATTGTGCTGCTGGACGATGACTTTGGCTCGATCGTCAAGTCGGTCCGCCTGGGACGCCGCATCTACGACAACCTTCGCAAGGCGATGGGCTTCATTTTCTCCGTGCACGTGCCCATTGCCGGACTCGCGCTGCTGCCGCTGCTGTTCGGCCTGCCGATCCTGTTCGGGCCGATGCACATCGCATTCCTGGAGATGGTGATCGATCCGGTGTCTTCGCTGGTCTTCGAAGCGGAAACCGAGGAGGACAATGTCATGCGTCGGCCGCCGCGGAGCCCGACCGAGCCATTGTTCTCGGCTGCCTTGATCGGCTGGAGCCTCGTACAGGGCACCGTGGCGCTCCTGGTCGTTGTCGTCATCTTCCTCGGAGCGCTCCGCTTCGGCATGCCCGAGGCAGAAGTACGGGCGCTGACCTTCTTTTCACTGGTGCTGACCATCGTCAGCCTGATCTTCGTCAACCGGTCTTTCACTACCTCGCTGCTGACCGCGCTACGCCGGCCAAATCCGGCGCTGCTCTGGGTGCTGCTTGCCATAAGCGCCATCCTGGGCCTGACGCTGCTGTCGCCGTGGGCGCGTGAACTATTCCGTTTCGGTCCACTGCACGTAGACGATCTCGCGCTGGGGCTTGGCGCCGGCCTCGTCGTCCTGGTTGTTCTCGAAGTCTTGAAGTCACGCTGGCGCGATCGCCTGGCGGCCACGTCGTGAAAGAAGTATTACAGCAGACTCGCCACGACGTTCGCCGCCCGCTCGAGCAAGCGTTGCCCGCGCGACCGCGTGCTGAACTCCCCTGGCTGAATTTCGTCCGCGCGTCGAAGGTCGTCGAGGAACATCGATTCCATGCTTTCGCCGACTCTGCCGTCGAGCACCACCAGTGCGACCTCGTTGTTGTAGGCCATGGAGCGGTTGTCGAAGTTCATTGTGCCGATGACCGTCCACTCGCCGTCCACGACGAAAGTCTTGGCGTGCATGTTTGTCGGCCGGTACTCATAGATGCGTACCCCCGCCGCGAGCAGGACCGCGTAACGACTTCGACCGGCAAGCCGGGTCGTTTTGACGTCTGTGTAGGCGCCGCTAGTCAGCAAGCGAACGTCCACGCCACGCCCCGCGGCGTCGACCAACAACTGCAGGAAGTCCGCGTCTGGAACGAAATAGGCGTTGGCGATGTAAAGGCGCTGCCGCGCACTGGCGATGGAAAGCGCGATGAGCCGCTCCGCCGTCGTGCTGCCCTCCAGAGGCGGGCTGTACACAAGCGCGGCGTCCGAACCAGCGGCCGCACTTCCCGTAGTGGTGACCGCCACGCCGTCGGGCGGGAGAAGCCGTTCACCAGTCAGCAGCTGCCCGGTTGCTTCGGCCCAATTGGCGGTGAAAGCGGCCTGCAGTTGCTCAACAGCCGGCCCGGCGAATCGTACGTTGGTCTCGCGCCATTGCTGCGGACGCTTGCCGTCGCCCAGCCACTGGTCGTCGAAGCCGAAGCCCCCGGTGTAGGCAGTTGCACCGTCGATAACGATGCCGCGTACGTGCAATCGGTGGTTCGATCGATCCAAGGTGTGCCAGCGAACCGGGCGGAATACGGCCACGTGGATCCCGCCCGCACGCAATTCCTCGAAATAGCTTGGCGGCAAATCCTGCGTTCCGAAGGCGTCGTGGAGGAAGAACACGTCGACGCCGGCACGGGCGCGCTCGATGAGGATGCTGGACACACGGTCGGCGACCTTGCCCGGCCCGGCGTAGTACATTTGCACCGTGATCGAGTGCCGGGCCGAGCGAAGGTCAACCCACAGGCGCGGAAATGTCGCGTCGCCGTTTGCCAACACTTCCACCGCGTTGCCCGCCGTCAACGGGGTGCCGGCCAACAAGGCAAAAGCGGGCGCGAAATGCGCCGAAGCGACGCCAGGGGCTTGCCCGCCCGCCTCGAGCGCGACGACGTCGCGCACGTGCGCACTCCGGAACACGTGTGGCAGCCCGACCATGGCAAACAGCAACACAGGAATGCTGGCGATCAGCATGACAATCACCAGCCAAAAAAGCCGATTCCGGATGCTCCGGCGCACCTTTTCGGGATTTGCGGACATGCGGACCAGGGCGCGCTCGCGGACAGAATAATGGTGGAGTTGACATAGGATACGTCATGGACAGCCGTCATAAACTCCCGCGTAGCCTGGAGATTGCCTTCGCACTCTCTGGATTTGCGTGGGCGTGGTTCCGCTTGCATCGCAAATCGCCGGAACAATTGCCCGGGCGGCTGCGCTCAACGCTCGAGCAACTCGGCACCACCTTCGTAAAGCTCGGCCAGGGCTTGAGCCTGCGGCGTGACGTCCTGCCGCCTGGATATCGGGAGGAATTGGAGAAACTCCAGAGCCGCGTGCCGCCCTTCAGCCCGGACCTCGCTGTCGGCGCGATCGAGGCCGCGTTCGGACAGCCTCTCGACACCCTATTCGTCGACTTCTCGCGCACGCCGTTCGCCGCCGCCTCGGTAGCCCAAGTCCACCGCGCGCAATTGCACGACGGTACCGACGTGGCAGTGAAAGTGCGTCGTCCCGGCATAGTCACGCAGGTCACGACCGACCTGAGGCTGCTCAGACGCGTGATCTGGGTCGCACAGTCGCTGGCGCCGGGGCTGCGGCGACAGCGTCCGCTTGAGCTGATCGATGAACTCGGCGCACAACTGCATGGGGAAATCGACCTGGAACACGAGGCAAGGAACGTCCGGCGCCTGTCGACGGCGATCGCGGACGACCCTTCCCTCACCATGCCTCAGCTCGTCGAACCATACGCATCTCCAAGTGTCCTGATACAGGAATTCAGTCGTGGCGCTCCTGTTTCCGACGAGTTTGGCACCGAACGAGGCGCTGTCGTTGCTCGCCAGATATTGGATGCATACCTGCGCCAGCTATTCGCCGCGGGCGTCTTCCACGGCGATCCCCATCCGGGCAACCTGTTCCTGATGGCTGATGGCCGGCTGTGCTTCCACGACTTCGGCACCATTGGCTACCTGGACCCGGCGGCGCGGCGCGCGTTGGCCCTGCTGATCGAAGCAGTATCCTACGCCGATGCCGAGGGCGCCCTGGACGCGGCGATGGCACTGGAATTCCTCACACCGCCCCTGGATCGCCGCGAGTACACGCGTGCGATCAGCGAAATCCTGGACGAGCTATCCACCCTGCCCCTGTCGCAATGGTCGCTGGCAGAAACAATATGGCGAATTGCGCGACTGGGTCGCGGCGATAATTTCCGCTTGCCGCGTCATCTGCTGGTCCTGCTGCGCACGTTGTTCCTGGCGGAGAACACCATCCGCGCCCTGGACCCTGGCTTTGACCTGCTTGCCGCGCTCGAGCAGCGCCGCGAGTCGCTGGCGGCGGCCTTCGACCAGGTCAGGCGGACCGGGGGCAAGCGCCCCCTGACCCAGCGCTTGGTACGCACCGCGAACGCGCTGCCGGGCCTGGTCGCCGACTTGCTTCGGCAAGCGCAGAACGAAGATGGCCGGCTGAATCTGTCGATGCATCATCGCGGCCTGGAGGAACTGGAATTGCACCTGGGTCGCACAGGAAACCGCCTGTCCTTGGCGCTGGTGACCCTTGGGCTCTACGTTGCCGGCTCGCTATTGATGCTGCACAGCGCCGGTCCGCGCATCTGGGGCGATGTTCCGATATTCGCCGTGGTGGCCTATGCGATTGCGTTGCTGTTGTCGCTACGGCTGATTTTGGCGATCGCGCGTTCGGGGCGGCTATGAGCTCAAATGGTGCCAGCGTGTTGGCTCTTAACTTTGGCTCCGCCAGCCTCAAGGCGGCCAGTTATTCGTTGCTTGCCAACGGTACAGTCGAGGACCTGACTGTCCGGCCGACAGGTCGCACATCCGTCGACAGCAAATACACTGCCGCTGCGGCATTTGAAGATGACGCTCACACGCTCCTCGCTGAGGCGGCGCAACGACTGCCGGAGTTGCACGACACACCGGACGTGGTCGCCCACCGAATCGTGCACGGCGCAGATCGGCCCGGTCCGGCGGAACTCACCCAATCGACGCTGGCCGAACTGGCGGCGCTGTCACGGCTGGCGCCACTGCATCAGCCGCCGGCGCTGGCGCTGGTGCAGGCGGCAATCCAGCGGTGGCCGAATGCCCGGCAGATCGGCATTTTCGATACTTCGTGGCATCAGACGATGCCGGAGAAACACCGCGTCTTTCCGATCCCCTACTCACTGTATGCCAGCGGCGTGAAGCGGTACGGATTCCACGGCCTCGCGTTCCAGTCGGCGATGCGGCAGTTAAGAAACGTTGCACCAATGCTTGCAACCCGGCGGGTTGTATTGGCCCACCTTGGTGGCGGTAGTAGCTTGTGCGCGGTATTCGAGGGCTGTGCTGTAAACACGACAATGGGCATGACTCCGCTTGGTGGCATCGCCATGGCGTCTCGCTCTGGATCATTGGATCCCGGTGTGCTGCTGCACCTTCAGCGCGACCTTGGAATGTCTCCCGATCAAATTGATCAACTGCTTTGGCGCGGCAGTGGCCTGCGCGGCCTGTCCGGTGAGTCTGGTGACATGCGAAAGCTACTGGCTTCTGGGTCGGAGGGCGCGCGGCGAGCCATCGACGTCTACGTAACGGGCGTTGCGCAGGCCATCGCCGGGTTGTCGGCGTGTATCGGGGGCATCGATCTGCTTGGGTTTTCTGGTGGTATCGGCGCACACGCCGCTGAGATTCGCCGGCAGGTCGCCGCCGAGCTTGAATGGCTGGGAATTGAAGTCGACCCTGGTTTGAACCAAGCCAACGCCACTGATATCTCGACCTCGACAGCGAAAGTGAAGACGATGATTCTATCGATAGATGAAGAGGCGGAAATGGCTGGCGCGATCGCGCTCGGCGAAGGATGCACGTCAGCGTTACGATTCCCAACCAAGGAAGCGTGATGCCGAAACCCGCCAATCAACAGTATGTACCATCGCTGCGCTTCCACTGGCTTACGTCTTGTTGCGACGCCGTGGCGCGCACCACGACGCGGGAGCGCCGTTTCAAACAGGCGCTCATCCAGCGAGCGCGCCGCTACACGATCGTGCTGCCCGACCGGACTGCGCCGCGGCAGCGACCTCGTAAGGCTCCCGGATGACGGCCGACTTCGCCCACGCGCCCGCGCCCGCCGATCTGGCGCCCCTGCTCCAGCACTGGCGCCAGGACGCCGGCGGCACGTACCGCACCTGGTTCCTGTGGGAGGAGCGGATAAAGAACTTCCGCTCGATCCGGCGGGGACTGCAGGCGGTGGTGCTAGAGATCGAAGCGGGCACCTTCGGGACCGCCTATCGCGGCTCATCGCTGGAGACGGTCGTCTCGGCGGTGGCCGAACAGCGGCAGATCTTCAAGGGCGCCGACCATGCGTTCTTGTGGAAACCCAAGCTGCGCATCCCGGACATCTACGAGAACCCGGACAACCAGCGCACGTTCGGACGCTTCCTGCAGGCCTGCGATTGCTGCGACGACGAAGCTGGCGTGCTGCGCGCCATCCAGGCGCTGGACAACTGCCGCATCAAAGGTCTGGGGCCGGCCGCAGCCAACCTGCTCTATTTCCTGCACCCGACCTTGGTCACGCCGTTCAACACCGCGATCGTTCGCGGCTACAACATGGTGACTGGAGCCCGGGTCAAGTTGGGTCGCTGGGACGAGTACCTGGCGATGCGCCGGGGCGTACTGGGCTTGAACCACACCTACCGTCCGCTGTTATCCAATGACCTGGGCGCTATCGCCGGCTTCTTGTTCGATGTGGGCAGCGGCCGCCTGCCACTGCTGTCGCCTGGCAGCGATCGGGCGCGCTGGGAGGCGGACCTGGTCCAAGTTCGGGCCGACGCGGCCACTGAGCGTCGCCGGCTGGCGGACGCCGCCGAGGATCGCTCGCACACGCAGGTCCAAGGGTGGTTGCGGGACTTGGGCCGGGCGCTGGGCTATCAGGTGTGGGTGGCCTCCAACGACCGCGGGCGATCATACGAAGGTGGCCGCTTGGCCGAAGGCTGCCTGGACATCTTGCCGGCGACGCTTGAGGCCTCGCTGGCCATCGACACCATCCGGCTGATCGACGTGCTCTGGCTGGAGCCCAGTGGCAGCGTTGCGGCCGCCTTCGAAGTCGAGCACAGCACCAGCCTGTACTCGGGCATTGTGCGCATGCTCGACCTCGCGCTAAGCGCGGCCGACGGCTTGGCCGGGCGCTATTTTCTGGTCGCGCCGGACCGCCGGGAGGCCGAGGCTCGGGCACAGTTCGCCCGGCCAGCCTTCACTCGGGTGATGGATCTGGACCTGCGGTTCCTGGCCTACAGCGATCTAGCGGCCCATCGTCATGACATGGCGCGGTTCGGCCAGGGCCTGCGGCCGCTCGAGGCGGTGGCGCGGTCCCTGAGGGTCCCGGGATGAGCGGCCTCGGGCCGTCGGCGGGCCGGCGCCAGCCCTGGCGGGGCGGCGCCCTGATGGGTGCAGGGTGGGCGAGCTTTGACGGCGCGGTCGGTGACAACCGGGAACACGCCCACCACGCGCTGCAATTGGTGGTAGCTGGCGCCGACGAGATTGTTGTCTGGATCAAGGGACGCGGCGATGTACGGGCCCCCGCCGTCCTGCTGGCGGCGGACCTCGTCCATCGCCTGCACCCGGGACCGGCGCGCCTGTTGTATCTGGACCGCGAGTCCCAAGCCGGTCGCGAGCTGTCGCCGACATGCGTCGCCGGTGTGCGGGTGCTGTCCCCGGACGAACGCCTCGCAGTGTTGGCGGCGTGGCCGAATCCGGCGCATGCCGACCTGCGCCCGGTACTGACCGCCTTGGGGCTGCTGGCGGCGTGCCCTCCGACAACCGGCGGGCGCGATGACCGGGTGCAGCGGCTGCTCGAGGCGATGGCAATCCGCGTGGACGGCGACGAGACCCTGGATGCGCTGGCGGGTCGGGTAGCGCTGTCGCCCAGTCGCTTCCGCCATCGGGTCCGAGAGGTGGTGGGCATGCCGCTGCGTCCCTACCTGCGCTGGCTGCGGCTGCGCCGCGCCCTGACTTTGGCGGCGGGCGGTGTTGGCTTAACCCGGGCCGCCCAAGACGCTGGGTTCGCGGACGCGGCGCACCTGACGAGGACCATGCAACGGCACTTCGGCGTCGCCCCGAGCGATGTCGTCGCCGCCCTGCGCCAAGCGGGCTGACCCCAGGTCAGCCAGTTCGTTCAAGCCTGGCACCTGCCGGGCGTCGCACTCTGGCTACTCACGGCGTGAGGACGCCCAGGACTTGAGAGGAATAAACCGATGGCGACTTGGGCCTGCATGCTGCGCCAATGGGCGCAACGCCGACGCACCGCGCTACGCGTGATCTTGGTGATCGCCGCAATCGCTTTGCTGATCGATGGCTTCCTGGTGGAGCGCAGCGTGCTTCACTTGATGTTGTTGCATCCGCTGCTCCTGCTCGCCCTGATCGGAGCGCTGGTGTTGACGGAAGAGCCTGATCCACCGGGCACGCCCGATGGATGCTGAGTTCATTCCGGCCCTGCGCTTCGCGGTCCTGACGCCGTGGTACGACCGCGTTGTGGCCTGGAGTACGCGCGAAGCGGCAATGAAAGCCCGGGTCGTGGCGCTGGCGGCGCCGCGCTCCGGCGAGCGGGTGCTGGACCTGGGCTGCGGCACCGGCACGTTGCTGCTCGCCCTGGCGAAGGCAGCGCCTGGAGCCTCGCTGACCGGGGTAGACGCCGACCCGACGATTCTCGCGTTGGCCACCGCCAAGACTCAGGCGGCGGGCGTGGGGGCCCGGCTCTTACCAGGGTGGAGCAATGCCTTGCCGCTGCCCCAATCGTGCTTCGACGCAGCTGTGTCGACCCTGTTCTTTCACCACCTGCAGCCACACGCCAAGCGCCGAACCGTGCAGGAATTGCTGCGTGTGCTGCGCCCAGGTGGACGCCTCGTGATCGCCGATTTCGGGCGCGCCGATGCTGGCTGGCGCCGCGGGATGTTCCATATGGTCCGCTTGCTCGACGGCTACCCCAACACCCGCGACCACGCCGCGGGCACGCTGGCGACGTACCTGCTCGATGCTGGCTTTGTCGACGTGCGGTCCCTAGCCCCGCTGCCGGTGCCGCTGGGCAGCATCGATTTCCTGGTGGCCACTCGACCGGCCCGCGCCTGAGACGGCGACGGCCGTTTTGTTTAAGTCGCGCGGCCGAGGCCCTGCCCGGCATGACCGTCGTCGCAAATGGCAGGCCGATGGCTGTCGACAACGCTGGCGCATCGTTGGTCGCCGATGACTGCTACGGCTTGTGTCCTTGTGCTGAGTTCATCTCATGCCTCACACGGCTGATATGGGCATAGATCACCTTGCGCAGCCGATTTGTCACGCCGAGCGGCTTGTGCTCCGGCAGCGTATGCCATGGATTGAAAGCGAGATTCTCGCAAATCAGGTTTTGCTCAGGCGTATCGAACGTCTGCTGCGGGATGCGAATCGTCGCCACCCGATAGAACGGGGCGTCGGCTTCCTTCCATTCGGTCATGGCGTCTTCAATATCCAAGCTTTCTGAGGTTCTTGGTTGCACCAGAAATTCCATGCAGGCATCGCCCTTTTGCAGCGTCGCGCGGAGCGCGTCCCGCAAGAAGTTATCGCCCGGGTTGGCTGGCATTGGATCCACGGCCGTCGAACATGCCCTCGCGGAATATTTGACAGCCAAGCGGCCAGATCCTGCGCCCAATTGGTACGGAACGGTGGACCAATAGCGCGTCTGCAGGGGATTGGAAATCTTCTTGCTCGTGGTCTTCAACGCGATCAGTGATCCCTTGAGCCCAAGGCTGAAAGGAATTGCGAGTTTCCCGGAAGCAGTGTCCCGGCTGACGTTTCGGATCATCGAAAGGTACCGCCGGGGGTCGTTGGCGAAAAACACCGGATGGCTGATCAGGATGAAGTCTTGTGTCGCGACTTGCCGCTCACCTTTCAGAAGCGTTTTGCCAGGAATGCCCAGGACCTTGATTGCCATGCCCCGCGCGTCACCCTTGCGGTCCGCCCGGGTCGCGTTCTTGGAACCGTTCGAAAACCGAATCCAAGCTTGATAGGTCGTGCCAGCAGAGAAAATGCCCTGAGACAAATTGTCGGAAAGCGTGTCCGCAATACGGAACTCCGCTCTCACGCAGCCATGCGCTTTCGGATGTGCGTCACGACGAGCCGTTTCTCGACGATACTCCTTCCGAATGGACTCTTCGATGACCTGAGCCATCTCTTGGGCAAGCGCCTTTTCGCCGGGATACAACCGTTCGCCTAATCCACCATCAATCTCAGGAGACGCAGTCGCGTCAGTGTGTAGGGACTGCGCATCAATCAACTTCCCGGTTTGATCCCCGATACAACTGCCGGACGCCAGTAACAATGCCAGGCCAGGCAAGAAACGAGGTCGGATCGTTGGTAGCCGCACGTGATCCCTCCCGACGCACCGACTGGCGCGCATTGGACAGTGTAGCTGCCACGGACCTCACATTTGTGGCCATTTGCGAGAGAAGCTTGGACTCATGTCCTGAGTCCGGACACGATTGTCGTGAGTTCATCAGCCTTCATGAAGGCGGCCGTACGATAAGCAGTCCGCCCAACTCGGGCGAGCGAATCTACCATGGAGAATTTCGATGAAACTTGGCAAACGCACACCCTATCTAGTTTCGGTCTGTCTGGTCGCGGCAATTTCTTTCAGTCTCTCCAGCTTCGCGAGTGATCCCAAGGCGTCGCCGGCGAAGACATCGATGGCCGGACACAGCGACGGCTCGATGGAGTTGCACCGCATCATGGCCAAGGGCCACAAGATGGCGATGCCAATGTCCGGAAACGTGGACAAGGACTTTGCGATGATGATGACCATGCACCACCAACAGGCGATAGACATGGTCGATGTGTTGATCAAGAAAGGCCAGAGTCCGGAGCTTAAAGCCATGGGACGCAAGATGAAGGCTGCACAGCAAGAGGAGATTAAGCAACTGGCGCGTTTTTCCGGTCCGATGGACCACAGCAAGATGAAGATGGAAAAACCGATGGCGATGGACCACAGTCAGATGGCCGGGGCTGAGTTCGCCAAGCTCGACAAGAATAGGGATGGCAAGCTGTCCAAAAACGAGATCCCGTCCGCGGATCCGCTCAGTATGCATTTCGACATGCTTGATACCAACAAGGACGGCAGCCTGAATCCAGCGGAGTTCGCGAAGCATCACAGCATGTGAGCCCACACGCTTGGTAAACAACAAAGGGTGGCCGAACAGCCGCCCTTTCTTTTTGGACCGCCCAAACGTGGTGCCCTGTTGGCGACGAATTCCTGGGGCTCCAGTACGATCGCGAGTCGTGTCTCTACTCTAGACTTTCGCGGCCGCTCGGTCTTTTCGAGGGTTGGCAGGAAGGCTGCTACGTCATCCTCTTCTTCGCAAAAAGGCCTTGCGCGGCGATACCCGCCGCGCCAGCGAGGATCGCAGCATCGGCCAGATTGAACGCCGGCCAGTAAAATTCCTGCCAATACCATTGGATGAAGTCGATCACGTGACCACGCACCAAGCGGTCCGTCACGTTGCTCAAGGCGCCGCCGATCACCAGTGTGTAAGGCAGCGCGATCTGCCAATGCCGCCGGGGTATCTTGCTCAGCCAATGAGTCAGCACACCCGTAATGGCCAGCGCCAGCCCGATGAAGAAGTACTTCTGCCAGCCGCCGGCATTGGACAGAAAGCTGAATGCTGCACCGGTGTTGTAAGACCGATACCAGTTCCACCAGCCGTCGAAGACGGGCACGGCGCTATGTTCCGGAAGAGTCGTCAGTACCCAGTGCTTGCTCAGTTGATCCAGTAGCAGAACAAGCCCGGAAACGATCAGCCATGCCAGGGCGCGGGGCTCGTGCTTCGCGGTGGCCATCTGGCGCGAACTAGTCACGATCCAGTTCACGCACGCGCCACGCGGATCGCCATAGTGTCGGCAACTGCCGGGCATTGCAACGCAGAAAAACGGCGGGCGCCCAGCGCCCAATTGGTGTATCTGGAATTCGATGACGCGATAACGATCCGGTCACTGGCCGGAATGCTCTTGAGCAGTTTGGCACGCACCTTGGCTAGGCTAGCTTCACCTAGGTCCTTCCTGTCTTGTACGTTGTACAGCGTGCCCTGAAGCAAGTACTCACCGACGTCGGAGATGTACACCTCCTGGCCGGACACAATCGCCTCGCGGAAGCCCACGACTGGCGCTGCGACGATCTGGTCGACCTTGATTTGCGGATTGAGCTTTCTCAGCGCGTCACGGGCGCGGGCTTCGGACGTGCCGGCGACGATGATTGTCTCGGCTTTTCTTGGCGTGCTCGATGAGTTCTGGGCACCGGCCTTGACCCCTATCGACGGCGGCGGTGGCGACTGGGCGCAGGCGGGAAGGCTGATGGAAACAACTATTACGAAAAACATGCGTTTCATGAATCGATGTCCTGTGTAGAAAGCACAAGCGCTGCCATGCAGCCCTGGCCTCCGCTCTTCCCGGATGCGTCATGGCTTCTCTGCTGCGGCACGCGCCTTGGTCACTGACACTATGGCGCGCTCCTCGGCGATTAGGAACGCGGTGGTAGCCAGCATGCCGGGGAAGCCCCTGTCCTTGGTGACATTTACCCGATATTTTCCGTTGACGATGATCGTCGGCGTTCCAGTGACGCCGCTGCCCAGCGCGAACTGGCGAGCACGGTTGAGCTTGGTGGTGACGCCAAAGCTCCGCGCTGTGCTCACAAATTCCGCGCGATCGACGCCGAACTTCGCATACATATCGGCAATCTCGTCCGATGTGCCGGTCTCGATCAATTGGTCGACGAACACTCCCTTGAACACGGCGTCATGGGTGCGTTTCTGCGCGCCGAGAATCTCTGCAGCAAAATAGGCGCGGGCGAACTCGTCCCAGCTGCCGCCAAAGTCGGCAGGCACGTATTCCCAACGCACGTCGGCTGGCATGGTTTTTTCCAGGCATTTACAAGCGGCTGGAATTCTGCCCAATGAATGCAGCGGTAGCTGAATACTTCGGCGACTTCGATTTTCCCCCGCCCGTAAGCAGGCTGTGGGATCGGCATGATTTCGTAGTCGACACCTGCACGCGGATCGCCAACCGGGGCGCCAGCCTGGACGCAGGCGGAGAACGAAGACAGAAACAGTAACGGGACCAGCAATCGGCGAATCATGAGTGAATCTCCTGTCGGATGAAACAAATTCGAAGGCGAGATAGGTCTTCGGTCTACAGAATCGTTGCTGTCAAGTTGAGGCATCGTTTGAAGCCCCTCTACGGTGCGCAGTTCTTTGGTGTCCCGCTCCGATGTGACTTGCGCACGACTTCGCTTAGCGGGATTTCACTCCTATTCACAGCAGCTTCGGCACCGCCGTTCGTAGCAGACGTAGGCCATTGAAGACTACGAGGAGGCTCGCGCCCATATCCGCGAACACAGCCATCCACATCGTGGCGCTGCCAAATACCGCGAGCACCAGAAAAATCGCCTTCACGCCGAGGGCGAGGTAAATGTTCTGCAGCAGCACCGAGCGCGTGCGACGCGACAAGCGGATCATCTCGGGAATTCGCCGCAGGTCATCGTTCATGATGACGACGTCCGCCGCCTCCATGGCCGTGTCCGTGCCTGCGCCTCCCATGGCAAATCCGATATCGGCACGCGCCAGCGCTGGCGAATCGTTGATGCCATCGCCGGTCATCGCCGTGGGTCCGAATCGCTTCTGCATATCTTCGATGGCGGCAAGCTTGTCGTCGGGCAACAAGTCGCCACGAGCGTCATCTATGCCCGCGTGTTGCGCGATGGTTCTTGCGGTGGCCGAGTTGTCGCCCGTCAGCATCACCGACGACACACCCAGCGCGTGCAACTCGGCCAAGGCCTGGCGCGAGGTTTCCTTGATGGTGTCGGCCACCGCGAAAACTGCCAGCACTTCGGTCCGGGAGGCGAGCATCGTGATTGAGCGTCCCTGGGCTTCGTGCTCGGCCAGCCGTTCCTCCAACTGCGCGCTGCATTGTGCCCGGTCTTCGATCAACCGATGGTTGCCGAGGATCAATTCCTGGCTATCGACGCTTCCCTGGACGCCCCGTCCCGGCAAAGCAGTGAACTGTTCGACCGTTCCTTCGCTGGCGGCAAGCCCGGATGCAATTGCCCTTGATACTGGATGGTCCGACTCTCCCGCCATCAATGCCGCCCATCGCAGTACCTGTGCTTCATCGACACTGGACGGGCGCAGCTCCGTGGCAACCAGCCTCGGCTTACCCTCAGTGATCGTGCCGGTCTTGTCCAGCGCAATCGCCTTCAAGTTGCGCGCGCCTTCGAGGTAGACGCCGCCCTTGATGATTATTCCCCGCCGCGCCGCCGCAGCCAAGCCGCTGACCAAGGTCACGGGCGTGGCGATCACCAATGCACAGGGACAGGCGATTACCAACAGGACCAGCGCCTTGTAAAACGCCTGGGTCCACGTCCAGTCCATAAGCCACGGCGTCAGCAGCGCAACGGCCACGGCGAGCGCGAAGACAACCGGCGTATACACCGCTGCAAAGCGGTCGACGAACTGCTGAGTGGGTGCCCGCGCCCCTTGTGCTTCCTCGACGGCGTGAATGATGCGCGCGAGCATCGTATTGCTCGACGCCGCGGTTACCCGCATCTCCAGGGTGCCAGTGTCGTTGATGGTGGCGGCGAATAGTTGGTCGCCCACGGTCTTGTCAACCGGGATGCTTTCGCCCGTAACGGGGGCTTGGTTCACCGCGCTGCTGCCTGCAGTGATGATTCCATCGAGCGGTACTCGCGCGCCCGGCTTGATCCGGACGACAGCTTCCAGGCTCACCTCGGCTGCCGGCACTTCCCGCCAGCCTCCATCGGGCTGGCGCAATTCGGCCGTTTCCGGGGCAAGGTCGAGCAGGCTCTTGATGGCGTTGCGCGCACGATCCAGTGCGCGTGCTTCAATCAGTTCGGCGATCGCGTAGAGAGCCATCACCATCGCCGCTTCCGGCCATTGACCAATCAGGAAGGCGCCAGTCACCGCAACTGCCATCAGCGCGTTGATGTTGAAGCGACCGCGTCGCAAGGAGGCCAGCCCCTTGCGATAGGTCGAGATACCCGCAAGGGCGATGGCGACAACGGCCAGCGCCATTCCGATCCCCTTGAACACCAGGGTGCCGGGGGCGAAGAACTCGACCAGTTCGGCGGAAATCGCCAACGCGAGCGCGAGGCCCAATCTCCACAGGCCCTCGGACACCGGCGAGTCGGCGTGCGCGCCCGATGCTACCGGAGCCACCGGCTGCGGATCGAACCCCGCCTGCCGAATGGCTTCGAGCGCCGTTGGCATTACATCGGCGGGGGCGTCGATCCTTATGGTTCTTGCGCTTAGCTGGAAGGTGAGGCCAAGCACTCCGATGACCGGCGCCAGCGCGCGACGAATTTCGCTTTCTTCCACTGCACAGTCCATGGTTGCGATCCGGAACACGCCGGGATCGCCCTGGGGCGCGACCGCTTCCGTCGGTGCGGGCGCGGGTGCGTGGTCGCAACACTTTTGGTCTGCGCTGGCTTTTCCCGAGCCTTCATCACGTGCGTTCATCGCTACTTCCTCTGGTTGGCCGCAATAGCAAACGGACTACGCATGCTGGTTACCTTTGTGCGCGGTACTGGCCTCTATTTGCAACGTGGCGTGGTCGATATCGAATTTCTCGGCCAAAGCCGCGATCAGCGATTGCCTGACCTCATCTGGGGCACTGGCCTGGTCCTTGAGAATAATGTGTGCGGTCAGCACCGGCTCTTTGGAGCCCAGTGCCCAAACGTGCAGGTCGTGGACCGTGAGGATTCCCGGATGGGCCAACATCATGTCGCGCACTGTGTCCAGATTCAGTCCGCCGGGTGCGCCTTGCATAAGCACCTGTCCCGCCTGACGCACCAGTGTCCACGTGCGCGGCAGTACCCACAATCCGATGAGCACGGCGATGATCGGGTCAGCCAGCGTCCAGCCACTGATCATGATCACGACGGCGCCGATGATCACGCCGACCGAGCCGAGCATGTCGGCCCAGACTTCGAGGTAGGCGCCCTTGATGTTCAAGCTGTCACCGCTACCGGCCTTCAGCAGGCGCATCGAGATCAGGTTGACGATCAATCCCAGGCCTGCGATCACCAGCATGCCGGTCGACGAGACCTCAGGCGGCTGCCGGAATCGTCCGACGGCCTCCCACAGGATGTAGCCCGCCACCAGGAACAGCATGCCGCCATTGACCAGCGCGCCTATGGCTTCCATTCGAGCGTATCCATACGTTTGCCTTGCGTCTGGGGGCTTGCGACTCAGCCTGACCGCGACCAGGGAAATCGCCAATGCGACCACGTCGGTAGCCATGTGCGCGGCGTCCGAGAGCAGGGCGAGGCTATTGGTCAGCAGGCCACCGATAACCTCGGCGATGAGGAACGCCGCAGTGAGCCCGAAGGCCCACCACAAGGGTTTTTCGTACTTGACGCCCCCTGAGCCATGGTCGTGTCCTCCACCCACGTCACGTCTCCTCGGGTACGTTGCCGATAGCGATGGTTTGCTCGACATGACTGACGTAGATCCATCCTGCTTCGGAACGTCCGGTTCGGCCCACGCGCTGGAAGATCTCGACGGCTCGCGCGAGATCGACGTCCTCGCAGAACAGCTCCATCTGTACTTCGCTGATGACCTGGTCGCCGAACTCGACCGAGAACTGCTGCTCGCGCGAATTGAGCGCCCGCAGCAGGCCCTTGACGTCGAAGAGACTGAGACGGCGGAATCCTGCCGCCTCGAGCCCATGGATCAGATCCGACACGCGGTTACGGTGAACGAATGCCTTTATCTGTTTCATCGGGCAGCCTCCTTGGTTTTGCGCTCGGCGCGATTTTCCATCCACTCGTAGAGCACGGGCAGCAGGATCAAGGTCAACAACGTGGAGCTGAGCAAACCACCGACCACCACCGTGGCCAACGGTCGCTGGGTCTCGGCACCAACGCCGCTGGAAAGCAACATTGGGACCAAACCGAGGATCGCGACACTTGCTGTCATCAGCACCGGTCGCAATCGCAGTGCTGTTCCCTGCACCACCGCTTCCCGCACCGACAGGCCCTTGTCGCGCAATTCATTGAGGAAGCTCACCAGCACGATGCCATTGAGCATTGCCACCCCGAACACTGCAATAAATCCAATGGCCGACGGCACCGAAAGGTACTGTCCCGTCACGAATAGTGCGAGCAATCCGCCAATGGTCGCGAACGGGACATTGGCCAGGATGAGGGCCGCGTATTTGATTGAATTGAAGGCCGTGTAAAGCAGCACGAAGATGAAGAAAATCGTGATCGGTACGATCAGGGCGAGCTTGGCCAAAGCGCGTTGCTGGTTCTCGAACGCGCCGCCCCATTCGATCCAATAGCCAGCCGGCAACTTCACCTGCTGCTTGATCGCGACCTCGGCTTCCTTGACGAAACTGTCGACATCGCGGCCTCGCACGTCCATCTGGATCACCGCGTAGCGTTGCAGTTGCTCGCGACGCACGAAGGAGTACCCTTCGGCCACGCTGACTTCGGCTACCTCCGACAGTGGCACCACCGCGCCGGTGGAAGTTCGCAACGGGATCTGACGCAAGGCCTCGACCGAATTGCGCGTCTCATTGCTCAGGCGCACGGCAATGTCGAAACGCTTCACGCCATCAAGCAAGACGCTGACAGGTTCTCCACCCAGGCCGTTGCGAACGATGGTCAGGACTTCCTCGGCATTCATGCCGTGTCGGGCCAGCTCATCACGATCGACCTGGATCTGGATTTGCGGCTTGCCGACGTTGGCTTCAAGCGACAGGTCCGCGACCCCGGGCACTTTGGCGAGCGCGGTCTTGAGCTGGGCGCTAATGCGATCCAGCTCCTCCAGGTCTTCACCGTACAGCTTCAATGCCAGGGTCGCGCGCACGCCGGAGATTAGTTCCTCGACGCGCATCTGGATGGGCTGGGTGTAACCGGGCACCACATTGGGCACCACCTTCTCCAGCGTTTCCTGCATGGCTTCTTCGAGCTGCTTGATGTTGCGTCCGCTGGTCCACTCATCCTCGGGTTTGAGCGCCGTGTAGATCTCCATGTAGTTGACGTCCGCAGTCTCGCCCTTTTCTGCACGGCCGATCATGGCCAGCGTCGTCTCCACTTCGGGAAATTTCTTGAAGGCCGCGGCGATCGTGTTGCTGGTGCGGATCGATTCGTTGAGCGATGTCGACGGAATGCCCGTGACCCGCCACATGATGGAACCCTCTTGAAGCTGCGGCATGAACTCCTTCCCGAGGAAGGGAAACAAGGCCAGGCTGGCCAACAAGGCCACCGCGGCACTCACCACTACGACCCGCTTGCGCGCCAGGGCCTTGTCGAGCAACGGCCGGTAGACACGCTTGATCCGGGCTACCAACCAGGTGTCGCGCTCGGGCTTGGGCTTCAGGATCATCGATGCCAACACCGGGATCAGGGTCAGGCTAAGCAGCATCGAACCGGCCATGGCGAACGCGATGTTGAAGGCCATCGGCTTGAACATCTTGCCTTCCAGTCCCTCGAGCGAAAACAGCGGCAGGAAGACCACGATGATGATGCCGATTGCAAAGGTGATCGGATTCGCCACCTCCCGCGCCGCCGTGAGCACCGCGGAAGTTCGGTCGACCTGTTCGCCATGCTCCAGGCGCTCGGCCATGATCCGGAACGCGTTCTCCACCATCACCACCGCGCCGTCCACCATCATGCCGATGCCGATTGCCAACCCGGCCAGCGACATCAGGTTGGCCGACATGCCGACCTGACCCATGCCGATGAAGGCAATGAGCATGGCCAAGGGCAGCGTCACGATCACCACCAGCGCCGAGCGCAACTCACCCAGGAACAGGTACAGGATGATCGCCACCAGCACCGAGCCTTCGATCAGCGCCATCACCGCGGTGCGGACCGCCTTGTTAACCAGGTCTGTGCGCTCGTAAATTGGCTTGAGCACCATGGTCTTGGGCAGCGCATCACGGACGATGTCGAGCTTGCCCTTGACCGCCTCGACCACGTCCTTCGCGTTCTCGCCAATGCGCGCCAGCGCCATGCCCAGCACGACTTCCTGGCCATCGCGGGTTACCGCGCCAAAGCGCGGTGCCGGCGCTTCCACGACGGTCGCGACATCGCGCAGGTACACCGGTACGCCATGCTCGGCCTTGAGCACGATCGAGCCGATGTCCTTGGTCGATTTCAACAGGCCCAGGCCGCGCACTAGGAATTGTTCACGACCCACGTCCATGACGTTTCCGCCGACCTGACCGTTGTTGGCAGGCAATGCGGCAATCACATCGCCAAAGCCCAAGCCGCGGGCATAGAGGCGTTGCGGATCGATGTGCACCTGGAACTCGCGCTCGCCACCGCCCCAGGACGTGACGTCGTCCACGCCCGGCGCTGTGCGCAGTACGAGACGCACGGTCCATTCCTGCCAGGTGCGCAGGTCCATGTCGGTGACTTGCTCCTTGCTGACGCCGGGAGCGCGTTCGACCGTATACCAGAACACCTGGCCAAGGCCCGAGGTGTTCGGGCCCATGCTCGGTTTGCCATAGCCCTCGGGCAAACGGTCACCGATTTCCTGGAGGCGTTCATTGACCAGCTGACGGGCGAAATAGGTGTCCATGTCATCTTCGAAATAGACGGCGACATACGACAGGCCGAACAGACTGACAGAACGTATTTCCTGCACCTTCGGCAAACCCGCCAGGGCAGATTCCACCGGCGTGGTCAGTAGCTGCTCGACGTCTTCAGCCGCCAGGCCGGGCGACTCGGTATAGATGTTGACCTGCGCCGGGGTCACATCCGGGAAGGCATCGATGGGTACATTGCGGACCGCGCTGATGCCGAGAAAGGCCACCACCGCAAAAATGATCAGCACCAGGAATTTGTAGCGCAGGGAAAGCTCGACCAGGCCGTTCAGCATGGTGCACCGCCTTGCGTTGCCAACCGAGAGTCAATGACCATGACCCTCTCCCAGTTGTGCCTTGAGCATCTGCGACTTGACGGCAAAGGCTCCGGCAACCACGACACTTTCACCCGCCTTGAGACCCTCGCGGATCACGGTGCGATCGCCGATGACTTCACCGGTGCGTACAGGCACCGGCTCGAGCGCGCCGGTGGCATTGCGACGGAACACGACGGTTTCGCCTTCAATCTGAACCAACGCATCGGTCGGGATCGCCAATTGGCTCGATGCGGGATCATTGCCGTCAGTCGAGGCAGCGGCCTCGAAATACACCTCGACGAAATCACCACCATGCAATCGGTCATCAGCATTGGGCACCTCCAATCGAATTGAGGCGTTGCGAGTGGCATCAGACGTGCGATGGGCGCTGCGCAAAACCTTGCCGGCGATGCGTTTACCACCGAGGACGATAGTGGCCACGCTTCCGGGGGTGATTCGCGACGCGGTTCCGGAGGGCAATTTCGCGTCTACCCACACGACTGACTCATCCACCAGCCGGAACAAGGTCTTGCCTGGTTCTATACGTTCACCGACCAGGAATTCATCCTCAGTGATCCGTCCCGCATGCGGTGCTGTCAGCGTGAACTCGCCATTGGTGCGTCCGGCCGCCGTACCGGGCAACCCGTACGCGCGAGCGGTAGCGCGGGCGCGCTCGACGGCGACCTGTGCTTCGTTGATGCGGCGGCCTGACACCGCTTCCCGGCCCAGGGCGGAAACGCGCCGCCATTCCTGTTCGGCAATCTTCAGGTCAGCTTGCGCATTGGCGACGTCCACGCTGGATAAGGTGGCCAACGGCGCTCCGGCACGGACTTCGTCACCAATCCTTGCATGTCGGCGCACCACCAGGGCCTCGACGCGGGGCGTAATCAGCGTGGTGCCGTAGGCGTTGTCCACGACTTCGCCGGGTGCCCGCAACTCCTCGCTCAGCAAGCTCGGTTGCAGGGTTTGAAGCTTGATGCCAGCAGCCTCGAGCGCTGCGTCGTCCATCACTACCGGCGGCGTGGCTTCCGATTCTTCTGCATGATCCCCGCCTTCGTCGGCGTGCTCTTCACCGCCCTCTTCGTGTTTGGCTTCCTTGGCCGGCGACGAAGCAGGCTTGGGCGACTCGCCCTGGTCTGGTGCCTTGGAACAGCTCGACAGCGCCAGCAGTATCGCGACGGTCAAGGGCAGTGTCAGGACACGAATCACGTTGGTCATAGTCGTTCTCATGGGGTGCCCTCCAGGCCCGACCAGCGTTCAAGCTGACCGGTGGCGGCGAGATAGTCGGTGTAGCTGCGCCACAAGCGAGCTTCGAGCTCGGCGCCAGCCAATTCGGTTTCCAGGGTTTGCTTGAGCTGCAGCAGGTAATCGGCCGTGGACAGCTCGCCTTCGCGCCAAAGGCGCTCGAGGAGACTGGCGCGGCGGTCAATATCCGTGCCGCGGCTGCTGCGCCAGCGAGACCATGCCGCGCGGGCTGCTGCAAAGCTGTCCGTTGCGCGGCGGCGTTCGGCCTCCAGTTCGATCCGAACTCGAGCGGCTTCGGCAGTAGCGACATCGGCGTCGGCCTGGGCGGCAACCACTTCTGCGCTGAATGAATTGCGCACGACCAGCGGGACGCTGATCGAGACACCGATGATGTTGTCGTGCACATCGCCGAACTTGACCCGGCCGCCACGCAGCCCCAGCGTCGGATCAGCAATTCGATTGCGGCGGGCCACGTCTATCTCGCGAGTGGCGACCAGGGCGGCCGCTTGCGCGGCCTGCCACTCGGGTTGCTCGTCCACAGGAGAACCGGATGCCATCGGAGATGGCAACGAGTCGCTGGGCAGATCAAGCCCGACCATGGGCTCCGGTAGTCCGCCGACAATGCGAAATTGCGCTTCGGCCTCGGCTCGCTCGGCGAGAAGCTGCGACTGCTCGGCCTCTGCCTCGTCGCGAGCAAGCAAGGCCAAATCGCGCTCGAGCCCGGAGATGTCATCGGCGGCGAATTGCTTTTCGGCCAGCCCCGCAAAGCGGCTGACCAAGGCCACGCGGCGTTCCCCGGTGAGTGCGCGCCGTTGCGAAGTCCGCAAGTCCGCCCAACTCGTAAACCATTGGCGGGTGAAATCACGTCGACGGAGGCGCGCTTCTGCTGTCACTTGATCGACGCGGGCGGTCGCAGCGTCGGCTCGCGCCCGTCGCTTGCCACTCAGGTCAAGCGTCAGGCTCAGTCCCGCGGTCGTGGTGCGGGCGTCGCCCTCTCTCTCCGCGTCGAGATCAACTTCAGGGTTGTAGAGCGGTTGACTTGCGGCGTCGGCCCGGGCCTGCGCGGCGGCAAGGCTGCCTTCCGTTGCCCGAGCCGTCGGATGGTTTTGCCAGGCAGCGCGAAGCGCGTCCCGTAGCGGGTTAGGAGCAAGTGGGGTCGGAGCTGGTGGAGTGGCTTGGGGTTTGGCGGCAACAGGCAGGGCTAGACTGGCGAGCAGCCATCCCATACCGATCCACCGCCCGACTCGGCTGAGTCGGGTGGCATGAAAAGCAGGCATTGTGTGAATCCTCTGAGCGAACGTCATCCCCGGACGGCAAAGCGTCAGGGTGCATGGGCGACGTGCTCAGGCGATTGGCGGGCGTAACTCGCGGCGCGGGGGAGCGAGGCGGTGGTGAATAAACACGCCTGTGGGCTCGGCATTCGTTACTGACCAAGCGAGCGACGCGGTTTCAGGCGTCAGTGCTGCGGCATGGTGGCAGTGGCAGTCCACGCAACTCGGATGTGGCAGTGGATCGGGAATCTTGCTGTCGTCGCCTGAGCCGTCGGCCATGGTCGCCGCGAGGGAGACGCTAGATGTCCACATGCCGTCTGGTGCGGCCGGTTCGAAGTCGTTGGCCGAGCAGGCAACGACCATTCCGACCTTCATCAGGAATACCAAAAGCACCATAACCACCAGGCGCGCGGAGGCGCGCAGGCGGGTAATCAGTGGTTTGGAGTGGGGGTAAGCCATCCGTGCAGGGTAGCGGATGCTTCCGCCGTTACACAATTTCATTGAGCACGGCGTTCAGGTCGTCGGGCACGGGCATGGGCCGGAACGCGCTCACGTTGGCCCCGCCGGTATTGCCGATCGGCACCCATATCCGGGAGAAAAAGGTCGCTGCCACGATGCGCGCCATCTGGCCGAGCAGCTCGTGGAGGTCTCGGCGTCGCCACCCAATCCGGAACATGGCCACGTGGGTGCGGACGTGCATCAGCGTCAAGCGTTGGCTGAGGATGTGCGCGCGTTCCAGATGAGCAAATGCGATGCCCAGGTCACCGTCAGCTACAGCGGAATTGGCACGCTGCCATTCGACCTTAACTGCAGCTTCCAGCTTGGTGTTTGTCACTCGAGGCTCGAGCCTGAACCACTGCCCTTGATTCTGGCGTCTCGCAGTTCGAGGTCTCTCATCACTTGGGTCAGCCCGACTCCAGACTCGAGCCGCCGCACGATGAAGATCACCCGCGCTATATCCGCTTCGCCGTAGTTTCTCTGTCCGGATAGGGCGCGCGGTGGAGCGGACAGCAGCCCCTGTTTCTCGAAGTGGCGAATGACGACAACCTTGCATCCGCTGCGTTTGGCGAGTATCCCGATTCTCATTGGCAGTTCAGCTGAGCACGTTCGCGCGCTTCCCGGTGTAGGGTCGCCACGCAAGCATAGGCGAATCCGTCTACTTGTGGAAGACGGGTCCTAGAAGGGGATCCGCATGGACTATTCGCAGTCGCCAAACAGCACTGCGCCGAATGCGCACGATTACCAGCAACTGGTTTCGCAGTACGGCCACACCGATAGCTACAACAGCTACGCCGGCTTGGCCAAGCTCAGTACCGAACAGCGCTCAATGGCTGGTGAAAGCCCTATGGGAGTGCGCGTTCGCAAGGGCGTGTTCGATGAATTGTGGGTCGCCCTCGAGGGCAAGGGCGGCGTCTGGGTTCATCACATCACTTTAGCTCCGGGCTTCGAGCACACCGAGCTTTTCGACTAATCGTTTTGCTTTAGGTTCTCATCGAGCCCCGGCTGTCCAGTCAGTCGGGTTTTTTTGTGCGCGCTATCGGACGACAGCGGAGCGAGACGCTTGCGTGCTACCAGCCGAAAACTGGTAACCAACAGCCAGACACCAGACAGCGCGATCCACAGTCCGCCAGAGGCCGCCATGATGACGAGCGGGTTATTGAAATTTTCGCGCTTGCCGTAGTCCATGATGTGAAGCATCCAGAAGACATCGAACAGTCGCCAACTGCGGTTGCGGCGCTCGAGGATCCGGCCGTCCCATGCGGAAATGTACAGCGTGGTGTCGTCAGCATCGCGAAAGGCTACTCGCCAGATCGGACCTTCATGCCCGCGCACCTCGGATGTCGGGCGCGCCAGCGGCTCGGGCGCGCTGGCGGCGCCCTCCCCTACGTAATCTGCCGCAGCAATTGCGGCCGCCATGACCGCATCTACCCGGAGCGGGCGACCGTCGGCCGCACGTACCAGCCAAACGCTGGACCCCTCGCTCAATCGATAGACGGGCTGATCCCGTACCCACCTGGTTTCCAGTCCTTCCACCGGCCGGCGGGCCGCCGCTAAGACCTGCGATGGCGACAGCGTGCCCGTTGGCCATGTCTTGGCCGCCTGCGCGTGATTGGCGCGATGATGCTCTCCTTCAACTCGCTCATGATCGAGCAGGCTCATCACCAGTCCGCTCGCCATCCACAGGACGAACTGCACCGCGAGGACCAACCCTACCCACTTGTGCATACTCCGCATCCAGCGCGTCATGCCCTGCGCCTCCGGCCGAAGCTATAAACGAGCAGCCACAGGCCGCTCAATGCGAACATCAATCCGATGATTGAAGTTGTGCGTAGCAACAGATTGTTTACGTCGCTTCGCTCGTCATAATCCATGATGTGCAACATCCACAGCAGGTCGAACCAGCGCCAAAGATCGTGACGCTTGGCGAGCAATTCGCCGGAGTGCGGCGAGAGGTACAGCGTGGTTTCGTTGCGATCGGCAAACTCCACGCGCCAGATCGGCGCCGGGCGGTTGGAAACTTCCTGCGGTGCGTCATCCAACAATTCGATCGTTCGGATCGGCGCGTTGCCAACGTAGAGTGACTCAGCCAGGGACCTGGCCATCGGTTTGTTTAGCGGACTCATTCGCGCACCAGTGCGCGCGTCGACGATCGTGAAGGTGTTGCCCTGCTGCAACTCGAAAACTTGCTTACCCATGAACCGCTTGAGTCGCAAGCTCGTCAACCCGGGGTATTGCTGCGCAAGCGCATCTGGATGAAGCAAGGGCTGGCTCGTGGAAAGCGGCTGGACGTCGCGATGGACCAAGTGATCGCCATGGATGGTATCGATGGAAATCGCCGTCATATACAGGCCGCTGAGCATCCACAGCAAGGCCTGGACGCCGATGAACAGGGCAATCCATTTGTGGACTCGGCGCGCCCAGAACGCGGGTTTCATACGACGCACCTTTGGCTCTCCATTGAGCGAGCAATCCTAACTTACTTCTATGCTGCCGCCGACCCCCGATTCCTCTTGAGGAGTAACGCACTCGGCCTGGGCCGCTCACCTTTCGAATCGGCGGCAAACAAACTACGCTCCGCATTGGGCGAGGTCGAGTAGCGATCCATATGCAGTCTCTGGTGAGTGAAGTTTCCTTTTCCGGGCTTCGGCCGGTCGTGCACCTGGCATTGCACCTCATCGTGCCTGGCGTAGTGGCGCTCACCTGGTATCGCGAGCGGTGGTTTCGCGCGTGGCTGTGGCTGCTTGCCGGCTGGCTGATCGACTTGGACCATCTGCTGGCCGATCCCGTTTATGCTCCGGAGCGTTGCAGCATCGGTTTCCACGCGCTGCACACCGCCTCGGCGATCCTCGCCTACGGACTGCTCACCGTGCCGAAGCGGACACGCCTATTGGGCCTCGGCCTGTTGATCCACATTGGCCTGGATGCCCTCGACTGTTGGATGATGCACTGAGTCCGACCCGGCAGCAGGTCATGTCGGCACCGGTTCAACCGCCAGTCGGCGCGGGCAGCACCACGCCGGTCATGCCGCAGTCGCGCACGGGCGTTGGCGATCCGAACTGCTCGATACGCGACACCAACAGTTCATGGCCGCCAGCCGTCTGTGTCACGAACAAACTCACGTATGCCGGTGTGTCGGGATCCAAGCCGAAGTCCTTGGCCCTGGCTCGAAGTTCCGGCGAGTCCACGCGCCATTGCCGCGATTCTCCGCAGGGTTGGAACATGCCCTGCCATTCGTGCTCCATATACCAGCCACGAAGAACCTGGCCCTCGGCCTTGGCCAAGCCGCCTTCTGCTTGATTCTCGCTTACCTTCGCCGGCTTGGCCGCCGCAGGTTCCTGCGCTTTGTCCGCATCGACGCAAGCACTCATGGCCAGTGCGCTGACCACGACGAACAACCGCCCAATATTCCTTGCATTCATGGCCCGTCTCCTCGATAGGAACCGATTCCAGTGGAAGTATCCGCTGCGGGGGCCAAGTCCGGACCAGCGGCGATTTTCGGCAGGGCAACCTTGGACAAGCGCAAGGCGTTACTGACGACCGACACCGAACTCAGACTCATCGCCAGCGCGGCGATCATTGGGCTGAGCAGCAAACCGAACAGCGGATACAGCACGCCGGCGGCGATCGGCACACCGAGCGCGTTGTACACGAAGGCGAACGCCAAATTCTGCTTCATGTTCGCGACGGTCGTGTCGGAAATCGCACGCGCCTGCAAGATCCCGCGCAAGTCACCCTTGACCAACGTGACCTGCGCCGTCGACATCGCTACATCGGTACCCGTGCCCATGGCGATACCGACGTCGGCCGCCGCCAACGCGGGCGCGTCATTGACGCCGTCACCGGCCATTGCCACGCGTCGGCCTTCGCCCTGGAGGCGTTGGACCAGCGCCACCTTGTCCTTTGGTTGCACCTCGCCATAAACCTCATCGATGCCCAGCGTGCGGCCCACGACCTCGGCGGTGGCCTGGGCGTCGCCGGAGGCCATCACGATGCGTAGGCCCGCCGCACGCAGGGCATCCAGTGCGGGTAGTGTCGTGGTCTTGATCGGATCGGCTACTGCCAGCGCACCCGCGACCACGCCGTCAACTGCCAGGAACACGACGCTGGCGCCCTGCGCGCGCAGCAGTTCGCTGCCAGCCCACAGGCCAGTGACATCCGCTCCGACATCCGCCATGAGCGCCTTGTTGCCCAAAGCCGCCGCCTGCCCGGCTACGCGCCCAATGACTCCGCGCCCGGTGACGGCATCAAAGCCTGCCACGGGCAAAGGCCGAATCTTGCGCCGTGCCGCCTCGGCCAGGATCGCGGCGGCCAGCGGATGCTCACTGCCCTGCTCCAGGCTGGCCGCCAACTGCAGTACGTGCTCGGCGATGAAGCCTTCCGCAGTAAGGCTGTCGCGAAAGACCGGTCGTCCTTCGGTGAGCGTGCCCGTCTTGTCGACGATCAAGGTATCGATCTTGCGCAACTGCTCGATCGCCTCGGCATTGCGAAACAACACGCCGTGCCGTGCTGCGCGCCCGGTGGCGACCATGATCGACATCGGCGTCGCCAAGCCCAACGCGCAGGGACAGGCAATGATCAGAACCGAAACGGCGTTGAGCACGGCGTACGTCCACGACGGCGCGGGGCCGAACACGCCCCAGCCCAGGAACGTCAGCAACGCCACGGCGAACACCGCGAGCACGAACCAGAACGCAACCTTGTCGGCCATGCGTTGCATCGGCGCCCGCGAGCGTTGCGCCTGTGCGACGAGTTGCACGATCTGCGACAACACCGTGGCCGAACCAACCTGATCGGCGCGGATGATCAAGCTGCCAGTGCCGTTGATGGTGGCGCCGATGACGCGGGCACCGGTCTCCTTTTCGACCGGCATCGGCTCGCCCGTCAACATCGACTCATCGACGCTGGAATGGCCCTCGAGCACCGTGCCGTCCACTGGGATTTTTTCGCCCGGACGCACGCGCAGGCGATTGCCCACGTGCACGTGCTCAAGCGGCATGTCTTCCTCGCTGTTATCGTCGTTGACGCGGCGCGCCGTCTTCGGGGCCAGCCCGAGCAGCGCCTTGATCGCGGCGGACGTCTTCGACCGCGCCCGCAACTCGAGCAGTTGGCCGAGCAAGGTCAGCGAGACGATTACGGCGGCGGCTTCGAAGTACACGCCGACCCGGCCATGTTCGCGGAAGGACGCAGGAAACAGATCAGGCGCGAGCGTGGCGACCACGCTGAAGCCGAACGCGGCGGCGACACCGGTCCCGATCAGCGTCCACATATTGGGGCTTCGATTTCGTACGGATTGCACGCCGCGTACGAAGAACGGCCAGCCCGCCCACAACACCACCGGCGCGGTCAGCACCAGTTCCATCCACGTGCGCACTTCGGTCGACACGAACGCGAGTCGCGGGCCGAGCGTGGCCAGCGCCAATACGATCACAGTCAGCGGCAAGGTCCACCAGAAGCGTTGCGAAAAATCCCGCAGTTCCGGGTTGTCTTCCTCGTCCAGGCTCGGCATTTCCGGCTCGAGCGCCATGCCACAGATT
This sequence comes from Gammaproteobacteria bacterium RIFCSPHIGHO2_12_FULL_63_22, assembly GCA_001801685.1. Lineage (GTDB taxonomy): Bacteria > Pseudomonadota > Gammaproteobacteria > Xanthomonadales > Xanthomonadaceae > Arenimonas. Next base: position 358,059 of record MGYJ01000061.1, on the reverse strand, counting down.
GGACAGGTACCGGGCCCTTCCTGCCGGACTTGCGGATGCATCGGACAGGTGTAGATCGTCCCGGCAGGTGCCACAGCGACCGGTTCGGCGACAGGAGTCAAGTATTTCTGCGGTTCGGCAGTAAAGCGCTGACGGCATTTGCCCGAGCAGAAATAGTAGAGCTTGCCGGCGTGTGCAACCTGGTGCTCGGTCTTCCGCGGGTCGACGAGCATGCCGCAGACCGGGTCGATGACCGTGCCGGTACCGCCCGCCGATGCGTGCTCTTCCAGTGTGTTCATGCGATATCCTCCGATAGGGCGCCGAGAATCGGACAGTCTCCCAACGCACCCTGGCCAGGGCAAGCCAGGAGCAGCGTCTGCAAGCCGTCGCGAATGCGGGTCAACTCGGCGACCTTGCTATCGATATCCGCCAACTTCGCGCCGGCGACGGCCCTGAAATCGGCCATGTCCTGGTCACGGTATTGCGACAGGGCCAGCAGTTCCCGAACCTCGCTCAAGGTGAAGCCCAGGGCCTTGGCGCGGCGCACGAAGCGAAGCCGCGCGACGTCCTGCGCGGGGTAGTCCCGATAGCCAGACTCAAGTCGAGGCGGCGCCGGCAACAGGCCATTGCGTTCGTAGTAGCGGACCGTATCGATGGGAACGCCTGCTTGACGGGCCAACTGGCCGATATGCATGACACCACTCCTTGCGTGGATTTCCGCTCAGTCTGAAGCTTGGACCCTAGTCCAGAGTCAAGCCCTGCACCCATCGGGCAAACGCTTCGCGCACGTCCCAAAGGGCCCTGCCGGGATAGCAGGGCCGCGTCGAAACTAGTGCGCTGCCATCGATGCCATCGCGGTGCAGCTTTCCGCGCAGCGGCGACAAGCTTCGGCGCAGCGCTTCATCTCGGCGTCATCGCCCATCTTTTCGCACGATGTCGCGCACTGCCGGCAAACCTCCGCACAGGCGCCACAAATGACCGGTGACACCGTCGCACCGCGGAGCAGGGTCGCGGCACTGGTGCCGCAGATGTCGGCGCACGCGGCCAGCAACGCGACGTGATCGGGCGTGGCTTGCTCACCGCCCTTGGTCAGGCAGTAGTTGATTGTCTCCAAGCAAACCGCATGGCAACTGGTGCAGTTGCCGATGCAGTCGTTCATCGCTTGGTTCCGATGCGCAGCAGAATGATGAGTCATTGCCCTGCTTCCTTGCAGAAAATGGGCGAGGAACGGCGCGCCCGCGTCACCGTGTTGAATCGAGCACGCTCTAGTGTTTTGCGAATTCCTCGATGCGGCCGTCACTGCGAACCAACTCAACGGTGTATGGCTGGTGGGTGCCGTCAGGCATTTCCATGCCCGGCGAGCCTGCGGGCATTCCGGGCAGCACCAGCCCCCTGGCATCGGGTTTGCCCGCCAGCAATCGCTTGACGTCCTCGGCGGGCACGTGGCCTTCGACGAAATAGCCGCCGACTTCGGCGGTATGGCACGACGCCTTGCCGGCCGGCACGCCAACGCCCCGCTTGATCGATTCGAGGTTGTCGTTGTTACGCACCTCGACGTCGAAACCAGCCGCGCGCATATGCTCGACCCACAAGCCACAGCAACTGCACGTCGGGCTCTTGTGCACGATCATTGGTGGAAGCGCCTCACGAGCCACTTCCGGACTGCGCGCCGCTGCGGACGTCGTCGTGGACGCCGCGGTGGTTGTGACCGACTTGCGTTCGCTTGCGTTGGGCGCAGGCGTGCAGGCGACCGAGACAAAAGCCATGAATGCCGCCGTTACCAAGATTCCGTTTCTTTTCATACCGCCTCCCGGATCAACGTTTGGGTCGTGAAGACCAGTGGATATGGACGATTCGCCAGTCGGCGCCGTTGCGTTTTAGCACTATCGTTTCCGTGCTGAGCAAAGTTAGCGGTTTGCCGTCTTTGCTGGTGTGCAGTTCGCTCTCGCTACCGACCCAGGCCAAGTCGCCATGGAGCCGAGCCCTACGCCGCTTGAGTTGGTTGTGAGTGCCCTTGAGAAAGGCCGCGTCACTGATGGCATGGTGGCCCAGGTATTCGTCGCGGCTGCGCTCCGCGCCCCCGGTCTCCAGAATCAAGACATCGGCGTCCAACAAAGTGCCAACTGCCTTCAAGTCCCCTCGCGTGAGCGCGCTGCCAAACTGATCGACCACCGAGACCGCGGCTTGCGCGGCGACGGGAATGTCGAGTTGTACTTTCGCTGCCGTCGGCGCCGCTCCATGCGCATGGGCGGCGGGCGAGATCGTCGTTTGTGCAGTGGCAGCAATGGCGCCGCCAAGGGCGAGGGCAGCGGCCAGGGTCATCGAAACGCTTTTCATGCGGGGTAGCTCCTCGGGGTTCTGGTTCTGGTTTCGATTAGTGCTCGTGATCGTGGCCGTCGTCAGCCTTCGCCGGGCTCGTTGGCTTGAGCACCGGATGGGATTCCACACTGCCGTCGGCATGTCGATGTTCGACGACCGCCGGTTCATCGGCGGCGGTGCTCATGTCCATTCCGGCATGTGGATCGGCGCTGTCGTCGTGGGCCTTGGTCTCGCCGCCGCCGTGCGCATGTCCGCTGCTACCCGCCACCAATGCTTCATATTGCTTGGCGTCGAGCCTGGGCAACTCTTGCAGGAAAGCGACCATGCCCCAGATGTATTCGTCGCTCATACTCAGGCCCCAGGCCGGCATGCCCGAGGCCTTGATGCCGTGCTTGATCACCCAAAAGTGATGCGCGGGATCGGTGACGGCGCGCGTCGCCAGGGCGGGCGGCGCCGGGTACAAGCCTTTGCTCAATTCCGTGGCCGCCATGCCCGGCGCGAGGTGGCATCCGGCGCACATCGCAGCGTAATTGCCAGCGCCTTGGCGAATCATCGCCGCGTCGTTCAAATTGGGCGGCGGATGGAGCTTGCTTGCTCGAGCCGAGATGGACCGGTCACGCAGGGTTTGCAGCACTGCGTAGACCGGACGGGTGTGGGCGTCATCGGCGCCAATGTTGTAAATGCCCGACCAGATGAAGCCGGCCGTCACCAACATGGCAGCAACCGAAATCAACGCCAGCGTGAACAGCGAGGTGCGTTTTACGAAAGGCATAAAGTCATTTCCTCGTCAGAACCAAATGCGAATTCCCGCCACGAAGCGGGTGTCGGTGATGTCATCGAAACGCTCGCGCCGGAAATCGGCCGTGCCCCCAAAGGCGCGCTCCCGCACCACACCGATGTACGGAGCGAACTTGCGAGTGAATTCGTATCGCAGTCGCAGGCCGGCCTCGAATGTGCTCAGGCCGGAACCGATGCCGCGCAGCGCGTCATCCTTGCCGTGAAACTCGACTTCGGCTTGCCACTGCAGGACGAGACGATTGGTCAGCAACGTGTCGTACTCGGCTTCCAGGCGTACTGCCGTTTGACCGGACTGGCCGATGTAGGCGGTGGCGTCTATTTCAAACTTGTACGGCGACAGCCCAATCACACCGAAAGCGGCAAAAGTTTGCGACGGGCCCTCACCGAATTCGTGGCGCACGCCTGCGACAACATCCCACCAACGCGACACGCTGCGGCCGTACAACACTTCGATGTCTGCGGACTCAGTGTCGCTGCCGACGCGTTCGCCTTCGCTGCGCAGCCACAGCCGGTTCAGATCGGTGCCGACCCAGCTCAGTGCCTCCCAACCGACGCCTGTGCCCGCATCCGCGTCCCAGGCTTCCAGGCGGTCAAGTAACCAGTACGAATGAATGCCGTCATCGTGAGCCGCGTGTGCCTCCACTACGGGGAAGGCCGCAACGCGGTCGGCCGCCGACAACGCGGGAATGGGCAGCAACGGATCGGTGGGCGCAACAGGCATGTCGTGCCCCATCGCTGCGTGGTCGACTGGCGCATCCGGCGGCATAGCGTGACCCATGGCCGCATGATCAACCGCATCGGTTGTCGGCGGCATGTCGTGCCCCATCGCCGCGTGGTCCACCGCCTCGACCGCCGGTTCCGGCGCGGGCATGGTGTGGCCCGCGTGCGGATCTGCCGGCATCATGGGCGGTGTCGCGGGCGCAGCCACGGGCGACTTTACCGGCATCTTTTTCGCGGGCGGCTTCTTGATCACCGGTTTCTTCGCCGGCGGCGTGGTCACCGGCATCTGCATCTTGGAGTGATCCATCGCCTGCGCAAAGGCAGGAAATGCGTTGACGGATAACGCGATTGCTGCCGAAGTCAACAAACAAAGACGCTGCACAGCGCGGCTCGAGATCAGGGTCTTCATTCCTTCACCTCCACTTCCCGCATCATTCCCGCTTCCATGTGATAGAGCAGATGGCAGTGATACGCCCAGCGCCCCAATGCATCGGCGCGCACGCGATAACTGCGCTTGCTGCCGGGCGGCATGTCGATGGTGTGTTTACGGACGTGGAAATTGCCCTGCTCGTCTTCCAGATCGCTCCACATGCCGTGCAAGTGGATTGGGTGCGTCATCATCGTGTCGTTCACCAGCACGATACGCATGCGCTCGCCGTAGTTGAGCCGCAGGGGTTCGGCGCTAGAGAATTTTATGCCGTCGAAGGACCAAGCGAACTTTTCCATGTGGCCGGTCAAGTGCAGTTCGACCGTGCGACCGGGATCGCGCCCGTCCGGATCGGCAAAGCTGCTCTTGAGGTCGGCATAGCTCAATACCTTGCGGCCGTTGTCGCGCAAGCCGATGCCGGGATCGGCGAGCTTCGGCACCGGAGACATCGTTTGCATGTCGACCAGCGGATTGCCGGTTTCGCTGGCCGGGTGCGCCTGCATGCCGCCGGCACCGTGGTCCATCCCAGCCATGGCGCCGCCACTCTTGCCCGACATGTCCATCCCGGAATGATCCATCCCGGCCATGCTGTCGGCCGCCGGGGCAGTCGCTGGGGTAGTTGCCATCGACGCCATGTCATGCCCGCCGCCCATGCCACCGTGACCCATGTCGTCCATCGACAGGATCGTTCGTGCGTCGAGTTCAGGCACGGGTGCACGCAACCCGTCACGCACGGCCAGCGTGCCACTGACATAGCCGGTGCGGCCCATGTCCTGGGCAAAAATGGTGAATGCATCCTGGCCCGTCGGCTCGACGATCACGTCGAAGACTTCCGCCACAGCAATGCGGAACTCGTCGACTGAAACAGGATGCACATACTGCCCATCGGCGGCGACCACGGTCATCTTCAGCCCGGGAATGCGCACGTCGAAATAGGTCATGGCCGACCCATTGATGAAGCGCAGGCGGATCTTCTCGCCACTGCGGTAAAGACCGGTCCAGTTGCCGAGCGCGGTCGTGCCGTTCATCAGGTAGGTGTAGGTATTGGCATTGACATCCGACAGATCCGTCGGGGTCATGCGCATCTCGCCCCACATCTTGCGGTCGGCGACTGTCGCCGCCAGCCCGTCGCGCCCCGCGTCGCGTATGAAGTCGCCAACGGTGCGCTTGTAATAGTTGTCGTGGCCCGACATCTTCTTCAGCCGTGCGAACAGCGCCGAGGGAGCGAGGTCGGTCCAGTCGGAAAGCATCACGACGTAGTCGCGCTCGTAGCTGAAAGGTTCTGGATCGGCCGCATCGACAACCAGCGCACCATAGAGGCCCGCCTGCTCCTGGAGCGCAGAGTGGCTGTGGTACCAGTAGGTACCGGCTTGGCGCACGTCGAAGCGATAGTGATACGTCTCGCCGTGATGGATGCCGTTGAAGCTGAGTCCAGGCACGCCATCCATGTTCGCCGGCAGCAAGATGCCGTGCCAGTGGATCGAAGTTTCGTGGCCGTGGATCGAATTGGCGGGCAGCCGGTTCGACACGCGCAGGTTGACCGTCGTCCCCTCGCGCCAGCGCAGGATCGGCGCCGGCAGCGAGCCGTTGACGGTGATCGCGTTGCGCGTGCGACCGGTGAAATTCATCGGCGTCTCGCCGATGTTTAGCTCAAAATCCGTGCCCGCCAAGACATTATTGTTGCCCGGCGCGGTCTGCGCCCAAGACGTGTTTGGCCACCAACCCAAGCCTGCAATCGCCCCGCCCGCGGCGAGGCCTTGCACAAAGCGGCGACGGGACGGCTTGGACAAGCCGTTGTATCCGGAAACATTCGATGACATGTAACACTCCGTGTAAGCGTCGGGAAACGGCGTCAGCCGATGGCCGAAAACCGTGAGCCGGCCGCGCCGGCCGCAAGTTAGCAGTAGGCGCAGCGACTTAGCGCGCCGAAAGGCGCAGGGGGACGCTTATCCGATCGGAGGTCGGATCAGGTGCGGGAGCAACGCTTCCGCATGCGCCGGCTTCATCGCCCGGACGCTGCTGGTATGCACGATCGCTGGCTCGGCCAGAATCTCGATCGCGATGACGCCTTGAGACTGGTGCACGCATTGACACCGGCAGGCGCCGGCTTTGCAACAGTCGGGGGTGTGCTTGGTGTCGCCAGCCGGGTTGTGATGGTTCTGCGAGACGGCGGGTGTCTCAGTTGCCGGCTTGGCAGTGGCCGTGTGGCACGGTGGCGCTTGGCTGGCTGTTTCAGACGCTAGAACCTGAGCCTCGGTCGACGCGGGCCCGGCGCCTGCATGCTTTAGCAGCATACGCGTCGAGGCCTGAGCTGCCGCTATCCCGTTAAAGATAAGGGCGAAACTCAGTAGCACATGAAGCCAGCTTGGCGGACGGCGCATTGGCTGCATACTAACCGAGACACGGGAGTTGTGGTTGCTGCAGCGCAAACTGCCGCCTGGTCGGTTCTCCACCCGTTCATCGCGAGGTTACCCACGGCGGCCGCCGTGGATAGCACGCGAAGCGCGCTCTACCGCCCCGATCGCGTGGGAACAGGACAATCTAACCATTGGCACGGACGATACGGTCCTGCCGAACACTCAGGAACCAAGATGCGTGCCCCTGCTTGGGCCGGCCAGACGGCGATGGGAGATCGCCGAGCTCGCTTTTTGGGCATGGCCGGCGACGACGCCACCCATGCCCATCACGCCCCGCAACTGGTGGTGGCGCCGGCTGGCGAGGTCGCGTTGCCGTATCGCCCCCACCTCGACGGGAGCGTCCAGCGCCTAGCGGCAGAAGTGGCCCTGTCGCCGAGCCGTTTCAGCCATCGCATGAGGGAGTTGGCGGGAATGCCGATTCGGCCCTATCTGCGCTGGCTGCGACTTCGCCGTGCGTTTACCCTCGCGGCGAACGGCACCTCGCTGACGCAGGCGCCGCAGGGCGCCGGCTTTGCCGATGCCGCGCGCTTGACGCGTACGGTGCGTCGACATTTTGGCGTGGCCCCGAGCGACATCCTGGACGCGCGGCGCCGGTGATTCGATTGCCCGAGCGGTGTCGATAGACAGCCAGTACGTTCAAGTCCGGCCGCGCTCGCGCACCGACACTAGGCGCCACGATCTTGAGAGGCTATCGCATGATTTCCAGCGCAATCCGCTTCGCCGCGTACCCGGTTGTAGTTGGCGCTAGCGTCGCCGCGATCCTACCCATCGCCGCAGGGGAACTTCCGCCGTGGCCTGGCTACGCACTGGTGGCCGCACTGGGGATGGCCAGCGTTGCGATCTTGGAGCGCCTGCGACCCTACCAACAAGCCTGGTTGCACGATCATGGCGACCTGGCCACTGACATTGTCCACACCGTGGTCAATCTCGGCCTGCTGTCGGCCACCGCCCTGGGACTTCATGCCCTGCGTTTAGACTTGCCCTCGGTCTGGCCGCACCACTGGCCGCTCTGGATCCAGATGCTGCTGGCCGGTGCCGTCATCGACCTGGGTTTATACGCGATGCACCGGCTCAGCCACCGGGTCGATTGGCTCTGGCGCTTGCACGCCACACATCACAGTTCCGAGCGGCTGTACTGGCTAAATGGCGAGCGCCGGCATCCACTCAGTGCGCTGTTGCTCGGTGCGCCTGGCATCGTGACCGCAGTGGGGCTCGGCGCTCCGCCGGCTGTGATCAGCGCCTGGCTGACGCTGTTGACCGTGCACCTCGCGTTCCAACACGCCAACCTCGATTACCGCTTGGGACCGCTGCGTTACCTGCTCGGGGTCGGCGAGATCCATCGTTGGCACCACAAGCGCGAGTTCGAGGACGCACAGGTCAATTTCGGCGAATTCTGGATGTTCTGGGATCATCTATTCGGCACCTTTCATGACCGCTCCAATGGCGTGCAGGCAGCCGATGTCGGGCTGCGTGAGGCGGGTTTTCCGCAGCGGTATGTAGACCAACTGCGTTGGCCATTTCGTCGACCCGCGAGTTCAGTACCGTCTAGTGCTAGCACTCGCATCGCCGATCGCTGAGCTATTCGCCGACCGGTTACACAATTTCACGCCGAGGCGAGAAGCACCCATCTCCCGAAAGCTGCGAACGCGAATGCAGCAACACCGTGGATCCACCGCAACTGCAGTTTGACGGCTATGCAATTGCCGATCAGTACTGCCGGGGAACCACGGGGTTGACCGCCAATGTGATCCAGGCACCCAGCGCACCGGCCAGGCCGTGATTGATCAGTTTGGCAGCAAGAATGGCCATGAATGTGGGGGCCGATTTGCGGAAGCGCGCCGCGAGGATGAGGGCGAGCCACTGGGTTTTGTCGCCTATTTCGGCAAGGGCAACAATACCGGTTGAGACCAAGAAAGCTTCCACGGGTGACTCCTGCGACCGGCAGACAGATTGACCACGCCATTCCCCGGCCTGAGGAGATGACGTGGTCAAAGGTCTTGCCAGGTTCAGGACTGTTCGCGCCATGGCCAACCGGCCACGTGTGTTGACGCAAACCCCTTCGCAAACCAAGGGCAACTACTCCCCAACGACCCGTGCATGATGCCAGCGCGAACAGCGGCCATCAACCGAATCCCGTGTTCCTCAAGGGCTAGGTAGGGCGATCAGTACCGAGGGCGCCGAAAGATTCCGGCTCCGATCAAACGGTCCATCAGCGTCATCCACGTGCACCCGCTCGCCGTATCAAGGTCAATGGTTTGCGCTCGGCGTTGACTCGCTGTCGGGGCTGACTGCCTGCATGCTCGAGCAGGTCGAGGGTGGGACAGCATTCGCCTGCGGGAACCGCGCTGCACTTCAGCAACAGTTGCAAGAGTTCGCGCTCGAGCAAGCGCAGATCGCGAAGGCGACTGCGGACATCCGCGAGTTTATGTTCGGTCAACTGCCGGGTTTGCTCACAAGCGCGTTTGCCGTTGAGCTCCAGCAGGCCCGCGATCTCCTCCAAAGTGAAGCCCATGGTCTGGGCGCGCCGAATGAATTGAAGCCGGCTGACTTCGCCGGCCCCGTAGCGGCGTGTCCCCCCAGCCGGACGCTTCGGCTCGGGCAACAGCCCGCGACGCTGGTAATACCGCACCGTTTCGACGTTGACGTCGGCCGTTGCCGCCAAGCGGCTGATCGTGAGCGTCGGTTGGGCCATCGCTTGACTCCGTACTCGGGTACGGAAGCTATTATGCTCCCATGTCCGCCGCACCCGCCAAGTCGACCACGCCTGCCATCATTGCTGCATCCCTTGCTGCCATCGGCGCCTCCGTGTGCTGCGTCGCACCGCTGGTGCTGGTGCTGATGGGCATTAGCGGCGCGTGGATCGCAAACTTCACCACACTCGATGCCTGGCGGCCGTGGCTCAGTGGAGCCACGTTACTGTGCTTGGCCCTCGCGTTCTGGAACCTCTATGGTTCGCCATCGCGATGCCGCACGGACGGGGAATGCGTCAGCCCGCAGGTCCTGGCGCGCCGCCGGGGCTGGTTATCGTTCGCTACGGGCGTCATTGTTTTGTTGTTGCTGTTCCCCTATTACGTCGTCTGGTTTGTTTAGGAGAGTATCGATGCGCAGCAAAGGGTTTGTGGGTCTGATGCTTTCTTTGTGGGTTGGCGTGGCAGCGGCCGCAGCGCCGAAGCAGGTCGTGCTGGACGTGGAGAACATGACCTGCGCGGCGTGTAGCATCACCATCGGTAAAGCGCTGGACAAGGTCCCGGGCGTCACGGGCAAGCAGGTCGATGCCGACGCGGCGACGGTGACGGTGACCTTCGATCCGGCTCAAACCTCGGTGACGGCAGTTGCCCGCGCTGTTACCGAGGCTGGCTTCCCGGCCAAGGCCCGAACCGATGGCGGCTGAATTGCTATTGCTGAGCACGCTTACCTGCCCGGAGTGCGGGCACCAGGCCACGAGGACGATGCCTACGACGGCTTGCCAGTTCTTCTACGACTGCCTTGGCTGCGGCGCACTGCTGCGGCCGAAGCCGGGCGACTGCTGCGTGTTCTGCTCTTATGGCACCGTCCCCTGCCCACCAATCCAGGAGCAGAAATCGTGCTGCGGGTAACCGGCTGAATCAGATGCTGTCCTACCTTGCTCAAGGGAACAAGTGTCAAATCGATTCCGCCCCTAAGCAGCTGTCGGTGGATTCGTCTTTCCTGACACTCCGGCCTGCTTCAACAGCGCTCGTTTCTGTGTGATCGTTAGGTCGCCCCAGCGCAGCAGCAACTTGGCTAGCAGTTCGTCCTCACAGTAAAGAAAGGCTGGAGGGATACCGAGCGCGTCAGCTAGTTTCTTGGCCATCGCGATTTTCGGTTCATGGACGCCGTGCTCGTACTGGTTCACACGCGGGCTGGCCACGCTAGGCTCCATGCCGACCCGGAGGCCGAGTTCTGTCTGCGACAAGCCCTTTTGTAACCGTGCTTGAGCCAGCCGACGGGCAAAAATCGGGCGTTGATTAACGACTGCGGCCACTTCCACCCCCTCCAGACTAGCTACAAGGATGGAGAAGTTCGCCGCGTTTCGATACTAAGTTAAACTTAGACCCCGAACAACTGTATGTCATCCATGGCCCCTTCGCCCTTCCAGACCGTGGACGACTTGGGCCTACAGGGGTGCCTGGCCCTCTCAGCCCTCTTGATGGCACAGGAGCATCGCTTGCCGGTCGCGCCGACGCGGCGGATGACCATGAAAATGATGCTGCGGTTATGCGAGCATGGCCTAATCCAGGTGCCGTGGCCAGAAGCCCTCTGGCTGGTTGTGCCGGACGCAGAAGAAACGCCAATCGAGCACCTGCAGTGGAAACTGACCTGGTCTGTCTATGAACGCTGCTGGCTTCGGGAAGCGCTAGCAGATTACTTGGATCAATTTCCGCGTGATGACCACTGCATTGGATTGCGCCTGGCGCAGTGGACGGAGTTGGTGGACGGCGAGGCTGAGCGTTTCTTCGGCCAGCAGTTGGCCAAGCATCGGTTCGATATCGCGTGGGCGTCCGATATCGCATTCGTGCTTAAGGAACTGCGCCACCTTTGCCTGTCGGCCAGCCAATGGCGGTACTGCGGGTGGGCCGCGACCCGCAGAGGCGCGTCCATCGCCCAGCAGAGTGGCCATCACAACGACACCGTGCGCGAAGCCATCTACAGCGAGTTGCGCAAGCGGGCCGTCAATGTCTCGAGCGGGGCCTGGAACTGCGCGCTGCCGCCAGGCAACCCGCTGCCCGAGAGCGCGCTGGGGCGTTGCTTCACCCGCCACCTGGCCAAGTTAGGACCCATTTACTGGAATGAAGGGCCCAATGTAGACGCGTTGGGTGGTTGGAAAGAGTGGCGTTGACCACCAGTGCTTTGCCTCAACTGCCGTCCATTCGAGCATCCATGCCGCGAATGACCACTTGAAGCCGGCTCGTGCCGCGGTAGACATTTTCATCAACGGAAAACGCCAATCGCGCTACTTGACCAGCGCGCAGCGGAGGATCGCCGCCCGGCTCCATGGCACTAAACCAGACGCCATCTGTCGCGCAGCCGTTGCTAAACAGCTTCAGCTTTAAGTGGCTTCCGTCTCCGATCGATCGCGCCTCCGCCACTTGCCACCTGGCCCAGAACACGGCCGACTCAAAGCCCCGCCCAAAGGGCTCGAGCGCAGATAACTCACGCACATGCTCCAGACAAGGCGCGTCCAGCTGTCCATCGACCAACAACACCGGCCCGGGCGGGGCATCGCCGTACCAAGCAGTCACGCAACGGTCCCAGGCGTCGGCGAGCGCGTCGATGTTGCTGCGCTGGATTTTCAAACCGCCTGCGCCCCGATGGCCGCCCGCGCTGATCAGTAAATTCGGATGACTCTTTCGAATCGATTCCAAGGCTTCGAGCACATGGAACGTCGGCGTGGTCCGGATGGAGCCGGTAGCGATCATGGGATTGCCGTGCATCGGAGATAGACAAATCGTGGGTCGTCCGAACTTCTCGACCATCCGGCTCGCAGTGATACCGTGCACACCGGGATGTGCGTCCTCGCCTAGCCATAAGCACAGTCCCGAGCGACCGGCATCGACGGCTTGCCGGGCGACGGCGGTGGCCACCATTGTCAAGGCCTTTTCGATCGTGCGCCGCTCTCGGTTGTTCTCATCCAGTTGTTCCACCAAGCGAAAGGCCTCTTCGTCATCGGTCGCGCACAGGAACTCGACACCCAGCATTGCGTCAGTTAGCCTGCCCCGCGCATTGATGCGGGTGGCGACCTGAAACGCGATGTCCGCCGAAACCCAGTGGCCCGACTTTCCGATCAAACGGCGCAGCGCATTCCAACACGGGCGCGGCCGCGTATTCATAATCCGCAGTCCACGTTGCACGATGAGCCGGTTGTTGCGTGACTGACCCAGGCAAGAGGCATCCGCAATGGTGCCGACCGCACAAAAATCCATCAGATCCGATACCCGCGGCAGGAGGCTGGCATCTCGCCCGCGGCGAATCAATTCCTCGCGCACGGCGGCCATGACCAGTAGGGCGGTATGACAGCCAGCAATCGCCTTGTCCGGGAACTGGCTGTCAGTACGCACCGGATTCACCACGGCGTTGGCGGACTGGGGTGGCCCCTCGACCGGAATGCCGTGATGGTCAGTGACGACGACATCGTGACCGTACTGCCGGAGGCGAAAAATCCTCGCCTCATCAGCACTGCCTTGGTCCGCCGTCACGATACAGGTGCTCGGCTGCAACTCTAGCAACATGCGGTCGACGAGGGCGTCGCTCACACCATATCCTTCGATCATGCGATGGGACAAGAAGCCCGACACCCGATCAGGCCTGGCACCCATCCGCTCGAGCGCCAAACGCAGGATGGCGTGCGAGGTAGCTCCATCCGCGTCATGGTCGGTGACGATCGCGATCGGCCTATCGTTTACCACCGCGTCGGCAATTAGCGTCGCGGCGACCGTGATATCCGGCAAGGTCTCGGGGCCGTCAAGGTCGATGGAAGCCGGCTGAACGGCGCGTCCGATCTGCCCGTCGGCGACGTCGAACACCCGGCCAGCGAGCACACGCGACTGCAGTGGCGTGTAGCCCGCTGCCAGCGCAGCGCGCTCCACCGTTGCGTCGCGCCCCCGTTCGATAAACACGGGGAACTCGAGAGTCGGACTCATGCGTTTTCTGCAACGCGACCCGCTTCCATGTCTCTGATCACGCGTCCTTACTCCGCTCAGGCTTGAACTCCAATACGACCCCATCCGTCGGCGTGGGCAACACGGACGAGAGACCGGCCACTTGGTTGGGGTCGCGATCACCACGTTTTTCCCGTCTGCGGGCGGCCGCAATTTCCCGCTCGGCATTGCGCACCACGCGCTCCATGCGCAGTGCCATCGCCGCCATGGACTCGCGGGCGAGTTTTACCGTGCGACGCAGTTCCGCATTCTCCTGGCGCAGGTTGCGATTGAGTTCGGACAAGGATGTGGGTTCGCCCGCCGGTTGGCGATAGGCCAACACGGCCACCCGCACCTGTGGGTAGGCACACTTGTCATGGCTGATCAGTGTGCGCGAATGCCCAGCCTCCCTGGCCACCGTCGAGATGTTGACCTCCAGCGTGCCGCGTTTGGCGCGCTTGGCCAACGCCGGATTGGTGGGGTTGCCTGCCGCGACCCGCGCCAAGGCCAGCATGAAGTCCTGCTCGATACCATCGCTGGGTGGTGCCGGCTTCTTAACCATCGTTCGTCACCAGCGCAGGCAGCGGCACCCTGATCGCCTGTAGCACCGCCTCGCTCTGGTTGGCCCGAAGTTTTGCGGCGCGAGCGGCTTTGCCAGTCGCGGACCCCGCCGCAAAACTGGCGTTTTCGACGTAGCGAAGTAACCAGAACTCGGCATGCTCAGCGTCCACGGCATACAGGGGACAGCCTAGGCACGTTTCCGGATTACGGTGCACGTAGTTGGGTTCAGCATTGGCCCAATGCGTCGTTCCGCCTAATTCATGACAGCGGGCCTTCGACGGCGCCAGTCCCATGAAACATTTGCCATGCCGTGAGAACCAGATTCGAACGTCCTCATTCAAGACCCAACGCTGCATCACCGCAATGCCAGCCATACCTTGGGCAGTGCCAAGAATCCGGGCAAACTCGGCACGAAACTCGTCGACCAACTTCGCGATGCGGCCTGTGATGCGGCGTTCGCCCCGCGCCATCTCGTAGAAAAACTGCGCGGTCTGTTGCACACGCACCCCATTCATCACCTCCAACAACGAAGGGTCGTTGCCCAGGTAGCCCTGCTCGGTCATCGCGAGCGACAAGTGATGAAATTGCTGCGCGATGGCGCCGATCATGCGCGAGTCAGTGCGGAAGACATAGAGGGCGTAGGACTTGCGCCAGGAATGAGTGAGCAAGCAGGCGCCTTTCGTTACCCGGTAGCGGGCCAAATCCTGGCCCTGGGCATTTCGATCCGGCAGGCCACTCAAATCGACATGATTGCCAATAAATACCCGTTGCAGCGTTCGCAGCCGACTTGTGAGGACGCGTCCGATCATGTTCCCGTCGCGCGGATAACCTCGGGGCGCCGTAAACTGAACAATCAACTTGCTACGGAGTGAATCGTCCGTCGCGTTGCTGCGCAATGGCTCGAACAGCCGTTGCAGCACCTGGATGGCACGGACCGGGGCCGGAATGAAGTTCGATCCCGCTGGCCTGGCCCCAATAAGCCACTCGACTTCCTCTGGGACGCGACGCATCTTCGACAGCATCCCCTTCAGGAAGAAGTGCTCGTTGAGCCCGGTCTTGCTGCTGCGAAGTTCCAGGCACCCCGGTAAACCAGTCTGCACATTCATCCCCGCAATTAATCCGCAGATCTCGTTGATCCGGGGGCCGGCTTCGCTCTGCAGCACGATCACGCACGCGGCGCAAACATCCTCGATGAGGGTTCTAAGGACCGAATGCGAATCGTGGACTGCCATTCGCCATTGGCCAGAAAGCATCGAAAGACGGGGCGCCTCTTCAAGCGGCCCTCGCCAAGGCACCAGGTCCGGCGAAGCGCAAGAGAAACTGAAGTTTTCCAATGCCACGCCCGCGACAACGCCGGCGTAGACACTGCACAACTCTGGACGATACAGGGCGAGGTAGTCGTCTTGCAGCCGAATCACGTCGTCGGCCCGTTCCCAGAGCCAACGATGTGCTTCCGCCATAACCGGAAGCGCAACTTCATCTGGCACCGGTGGAATCCAGCCAACAATCTTGGTTGCCAGCGTGTTGGCGACCGTTCTGGCGCTCTTCCCGCCGAAGGGGGCCTCGGGCAGAACGGCCACACCGGCTTCGCGCAGGACAGCCCGCTGCGCCCAAAGCAACGACCAAAAGTTCGTCCTGGGACGCAAGGCCCCCAGCGGAATCTCTGGGTCGTCCTGCTCATCGTCCTCCGATTCGTTCTCTGCCTGGTCGCCTTCCACGAGTTCGGTCTCAAGCATGTAAGAGCTGACCACGTCATCGAGATACTCCTCACTTGCTGCGCTGGTCAACTCGCTGATGCAAACGTAGTCGTTCTTGATCATCCATCGAACCAGGCAACGCATAGCCGTGGACAGTTTCATGACGCTTCCCACCGTCAAATCCAATCCCGAGCGCCGATCGGTAAATAGGGACCAGACCAAGCGCATCAGGCCGCCCCGAAGTACCGAGAAGCGCGGTTGGCCGAAGCTCAACCCATCGCCGAGGTCGAAGTCCCAATCTACCCGCGCACTGCCCGGCCCCTGCCCCGGCGTCGTTATGTCGAGCAGCCAGACGAGGTCACCGAATTTCGAGCGTGTCGACACCGGAGCGTCCCAGGGACTGGCCTCCAAATGAAGGTGCCGGGCCATGGCTGTTGAGGTAAGCAAGGCTGTGGATGAATTCATCGCTTCAATCCGGTGTCGGTAATGGTGGAAGGTTCAGGGATTTCGCCTGCTCGAGTATCTCGGGGGAGAACTGCGGCAGCCAAAAATGGACCAGCTTTTTCTCTACTGGCGCCATGCGTTCCAACCAGCCTTGCGGATCCATCGTCTCGCGGGCCCTGCGGACGGCGTCCAACAAATTGAGTGATTGCGCGGCTGCGTAGACCGAATGGATGTCGAGTTGAGTCAAGTGACACGCCGGGCAGCGTCCAAAGGCGCTGCACAGCTTGCCGTTTGGGCTGTAAGGCGATTCGAACGGTTCCAGGCATCCCCAGCCAGGGGTGACGGCTCCCTCATCGGCGTCCACGGGTGCGTTGCGAGGATCCGCCTTGCCACCCGTGTCGAGCCAACGCCTGCGAAGCGTAGATATCTCGCCCAGTCGTTCTGCGTTTCGTTCTCGTTGCGCGCCACTCGTGTAATGGGAGTTGGTGGTTTCCGGGGAACGATGGTCCCCCAGCGCTTGAGCGGCACGCAAGTCGTTATCGTGAATGGCACGACCAATGTCCAGCGTCGTCGGGCGCACCTGTTGGAGCGTAAACCGCTTGAGATTGTGGTCTTCGCGGAAATTCCTGAGCGCGGTGGCCCATGTAGTGCCGCCCACACCGCTTTCGACCTCAAAAAATGACACGCCCGAAAAAGCAGTCCGGGGAACGAACAAAAGCAGGCGGTTGGCAATTTCTGGCTTGGCCAATTTGCGAAGGCGAGCGGTCCAACCATTCAGGAACTCGACGATCGAATGCGGATTGTCGTAGGCCGCCTCGACCGGCGACGAAGGCATCTGCTTACGCCGCGCACGCCCCTTGTTGACGCGGGGTCTGAATCGTCTTTCTCCAAGCCTGTCCTCGGTGCGGTAATCGTCCTGATTGCTCCCCAGCAGCGCCTCTGGGTTCAAGCGAGTATGGATGGCAAGCATCAGAACAAACGGCACCAGGTCGCGTGGACTTGGCGCAAGCACCGATCGCAATTTCAGCACCGTACCGAACTGCGTCTTGATCGCCGTGAGCAGGTAGGAGTGCGTTGCCATCATCTGAGGGTAGCTCGGTACGGTGTGCGCGAAAATCTCATCCATGGCGGCCAACGCCACGCCGCGGTGCGCATAGTCCCGACACGTGGTTGGACTTTTTGGTATCTCCTTCACCGAACGTTGGAGGAGTTCCAAATCGGCGGTGATGGCATTGCGAACTTGGGTCATTTCAGTCAAACATGCCCGGTAAAGCAATGCGAAGTCTTCGTCTTGGACGATAGGCGTAGGCGTATGTTGCCGCCCTTTTCCTGGCCATTGATGCGTCGGCACGCTGAAGTCAACAGGGATTTGCTTGCGCCATTTCGGTATCAGTCTGAGCGCTTCAATCATTGCACCAAAAATCCCATAGTACGCACTTCGGGTCTCCACTTTCCAAACCGCTTTGCCACTACCGGGGTCGACACGATTGAGCCAGCGAATGTAGTTATGGATCAGATCGGAATGGAGTTTGTCTAAGCTCAGGCCCTCCTGATTCGCGAGTTTTAGAAACTCGAAAAATCCAAGGCGAAGCCACTTGTTGGAGTGGATGCGAGTCTTGCGCGTGTGTGTCGCGAACCTTTTCAGAAACGCAGTGCTCATCGCCTCTGCCAGATTCGGCGCCCGTAGCAGGTAGGAAGCATCCAGCGTCTCCGCGACACCGTGACTTACTGGGAAAATAAGATGGAGCGCAGGACGGCCTGCCACGGAAGACTTGACGGCCCGGCTCAACGGAAGCGGCAGCACATTCGATGCGGGATCGTCTGCCGACACCAATGTGGCCCCAATTGCCCCGGCCGCCTCTTTGGCTTTGGCTGCCTTTCGATCCAGTTGGGCAAAGCGACTGGGAGTCTTGTCTCGCCTAAGTCCCAAAAGTCATCCTCAAGAAGCGATAGAGGTTGTCGTTGACCTTCGCGCGGAAAATATCCACGATCCGCAAATAGATATCGGTGGTGGTTTTCAGGTAGCGGTGACCTAGCCGGGCTTGGACTACCTTCCATGGCTCGGCATTCCCAGCTGCCTTTTCCGCCTGGTAGAGCCAAACGGCGAAGGTGTGCCGCAAATCGTGAAAGCAATGCGCGGCACACGAAGCTAGATAGCTCTCTTCGGTGAGTGGGTCCACGCGTTTTTCCTCCCTCACGAACCCGCAGGTTATGACGGCGTCTCGGAAGGCACCCGACAGGGTGTATCCGCGTATTGGTTTTCCCGCGTGATTGCGCGAGTCCAACCCGTTCACGAACAAACAGCCAGTGTCCTTCTTCAAGCCGAATCGCCTGCCAACCTCAACCGCTTCTCGGCGTTCCGAATCGATGTAACGATGAAGTTCTGCGATCAGGTGACTGGGAAACAAAATCGTTCGTGGCCGAAGCCCCTTCGTACGAGATATCTTCAAGGGTACGACTTCAATGGAATCGTCGGAAAAACGCAAGTTGAGAAGCTGGTACGTGGTCAGTCCGGCGACCTCATCCAGGCGCATTCCAGTCCAGATGCTGATTTCTGCCGCAAGCCGATTGCGGCAACAGCCCGGAATCCCTGCATCCCGCTGGCTCGGCAGCGGTCCAAGCGATTTGGCAACTGCCAGCCAGGTCTTGCTCTCCATCGGATGAACACGTTCGTCGGCTGACTCGCTGAAGCGAGGGGCCGTGGTCGACACGGCCACTTCTCTGACGCCGCCACCGGTATGCGCCAATGCGTCATCGTCGATCGCACGCAAGACCGGCTTCAGTTGCTTTGGATCCAGAGGCTCGCCCCGAAACAGACCCTTTTCGAGCGCCCATTCGTAAAACGTGCCAATGGTATTGATTCGTCTGGCAATCGTCTTGGCAGCATAAGGACGATGGGTCCTTGGGCTGACTGACCCGAGCAAGCTATCCCTGAATTCGCTCAAGTCATCGCTACTCGCGTCGCACCAGAACCGACCCTCGCGCTCGAGGTAGCGCCACCAGTCACAGAGGTCATGTGCGGCACACTCCACAGTGTTTGCTTTCCACATCCGCGGCTTTGGCGGGTACTGTTTGCAAAGCCACAGCAGCACCGGCTCAACGGGCAGACTGCTTTCATCGTCGACCAAGAAGCTATATCGCGCAGGCAACATGTCTCGGCGCAATTCTTCATCTAACTCCAGCCCAAGAGCCGTCGCTACTGTGATCATGGAAAGGTATTTCCCAGAGCATGTCAGTGATCACTATCACATCCTATCCCACTGATTTCAATAGGTTGTAAATGCCAAATGATCACCTATGTAATATATACATATCCAGGGTAGTTTACCGCTGAAGATTTAAGAAAGCTGCAACCTCTCACATCAATAAATGCATGAATGGCGGTAGAGTCCCTAAAAAAATGAGCTGACCACCTCAGCCTTCCATAAGCCGAGGCGCGATGCCGAAGCCGATGTCCTCGGCGACCAATCGATCGAGTGGACGACCGGCCACATCGGCGAGCGCCGCCAGTCCAAGCTGGCATTTGCCCTGGCGCATCCGGCGCAATCCCGCGGCAACCAGCAACCGGTTGTTCGGGTCCAGCGGAACGAGATCGGCAACGGTTCCCACGGCGACCAGATCGAGCAGTTGCGACAGGTCGGGCTCGCCCGCATCGAGGCGACCGGTGTCGCGCAGGTGGCGGCGCAGGGCCAGCATCAGGTAGAAGACCACGCCGACGCCGGCCAGGGCCTTGCTCGGAAATCCATCGCCGGCGAGGTTGGGATTGACGATGACGTTGGCGTCCGGTAATTCGGGCCCGGGCAAATGATGATCGGTCACCACCACCTGCCAGCCACGCGCCCGCGCCGCCGCGATGCCGGCATGGCAGGCGATGCCGCTGTCCACGGTGAGCAACAGGTCGGGTGCATGGACGACGAGGTCCTCGACCAGCGCAGGCGAAAGACCATAGCCGTGGGTGATCCGATGCGGAACCTGGTAGCTGACCCGGGACGCGCCAAGCATCCGCAATCCACGCACCGCGACCGCGGTTCCGGTGGCGCCATCGCAATCGAAATCGCCCACCACCACGATGTGCCGCTGCGCAAGAATCGCATCGGCCAGGATCTCGACGGCAGCCTGCAGCTGTCCCATCGTATCCGGCGGCAACAGGCGCGCGAGCTTGAGCTCGGCATCCTCCGGGCGCAGCACGCCACGGGCCGCAAGAACCCGTCGAAGCACGTCAGGGATCGACGGCGGCCACGCACCGTGCTCGGGAACCTCGCGCCTGACGATGCGGGTCATGGATCGAGTTGCGCCACAGGTCGTCGAAACCATCGCCAGTGCTGGGAAGCTTCCAGCCGGAATCCGGAACCATCGGCGAAGTCCAGCAGCATGGATGCGTACCGACGCTTCAGCGAGGCAATGCCAGGGAGCAGGTGCGCCAGCTCGACTTCCGACCAGTCCCGATGGCGCCGAAGATCTGCCAGCGTGCTTCCTGTTTCCGATGGCTGCAGGCGGGTGCCGGCAAGCCCGGCCAGGGCCAGCAGTTCTTCGTCCGCCCCTTGCACGCTCGTGTAATCGCAGCGAACGGAATCCGGGAGGCGGCCGCCACCCCAGAACCAGAGGGAATTCACCGGCGGCAATCCGGCCGCGATGCGACCCTGGTTGCGCGGATGGTTGTGCAGGATGACCTGCGCTTCGTTCGCCAGCGATCGCCAGCGTCGCGCTTCATTGCCCTCAGGCAGATAGGCCAGCATGTCGCCGCCGAGGGCATCGATCGGCAAGGGAAAATCCGGGAGCTTCGTGTCCGGTGGAAGCATCAGGTACCAACGCTCCGGTCCGGTCGCCGAGATCGGGAATCCCGCGTCACCGAAGATCGGGCGCAAGGGCTGCAGGAAGGCTTCGGCCTCGTCCGCCGACAATCCCAGGTTGCCCCATGCCATCAGCCGCGCGCCCATCATTTCGGGCCGGATGAAGACTGGATCGGCGCGCAGCCAACCGCGGCCTGCAGCATCGCCCTTGTCGCCCTGGCGGGTGATCGCAGCCATCGGCCAGCCGCGCGGCAACAGGTCGAAATGGCGGAGAAGCTGAGCGCGTTCGCCCGGCGACTGCAGCGGCAGTGCATCGGCGCGTCCCAGGAGCCTGGCGACATCCTTCGAGATCGCCTGGCCGGCGAAGCGCCTGCGTTCCGGCAAGAGCAGCACGAGGCGGGAAGAAGAATTCATGCCGTGCCCGGCGCCGGCAGGTGCAAGGGATCAGCCGACGTAGCGAACCGCGATGATGTCGTACTCGCGCTGCCCGCCCGGCGCCTCGATGGTGATCGTGTCGCCCTCGTGCTTGCCGATCAGCGCGCGGGAGATCGGGGATGAGATCGAGATCATGCCCAGCTTGATGTCCGATTCCAGGTCGCCGACGATCTGGTAAGTGACTTCGTCGCCGGATTCGCACTCGGCGAGTTCAACCGTCGCTCCGAACACGACGCGCGTACCCGCATTCAACGTGGCCACGTCAATCAGCTGCGAGTGGGACAGGGTGAATTCGAGTTGCTGGATGCGGCCTTCGATGAATCCCTGCTGCTCGCGGGCCGCGTGATACTCCGCGTTTTCCTTGAGGTCGCCATGGGCGCGGGCCTCGGCGATGGCGTGGATCACCGCCGGCCGCTTGACCGACTTGAGGTTTTCGAGCTCTTCGCGCAGTTTCTGGGCGCCCTTGGTGGTCAGCGGTGCAATCATCCGTGAATTTCCTTGTGCAGTTCCTGCAGCGACCAGACGCGAGGATGATTGCGGCTGTCGATGGCCTGGATCAGTGCGCGGGCGCCGGGGACGGTAGTGGAATACGTTACCCGATGCTGAAGCGCTTCGCGACGGATGGAGAAGGAGTCGGCGATCGCCGCCTTGCCCTCCGTCGTGTTGACGATATACACGATTTCGCCATTCTTGATCAGGTCCACGATGTGCGGCCGGCCTTCGATGACCTTGTTGATCTGCTCGCAGGCGATGCCCTGTTCGGCAAGGTAGCGCGCAGTGCCGGTTGTGGCCACTAAAGTGAACCCTCGCTCGATCAGCAACCGCGCCACGTCCAGCACACGTGGCTTGTCACCATCGCGAACCGAGACGAATGCCTTGCCCACCGGCGGCGCCTTGATGCTCGCAGCTTCTTCCGCGCGCCCGAATGCGTCCTCGAAAGTCCGCCCCACGCCCATCACTTCGCCCGTGGAACGCATCTCCGGCCCGAGGATCGGGTCCACGCCCTGGAACTTGGCGAACGGGAACACCGCTTCTTTCACCGAGAAATAATTCGGGATGATTTCGCGGGTCGCGCCCTGGGCGATGAGTGACTGGCCGACCATGCAGCGCGCGGCAATCTTTGCCAGCGGCACACCGATCGCCTTCGACACGAAGGGCACGGTGCGCGAGGCGCGCGGGTTCACTTCCAGCACGTAGATCGTTTCACCACCGACGCCATCAAACTGGATGGCGAACTGCGCATTCATCAGGCCGATCACCTTCAGTTCGCGCGCCATGGCCGTCATCTGCACCCGCAGGCGGTCCTGGATCTCGGCACTCAGCGTGTACGGCGGCAGCGAGCAGGATGAGTCGCCCGAATGCACGCCCGCCTCCTCGATGTGTTCCATGATGCCGCCGATCAGGACGTTGCCATCCATGTCGGCGATGATGTCGACGTCAACCTCGACCGCGTTGTCGAGGAAGCGGTCGAGCAGCACCGGCGAATCATTGGAGACCTGCACCGCCTCGCGGATGTAGCGCGACAGGTCCTCGTCGGAATAGACGATTTCCATGGCGCGTCCGCCCAGCACGTAGCTCGGCCGAACCACCAGCGGATAGCCGATCGCGGAAGCGTGGTTGAGCGCCTGCTCGGCGGTGCGCGCCGTGCGGTTTGGCGGCTGCACCAGGTTGAGCTTCTCGACGAGCTTCTGGAAGCGCTCGCGGTCTTCGGCCAGGTCGATCGAGTCGGGTGACGTGCCGATGATGGGCGCGCCGGCGGCTTCCAGCGCACGCGCCAGCTTCAGCGGCGTCTGGCCGCCGTACTGCACGATCACGCCGACGGGTTTTTCCAGGTCGATGATCTCGAGCACGTCCTCCAGCGTCAGCGGCTCGAAGTAGAGCCGGTCAGACGTATCGAAATCGGTGGAGACGGTCTCGGGATTGCAGTTGACCATGATGGTCTCGTAACCATCTTCGCGCAGGGCGAGCGCCGCGTGCACGCAGCAGTAGTCGAACTCGATGCCCTGGCCGATGCGGTTGGGGCCGCCGCCGAGCACCATGATCTTGTTGCGGTTGGTCGGCTCGGCCTCGCACTCGTCCTCGTAGGTCGAGTACAGGTAGGCGGTGTTGGTGGCGAATTCGGCGGCGCACGAGTCCACGCGCTTGTACACGGGGCGCACGTTGAAGGCGCGGCGCAGGGCGCGGACCGCCGATTCATCGGTGCCGGTCAGCTGGGCCAGGCGGATATCGGAAAAACCCTTGCGTTTGAGCTGGCGCAGGCGCTTTCCGTCCAGCGCGTCCAGGCCGTCGTGGTGCACGTCTTTTTCCATCGCCACCAGTTCTTCGATCTGGTCGAGGAACCACGGGTCGATGAAGCTGAGCTTGAACACATCGTCAACGCTCATGCCAGCGCGGAACGCCTCGGCTACCTGGAACAGGCGTTCCGGACCGGGTTCCTTCAAATCTCGACGGATCTTCAGAAGGCCGTCCTCGCCCTGCCCGGCATGGCCGGTGGGATCGAGGCCGACCTTGCCGATCTCGAGGCCGCGCAAGGCTTTCTGCAGCGACTCCTGGAAGGTCCGGCCCATCGCCATCACTTCGCCCACCGACTTCATCTGGGTGGTCAGGCGGGCGTCGGCGGAGGGGAATTTCTCGAAGGCGAAGCGTGGAATCTTGGTGACCACGTAATCGATGGTCGGCTCGAACGACGACGGCGTCTTGCCGCCCGTGATCTCGTTGCGCAACTCGTCCAGCGTGTAACCCACGGCCAGCTTGGCCGCGACCTTCGCGATCGGGAAGCCAGTCGCCTTCGACGCCAGCGCCGAGGACCGCGACACGCGCGGATTCATCTCGATGACAACCACGCGGCCGTCCTGGGCATTGATGCCGAACTGCACGTTGGAGCCGCCGGTATCCACGCCGATCTTGCGCAGCACCTTGATGGAGGCATCGCGCAGGCGCTGGTATTCCTTGTCGGTCAGGGTCTGCGCCGGGGCAACGGTGATCGAGTCGCCGGTGTGCACGCCCATCGGGTCGAGGTTTTCGATCGAGCAGACGATAATGCAGTTGTCGGCGGTGTCGCGCACCACCTCCATTTCGAATTCCTTCCAGCCCAGCACCGATTCTTCGATCAGCACTTCGCCGGTGGGCGAGAGTTCCAGGCCGCGGTTGGTGATCTCGATCAGCTCCTCGCGGTTGTAGGCGATGCCGCCGCCGGAGCCGCCCAGCGTGAAGCTGGGCCGGATGATGGTCGGATAGCCGACGCGCGACTGGATGTCGAGCGCCTGTTCCAGCGACCGTGCGATCTCGGCCTTCGGGCAATCCAGGCCGATGTCCTTCATCGCATGGCGGAACAGTTCGCGATCCTCGGCCATGCGGATGGCTTCGCGCGACGCGCCGATCAGCTCGACGCCATATTTGTCCAGCGTCCCGGCATCGGCAAGGTCGAGCGCGCAGTTCAGCGCCGTCTGGCCACCCATGGTCGGCAGCAATGCGTCGGGCCGTTCCTTGGCGATGATGCGTTCGACGGTTGCTGGATTGATCGGTTCGATATAGACCGCATCAGCCATGTCCGGGTCGGTCATGATCGTAGCGGGATTCGAGTTCACCAGGATCACCCGGTAGCCCTCTTCCCGCAGCGCCTTGCAGGCTTGCGCGCCCGAATAATCGAACTCGCAGGCCTGGCCGATGACGATGGGGCCGGCACCGATGATCAGGATGCTGCGTATGTCACTTCGTTTGGGCATTTTGGCTACCTGGGTCGGTGGCGGGCACGGACGATCCGACCAGCACGACGTTGACGATGGTGTACTTCGGAATACTCAAGCTGTAGCCGCCTTCGGCTGCTGGCGCCTTCAGGCTGACGCCCATCAGGCTCTTGCCCTGCAGGGTGCCGCGCCTCTTGCTGTTCATGTTGGTGGTGACTTCAACCTCGTCACCCACATACGCACCGAGATCGGCATACGGGATTTCCGTGCCGATTGCCACGCGCGGGGCACTGATGCTGGCATCGCGCGTGCCCGACACGGGAACATCCCTTCCGGAAAAATTTGCAGGTGTTGCGGTGGGCACGTAACCATCGATCGGCAGGAAGGTCATCGCGCCAGGCGCGAGGTCATTGTGGCGCACGGTGGTGTGCAGCAGGAACGACGCGTTCTCGAGGTTGACTCCCGCGAGCCCAACCAGGGGAACCGGTGCTTGCGGGCGCGCGGCGATGGTCAGCGTGCCGCCATTGCGTGAGAACCCGGCATAGGCCTGCGTCAGCGCCGCCCCGGGCTTGACGCCGTGCTCTGCAAAACTGCGGCTGGCAGCTTCCACGTGACGCGCGGCGAAGGTCTCTGCATCAAGGCCGGTGCGCTTCTGGCAGTAACTGTTGCGGTTCGCGGCAAAACCCAGGTCCGTGTAGACGACCTGGAAACCCTTGAACGAAGCCGCTGCGAACCGGCGCGCCATTTCACCATCAGCGCCAATCTCCATCTCCATCTCGCCAGCCACCTTCACCATCCCCGGTGAATCAGCGGATATATCCCAGCGAAGCAGCTTCGAGGAAGGATGGGTGAGCGTTGCCTGGAAACTTGAATTGCCGTTGTCGCTGCCCAGCGCCCGCAACACTTCGATCGACAAGGGCGTATCGCAACCGGCCAGGTCGAACGGGAATACGACATGTCCGCCGATGATCGCCTTGTTGAGGACCTCCGGATCGCCGTCGATGCTGGCGTCGTCAAGTCGGAAACCGATGCGCGACGGAATCTCCTTCGGCACGCCGAACAGGCTGGCGCGGACCAACCACCACAGGCCGGGAGTCTGGATGACCGCGCGCTTGGCGCGCACGGTCAGGCCGCCCAGCGGCGTTCCATCGACCGGCGTCATCCGGACGTTTCGAATTCCAACATCGCCATTGAGCCCGAGGATGGTGCCGCTTCGCTGCACGTTGACGACGGCACGCATACGGTCGAGTTGCTTCTCGATGGCGGCATCGGCGCGCCACCAAAGAAGTCCGTACAGCAACAACAAAGGCAGGCCGATCCGCGTGAGCACCCACACCAGGCCGGAGAACACGGTGATCGGTTGCTTCGACTTGGTCCTCATGACGCCTGCCATCCGGTTTCCCCTGGTTGTCCATCGCTCAGGACGAGGACTGCATCGAAGCGATGAAATGATCGAACAACCCGGCAACGTCATGCGGCCCGGGGCTCGCTTCCGGGTGACCCTGGAAGCTGAAGGCTGGTGAGTCGGCCAAGGCGATGCCCTGGTTGGA
The DNA here is from genome assembly GCA_001801685.1 of Gammaproteobacteria bacterium RIFCSPHIGHO2_12_FULL_63_22. Classification (GTDB taxonomy): domain Bacteria; phylum Pseudomonadota; class Gammaproteobacteria; order Xanthomonadales; family Xanthomonadaceae; genus Arenimonas. The sequence goes on along the minus strand of MGYJ01000061.1, from coordinate 331,580 downwards.
TCCGTCGAACAGGGATCGATGCGTGACGCGCACGTTCGCCGGCAAGCTGTCTTCGTCCACTGCGAAGCCGTGGTTCTGCGAAGTGATCATCACCCGTCCGCTGGCCAGGTCGATGACGGGATGGTTCGCGCCATGGTGGCCGAATTTCATCTTTGACGTGGTCGCGCCGGTCGCGAGGCCGAGGATCTGGTGGCCCAGGCAGATGCCGAACAACGGAATGCCGGCCGTAATGAATTCGCGGGTGGCGGCGATCGCGTAGTCGCAGGGCGCCGGGTCACCCGGTCCGTTGGACAGGAACACGCCGTCGGGCTTCATTGCAAAAACGTCAGCGGCGCTCGTTTGCGCCGGCACGACCGTCACCTTGCAGCCGCGTTCGGCCAGCATGCGAAGGATGTTGTACTTGACGCCGAAATCGTAGGCGACCACGTGGTAGCGCGACGGCACCGACACGAACCGCTGGCTGTCGAGGTCGATCTGGCCTTCGGTCCAGACGTAAGACGCCTTGGTGCAGACCTCCTTGGCCAGATCCATGCCCTTGAGGCCCGGAAACTTTCGGGCGCACTCGATCGCCTTGTCGGTATCGATGTCCCCAGCCATCAGCGCGCCATTCTGGGCGCCGCGATCACGCAGCAGGCGAGTCAGCCTGCGGGTATCGATATCGGAAATGGCGACCACGCCGCGTGCCTTCAGCCACTCGGGCAAGCTGACCTGGCTGCGCCAGTTGCTCGGCCGGCGCGGCACGTCGCGCACGATCAGGCCGGCGGCGAAAACCTGGCTGGATTCGTCGTCCTGGCTCGTGCAGCCGGTATTGCCGATGTGCGGGGAAGTCAGAGTCACCAACTGCCTCGCGTAGGAGGGATCGGTGAGTATTTCCTGGTAGCCGGTGATGGCCGTATTGAAAACGACCTCGCCGACCGAAAGTCCGGGTGCGCCTGCGGAAATGCCCTCGAATACGGTGCCGTCTTCGAGTGCAAGGATGGCGGTTTGGGTCACATTGCTCGCCTTGTCTGGGTGAAACCCTCGGTCCACCGGGCTGCGGCAGGCCGCGAACCGGGCAAGGGCCGGGTTCGATACGAAAAAGGGGTTCAGGCGAGCGAGAATTTTAGCCTGATGGCGGCCAAAAGGAAACGGGAGGAGAAAACCGCCTGTCCCGACGCGGCGAAGCGAGTCGCGGGCGATCAGCCCTCGAGGGCAAGCAGCTCCGCCAGGCTGAACTGTCCGGCCGCTTGCGGCGCCAGCCTGCGGGCCGCTTCGAGTGCGCCCCGGGCGAAGATGTCGCGATCGCTTGCGCGATGCGAGAGTTCCAGCGTCTCACCCATGCCCGAAAAGCGAACGACGTGCTCCCCGATGACCTCTCCCTGCCGAATCGACTCGATCGCAGGCTTGCGACCGCTCGCCTCGGAGGCGGCCAGGCCGAGCGTCAGCGCGGTACCCGATGGCGCATCCAGTTTATGCACGTGGTGGGTCTCCGTGATCTCGACCGCCCAGTCGGCCAGCGATTCGGACACCTTCCTCACCAATTCGTGCAGCACTACGACGCCCAGGCTGAAATTCGAAGCCCACAGGACCGGGATATCCGACGACGCTTCCGCCAGATGCATGAGCTGGCGGCCTTCCAGGCCTGTCGTGCCGCTGACCAACGCCGCGCCGCGCTGTCGACAGGCGTCAAGCAGGCGATCGAAGGCGTCAGGCAGGCTGAAATCCACTGCGACATCGAAGGCGGGGCAGTCGCCGATCGCGTCGGCCCGGAATGACGGAACCGACGCATCGGCCGGTTGCTCGCCCGACCTCGACACGGCCGCAACCACCACGAGCCTGGCATCGGCCGCTGCCAACCGGATCAGGGCCTTGCCCATTCTTCCCGTGGCGCCGTGGATCAACAATCGAATCGGAGTCGAGTTCATCCGATCAAGCTTACGCCGACTTGGCGATGAACTTCAGTGCTTCGGCGCAGGCCGTCCCCGCGCCGGCCTCAAGACGTCATCCGATCCCAGAAGGACTTGACGCCGTCCAGGAAGCCCGTGGACCGCGGCGAATGCCGCGCCCCGTCCTCGCCCTGGAACGTGTCTTCGAAGTCCTTCAGCAATTCACGTTGCCTGGCGGTGAGTTTGACGGGCGTCTCGACCACGACGCGGCAGAGCAAGTCGCCGTGCCCATGGCTACGCACCGACTTGACTCCCTTGCCGCGCAAGCGGAAAAGCTTGCCGGTCTGGGTCTCCAACGGCACTTTGATCAGTGCCTCTCCCTCGAGCGTGGGCACCACCACTTCAGCACCCAGCGCAGCCTGCGAGAACCGGATCGGCACCTCGCAATACAGGTCGTCGCCATCGCGCTGGAAAATCTTGTGCTCACGCACGTTCACTTCAACGTACAGGTCACCGGCCGGCGCGCCGCTGGGGCCCGCCTCGCCTTCGCCCTGCAGGCGGATGCGATCGCCATTGTCCACGCCGGCGGGAATCTTCACCTGCAGCGTCTTTTCATCCTGCACGCGGCCATTGCCCCGGCAGGACTTGCACGGCTTGGCGATGGTCTGGCCACGGCCGGCGCATTGCGGGCAAGGTTGCTGCACGGAAAAAATGCCGCGTTGCATGCGTACCTGGCCGCGACCGGCGCAGGTGCGGCAGGTTTCGATCTTGCCGTCTTCCGAGCCTGAGCCCTTGCAGGGTTCGCAGGCGACCAGGGTCGGGATGTCGATCTGTTTCTCGACGCCGAACACGGCTTCTTCGAGATCGAGTTCCATCACGTAGCGCAGGTCGGCGCCGCGGCGCGGACCTTGCTGGCGACCACCCCCGAAGATGTCGCCGAAGATGTCGCCGAAGATGTCGTTGACGTTGCCGAAGCCGGGGCCACCGCCACCACCGCCGCCCATGCCGTGTTCGAACGCGGCATGGCCGTGCTGGTCGTAGGCGCGGCGCTTGGACGCGTCATTGAGCACTTCGTAGGCTTCCTTGGCTTCCTTGAAAGCCGCCTCGGAATCCTTGTCACCCTCGCTGTTGCGGTCGGGATGATGCTTCATCGCCAGGCGGCGATAAGCCTTCTTCAATTCGTCTTCGGTCGCGGTGCGCGATACGCCCAGGACTTCGTAGTAGTCACGCTTGCTCATTCCGACCCCAATTGAAAGCACTTACCCAAACAGCAAACCGCCCGCGCAGACCGGAATCGCCGGTTCAACGCGGGCAGTCATTCCCCCAACCCGAAGGTCGGGGGATGAAGCTTACTTCTGGTCGCCGTCTTTCACTTCCGTGAATTCGGCATCCACCACGTCCTCGGCCTGGGCCTTGGAGCCGCCCTGGCCAGCATCATCGCCACCCGCATCCGGGCCGGCCGACGCTGCCGCGTACAGCGACTGCGCAACCTGCTGCAAGGCATTCGTCTTGGCTTCGATCTGCGCCTTGTCGTCGCCCTTCATGGCGGTTTCAAGATCCGACAATGCGGTTTCGATGCCGCCCAGCTGCTCGCCCGGAATCTTGGAACCGTGTTCCTTGATCGCGGTACGGGTCGCGTGGATCAGGCCGTCGGCCGCGTTTCGTGCAGTAACCAGATCGTGGAACTTCTTGTCTTCCTCACGATTGGCTTCGGCGTCGCGGACCATCTGCTGGATCTCTTCCTCGCTCAAGCCCGAACCTGCCTTGATCTCGATGCGCTGTTCCTTGCCGGTCTTCTTGTCCTTGGCCGTCACGTGCAGGATGCCGTTGGCGTCGATGTCGAAGGCCACTTCCACCTGCGGCATGCCGCGCGGCGCGGAATCGATGCCGGTCAGGTCGAACTTGGCCAGCGACTTGTTGTAGCGGGCCTGCTCGCGCTCGCCTTGCAACACGTGCACGGTAACCGCGCTCTGGTTGTCTTCGGCGGTGGAGAAAGTCTGCGAGGCCTTGGTCGGGATGGTGGTGTTCTTTTCGATGATCTTGGTGAACACGCCGCCCAGGGTTTCGATGCCCAGCGACAGCGGGGTCACGTCGAGCAGCAGCACGTCCTTGACGGTGCCGGCGAGCACGCCGCCCTGGATCGCGGCGCCGATGGCGACGGCTTCATCCGGATTGACGTCCTGGCGCGGTTCCTTGCCGAAGAATTCGGTGACGGCTGCCTTGACGCGCGGCATGCGGGTCTGGCCGCCGACCAGGATCACGTCGCTGATGTCGCTGTTGCTGACACCGGCATCCTTCATGGCGATGCGGCAGGGCTCGATCGTCTTCTTCACCAGTTCCTCGACCAGCGACTCGAGCTTGGCACGGGTCAGCTTGATGCTGAGGTGCTTCGGGCCCGAGGCATCGGCCGTCACGTAAGGCAGGTTCACGTCGGTCTGCTGCGAGCTGGACAGTTCGATCTTGGCGCGCTCGGCCGCATCCTTCAGGCGCTGCAGGGCCAGCGGGTCCTTGCGCAGGTCGATGCCCTGCTCCTTCTGGAATTCTTCCACCAGGAAGTCGATGACGCGCTTGTCGAAATCTTCGCCGCCCAGGAAGGTGTCGCCATTGGTGGCGAGCACTTCGAACTGGCTTTCGCCGTCGATGGTCGCGATCTCGATGATGGACACGTCGAAGGTGCCGCCGCCGAGGTCATACACGGCAATCTTGCGGTCGCCGCCCTTCTTGTCCATGCCATAGGCCAGGGCCGCCGCGGTCGGCTCGTTGATGATGCGCTTGACGTCGAGACCGGCGATGCGGCCCGCGTCCTTGGTCGCCTGGCGCTGGCTGTCGTTGAAGTAGGCCGGCACGGTGATGACCGCTTCGGTAACCGTTTCGCCCAGGTAGGCTTCGGCGGTCTTCTTCATTTTCTCGAGCACGCGCGCGGAAATTTCCTGCGGCGCCATCTTGCGGCTGTCGCTGGTCTGTACCCAGGCGTCGCCATTGTCGTGCGCGGTGATGCCGTACGGGACCAGGTCGAGGTCCTTCTTGACTTCCGCGTCGGTGAACTTGCGGCCGATGAGGCGCTTCACGGCGTAGAAGGTGTTCTTCGGATTGGTCACGCCCTGGCGCTTGGCCGACGCGCCCACGATCACTTCGCCGTCCTTGGTGAAGGCGACGATGGACGGCGTGGTGCGATCGCCCTCGGAGTTTTCGATGACCTTGGCGTTGCCGCCTTCCATCACTGCCACGCAGCTGTTGGTGGTACCCAGGTCGATGCCGATGATCTTGCCCATGTGTCGTTTCCTTTTTTGCTGGCGGCCGGTGGTGCCGGTCCGCGAATAAATGCCTGTGCCTTATCTGGAGGTCTTCACACAGTTTTCAAGTGTGGATTGTTCAATCGTCGTGTCTTGCCACGACCACCAGGGCCGGACGCAACAGTCGGTCGTTCAACAGATAGCCCTTCTGGAATACCTGCAGCACCGTGCCCGGTTCGGCGCCGGCGGGATCGGCCTGGCTGATGGCCTGGTGCAGGTCGGGGTTGAAGACTTCGCCCACCGGGTTGACCACGGCCAGGCCGTTGTCCCCGGCAACTTTCAGCAATTGCTTCAGGGTCAGTTCGAGGCCGGCGCGCAGCGCGCTGGCGTCGTCGCCGGTGGTAGCCAGTCCGGCATCGAGGCTGTCGAGTACCGGCAGCAGTTCCGACAGCAGGCGTTCATTGGCAAACTTGCGCGCCATGTCCACGTCGCGGGCCAGTCGCTTGCGCTGGTTGTCGAGTTCCGCGCGCTCGCGCAAGGTCTCGTCCTTCAGCGCGACGACGGTTGCCCGAAGCTGATCCACTTCACCCAACAGGGCTTCGACTTCATTTGCCGGGGCCGACGCGGCCCACTCGTCCGTTCCGGACGCCGGATTTTCATGCTGCATGCTTGGCTTCCCTTTCCGCCCCTTGCACGGGGCATGCCGCCCTTATGGGGCCGTGGACTCGGGATTCAAGGCCTCGCCCAGCAGGTTGGCGGTGGTCTGCACGATGGGAATGACCCGGTCGTAGGCCATGCGGGTGGGGCCGATAACGCCCAGCACGCCCAGGGTCTTGCCATGGCTGGCGTAGGGCGCGGTGATGAGGGTGTAGCCGTCCAGCGGCGCCAGTCCGCTTTCCTTGCCGATAAAGACGCGCACGCCGGGCGCCTGGGTGCAACGCTCCAGCAAGGCCAGGATTTCCCGCTTGCGCGAGAACGCTTCGAACAATTCGCGCAGCCGGTCCATGTCCGACATGCCCTGCAGGCCCATCAGGCGGGTCTGGCCGCTCAGCACCATGTCTTCGCCATCGGCGTCCAGCGCCTGCTCCGATATCTCGACCGCGGCCGTCAGCACGCGCTCCATTTCCGATCGCGTGTCGCGCAGTTCACGCACCAGGCTGGTCCGGATATCGGACAGGGGCCGACCAGCGAAATGGGTGTTGAGGTAGTTGGCGGTCTGCTCGAGTTCGCTGGCCGAATACGAGCGCCGCGTGGTGATGATCCGGTTCTGCACTTCGTTGTCGGTGAATACCAGGATGACCAGTAATCGGTTACCGTCGATCGGCACGAAGTCGATCATCCGGAACGCGAACTGCGCGCGTTGCGGCACCGTGACCACGCCCACGAACTGGCTCATCGCCGACAGCAATTCAGAGGCATTCGACAGTAGCGCCTGGGTCCCCGAGCCCGGGGACATCTGGCTGCGCAGCAGTGCAATCTCAGGCTCGGGCAAGGGCTGCATCTGCAACAGGGAATCGACGAATACCCGATAGCCCTGGGCCGTCGGTATCCGGCCGGCCGAGGTATGCGGGGCGGACAGCAATCCGATTTCCTCGAGGTCGGCCATGATGTTGCGGATGGTCGCGGGACTCACGTCCAGGCCCGACTGCCGCGCAAGCGTGCGGCTTCCGACGGGCTCGCCGTCGCGGATATGCTGTGCGATCAGCGTGCGCAGCAGGCTGCGCGAGCGAAGGTCGAGGTTGCTGCTCATGCCACCATAGATAAGGCCGACGGCCCGGCGGCGCAAGCGGCTATCGGGTTTCTTGCAAGCATTTCCGACACCATCCGGCGAAACCCGCTGAACGAATCCGCTCCGGTTTCAGGCAAAATCACCGCACATGCTTCGTCACCTCACCCTCCGCGACTTCGCCGTCGTCAGCGCTGCAGAACTCGCCTTCGAAGGCGGGCTGACCGTCGTGTCGGGCGAAACCGGCGCAGGAAAGTCGTTGCTGGTAGGCGCCCTGCTGTCCCTGACCGGCGCGCGGGCCGACACCGGGGTGGTCCGCCACGGCGCCGAGCGGGCCGAATTGGCTGCCGAATTCCACCTCCTCGATTCGCCCCAGGCCGCGGACTGGCTGCGCGAAAACGAGCTCGACGACGGCGATACCTGCCAATTGCGGCGGGTCATCCGTGCCGATGGCGGGTCCCGCGCATGGATCAACGGCCGACCCGCCACGCTGTCCCAGCTGGCTGAACTGGGATCGATGCTGGTGGAAATCCATGGCCAGCACGAGCACCAGGCCCTGCTGGAACGAAACCACCAGATGGAACTGATCGATGCCTTCGGCCAGCACGACCCGGTTCTGGCGCAGGTCCGCAGCCTGGCGCGCCGATGGGCAGTGATCGACCGCGAACTGGCCGAACTCTCGCGCGCCGGCGCCGTGGACGACCGCATCGATTACCTGCAACACCAGGTATCGGAACTGGCACGCGAATCTCTCGATCCTGCCGGCATCGAAACCCTCCTGGCTTCGCATCGCCGACAGACCCACGCCGCTGGTTTGCTGGCCGCCTATGACTCGGCGCTGGCCAGGCTGTCGGGCGAGGATGGCGTTGGCGTGGCGCGGAACCTGCGCCAGATCAATGCCGAGGTGGCGCGACAGCTCGAACACGAGCCACGCCTGGCGGAAGTGGCTGCCCTCGTGGATTCGGCGCAGATCCAGCTGGACGAGGCAGCCTCCTTGCTCGAACGCTGGCGCGATGAACTGGAGCTCGATCCCAGCCACCTGGATGAACTGGAATCGCGCTTGACGCGACTGCATGAGCTCTCCCGCAAGCACAGGGCGCCCCTCCCGGAACTCGCTGGCGTGCATGGCCGCCTGGTGGCCGAGCTCGAAAAACTAGGCGGACTGGGGGAGAGCACCGAACGGCTCGTGAAGGAACGAAGCGACGCAGCGGCAGCATGGGCCCGATCGGCCTCGGATCTGAGCCAGTCACGACGCCTGGCGGCCGATCGGCTGTCCGGCGCCGTCAGCGGACTGATGGCCGAGCTCGGAATGGCCGGCGGCGTCTTCACCGTCGAGCTGCCCGCGAATGAAGGTGACAGGCCCAATCCCGGCGGCGCTGAGCGCTGCGAGTTCCTGGTATCCGCCAATCCGGGGCAACCGCCCCGGGCCCTGCGAAAGGTAGCTTCCGGCGGCGAACTCGCACGGATCAGCCTGGCGATAGAAGTCGCGGCCCTGGGGTTGGACTCGGTGCCAACGATGGTATTCGACGAAGTGGACAGCGGCATCGGCGGCGCCGTTGCCGAGGTGGTCGGTCAGAAACTCCGCGCCCTCGGCCTGCAACGGCAAGTCTTGTGCGTGACCCACCTGCCCCAGGTGGCGGCGCAGGGGCATCACCATTTCCGGGTCAGCAAGGCGGTCACGGGCAGCGCCACGCACAGCGCAGTCAATCGCCTGTCGGAGCCCGATCGCGTGGAAGAACTCGCCCGCATGCTGGGCGGCGTGGACATCACGCGTGAAAGCCGCGCCAACGCAAAACGCATGCTGGCGGGCGCGCAACCGCGCTGAAACATATTTCGGCCTGGCGCTTGTCAGGCCTGGCGCTTGGGCTTCGGCCGCACGTACAGAACCAGGCTGTGCTCCTCGATCACATAGCCATGGCGGTCGGCAATCTGCTTCTGCAACAACTCGATCTCAGGGCTGGTGAACTCGATCACCTTGCCCGATTCCAGGTCCACCATATGGTCGTGGTGCTGCCCGTGGTCGAGCTCGTACACGGCCGTGCCGCCCTCGAAATTGTGCTTCAGGACCAGCCCAGCGGACTCGAACTGGGTCAGCACCCGGTAAACCGTGGCCAGGCCGATGTCCTCACCACTGGATATCAGCCGGCGATAGATGTCTTCCGCGCTGAGATGGCGTACACCCGAGGTTTCCAGAAGCTCCAGGATGCGGGTCCGGGGATGGGTGACCTTCAGGCCGACCTTTCGAAGGTCTTCCGACTCCATGTGCCACCCCTCCAATGAACCCGCTGGTGAACTATTTCGGCCGACCCGGGTCGGTGCTTGGTATATTATCGCTCGCCTCCCTTCCTGTGACCACGCTCCCGATGCGCAAGGCCCTCGTTCTGCTTCTCGCCGCCGTTCTCGTGTCCGGCTGCACCTTCATCTATCGCCAGCCGGTGTTCCAGGGAAACCTCCTCGAGAAGAACAACGTCGAGCAGCTCAAGCCCGGTATGTCGCAGGCGCAGGTTGTCGCCTTGCTCGGCTCGCCGCCGCTGGCCGACCCGTTCCACCAGTCGCGCTGGGACTACGTGGCCACTGAACGCCGCGACCATGGCGATACCCAGATCAAGAACCTGACCGTCTGGTTCGAAGGCGACACGTTGGCCCGGATGGAAGGCGAGTATTTTCCTGAACAGGATGGCGCACTGCTGCTGGAACTGCGTAAGTTCGGCTTCGGCAACCTGCCCAAGGACAAGGACAACAACAATCGCCGCTGAGCGCTGTTCCGGTTCACTGCTCCCGCAGGATCAAGTTTTCAGCGTTTCCGGCTAGCCGAGGCTCGGCTGGTCCGGGCATCGCGCGGACTCACCAGCAGCGGCCGCAACAATTCGATCCGGTCGCCATCGCGTAATCGCGTTCGCGGTTCAGCGGTCTTTCCGAAGATTGCCAGGCAGTCCGTATCCACGGTGATGCCGGCGGCCGCGATGACAGGGGCGGCCGATGCCAAGGCGTCGGCAACGGTAGCGTCCTGCGGAACCGACAGGTCGGTAGCCCAATAGGCCCCGGGCAACGCGTGCACGATCTGGATGCGGATCAGCGGTGCTGGGCCGGCATCAGTCATCATTGCGGTCGGCTTCGCGGCAGAAGTCGTCGACCATCCTGTCCGCCAGACCCTGGAAGCCGATCGCCATGGCCGAGCCGATCAGCCGGCTTGCCACTTCGAAGTCCAGGGTCAGGCTGACCTTGCAGGCATCCTCGGCCAGGGAATGGAAGAACCACTGGCCCTTGAATTCACTGAAGGGACCTTCCTGCAATTGCAGGCGGATGCGGGTCGGCGGCTCCAGCGAGTTCAAGGTGGTGAAACCAACCGCGAAACCCGCCACGCGCAGGTCCAGGCGCGCCAGCATGTGCGTGTCGGACTGTTCGATCACGCGGGAACTCTCGCACCAGTTGAAGCGCTCCGGATAGCGGGCGACGTCGTTGACCAGCCCGAACATGCGGACCGCGGAATGCCTGACCAGCGCGTGGCGATGAATGCTTGCCATGTTCCTCGTTGGGCGCCGATTCCCCGTGCGGCCGCACATCAGCGACAATGCCCGCAAGGAAGACCATGTCCAAGAATAAAGAAACCAAGAATACCAAAGGCGGCGGCGCCAAGTCCGCGCAGGGCAAGACCATTGCCCTGAACAAGAGCGCACGCCACGAATACCACCTCGAGGACCGCTACGAAGCGGGCCTGTCCCTGCAAGGCTGGGAGCTGAAGGCCATCCGTGCCGGCAGGCTGGGCATCGGCGAGAGCTACGCCCTGGTGAAGAACGGCGAGATCTTCCTGTTCGGCGCGCAGATCACGCCGCTGATCTCCGCGTCCACGCATGTGGTGGCAGACGACCGGCGCACGCGCAAACTGCTGATGCATCGCCACGAGATCGACAAACTGGTCGGCAAGATCGAACGCGACGGCTATACGCTGATCCCCACCGCCATGTACTGGAGCGGCAACAAGGTAAAGCTGGAGCTCGCGCTGGCCAAGGGCAAGAAGGACCACGACAAGCGCGCCGTCGAAAAAGACCGCGACTGGCAGCGCGAGAAACAGCGCACGATGCGCTCGCACAACCGCAACGCCTGAACGCCCGCCGAGGGTCGGCTTGAATGGCCGCCTGCGCGGCCCCATACTGGTGGTGTCAGAAGATTTGACGATTTTCCCATCTTGCCGGGGGTGTCCTGGCTTCGACGGGGGTCGCGAAGTCGACTGGTGCATGCCGAGGGGGCGACTTTCCTCGTTAATCCAGTAGCAAAATTTAGTTGCCAACGACGACAACTACGCTCTCGCCGCTTAAGGCGTAAGCCCTGAACCCACTTGTGCCCGTGCTCGTGGATGTAAGGTCATTATCACGGAACAGCTTCCGGCGGCGACCCGCCAACTGGAAGTGAACTTAGCGGGTGTGTCAGACGGTGTGCCTCGCACGTTGTGTTGCCGGCTGACGAGAACGAACAACGAGCTAAGCATGTAGTACCGGAGATGTAGTGCTCTCGGACGGGGGTTCAACTCCCCCCACCTCCACCATTCAAAGTGCAAAGAAAAGGCCGGAATCCCCAAGGATCCCGGCCTTTGTCTTTTCACGTCCGGCGGTGCTCAGTAGATGTCTTTTCCGGTATTGAACACGTTGAACTTGCCGGTCGGCGTGATCAGTCGCGCATCCTTGATCACCGCCTTGAGCTTGCGGGTCTTGTCGTCCACCACTACCAGCGCGGACCTCTGTTCCTTGCCGTTCCAGACCGAGAACCAGACTTCATCGCCAGCCTGGTTGTACTCGGGCTGCACGACGCGCTTCGGGCCCTCGCCCAGGTCCGCCCACTCGGCGATCGGCAGCACTTCGTAACCAGCCGCCAGGTTCTTCGTATTGAACACCGCGATGCTTTGGCTCACTTTCGGATCCGGGTTCAAGGGCGAATCGACCCAGAGGTTGTTCGACTTCGGATGCGTCTTCACGAACAGCGAGCCACCACCCTGCCCCTTCACCACCTCGACCACCTTCCAGGCGTGCTGGGGATGCTTTGCCGGATCGGTGCCGATCATCGTGACCTTTTCGTTGCCGAGAGCGGACGTGACCCAGACCGGACCGAATTTCGGATGGTTGAAGTTCGCGCCGCGGCCCGGGTGCGGGATCTTGTCGACATCGACCAGTGCCGTCATCTTCTGGTCGCGCGAATCCACCACTGCAATCTTGTCGCTCTGGTTGGCGGCCGTCAGGAAATAGCGATGGGTCGAATCCCAGCCGCCGTCATGCAGGAAGCGCGCGGCATCGAGCGTGGTGATGCGCAGGTTGAGGATGTCGCGGTAATCCACCAGCAGGATGCGTCCGGTCTCCTTCACGTTGACGATGAACTCGGGGTGCTCGTGGCTGGCCACGATCGCCGCCACGCGCGGTTCCGGGTGGTATTCCTGCGTGTCCACCGTCATGCCGCGGGTCGACACGATCTTCCTGGGCTCCAGGCTTGGACCATCCATGATCACGAACTGCGGCGGCCAGTAGGCGCCGGCGATCGCGTACTTGTCCTCATAGCCCTTGTACTTGGAAGTCTCGACCGATCGCGCTTCCAGGCCGATCTTGATCTCCGCGACCAGGTCGGGCATAGGCATCCACAGGTCCACCAGGTCGATCTTCGCATCGCGACCGATGGTGTACATGTAACGACGCGAGTCGGACGGGCGCGAGATGTGCACCGCGTAGCCGGTCTTGATGATGTTGATGATCTGCTTGGTGTCGCCATCGATCAGCGCGATTTCGCCTGAGTCGCGCAGGGTGACCACGAAGATGTTGTCGATGTTGTAGTCATTCATCTTCTTGGTCGGGCGCTTGTCGACCGGCACGATGATCTTCCAGCTTTCCTTCATCTCCTTCATGCCCCACTCCGGCGGGCTGGCCGGGTCGTGCTGCACGTAGCGGGCCATCATGTTGACCTGCTCGGGCGTCAGGTCACCGGACGTTCCCCAATTGGGCATGCCGGCAGGCGAACCGAACTTGATCAGCGATTCGAGGTACTGGGTGCCTTTCTTGCGGGTGATGTCAGGCGTCAGCGGTTTGCCGGTGGCGCCCTTGCGCAGCACGCCGTGGCAGCCGGCGCAGCGCTGGAAGTAGATCGTGCTGGCCTGGGCGAACTCGGCCTTGCTGATTGGCGGCGCATCGGGATTGATGACCATTTCGACGCCCAGCGAACCCGCGGTGGACGGCGCGCCCTGATAGTTCATCACGCCTTCCTTGGTGGATGGATGGCGTTCGCCCTGTGCCTTGTCGGTCGGTACCTCGAGGCGCTTGCGCTCGGCCTTCACCAGGTCATCGTCAATGGACTTGGGCGAATTGCCCCAGCTCGAATACACGTAACTGACAATGTTCGCGATGTCGTCATCCGACAGGTGGCTCATCGCCGGCATCACGCCGTTGTACTCGACGTTGTTGACCTTCAACTTGCCGGAGATTCCCTTCAGCACCGAGGACAGCACCGTGGCCGGCGTGTTCGTTTGAAGGAAGTCAGAACCCGCCAGCGGCGGGAACGCTCCCGGAAGGCCCTTGCCATCTGGCTGGTGGCAGGCAGCGCAATTGGCGAGATAGGCCGCCTGCCCCGCTTCGAGTTTGTCCTTGGGTGGACGTTCGTTGGTAACGTCGCCGGCGGCGACGACAGCGCCCAGTGCGCCCAGTCCGACCGACAGGACCAGCAGCCTTTGCAGGGGTCGTTTGATCATGGTTATGCCCTCTATGGTTTGTCCCGTGGAAACGCAAAGGCGGCGAGCGGTCGCTCCAGCTGCCATGGTGCGTGTCGGAATTTGTCGTTTCATTGACCCAAGTCAAATACCAGCGATGCTCCAGCCGCGAACATCCAGAAATGACCAAGACGCTTTGTTGCGCCATCGCATTGGCATTGGGCCAGCCGGCCCAAGCCGCCGACGAATCCTCGCCATCCCAGGTGAACGTCCTCGACGCCGTTGTCGTCGTCGGGCAGCGCCGGCCCGAACCCATCGAACAGGTGGTGGGGGCGGTCACCGCTATCGACCGCGAAACCATGCAACGGCGATCGGTGCAGCGCATCGACGAACTGGTTCGCTATGTTCCCAACGTGGAAGTCACACAGGACAGCAACCGCTTCGGCAACCAGGGCTTCAATATCCGCGGACTTGAAGGCAACCGGGTCAGCATCGAAATCGACGGTATTCCCTTGTCCGATGGCTTCTCGGTCGGCCAGTTCGCCGCTGCGGGACGCGATCTGGTCGAGCTGGGCGTCATCCATCGCGTGGAAATCCTCCGCGGCCCGGCCTCCACGCTGTACGGAAGCAAGGCACTGGCCGGCGTCGTGGCTTACCACACGATCGATCCGGCCAATGTCGATTTTTCGGATACCCGCTTGCGGGCAGGTGGTCGAATCGGCACGAATTCACGCGACGACAGTTTCGGCTGGTCCGCGCATGTGATGGCCAGCGCCCTGGACGATCGCTTCACGTTCCTGGCGGCGGCAGGACAGACCCGCGGCCATGAAGTGTCCAACCAGGCACAGGCGCTGGAAGACCAGGCCAACCCGGCCGACGTTCGCCGCAACGGTGCCCTGCTGAAGTTCGGCATGGATTTCGGAATGGCTGGACGATGGCGATTGACGTTCGATCGCAGCGCCGGTGAACAACGGACCGATGTGCAATCACTGTTGTTCGGGCCCGGTCGCTTCTCCACCACCTACGCCCTCGACGCGGACGACGATTACCGGCGGGAGCGCGTCAGCCTGCACGGCGACATCGCGGAATTCGGCGCCTTGGAGAATCTGTCAGTGCTTGTATACCGCCAGGACAGCGCGACCCGCCAGTTCAGCGAACAATACCGATTGGCAGACCGGGCCACGCCGTTTGCATCCAGGCGTGAGCGTGATTTCCACCTCGACCAGGAAAGCACGGGACTGGAGTTGAACGCGCAATGGCGCGGGCAGTGGCTGGGCGTCGAACACTGGCAGATCTTCGGCATCGATGTCGCACGACACGACTACCGCAGCCAGCGCTTTGGCATCGAGACCAACCTTGTCACCGGCGCTGAAAGCAATGTGATCCTGGGTGAAGTGTTGCCCGTGCGCGATTTCCCGAATAGCGAAAGCAAAGAGTTTGGCGTGTTCTGGCAGGATGAAATCAGACTCGGCCCGCAATGGTCACTGATTCCAGGACTGCGCTGGGAGCGCAACAGGATGCGGGGCCATCCGGATCCGGTCTGGCTGGCGGACAATCCGGGCGCCGCGATCGCCAGCACCGACAGCGAATCGCTGACGCCGAAGCTCGGGCTGCGCTGGCAGGGAAATGCCTGGTCGAGCTACCTGCAGCTGGTATACGGCTACCGCGCGCCGCCGTTCTCCGATGTCAACATCGGCTTGAACCTGCCTGCCTTCAACTACGTCGCACTGCCAAATCCCGACCTTCAGCCAGAACGCAGCCACGGCCTGGAGTGGGGTCTTCGTTTCAAGGGCAGGTTCGTGCACGCCAGCCTGGCGGCCTTCGACAATCGTTTCACGAACCTGATCGAATCGCGCGCGAACCTGGGCACCAACGATGTCGGCCAGTTGGTCTTCCAGTCGGTCAATCGCGACCGCGCTCGCATCATCGGTGTTGAATTCGAAGCCCGCGTCGACCTCGACGTCTTTTCGGCCGCAGCCAGGAACTGGTATCTGCAGGGATCAGGCTCGTGGTCGAAGGGCGACGATACCCAACGCGACCAGCCCCTGAATTCGATCATGCCGGCGCGCATCACCGTGGGCGTCGGTTACGAGTCGCCTGACGGTCGATGGGGGGCGGAACTGCTCGGTACGGGCGTGGCTGCGGTATCGCGCGTGGACCGCAGCGCGGCAAACCTGTATATGCCTCCGGGTTACGCGATCTACGACGCCAACCTCTGGTACGAGTTGCATCCAGGCCTGCGGCTTCACCTTTCGGTCGGCAACCTCGCAGACCGCACGTATTGGCGATGGGCCGGCATGCGCGGTGTGTTGGCCGCAGCGACCGACCTGCCTTTCTATACCGCCAGCGGTCGCTCCATTACTGTCAGCTTGAACGGCGATTGGTAACACTCGCCAACTTCGGCCATGCCCAGGCCAGTCCCAACCAGGCTGGAAGCATCAGGGCCAAGTGCCAGGCCGCGGTGGCTTGCGGGGCAAGCGCGACATCGAAGATCGGCGCCGACTGGCTGCTGAGATAGGCTGCGATCAGCAGCACCAGTTCGAAGGGGCGAGGATTCCGGCACAGGGCTGACAGGCACAGCGCCCAACTGGCAATCGACGCGCAGACGACCAGTACCGCGACGGCAGACATCGGTGCCGTCGCGGACAAGCGAATCAGTCCCGGCAGGCTGAGCGCGACAAGCAATCCGAAACTGGTGGCGAATCGCGCGGTCAACAGGCGGTGGAGAATCCTGGGCGCGGTGAATACCAGTCCGCCGGTGCCATTATCGACTTCGCGCAGGATGTTGCGAGCCAGCATGTCCAGCGGCAGCACCCAGGCCAGCAGCAATCCAAGATGCAGGGCGTCGCCCTTGCCAAATGCCTGCGCGCCCATCGCCACCAACGCCAGCAGCCACCACCAGGCGCGGCGCTGCCTGAGCGACAGCCTCAATTCGGCGATGGCCATAATGGCCGTCGGTCCGCGCGCCAGCGGTGCCAGCAAGCGATCGAGCCAACGCAGGCGTCTGCCGGGACTCGCACCGGAGCGAGCCGTGGTTGACGCACGCGATGCCGCCCAGTCGAGCAGTGGCGCCGCCAACAGGACGCCAGCCATACCGAACACCAGCCACACTGCGCGCCCGAGCATGTCCATCGGCCGCACCTGCCACGATGTCCACTCGAATTTCCTTGCGCCTTGCGCGGCAGCGGGCGATCCGATGTTGAAGCCGAAGCCGGCGGGCTTGCCCATCCTTTGCTCCTGCGAACGATGGAAATCACGCGCCATCAGGATCATGCCGTGGGTATCGCTGACCCAGCCCTCGCGCAGCATCGTGCTGGATGGAGACTCGACCCGGGCCAGTGGCACCGTCAGCATCGTGATCCACAGGAAGAAGAAGATCACGTTGCCTGCCGTGCGCCGCAGCCAAGGCAGCAGGTCGAACCAGATCGCAAGCATCGCGGTGACGGCCAGCCCGGGCAGGTTGAGCAGCAACACGGGCTTGACCAATTCGAACAGGTGGATGCTGCGGTCTTCGGCACGGACCCATTGCGCGACGAGGCCGACGCACAAGGCAACCGCGGCAATCAGTGCGAACACGACCATGTGGCTCGCCCATTTCGCCAACAGGTAGCCGCCTCGGGTCATTGGCGTAGCCACCAGCAGTTGCCAGACGCGAGTATCAATGTCGCGCACCAGGGTGCCACGCACGAGATAGAAACCACACAGGCTCAGCAGGGTGCTGAACACGCTGGCCAGGACCATGCCCACCCACGCGCTTGAATAGAATCCGCGTTCGCTGCCCGGCAGCGAAAGAATCATGTAATTGGATCCTGGCGGCGGAAAGCACAACCAGCTTGCCACCACCATCAATCCAAGCACGACCCAGAAGCGCGGGCTGCGGGTGCGTTCGCGCAGGTCGGCCAGCAGCATGGCTGCGAATCGCTGCACCGAGCCGCGCATGTCAGTGTTCACGCGCGTCGGCGCCCAGCAGCCACGTGTAGGCATCTTCGAGCGTCGGCGTCACCGACTGCGCGCCGGCATCAGGGCAATCCTCGTTGACAACCCGCACGCGAATTCCGTCCGGCCGGCGCAAGGACGCACAGACGACGAATTTTTCGCGGATGGCTGCCAATTGTCCGGAGTCGACCGTCCATTCCCAGACATGCCCATCCGCGCGTGCGAGCAGCGATTCCGGCGTGCCATGGAAGCACAGGCGTCCCGACGCCATCACTGCCAGCGAGGTCGCACTCGCTTCGACGTCCGAAACGATATGGGTGGAGAGGATGACCAGCCGCTGGCCGGCGAGATCGGTGAGCAGATGCCGGAATCGCATGCGTTCTTCCGGATCCAGCCCAACCGTGGGCTCGTCCACGATCAACAGGGATGGGTCGTTCAGCAGCGCCTGCGCGATGCCCACCCGCTGGCGCATGCCGCCGGAAAATTCCCCGAGGCGGCGCCCGGCCTGGTCGGCCAAGCCGACCATCGCAAGGCAGGTATCCACTCGTTCTTGCGCTGCGCGACCGGACAGCCCCTTCACCGCTGCCAGGAAGCCCAGGAACTCGCGGGCATCCAGGGCGCCGTAAACGCCGAAGTCCTGCGGCAGGTAGCCCAGCGCGACCCGAAGATGGTCCGGGTTACTGGAGATGTCTTCGCCGTTCCAGGTCACCCTGCCCGTGCTCGGCTTGGCCAGGGTGGCCAGGATTCGCATCAGGGTGGACTTGCCGGCGCCATTGGGCCCCAGAAGGCCCAGGATGCCGGGGCCCAGGTCCAGGCTGAGCCCCGAAATCGCGGTGTGTCCGCTCGAATAGCGAAAACTGACGTCGTCCACTGCCAGCCGACAATCCAACATGGCCCTGCTCCCCGAAGCCTACTCGGCGGGATGCCGGGGCTCTAAATGTGCTGGTAGTGTAGTTAGCTACAACACCAATTCACATGGGCCATTAGTTGGGTCAGCGGTTCTGGCTTGCGTTCTCGGCCTCCCGCTTGCGCTGGCGCTCTTTCGAGGCGGCGGAACGGGCTTCGGCACTGGCCTCGCCTCCCTTGCGGCCAATCTGCGCCATGTGTTCGCGGTTTTCACTTACCGCCGTCCCGCCCATGCGCGCAATTTCCCGTTGCTCGGCCTCGCCCATGCTGGCGAAGCCGCGGTTCTCGGTGCCGCTGCGGCGCTGGGGTTTGCCCTGGTTCTGGTCTTGCTGTTGAGTTGCCATTCCTGATCCTCCTGGATGCTGACGTCCAAAGGCTGCAAGCGAAGCAGCACAGGCAAAATAGCGCCGTGCCAGGTAATAAAACCGTAAATCCAGGCGACGGTTAGCCCGGCGTTTCGCTGGCGTTCCAGATCATGAATCTGTCGGTGTGTCGGCAGCCTGTCCGTGCGCCACCAGCGATTGCACGGCTGCCACCAGCTCTGCTTCCTCGACGGGCTTAGCCACGTGCATCTGGAATCCCGAAGCAAGGGCCCGGTGGCGGTCCTCGCCGCGGGCGAATGCAGTCAACGCCATGGCCGGAATGTCCCCGCCCATGGCAGGTGGAAGCGCTCGAATCCGGCGGATCAACTCCAGCCCGTTCTCCCCGGGCATACCAATGTCGCTGAGCAAGGCATGGGGATGAAAATCGTCCATGGCAGACAGGGCTTCGGCGGCCGATTCGACCGTCCTGACTTCGGCCCCTGCCGAACGCAGGAGATGCGCCAGCAGTTCACGCGCATCGGCTTCATCGTCCACCAGCAACAACTTCACTCCCGACAGCGCATTCGTTCCATAGGGCGTGCGTGCCTGGCTGGTATGCGAACGCGACTGCCCTGCGTCGTGCGATGGCGCCGGACTCGTGGCAACCACAGGCAAGGCCACGGTGAAAGTCGCGCCCTGGTCGCGTCCGCCGCTGTGCACCGACACCACGCCGCCATGCAGCTCAACCAGTTGCTTGACGATCGCCAGTCCCAGGCCGAGGCCGGCATGGTGCCGCGTGTTCGAACTGTCCGCCTGGCGGAAGCGTTCGAACACGTGTGGCAGGAATTCCGGCGCGATACCCTGCCCCGTGTCGCTCACCCTGATCTCGATGTCCGAACCGATCCGGCGCAAGGACACCGCGACCCGGCCGCCGGCACCTGTGAACTTGATCGCGTTGGAAAGCAGGTTCCAGAGAACCTGCTGCAGGCGATGCGGATCGCCGCGCGTCAGGCCGGCGTGCGGTTCGAGATTGCTCGACAGCGAGATTCCACGAGCCTGCGCCGCGGCGGCGACGATCTCCATGGCAGAACCGATGACGACCGCCATGTCGATCGGCTGGATATCGAGGCGCACCTTTCCCGAAATGATCCGGCTCATGTCCAGCAGGTCGTCGACGATGCGGTTCTGGGCGCGCGCATTGCGCTCGATCACTTCCGCGGCTTGCAGGACCTGCGGATCACCCCCACCGGTTCGTTGCAGTATCTGCGCCCAACCGAGTATCGGCGTCATCGGCGTGCGCAATTCGTGCGAGAGAGTCGCCAGGAATTCA
The DNA here is from genome assembly GCA_001801685.1 of Gammaproteobacteria bacterium RIFCSPHIGHO2_12_FULL_63_22. Taxonomy (GTDB): domain Bacteria; phylum Pseudomonadota; class Gammaproteobacteria; order Xanthomonadales; family Xanthomonadaceae; genus Arenimonas. The sequence continues at coordinate 311,603 of MGYJ01000061.1, read as the reverse complement.
TCCTTCAATTGGCTGGCGTGCAGGGCCTCGGCGCGCGAAGCCTGGATTTCCACATCCTGCTTCTGGATCTGGGCCAGCATCTGGTTGAAGACGTCGGTGAAACTTCCCAATTCGTCATCGCTGACCTTGCGCGCCCGCAAGGTGTAGTTCTTGGTCTCGGATACCTGGCGGGCCGTCACGCTGAGCTCGGCGATGGGCCTGACCAGTATCTGGTTGATCTGCAGCGAGAACAGATAGACCAACGCGACCGCCACCAGGGACACCAGGCTTGACAGGGCCAGGCTGCGCAAGAGGTGCTGGTGCAGCTCGCGAAGGTCATAGACAACCTCGATCCTGCCGAGCAGTTGCCCACGGTCCTCGATCGGAGCGACGTGGCGCAACCAGCGCGGCGCCAACCAACCCCGCGGCAGGTCTGCAGCGCT